>QXWO01000001.1 GCA_009911035.1 Lachnospiraceae bacterium
GTGGCTCTCAAGAAAGAAATTTCCGGGTGGCTCTGAAGCGGGAAACTGGTGGCTCCCAAGGGGGATAATATTCAGTCTGGAAATTTGGGGACGTTTATGAAAAGATTTTAGGTGAAATGCAGTGAAGATATGGTATAATTAGGGTGCCTGCCGGACGGCGGGCATCCAGAGAGGATGATTGCATGATTTACATAACGGGAGATACCCATGGGGAGTTTGGGCGGATTGAGGCTTTCTGCAGGCGGTTCGGGACTTGTAAGGAAGATGTGATGATTATTCTTGGGGATGCCGGGATTAATTATAGCGGGGGAATCCGGGATATGAGGAAGAAGGAATTTCTGGAATCTCTGCCGATTACGGTATTTGCGATTCATGGGAATCATGAGCAGAGGCCGCAGACCATTGAAGGATATCAGGAGAAGGTGTGGCATGGCGGCGTGGTGTACTGGGAAGAAGAGTATCCGAGCCTGCTGTTTGCGAAGGACGGGGAAGTGTTTGATCTGGACGGGAAGCAGGCCATTGTCATGGGCGGGGCTTATAGTATTGATAAGATGGTCCGGCTTATGTATGGGTATGGGTGGTGGCCGGATGAGCAGCCTTCGGAGGAGGTTAAGAGGTATGTGGAGCGCCGGCTGGATGGGCTGGGGTGGAAGGTGAATGTGGTGTTGAGCCATACGGTGCCGCTGAAATATGAGCCGGTGGAGGTGTTTATGGCCGGGGTGGACCAGAGTAGGGTGGATAAGTCTACAGAGGAATGGCTGGACGGGATTGAGGACAGGCTGGATTATGGGAAGTGGTATTGTGGGCATTATCATACAGAGAAGAGAATAGATAAGTTGGAGATTATGTTTGAGAATTTTGGGGTGGTTTGCAGTGAAGATTGCTAAAACAGATTTAAAAGTTAAGTAGAATGATGTAATGAATACAAGGAGGTAGAAAAATGAGTATTAAAGATGAGTTGATTTCAGAAAATGATGTGGCAAAATTATTTAGTTCGGTTAATACTAATGATGGTGGAATGGTGTACATATTACCAGAAGTATCTACATCTGGTAAAGGGGATTTAATTAACGAATATTCCCCTGATTTAAAGAAATTTGCTAAAACAAAAAATATACCATGTTCACTTATCTATGATAAGGATAACTATGACTATTTGTCATTGAGAGATTCGGAAATCTTGTTACCTTTTATAATAAGTCTGTCGGCGGCAGCGTGTTATGACTTATTAAAGCCATATATTATTCGTTTTTTTAATGAAAAAAAGAATTTAAAGGTGAGATTGATAACTAAAAGGAAAAAAGAATCAGAATATCGTAAAATTGTGATTAAGGGGGATGCAGAAGAGGTGGTTAGAGCTTTAGAAGTTTTAAAGGGAGATGAAAATGATGGAATTTGAAAGTGTTGTTATGACATTTCATAATCAAACAGATGAATCCATTGCAAGAAATAGTTTAAATAAGGCAAATAAAATTATTGAGGAATTAAATAGAACTCAAAATCGTACAGAAGAAAAATTAAGATTGGTAATGAAATTATATCTTGACGCATTTTGGGTATTTGAAGAAATTCGCAAAGAATTATCAGCGACTATTCACAAGATTGGAACTACTTTGGAGGAAGAGTTTCAATGTCAAAGTTTTTATGATGAAGAAAAGAAAAAATACTATAGTAGTTGTCCGGCAATGTTATTACACAATGATATTGGTTTTAGCTTTAGAGGGAGTGAAAAATACAAATGTTCTATTTGCGGATTACCTATCATAGAGTGTGATCATATAACTGGCGAATACTATAATGATATTGTTTGTAAAAAAATTGATAATATTTGTAATATTTGTGGTGAAAAGGATTGTAGAGAACATGTTGAGGGTGAAAGATATGATCATGTACAAGCTGTAAAAATTGTATATGATGTAAATTTAGTGACTTTTGATTTAGTAGAAGACCCAGAAATGAAATTTGCACGAATTAATAAAGTATATTTTGATAAAGAAGATATAATGAATGAATTAAGTGAAGAAGATAAAAAAGAATTTGTATATGGTAAATCAAAGTTATTTTGTCATCATTGCACACAATGTAAAGGATATGTACCTGGCAGATTTCATCATTTGTTTACTAAGGAGAATCAAAGCGAATAAATTATTGAAAAAAGTTTTGTCCCATACTTGACATAAGCTGACGGGAACGGTAGGACGGGAAGATTGATTCTCTTTAGGGAGTGCTTGAAGAATGGTGTTGTGCCGGTTGTGATTGAAGATGCAAATAGAAATGAGTATCTGGAGGCATTGAAAGAATATAGAGAAGAAAAGAGTTTTGATAAATTGATCGTGCTTTTTGAGAAGGAACAGCAGTTTTACATGGAAAAATGTAGGTATTTTATGTAGGACATGAATGTGAAATTTTAATAGTGAATTGAATGCATTAATACAAATGAGGAAAATATTATGATTCAATTTTTAAATAATAATAGCGACCTTTGCATAATTATTACATCCATAGGAACAGTAATTATTTCAACATTAGCCTTTTTGGTGTCAATTTATGTAGCAATCTCTCAAAATCGTTTTAATAAAAATAGTGTTAGACCGATTTGTGACATTAGTTGTATAGATTACACAAATCATATAAGGATAGAATTAATTAATAATGGTTTAGGTGTAATGATTATAGAAAAAGTTCAATTTAAAGATATTGATGATAGAACGAAAAACTCTATTACTAATTTTCTACCAGAGAATATGCAGTTAAAACACGAGTTTCAAAGTGAATTATTTTTTATTATTAAGATATTTAATAAGATAAATAACGAAATAAACAATTAAGAAAATTATTATTTGAATAGCAAATTCAATTAAAGCAAATGTACGATCAAGTTGTATTTGCATAAACATATGTTCTAAATTGCTCAACATATTCGTTTGACATTATAACAACATAACTTATTATTAATGAAATTATTCCGTCTCGCACAAAAACCACCACATTATTAATTATCTTAGTATAGTATATTATAAAGCAACGAAAAAGTCAATAAAATTTCCGTTTTAATTGGAGGGTGCGTTATGTATGATGTAAATAATCATCCAATGCAAGATAGACTAAACAAAGAACTTGGCATTCTTCTTGGTAAAACAATTAAGAGAAATATCAAGAAGATATAATGTTGATGGAAGAGATTTGGCAAAACAATTTAAATCAAGTTTCGAGATGCTAATAAATCAGAATAAATAAATCGAAGGTTTTAAGTGGAGGAATGTAAAAAGTATGGACATTAAGCTGTATTCATTCAGTGAATCATTAGATAAATTAAAAAAGAAAGAAATTCCAATGTTGGTTCGTGCAAAATACATGAAAGCAGATTTCCAAAATGGTTGTATTTTGCTCTACAATACGGAAAAATATGTCAGATTTCATTATAGTTTTACATCTGGAGAACCTGATATTTTGTGGCAAACAGTATTGCAAAATGATGGAACTCGTACAGGATGCCTTGCAAAAATTGATTCTGAAGATATTTTGGCGGATGATTATATTGATACATCTACATGGGTTTTATGTGATTATAAACAAGATTATGAAAAAGTAATTAGAAAAGACTAAATAAAAGAAACAATTTATTGGACAATGAATTAAGTTATGTAATCAGGACGTTTTATCTATCCTGATTTTTATGAGAAACTGGATATCCATTTCCTTGTAAATCGGTAGAGATATCGTTGAGATGTTGCTTTTCGCAGCGATTTTTCTTTTCATTGATAATACCGCCCTCCCAAGCTCCTTTTGGGACAGTGCGAATACGTTTACTTTTATCGGTTGCCTTCATTATGACCTCCCAATTTTTTATAGAATTAGTATAACCGAAAAATGGAGAAAATATTAGAAAATCTGTATACAATATTCTATATGGAGCAACAGTATAAAAAAATAAGTACTCTGATAACTTTGGCGAGCTGCAGAGTACTTATCCAACACAAAACGGAAACTCAGGGAAATGTTCCGGACGATTTTACAGATATATGCCTATAGTGGAGCTGGATTTACTGGAGGAATTGCGTTCCAGGCGCCTAAATATGCGTCATTCACACATTCCTCCGCGTCCTGTCTGTTGCCCACGATATTATGTGAAAGGGCATAGCAGATTTTCCCGTATTTATTGTCTAATTCCCGTATTGACTGTTCCGAACGTTCAAAAAACATTTCAATGATTTTTTCATCTGTTATCATTACACATCTCCTTTCCAGTGTCATCTATATACTACCTTTTTGGCGGCAAATACTAAATTGAAAAACAAGATTTTTTAATAAATTGTAGCATATCTTTTTTATACCAAGTATCAGGCTGTTGGAACCTTTTTAGCCGTGTTGTCGGCGGCTTTCCATTGCTCATGGCTGTTTGGTGTGGCAGTAGAAAATTGAAAAGCGCTGTGAAAAGCGACAAAAACACTTCCCTTAGGAGAAAACAGAAAATAAAGGAGAGCGTTGGTGTTTTCGTCAGAACTGAATAAAAATATCCCATTCTATCCATAATATGGATTGTATCCAGAAAGCATCCATATTTAGGACGGGCGGCTTATGGCGCCGGTCAGGAAAGGAAAAGGAGATTATATATGGCAGTGAACTTTAAAAACAGCGAGACGAAAGATAATCTGATGCGCGCCTTTGCGGGAGAGAGCCAGGCAAGAAACAGGTACACCTTTGCGGCATCACAGGCAAAAAAGGAAAAACTCCATGTGATAGGTGAGGTTTTCAAGTATACAGCAAATCAGGAAAAAGAACATGCGGAAATTTTTTATAATCATCTCAAGGAGTTAGCAGGAGAAAACATCCATGTTGACGGGGGGTATCCGGTAGATTTTTCCCAGGATGTGTCAAAGCTTCTGCGCATGGCCCAGCACAACGAATATGAGGAGCATGACTCCGTGTATAAAGCTTTCGGGGAAAAGGCAAAGGAAGAGGGCTTTATGCAGGTGGCAAATTCCTTTTTTATGATTGCTGAAATTGAAAAGGTGCATGGAGACAGGTTCGGTAAGTTTGCGGAACTGATGGAGAAGAACCAGTTATTTAAGGACAAGGAAAAGACAAGCTGGATTTGCTTAAACTGCGGCTATATTTACGAAGCACCGGCAGCACCGGAAAAGTGTCCTGTATGCGCCCACGACAAGGGGTACTTTGTACGGCTGGATGAATCTCCTTATGAAGGTAAATAATGATTTCTGGCTTTAAGGCGGATTGGTAAAACCTTTGCAGTGATTTTTATGTAACACGGGAAACAATTTTTAAAGATTATGCAGTTCCGGAACCCGGACTATTATTTTTGAAAATTGTTTCCCGTGTTTTGTAACCTTTCCAGGTTCATTTTCATCTAATTAGTGTAAAATGAAAACGGCCGTTTCATAAAGCAACAGAAAAAAGGAATTTATGAAAAATGAATAAGGAACAGTTTACGACAGAGGTGCTTAAGGCAGAAAAAAGTTTGTACCATATAGCCAAATCTATTTTAGGGAATGATGAGGATTGTGCGGATGCGATGCAGAATGCAATTTTACATGCATTTGAAAAGTTACATACTTTGCAGAACAGTAAGTATTTTAAAACCTGGATTACCAGAATACTGATGAATGAATGTTACCAGCTCATCCGTTCCAAAAAGGAACAGATTCCTTATGAAGATTATTTTGAAATGCAGGCGCCGGCGGAGCAGGAGAGTTATTCGGAGGTATTTGATGCTGTGATGGAATTAGAGGCTAATTACAGAATCCCGCTCATCCTGTTTTATGTAGAAGGATTTTCTATAAAGGAAATCTGCCAGATTTTGAAATTATCGCAAAGTACGGCTAAAACAAGGCTTTGCCGGAGCAGGAAGCTTTTAAAAGAAAAGTTGACAGGAGTATATGGATATGAAAAATAAAAAGTGGAGCAGTGAATTCCCGGAAGTGCCGGAATTTGTGCATCAGACAGTGCTTGACACCCTTGACGGACTGGAATGCGGAAAGGTCAGAAAGGTGAAACAGATGAAGAAACGTACGGTTATTATTTTAGCTGCGGCAATGATTGCCATTCTTGGAACTACAGTAAGCGCATCAGAAATATTTAAGTGGAATGAAAAGGCAAATGAGGTATTTGAAGCGGATGAAGAACAGCAGAAAGAACTGGTGATGGAACAGGTGGCGCAGGAAGAGTACCAGACGATTACAGACGCCGGACTCACCATACGTGCCGTGCAGACCATTCAGGATGTGAACTGTTTTTATGGATTGTTTGAAATAACAGCAGAAGATGATTCCATACAGATTGAGCCGGAAAACGACATGGATCTTCTGATGGACTATCATGGGAAGGATAATCCTTTCAGCATGCTTGGCTGTGGTTTTGTGGATGAAAGCCGCCAGGAGATTACGAACAGCAGGTATTATGAAATTTACGGGACAAAAGCAGATGCCAGCACAGAAGACTTAGATGTGACCATCCATTTTACCTCCCTGAATGCGCCGGGTGAAAAGGCGATAGAGGGAGATGCAGTTATTACGGGAAACTGGGAATTCTCGCTAAAACTGCATGCGGTGGAAGCGGTTCGCTATGAGATAAATAAGGAGTATCAGATTGGGGGATGTACTGTGATGGTTAAGGAAGTAGAACTCACACCAATCAGTATGAGACTGGTATGTGATGAAGCGGGAGCAAGGGAACTGGAAAAGATGGAAGGCGTCAATATTGACCAGGCTGACAGCCTGCGCTCCCTGTTTATCAACGGAGTGAAATATAAAGACGGTACTGTTGTGGAGGAAGAGGGGTATCAGGAACTTTCCGCTGGCTTTAGCAATGGAAATTATGAAAAAACTGCCCGTTTTTCCCACGTAATAGATGTAGATAATGCCAGCGCACTGTTGACAGGGGACAATATGGAGGAAATTATTCTGCCATAAATAGTAACCATATTCCTAAATTTATTCTTAATACAGGCGGCAAATGATTGACAATTGTCAATTCCAGCGAATATAATGAAAAATATGACTGTCCTGATTTTACATGGACAGTGTCACTGGTAACAATAGTTGTCTGTATTTGGAGTGGTAAATGAAGAAAAATAGGAAAAAAACAGGACAGAGGCTGGCGGCGCTGGTTCTGTGGATTATATTTATTTTAATGATAGCGGGGATAACGTTCATTTCTTTCCAGAACGGGGAGGCCACTAAAGAACTGGGAAGCCTGATTATGGATAAGCTGTCCAGATTCCGGCCCATGCCCGAGGCTTCCACAGGGGAAGAAATGGCGGCCGCTACCTATGGCATGAGACAGGGGGGCAGGGCGCTGGCCTTTCTCATGATTGGGATTGTAGGGACGATTACGATTCACGTAAGCTGTTATCGGTGCAACTGGCTGATAAGAACAGGGATAACCGCCCTTATTCTGGCGTCAATTGCTTATCTTACGGAGAAATTAAAAATATACATTCCTACAAGGCATTACAGTTATGAGGAAATGATGATAAGCATGGCAGCAGCAGGCGCGGGATTTTTAGCGGTATCCCTTATTATGCTGCTGGGCAGGATCTTAAAAAGCTTATCCCACCCAAAAGCTACCGGGCACTCTTTATAAGTGCTCGGTATATTTTTCTTCACAGTATTTGCAGCGGTAGATTTCCTTTTTCTCATCTGACAATACAAAAATGTGGGGAAGTTCCTGCTCAATGGAAGTGATGCATCTGGGATTCCTGCACCGGATGATGTTTTTGATTTCTTTTGGAAGGAGCAGCTCTTTCTTTGAGACGATTTTCCCGTCTTTGATGACATTGACCGTTATGTTATGGTCAATAAATGCCAGTACATCCAGATTAAGCATATTGATATCACATTCCACTTTCAGGATATCCTTCTTCTCCATTTTACTGCTTTTGGCATTTTTGATGATAGCAACGGTACAGTCCAGCTTGTCAAGCTGGAGATGGTGGTAAAGGGACAGGCTTTTTCCGGCTTTGATATGGTCAAGAACAAAGCCTTCTTCGATTTTTCCTACGTTAAGCATATTTTGAATCCTCCTGTTAAATTTCCAGTAATGTTAAGATAAGAGCCATTCTTACATAGACCCCGTACTGCACCTGTTTAAAGTATGCGGCCCGGGGATCGTCGTCCACCTCCACAGAAATCTCATTGACTCTGGGAAGGGGGTGGAGCACAAGCATGTCAGGTTTAGCCAGCTTCATCTTGGCCTTGTCAAGAATATAGAAGTCTTTTAACCGCACATAATCTTCCTCATTGAAAAAGCGTTCCTTCTGTACCCTTGTCATGTAAAGCATGTCAAGCTTTGGCATAATGTTTTCCAGGCGGATGACTTCCTCATAGGGGATGTTTTTTTCTTTGAGCATTTCGGTCACATAATCAGGAACCATAAGCTCCCTTGGTGAAATAAAGATGAATTTAATGCCTTCATAACGCACCAGGGCGTTGATTAGGGAATGTACGGTACGCCCAAATTTTAAGTCCCCGCAAAGACCGATGGTAAAGTGGTCAAGCCGCCCCTTCAGGGAACGGATGGTCAGAAGGTCAGTCAGTGTCTGGGTAGGATGCTGGTGCCCGCCGTCCCCGGCATTGATAACGGGGATAGAAGACTTACCGGCAGCAACCATGGGTGCCCCTTCCTTGGGATGGCGCATGGCACAGATGTCGGCAAAGCAGGAAATGACCCGGATGGTGTCGGATACGCTTTCCCCTTTGGCGGCAGAAGAGGACCCGGCATCGGAAAAGCCGATCACCTGTCCGCCTAAATTCAGCATGGCAGATTCGAAGCTCAATCTTGTGCGGGTGCTGGGTTCGTAAAAGCAGGTGGCAAGTATTTTGCCTGCACAGGCATGGGCATATTTGTCCGTGTTTGCCTCAATATCGTTAGCAAGGTCAAAAAGCCTGTCAAGTTCTTCCACAGAAAAATCCAGAGGATTCATTAGATGTCTCATAATCGTTACTCCTTCCATAAAAAATCGAAGAGGGGTTCTCTTCGATTTTGTTTAACGTAAGGATAGCCCGCGAAGCGTGCTATCCGTTGTTTCAATAAGCTGTCTCGCGAAGCGTATCTGTGTTTATTAACTTTGAAATGTCAATAACTCCTCCACAGGTTTCCTTCTGGGAGCCGCAGGTTCTTCATCGGGATATCCTACAGGAATCAGCGCCGCCAGCTCTCTTTCCTCTGGGATATTTAAATAGGAAGCCGCTTTTTCTTCATCAAAGATCCCCATGATGACGCTTCCCAGTCCCTTTTCATAAGCCGCCAGACAAAATGCTTCACAGGCAGCGCCGGCATCAAACATCTGCCAGGAACCTTCCTTGGAAGTGGAATAGGAGCCATCGCGCTCAAAGCCGCTCCTGCCTTTGATAAAGGTAACGGCAACAAGAAGAGGCGCATTTTGGATGATTTCTCCGTTTCTTTGGTAAGCGGATGTGCATTCAGCTCCAATCTTGTCTTTTAAATCACCTTCAACAGCAATATAACGGGTAATCTGTGTGTGTTTCCAACTGGGGGAATAGGATGCAGTTTCAATGATTTCTGAAAGCAATGCATGATCTACGGGTTCGGATTTGAATTTACGGATACTTCTACGTCCTTTGATACATTCTTTTGCAGTCATAGGCACACTCCTGTCTAATATTTTATAGGAATTATAACATACCCCATTCATTCTTTCAATGTAATTCCTACGGGATTCACGGAAGTTTATACTACAAAAAAAGGTTGCCAATACTATAAGACTGTGGTAGTATAAATAAAAGATATACTACTACAGTCTTATACTATGGTAAGTTGCCCCGTAAAGCATTTGTTATAATAAGCAGCATCGCAAAGTGGGACGGCGTTTGTTGGAGGGCGTATTTTATGTTTTTCTTGCAGAAAAGTATTCAGGGAGCAGTGATGATACTGGTGATTGTGGTAATACGTGCACTGTTTATCAATAAACTGCCTAAAAGAACATTTTTAATATTATGGGCGGCTGCGGTATTCTGCCTGCTCTTTCCTTTTTCCATAAAGTCAAGATTCAGCATTTATTCCCTTATGGAAAAGGAGGGAACTGCCATTACGGAAGTGTTTCTCTACAAGGCTGCGTCCGGTTTTTTGCCGGATCAGGAAGAAGGAACAGGAATGGGGGCTGTTGCTGGAAGGGAAATGCCGTCCCAGGAGGGACATTTTACAGCCGGCATGAAAGGTCTGCCCAAAGGAGCGAAACAAGAGGCGGAAAGCCTTACAGAAGAAGGGAACATCCAGAGGAAAGAAAATGTGGAGCGCCCTGCAGGAGGCTGGGCACTTTTGCGGAATCTGGGGCAGCCTGGTCTGTGGAGGTGCCTGTGGGCGCTGGGGGCTGTGTTATGTGCCGGATATTTTGGCATGGCATATTTCAGGGGCCGACGGATTTTTGCCGTGTCCCTGCCTGTAAAAAATGAGACGGCGGATAAATGGCTGGCAGCCCATACTTTAAGAAGAAAGATCACCATCCGCCAGTCCGGCTGTGTATCGGCGCCTCTTACCTATGGGATTTTCTCCCCGGTTATTTTAATACCGGAAAATACGGACTGGGAAAGGAAAGAAAGGGTACAGATGCAGACCCGGGAAGGCGGTTTTGAAGGCCCAGGGAGTCTGCCGGGGATGGGCTGGGAACTAAGTCTGTGTCTGGAACATGAGTTTGTGCATATTAAGCGTTTGGATGGACTTACGAAGCTGATACTGATTGCGGCCTTATGCCTCCACTGGTTTAATCCGCTGGTGTGGGTAATGGTAGTACTTGCCAACAGGGATCTGGAATTGTCCTGCGACGAGGCGGTAGTGTGGTTGTTTGGCGAGCAGGTAAAGTCAGCCTATGCAAGGACATTGATCCATATGGAGGAAATCAAAAGCGGATGCCTGCCTTTATGCAGTAATTTTAGTAAAAACGCGATAGAAGAAAGGATAACTGCGATTATGAAAATAAAAAAAATTTCCCTGTTTACTGCAGCGGCAGGAGTGCTTTTGGTTATGGGCATAACCATCGGCTTTGCTACCCGGGCGGCAGGCAAAGGGGAGGTAAAGACGGACTGTGTGAAAGATTTTCTGGGAAGCGGTTATACACAGGAAGAAGCCGGAATGCTGGAGGCATTGTGGTTTGAGGATTATGAAAATATGACGGTAACGGATTTCCAGGAAAAGGCATGGACGCTTACTGACAGCCGGAAATATCTTTATCTGGAAGAACGCTTATCCAATACGGCCATTGAATATGAGCAGAATGAAATAGGCGGAGAACCTAATGCATTCTGGGAATATTTTAAGTATATATATGAACCTTTGACGGCAGAAAAGTGGCAGGCCAGGGAGTTTGGCGGCTATGCCAGAAAAGATTTGGCAACATCGGAGCATCCCGCTTTTCCTCAAGCAGATCTGGAATATTTTTTGACTCTGTCTGTTTTAAAACCAGAGGAACTGACGGTGAAAGAATATAATGATACCCGCCTTATGGCAGTCAGGGACCTGCAGGAATTCTGGCAGCAGCGGACCGTTCAGGAATTAGCAGATGAAGAAGGCATGGAGAAGATGCTTTCTGATGCAATCAAGGAGATTGAAAACAGGAGAAGTTCAAAAAAGCTGGCGGTATCCATTGATTACTACTTTAATCCGGCTGATGTCAGCCATGTTCTTATGGAGGAGGATGAAAAAACAGCAGATATCACCCTTCCAGAGGCAGAGTATAATGAGAATGGGGCAGGCGGCGATGGGGAGAAACCCTATAAGGAAGAAAATGAATGGGAACATAGACAGTATCCTTACGGAACCAGAGAGGATTATGATTCCCTGCTTGCGCTGGGGATGCAGGATTATGAGAATATGACTCTTGCAGCGTTTAATGACATGTTACTGGACTGGTGCAACCGTAACCCGGAAGCTATGGAGCGCGTCGGAACGGATGTATTTAAAGAGGATTATCAGGTGGAGCTTACGGAGGAAGAAAAACGTTTTGCGGCCCTGACGGTACAGCTTTCCCGCTTTGAAAACGCTGCCCGTATTAAAGGCCTGCAAACCGGGGAACAAGAGGAAGACCCATGGTGGGGCGGATTCAACTATATGGAGGCAGAAGAAGGCATGTGGTGCCGTCTGTATTTCCAGTTTTCTTATCATATTTCGGATAAGACCCAGGTGACGGTAGGGGAGCGGGACCGCTGTATTGAGGACATGATGGCGCGTATTTTATCGTTCTGGCAGGAAACAGAGCTGGAAGAACGGATAAAGTTAAGTGAAGAAGAAGCAGAAAGCCTGTTTGAAACATGGGCGGAGGAATGCAGCAGCGGAGCAGTTACAATTAAGACAGACAAAGACCGTATTCAGTATGAGACTACGGATGAACGGAAGTATCATACAGGTGGTCAGGCTTATCTGGGGACAGTAAGCACAAATGGGGGCCTGAAATATTATCTCAGTGCGGATGCCCAGAAGAACAATTCCAAATATTTTCATCTGACAGTGGATAACCATACAGAGAAAGAGATTTCAGGCATTGCCTATGCCATGCTGGCCTATAACGGTAAGGGAGAGCCTCTGGAGGTTTACTGGTTTTTTATGGATTCAGGCAAACCTGCCAGCTATGAATGTATCGTGGAAGAACAGTACATGATCGGGCCGGGAGAAACCCTTTCAAATGAGGGGGGATGGTCGATCTGCGATTTGGAAAGCCCCTGGGGGCTGATTGATTTAAACAGATATGGAGAGGACTACAGGGTGGCATATGTGTTAAGCTGTATCACCCAAATTACCTTTGAGGACGGTACACAGTGGACCAACCCGGATTATGAAAGCTGGCGGGCAGAGTACTGCGGAAAGCAGGTCCCCCAATCTGCTTTGTCGGAATACAGCCGGCAGGAATATGAAATTTTTGTCTTGTAAGCAACCGTAAAGACTGGCCAGATTGTTTTTTACAGAAAACTGTCTTTTAGAGCGTGTCAGTTTGAGGCGTATGGTTTAGGTGTTTGCAGGGCGGAAAGAATAGAATCACGGAATCCTTGCATTATACGGAAGAATTTAGTATACTGACAAAAAGAAAACAGAAGGAGACAAATGCTATGGCAGCAGAATTTACCGAGAAAAAAAGATGGTTGTTCTTCGGACTTCCCTTTACGTTTACAAAATATATTGTGAAGGAAAATATGATCACCATAGACAGCGGTTTCTTAAGTAAAGTAGAAAATGACTGTTATATGTACAAAGTACAGGATGTGGAGCTGATCACCTCTCTGATGGAGAGGATTTTCGGTCTGGGAACGGTAGTGTGCTATACAGGAGATACTACGCACCCAAGGCTGGATCTGGTGCATATTAAGAACGCCAAAGAGGTTAAGAATTTTATTCTTGAGGCTTCGGAGCAGGCAAGAATGAAGCGGCGTACACTGAATACACTGGACATTGGCGCGGACGTAGAAGAAATGGACGGGGATGAATAGGGATTGAATGTATAGGTCAGATTTCCCGGATGAAAGCAGTATGAGCGGTATGAGGAATCATACCGCTTTTATTACAATATACTGTCCTGCGCAGGTGACGGCGTTGGTCGACATAAGGATGTCTGGCAAAACGCTCTTTGGCTGCTACATTTTATCCTGTCTGGAAGGAGTACTGCTTAACAGGTGTTCAAACAGCAGTCCGGCCAGAAACCAGTTGGGGAAGAAATCAAGGCGCACGATTTTTTTGATGTGCCAGCGGGAGTGCTCATAGTTCCAGGGGCAGGCTTTGTGCTTATCCAGAAGGGAGCCGGAGAGGAATTCCATGGCGAAAATACACAGGGCGTAGATGCTTCCCCGAAGATAAGAGGGAATATTTTTAAGGGCCTGGAAAACCGGGTATAAAAGGCAGGCACTGCCATAAATGGGAAACATCCACAGGGAGGTCTGGCCCATAAGCCGCATGTCCCTTTTTTGTAAGGACAGGAGGGCGGTAAATATGATTTCAAGGCACCAGCCAAGGAGCCCGCATTTGAAAAAGTTTTTAAGCAATGTTTTCATCATGCTATCAGTATGGGAAAAATAAGGATATTTATGCACCAATTATAGAAAGGAAAAAACAGATGACCTACAGACAGGCTATGGATTATATAGAAGAACTGGGGAAGCTGGGAAGCGTGATGGGGCTTGCCAGTATGGAAAATTTATGTGAAAAGCTTGGAAATCCCCAGCAGGATCTTTCCTTTATCCATATTGCGGGAACAAATGGAAAGGGTTCTGTGCTGGCATTTCTTTCAGAAATCTTAAAGGCGGCAGGATACCGCACAGGGAGGTATCTGTCGCCTGTTATTTTTGAATATAGGGAAAGGATGCAGGTAAACGGAAAAAATATCAGCCAGAAAGACCTTTGCAGGCTGATGACAGACATGAAGGAAATCTGTCAGGAACTTATAAAGGAAGGCAGGCCGCAGCCAACCGCTTTTGAGGTGGAGACGGCAATGGCATTCCAGTATTTTAAAGAAAAAAATTGTCAGATCGTCGTTTTAGAGACAGGCATGGGAGGGCTTCTTGATGCAACCAATATTATTCCAAGCCCGCTGGTAACGGTTTTTACAGCCATTGGATTTGACCACATGAAAGTACTTGGCGGCACTCTTAAGGAAATCGCCCAGAATAAAGCGGGCATCATGAAGCCCGGTACGCTGGCGGCAGCCCTAAAAGGGGAGAGGGAGGTCATGGAGGTTTTAGAAGGGAAGGCGAAGGAACTGAAAGTGCCTCTTTATACTGCCGATCCGGCGCAGGCGCGGGGAATCAGGCGTAGTCCTGGAAAGCAGGTTTTTTCCTACAAGAATTATAAAAATATTACCATCCGCCTGGGAGGAGTCTACCAGATCGACAACGCAGTCCTTGCCCTGACCGCCGCAGAGCTGCTAAAGCAGGCGGGATTTCCCATTCCCGAAAAAGCGGTTTACCAGGGATTTGCAAGCGCTTTGTGGCCGGGACGCTTTCAGGTGCTTGGGAAAGATCCCTGTTTTATTGCGGACGGCGCCCACAACTGGCAGGGGGCAGTACGGCTTAGGGAATCCTTGCAGTTTTATTTTACAAACAGAAGAATTATATATATAATAGGTGTGTTGAGGGATAAGGACCAGGACAAAATCCTGCAGGAACTTTGTCCCTTGGCTTCGCAGGTGCTGACCATCCCCACAAAAGGGGAGAGGGGGCTTTCCTCCTATGAACTGGCAGTGAAGGCAAAGGAGTATCACGACAATGTGAGCGCCCTTGATAGTGTACAGGAGGCAGTGGAGCTTGCTTATCTTCTGGCAGATAAGGACACGGTCATTACAGCCTTTGGCTCATTGTCTTATCTGGGAGAACTGATAAAAGTGGTGGAAAAGTGCACTGCCCCAGAAGGCAGAAAGGATATCAGGAGAGATTCACATGGTAAACAGAGAGAAAATTGAGGAAGCTGTCAGACTTCTTTTGGAAGGAATCGGCGAGGATGCCGGCCGGGAAGGGCTTAGGGAGACCCCGGGGCGGGTGGCAAGGATGTATGAAGAAATTTTTGCAGGGATGGAGGCTTCGGCAGGAGAACATTTGGCAAAAACCTTCACTGCTGAAAATAACGAGATGATAATAGAAAAGGATATTACCTTCTATTCCGTCTGCGAGCATCACATGATGCCTTTTTACGGGAAAGTGCATATCGGCTATATTCCTGACGGAAAAGTGGCAGGAATAAGCAAACTGGCCCGGACTGTCGAGGTTTTTGCGCGAAGACTCCAGATACAGGAGAAGATGACTGCCCAGACAGCAGATGCCATTATGGAGCATTTAAGGCCCAAAGGGGTGATCGTCCTTGTGGAAGCAGAACATATGTGCATGACTATGCGGGGCGTGAAAAAGCCCGGAAGCCGTACGGTGACGATGGTTTCCAGGGGGGAATTTGAGGAAAATGAAATATTAAAGAACAGATTTCTTTCACTGGTAAGATAAATAAGGAAATGCCAGTGGGGGAAAAACCACCCCGGCAGGGGGCATTCAAAGACAGAGAAGCATGATGGAAAAGGACTGAAAGGGAAAAGGAGCATAAAGAATGAAAATAGGCAGACGGGATTTTGACTTGGGAGCGCATACTTATATTATGGGAATCCTGAATGTGACACCGGATTCTTTTTCAGACGGGGGCAGATACCAGAAGACGGATTATGCCCTTTTTCAGGTGGAAAAGATGCTGGACGAAGGAATGGATATTCTGGATATCGGAGGAGAGTCTACAAGACCCGGCTATACCTTTGTGCCGGAGGAGGAAGAAATCCGGCGGGTAGTACCTGTTATAGAGGCTGTAAAGAGCCGCTTTGACGTGCCGGTTTCCCTTGATACTTATAAATCCGGCGTGGCAAAAGCCGGGCTTTCGGCAGGGGCGGATCTGATCAATGACATCTGGGGGCTGAAATACGACCCGGAAATGGCCCTGGTCATAGGACAGGCAGGGGTACCCTGTGTGCTCATGCATAATCGTGAGAGGGCAGAGTATCAGGATTTCCTTAAAGATGTGCTGGGGGATCTGGAAGAGTCTGTGAGGATTGCCAGCAGGGCAGGAATTGCCCGGGATAAGATAATTTTAGACCCGGGAATCGGTTTCGGAAAAACCTATGAACAAAATCTGCTGATGATCCATAAACTGGAAATATTAAAAGAATTGGGCTTTCCCGTGCTTCTGGCGGCCAGCCGTAAGTCGGTGGTGGGGCTTACCCTTGACCTTCCGGTGGCGGAGCGGGTGGAAGGGACCCTTGTGACGACCGTGTTCGGCGTGCTCAAAGGGTGCGCTTTCGTGCGGGTACACGATGTGAAGGAAAACCTGCGGGCCGTAAAGATGGCGGAGGCCCTTATGTTTCATGGAGGATATTATGGATGAGATTCGTATAGAAAATCTGGAGGTTTATGGCGCCCACGGGGTGTTGGCGGGAGAAACCAGAAACGGCCAGATGTTTATGATCAATGCTGTGCTTAAAACAAAGCTGCGGCCTGCAGGGCTGGCAGATGACCTTTCCCTGTCTACCCACTACGGCCATGTGTGCCAGTTCATGAATCGGTATTTAAGGGAGCATACGTTTCTTTTGATCGAAGCGGCGGCGGAACATCTGGCAGGGGAAGTGCTCCTTCGATTTCCGCTGGTGCACAGTATTGTGCTTGAGCTTAAAAAACCCCACGCGCCTATCGGGCTGCCTTTTTCCAGCGTATCAGTGAAGATTGAGCGGGGATGGGAGAAGGCATATCTGGGTATTGGCTCTAATATGGGAGATAAACAAAACTTTCTGGACACGGCAGTAAGGAAGTTAAAGAAGAACCCCCGGATAAAAGATGTCAGATGCTCCGGCTTTATCAGCACGGCTCCTTATGGGGGAGTGGAGCAGGATGACTTTTTAAATGGCGCCATAGAATTGCAGACACTTCTTCCGCCCTATGAACTTCTGGAATTTTTACACCAGTTGGAAGGGGAAGCGGGAAGGGAGCGGAACGTCCGCTGGGGCCCAAGGACGCTGGATCTGGATATTTTGTTTTACGGGGATCTGGTTTCCGGTGATTCGGTCCTTACCCTGCCTCATCCAGATATGGCAAACAGGGAATTTGTGTTAAAGCCCCTGGATGAATTATGCCCGTGGCAGTACAATCCCGTGAACGGAAAGACCGTCAGACAGATGCTTAGGGAACTGGAAGAAAAACCGTATATTGATACGCCGGTCAAATCCTCTTACTAACAAACACTGCCCTGCTTCGCTGGCAGCTTATTGTAACAAACACTGCCCTGCTTCGCTGGCAGCTTATTGCAACAAACCGCAGCCCTTTCGGGAGGCTGCGGCTGTGGGGGATTTCTTATTTTTTGTAATCAATAGATTTTAAGGTGCGGCTATATTTTCTGCCGCGGCAAAAGTGCTCACGCTTACCGGGCCGTTTACAGGCGTGTGGTAGACAGGAACATCTTCGCCGAAGGAATTGAAGTAGGCATATTGGGAGGTCAGATTGATGTTTTCATAATTCCCGGCAGCCACTACCTCGGGATTGCTTCCATCCAGATTCATCCGCATAAGGGCCGGATCACTGGTGGAATTCCGCTGGTAAAAAATGCAGTTTGAACCTACATTGAAGGTATCCACACGGTCGGAGGTCAAAACCTCCACGTAATTTCCGGAAAGAGAATAGCGGCAGAGCCGGTAATCGGAGGAAACATCCAGGTAATAAATGTAGTCGTCCTGATAAGCGGGGAACCATAGATTCCCTTTATAGACTGTGGAAATAGTGTCGGTTCTGGTATCAAGGGCATACAGATAATGGTCTTTCCCGGTACCGTTAAAGTAAATGATCCCGTTGTGGCAGGCAGCAGGATTTATGATGTCTTCGGAGACCTGGGTGATTTCCGATTTGTCGGTTTTTACCTTGTAAAACAGCGTAAAATCCTGATTGCTATAACGCTGGTAATAGATATAGTCACCCACAAGCTGCATGGTAACGGCGGTGTTGCGGTCAAGGGATTTGCGGTGCTTTCCATTCAAATCCGTGCGGTAGACGCCATAGGTGCGGATGGTAAAGAATTCTCCTTTCCCGCCGCCTAAGTTATCCATATAAAAATACAGGTGATCACCGCCCACATTGATAGATGACACAGGGGTGTCGGTAAGTTTTTGCAAATCTGTCTCGTCCGAATTCATAGAGTAGAGATAGTTGCCGTCATAGGCATTAGAAAAATAGACCTTTCCATTGCTTTCTGCAAAAAGTCCCTTGTTGTTCAAATTTCCAGCGGTATTACCGGTAACGGAAATGTCATTGGGCGGGACTTTTTCTTTGTAGGAAGTATAAATGCCTGTTATAATAAGTAAAAGAAGTACGGCGGAAATGCCTGATATTATTTTCCATTTGTTTCGCATAAAAAGGCTCCTTTCAGCGGGTACAAGATGAGATGCACCTTATTGCAGATCTTACTAATATTATTATAATGATTTCATATTTATAACGCAACACTTTATAAAAAAAGCTGTTGGGAAAGGATAAAAGATGGATTTACTAAAATTGCGCGGTCAGTTAGACGAAATTGACGCACAGATTGTGGAATTGTATGAGAAAAGGATGGACTTATGTCGGCAGGTGGCGGAGTACAAGATCGCTAACGGCAGGAAGGTCTTTGACAAAGTGCGGGAGGAGGAAAAGCTGCGGACGGTGAAAGCGCTGACCCACAATGACTTTAACAGCCAGGGCGTGGAGGAGCTTTTCGAGCAGATCATGTCCATGAGCCGCAAACTTCAGTACCGGCTTTTGACAGAACACGGCAGCAGCGGGAGGCTTCCCTTTATCGGGGTGGACAGCCTTGATACGGGCGCGGCAAGAGTGGTATTCCAGGGGGCAGAGGGCGCTTATTCCCAGGCAGCCATGGTGCAGTATTTCGGGGAACAGGTAAAAAGCTTTCATGTGGATACCTTCCGGGATGCCATGAGGGCCATCGACGAAGGCAGTGCGGACTTTGCAGTGCTTCCTATTGAAAATTCTACAGCAGGGATCGTCAGCGAGATTTATGACCTTCTGGTGGAATTTGAAAATTATATCGTGGGGGAACAGATTATTAAGATAGAGCATTGTCTGATGGCAGTGCCGGGGACAGCGCTGGGGGACATCAGAACGGTTTATTCCCATCCCCAGTCGCTGATGCAGTCGGAACGGTTTTTAAATGACTTTGGCTGGCAGCAGATCAGCATGCAGAACAATGCTTTTGCGGCCCGGAAGGTGGCGCAGGATAAGGATAAACACAGTGCTGCCATTGCCGGCGAATATGCGGCGGAACTTTATGGCCTGGAGGTGCTTAAAAAGGGCGTGAATCAGTCCAGCACCAATTCCACCCGGTTTATTATCGTCACCAACCAGCGGATTTTTCTTAAAAGTGCAAAGAAAGTCAGCATATGCTTCGAGGTGCCCCATGAGAGCGGCTCACTCTACCATATGCTTTCCCACTTTATTTATAACAATCTGAACATGAATAAAATCGAGAGCAGACCCATTGAAGGGCGGAACTGGGAATACCGTTTTTTCATTGATTTTGACGGAAATCTTTCGGACAGCGCGGTGAAAAACGCACTGCGGGGCCTGCGGGAAGAAGCAAGAAATATGCGTATCCTGGGCAATTATTAGTGAGGATGAGGGTATGAGAGAACAGGAATTGATTGTGTATAAGGACTTCACAGAGGGGGAAGGAAGTCTTTTATACGATATGGCGTATCTGATGGAAAATTATGATAAAGAGGGGGAGGGAAAGAACAAAGCAGGGCTTTTGTATGATTGTATCCACCGTCTGCTGGAAATGGCCGGGAACCATGGTTTTTACGGGAATCTCTGGCACTGTTATCTGTCCAACCTTCTGGTAAATAATGAAAACAGCTACAGCAAAGCCTGCGAAATACGGGGCAGGGTGGAGGGCACCATCAATCAGGCGGTGCTCCATGATATAGTGATTTTCAAGGAATTTTATGATTATGATTTTACGGACATGGTAAATGCCCTTTCGGTAAAGGGATTTGAGCTGATTACGGATTATGTGTGCAGCGACAGCGGAAGCAAGGTGTACAACAGCCGCATCCGGGAGAGGATATGTTCCCTGGCGGTGAAGTTTAAAAGGGATCATACACCGGAGGAGATGAAGGAGACGCTGACGGAATTTTATAAGGATTACGGCGTGGGAAAATTCGGCCTGCACAAGGCGTTCCGGGTGGTCCATGATGAGGAAGGCGTGAAGATCGTACCCATTCAGAACATTGCCCATGTGTATCTGGACGATCTGGTTGGGTATGAAATCCCCAAGAAGAAGCTGATTGAAAACACGGAAGCCTTTGTGGAGGGAAGAAAGGCCAATAACTGCCTGCTTTTCGGGGATGCAGGGACAGGAAAATCCTCCAGCATCAAGGGAATCGCCAATGCCTACTATGAAAAGGGGCTGCGTATCATAGAGGTGTATAAGCATCAGTTCCAGGATCTGAACGATGTGATCGCACAGGTGAAGAACAGGAACTATAAGTTCATTATTTATATGGACGATTTAAGCTTTGAGGACTTTGAAATTGAATACAAATACCTGAAAGCGGTGATAGAAGGAGGGCTGGAAAAGAAGCCTGACAATGTGCTGATTTATGCAACTTCCAACAGGCGTCATCTGATCCGGGAAAAGTTTTCTGACAAGGAGGAGCGCAGAGACAATATGCATGGGGGGGATACGGTGCAGGAGAAGCTTTCCTTAGCTGCACGGTTCGGTATCACCATTTTCTTTGCTGCACCGGATAAAAAAGAGTTCCAGAATATTGTCAGGACGCTTGCAGGGCGTTACAATATTACTATGCCGAAGGAAGAACTTTTACTTGAGGCAAATAAATGGGAACTGGCCCACGGCGGCCTTTCGGGGAGATGTGCCCAGCAGTTTATCGATTATCTGCTTGGCAGGAAGGAGAAGGTATGGCAGTAAAAACATTTGCAGCGATCGATGTTGGTTCCTATGAGCTGGCCATGAAAATATTTGAGGTTTCCAAGGTCAGGGGAATGAATGAAATCGACCATATCAGACACAGCATAGATATGGGAACGGAGACTTACGGTACCGGGAAGCTTTCCTATGAAAGAATGGATGAGCTTTGCCGGGTACTGCGGGAGTTTTCGGCAATTATGAAGTCTTATCAGGTGAAGGACTATAAGGCTTACGGAACCAGCGCTATCAGGGAATCCCAAAACAGGTCCATACTGCTGGATCAGATTGAACAAAGGACGGGCATTGTGATCGATGTGCTCAATAACTCCGAACAGCGTTTTCTGGATTATAAGTCCATTGCCTTTCAGGGGGAAGGGTTCCAGAAAATCATTGAAAACGGGACGGCAATTTTAGATATTGGCGGCGGCAGCATCCAGATATCCCTTTTTGACAACGACACACTGGTTTCCACCCAGAACATGAAGCTGGGGGTTTTACGCCTGCAGGAGCGGCTCAACCATGTGGACGCCAGCATCAGCCGTTACGATACTCTGATTGAGGAAATTGTGGAATCCCAGATGAATGTCTACAAAAAGCTGTATCTGAAAGACCGCCAAATCAAAAGCATCATTGTGGTGGATGACTATATTTCAGCCCTTGTGAACAAAAAGGGAGACGGCGGCGCAATCAAAAGGTTTGCGGACAAGGACACGGTAGAGCATTTTGTGGAGATCTGCCGTACCAAGAGCCTGCCGGAGCTTTCCAGAACGCTGGATATGCCGGAAGACCGTATGTCCCTTTTATATATTTCCATGATCATGTTACATACGATCATGAATCACATGGGCGCAGAACAGATATGGGCGCCGGGTGTGACGCTGTGCGACGGCATTGCCTACGAATATGCGGAGAAGAACCATATCCTAACCTCGACCCACGACTTTGAGAAAGATATTATAGCCTGCGCCCAGAATATCAGTAAGAGATACAGGGGAAGCAGGAAGCGAAGCGAAACCCTTGAAAAGATTGCCCTGACCATTTTTGACAGCATGAAAAGGGTGCACGGCCTTGGAAAGAGGGAGCGGCTCCTTTTGCAGATCTCCACGATTCTCCATGACTGCGGAAAATATATCAGCCTGGCCAATCTGGCAGAGTGTTCTTACAATATCATCATGGCTACGGAGATCATCGGCCTGTCCCATTTGGAGAGGGAGATCGTGGCTAATGTGGTGAAATACAATCATTTAGGATTTGATTATTACGAGACGGGAGGGGACTTAAGCTTTTTAGATCAGGAGTCCTATCTGAAGGTTGCCAAGCTGACCGCCCTTTTGCGTCTTGCAAACGGGCTGGACAGAAGCCATAAACAGAAGTTCAAGAATGTAAAGATTTCTTTGAAGGAAGAGAAGCTGATCATAACCGTGGACACGGATAAGGATATCACGCTGGAGAGGGGACTGTTCGGCGCCCGGGCGGATTTCTTTAAAGAAGTATATAATGTAAGTCCTGTGATCAGGCAGAAACGTATGCAGTAAGTTGTAAAATGGAGGAGCGTATGAGCCAATTAAAATATGATGACCCGTCTGACTACAGCAACAGGGAATTAAGCTGGATATTGTTTAATAAAAGAGTGCTAAGTGAAGCCAAAGATAAGAATAATCCATTGTTTGAACGGCTGAAATTTTTAAGCATCACATCGTCGAATCTGGATGAATTTTTTATGGTGCGTGTGGCATCCTTAAAAGACATGGTCAATGCGGGGTATACCAAGACAGATATTGCAGGCATGACCCCTGCGGAGCAGTTGACCGCTTTAAATAAGGTGACTCATGAACTGGTGGAAGAACAGTACGGCGTTTACAAGTCGCTGGTTTCCAAGCTGCTTTCTAACGGCCTGCGGATCATCGAACAGCATGAAAAGCTTACGGAAAAGGAAGCCGCATATGTGGATAAATATTATGAAGAAAATATTTACCCGGTGCTGACCCCCATGGCGGTGGATTCCTCCCGGCCTTTTCCGCTGATTCGGAACAAGACCTTAAATATCGGCGCCCTGGTAAAGAAAAAGGGCGGAGACGGGGATCTGGAATTTGCCACTGTGCAGGTACCGGGCGTTTTGTCCCGCATTGTGGAAATCCCTACGGACAATAAGAAAAAAACGGTAATCCTTCTGGAAGAAATCATTGAAAGGAATATTCAGAAGCTGTTTCTCAACTATGACATTGTGTGTGCATACCCCTTCCGTATTATGAGAAATGCGGACCTGTCCATTGAGGAGGATGAGGCGGAGGATTTGCTTAAGGAGATTGAAAAGCAGCTAAAAAGGCGCCAGTGGGGGCAGGCGATCCGTCTGGAGGTGGAGGAAGGAGTTGACCAGAGGCTTTTAGATATCATTGAGGAGGAGCTTCACATTGCAAAGGAGGATATTTACAGGATAGACGGTCCTCTTGATCTTACCTTTTTAATGAAAATGTATGGTCTTTCCGGTTTCGGGCACCTGAAGGAGAGCGCTTACGCCGAGCCACAGCCGATTCCCGCATTTTTGTCGGAGTGTGACATATTTGAAGTGATAAAGGACAGTGACAGGCTCCTGTTCCATCCTTATGAGACATTCAGCCCGGTGGTGGAGTTTGTCAGACAGGCCGCAAGGGACAAGGACGTCCTTGCCATCAAACAGACCCTGTACCGGGTCAGCGGTAATTCCCCCATTATCGCGGCCCTTGCCCAGGCAGCGGAAAACGGCAAGCAGGTGTCCGTGCTGGTGGAATTAAAAGCAAGGTTTGACGAGGAAAATAATATTGTCTGGGCGAAGATGCTTGAAAAGGCGGGATGCCATGTTATCTACGGACTGGTGGGCCTTAAGACCCACAGTAAAATCACCCTGGTGGTGAGAAGGGAAGAAGACGGCATCAGAAGATATGTGCATCTTGGAACGGGAAATTACAATGATGCAACAGCCAAGCTTTATACGGACATCGGGCTTTTGACCTGCGCGCCGTCTATCGGGGAAGATGCAACGGCGGTGTTCAATATGCTTTCCGGGTATTCAGAGCCTTTGGGATGGAATAAGCTTTCGGTTGCCCCTTTGTGGCTGAAAGAGAGGTTTTTGTTCCTGATTGGAAGGGAAAAGTTAAATGCGCTGGCCGGCAGGCGGGGACATATCATTGCTAAAGTGAACAGTCTTTGTGACAAAGATATTATCGGAGCCCTCTATGAGGCAGGAGCTGCGGGCGTGAAAATCGAACTGATCATCCGGGGGATATGCTGCTTAAAGACAGGACTTCCGGGAATAGGTAATAATATTACGGTCCGTTCCATCGTGGGGAATTTTTTAGAGCACAGCCGTATCTTTTACTTTGAAAATGACGGAAAACCGGAATATTACTGCGCAAGCGCCGACTGGATGCCAAGAAACTTAGAGCGCCGGGTGGAAATCATGTTCCCGGTGGATAAGCCAAAGCTTCAAAAGAAGCTGCGCACGATTCTTGACATGCAGCTTAAGGATACCGTAAAAGCCCATATTTTAAAGGCAGACGGCACCTATGAGAAGGTGGATAAAAGAGGAAAAGGATTTTATAACTCCCAGTTGGAATTCTGCCATATGGCGCAGGAGGCAGCCCAGAAGCAGGAGCATTTGGTGAACAGCAGGGTGTTTATACCGGAGATGCATCATGAATAAAATTATTTTGGCGTCCGCCTCCCCAAGGAGGCGGGAACTGCTTGCACAGATAGGACTGGAATTTGAAGTGATCCCAAGCAGGGCAGAAGAAAACACCCACAGCCGCATCCCGTGGGAAATGGTACTGGAATTGTCTGGAATGAAAGCCATGGATATTTATAACAGCCTGCCAAAGGAAAAGAGGAAGCAGGCTTTGGTGGTGGGAGCAGATACGGTGGTGTCCCTGGAAGGGAAAATTCTTGGGAAGCCGGACAGTTTCCAGAGGGCAGTGGATATGCTGTCTCTCTTGCAGGGAAAGACACATCAGGTCTACACAGGCGTTACAGTACTGTACCTGAAAGAAGGAAAACAGGCCCCGTCAAAGATTTCTTTTTATGAAAAGACGGAGGTGACCATGTATCCCATGTCCGGGGAAGAAATCAGGGCCTATGTAAGTACCGGGGAACCTATGGACAAGGCGGGTGCCTACGGTATTCAGGGAAAATGTGCCGCCCATATAAAGGAGATAAAGGGCGATTATTATAACGTGGTAGGGCTTCCTATCGGCAGGCTGTATCAGGAAATAAAAAACTGTGAGGAGTTGTAAGGATGATAAAATTGATTGCATCCGATGTGGACGGGACACTGATTCAGGATTCCACACCGGATCTATACCCGGAGATGGTCGAAACCATCAGAAGCCTTAAGGAAAAAGGGATCCTTTTTTGTGCCGCCAGCGGCAGACAGTACCAGAGCCTTCGGAACGTATTTCGGGAGGTGGCGGATGAAATCGCTTATATTGCGGAAAACGGCGCCCATATCTGCTACAGAAACAAAGCTATTTCCGTAACCTTCATGAAACGGGAATACGTGGAAGGAATCATGGCAATGCTGCGGCCGTATTACGGGGAATGCGAGACGGTGGTCTCCACCCCGGCGGGCAGTCTTGTGGAGAGCAGGAATAAGGAGTTTATTGACCTGCTCACCTATGGCTATCACAACAGCTTCCGGCTGGTGGAGGATGTGCTGAAGGAGGATGCCCAAATCATTAAGATCGCCGTATACCGTAAGGAAAGTATCCGCAGTCTGGGGGAGGGCAGATTTATCCCTGCATGGTCAGATAAAGTCAAAGCCTGTATGGCAGGGGAAGAATGGGTGGACTTTATGGACATGTCGGTAGATAAGGGAAAAGGACTTAGGATCCTGGAAGAATATATGGGAATAGATTCTTCCCAGGCAATGGCTTTTGGCGACAATGACAATGATATTGGCCTGCTTTTGGCAGCCGGGGAAAGCTATGCTGTGGAAACTGCCCCGGAGGAAGTGAAGAGATCGGCGGGAAATAGTTGCCCCGGATGGAAGGATAAGGGCGTTTATCAAATAATTAAATCAAAAATTTTATCCTAAGTATTGACTTAAAGGGCACTATTTTGCATAATAATATTGTCAGTCGGACAGCAATTTCATTGCTGTCGGCAAGATATTTTACGGGAGGATTAAAGTATGCATGAATTTGACGATGCAGTATTACAGTGCTTTTTAAAGAATCAGGGACAACTGTTCCCAGAGAATGTAGCATCCAATCTGGAGGAGGCGGAAGCTTTTTTAGAGGAATGTCTTGCTGTGGTAGTAGATTCTATTGAAGACGTATGGAAGTTCTTTGAGGAGGAAGGCATTGACGTGGAGAATGCCCAGGGGGATGAAATTCTTGAAGCCGACGAAGTGTTTGATATCGGAGACGGAAGATACCTGATCGTAGAAGGGTGATTTGAAAGGTTAAGCTGAATGAAAAAGGGGAAAAATGAAAGAACCTTCAGGGCAGTGTCATAAACTGGTTTGGAGGTTTTTTTATTTCTTCGGCCAGCGGACCTCATTAAGGTATTTTACTTTTGGAAAAAATAGGGTATACTATTTGAAAATGATACAGGAAGGAAGAAAGAATGGAACGGCAGATTGAAAATTTGAATGCATACGAGATAATTGAAAAGAGGAAGATCAGCGATTTGAATTCAGACGGTTATATTCTAAAGCACAAAAAAACAGGCGCTTATATAACCCTTTTATTAAATGATGACGAAAACAAGGTGTTTTATATCGGATTCCGTACGCCCCCGGCGGACAGCACGGGGGTTGCCCATATTCTGGAACATTCCGTTTTGTGCGGCTCCCGGAACTTTCCGGTGAAAGACCCTTTTATTGAACTGGCGAAAGGCTCCCTTAACACCTTTTTAAATGCCATGACCTATCCGGACAAGACGATTTATCCGGTGGCAAGCTGTAACGACAAGGATTTTAAAAATCTGGTACATGTGTATCTGGATGCAGTTTTTTATCCCAATATTTATAAAGAAGAAAAGATATTCCGGCAGGAAGGCTGGCATTATGAGATGGACAGCCCGGAGGATGAGCTTGCCATCAACGGCGTTGTGTACAATGAGATGAAGGGGGCGTTTTCTTCCCCGGACGATGTGGTGGAGAGGGAAATCATGAACTCTCTTTACCCGGACATTACTTATGGGATGGAGTCAGGAGGGGACCCGGAAGTGATTCCTGCGCTTACTTATGAAGAATTTCTGGCTTTCCACCAGAAATACTATCACCCTTCTAACAGTTTTATTTATCTATACGGAAACCTTGATGCGGCGGAATACCTTATTTTTCTGGATGAAAAGTATTTGTCGGACTTTGATTTCCTTGCAGTGGACTCTGAAATCGGCCTGCAAAAGCCTTTTGAAGGGTGCAGGGAGCTGACTAGGGAATACCCTGTGATGGAGGATGAAGATACGGCTGAAAGCACATACCTTGCCTACAACGTTTCCATGGGCACCTGTCTGGATAAAAAGCTTTATGTTGCCATGAACGTGCTGGATTATGTGCTTTGTTCCGCTCCCGGGGCAGTGATAAAGCAGGCCCTGATTGACAGAGGAATCGGAAAGGATGTATACAGCACTGCGGAGAATGGCATTTACCAGCCCTATTTTTCCGTGATAGCAAAAAATACAGAAGAAGCCCGGAAAGAAGAATTTGTATCGGTGATTGAAGATACTCTTAAGGAAGAGGTTCAAAAGGGGCTGGATAAAAAGGCTCTTGCGGCGGCAATCAATTATTTTGAATTCAGATACCGGGAAGCGGATTTCGGTTCTTATCCGAGAGGGCTGATGCTGGGGCTCCAGGCGCTGGACAGCTGGCTCTATGACCGGAAAGCGCCATTTATGCATATAGAAGCAAACCAGACCTTTGAAGAATTGAAAAAGTCGGTGGAAGAAGGATATTTTGAAGGGCTGATAAAGAAATACCTGCTAGAAAACCCCCACAAGACAATTCTCACGGTGAAACCTGTACAGGGGCTTACCACAAGAAAAGATAAGGAACTGCAGGATAAATTACAGCAGTATAAAAATGCGCTTTCCATGGAAGAAAGACAGAAAATCGTCAATGAGACGAAAGCTCTTCACGCATATCAGGAAGAACCAAGCAACTCGGAGGCTTTAAAGACTATCCCGCTGCTTACAAGGGAGGATATGAAGAAGGAAGCGGCAGGGTATATAAATGAGGTGCGCCATGCGGAAGATACCACGGTTTTGTTCCACAACATATTTACCAACGGTATCGGCTACTTAAATCTGCTGTTTGATTTAAAGAAGGTGCCGGGGGAGCTGTTCCCTTATGTGGGAATCCTAAAGACGGCTCTGATGATGGTTGACACGGAACATTTCAGTTATGGGGAGCTGTTCAATGAGGTGAACATCCATACCGGAGGCATCAAAGTGAATGTGGCCACCTATACGAATGCTGAAAATATGAAAGATTATAAGGTGACACTGGAGATACGTGCCAAAGCCCTCTATGAAAAGCGGGATAAAGCCATGGAATTAATGAAGGAAATCCTGCTTACTTCCCGGTTTGAAGATACCAGGAGGCTGTATGAGATCATAGCGGAGGCGAAATCCAGAATGCAGGCCGCCCTCACGGGAGCGGCCCACAGTGTGGCAATGATCAGGGCCCTTTCCTACTTCTCGCCTACAGCCGCCATATCCGGGCAGATAAGCGGCATTCCCCAGTACAGGCTTCTGGAAGATCTGGAAAAGAATTTTGACCAGAGAAAAGAAGAACTGGTGAAGAAATTAAAGGAGCTGACCCGCTATATATTCAGAAAAGAAAATCTGATGGTGGACTATACGGCAGACAGTGAAGGATATCCGGGTCTGGAACAGGCGGTTATAGATCTGAAGAAAGATTTGTATGACGGTGAAATACCGGCATGTGCCCCTTTCAAGCCGGAATTTGTAAAGAAAAATGAAGCTTTCATGACTGCCGGACAGGTACAGTATGTCTGCCGGGCAGGAAACTTTACCAGTAAAGGACTGCCCTATACAGGAGCCCTCAAGGTCTTGAAGGTGATGATGGGATATGATTATCTCTGGAGTCAGGTCAGGGTAAAAGGCGGGGCCTACGGATGCATGTGCGGCTTTTATAAAAACGGTGACGGATACTTTGCGTCTTACCGGGATCCCAACCTTGATAAGACGATTCAGGTTTATGAACAGGCAGCGGACTATATAAAGACAGCAGAGCTGGACGAGAGGACAGTTACCCAGTTTATCATCGGTGCAGTCAGCGAGCTGGATACGCCCATGACTCCTTCAACCAGAGGAAATTATTCCCTGGGAGGTTATATGACGGGGCTGTCCATGGAGAAAGTCCAAAAGGAAAGAGATGAACTCCTGGCCGTCAGCGCCGAAACCATAAGAGGTCTCTCCCAGTATGTAAAAGCCTTTATGGAGGAGGATTTCCTGTGCGTGGTAGGAAACGGGGAGAAGATCAGGGAAAACAAAGATTTATTTTTAAATGTGGACCAGTTATTTCATTGACCAGCCAT
This sequence comes from Lachnospiraceae bacterium, assembly GCA_009911035.1. Classification (GTDB taxonomy): domain Bacteria; phylum Bacillota; class Clostridia; order Lachnospirales; family Lachnospiraceae; genus Suilimivivens. The sequence continues at coordinate 29,985 of QXWO01000001.1, forward strand.
AAAAACGGCTTTATCATCCGTATCTATAGCAGAACGATCCCTCAGGGATGGACGTAGCGGAAAACAAAGTTGTTTTCGATATAATAATTTACAGGGAGGAACTGCTATGAGAAAAATGGTAGAAATCACAGGGATGCTGGTTCTTGCTGCGGGACTTTTGGTTACCGGATGCGGCAGTGCGTCAGATAACAGCGCTTCTGCAAAGGCCGCAGTGGAGGAAATTGCCTATGCCGAGGAAGCCGGGATAACAGATACGGCGGCAGGGGGAGCTGCGGCCGATATGGGAAGCAATCCGGAAATGAAGGCGCTGGACCAGGAGAGTGACTGGGGCGGGGCTGCCGCTGTGGAACGGAAGCTGATAAGGAACGTAAGCCTGGAAGTGGAAACGGAAACTTTCGATGAACTGCTCCTTGCCGTGAAGGAGCGGACTGCCCAGAACGGCGGTTATATAGAGGACAGCTATACCTATAATGGAAGCAGTTATTATGGGGACCACAGGAAAAGTGCGGATCTGACCATCCGGATTCCTTCCGGGCGGCTGGACGAATTCCTATCCTCTGTATCGGAAGTTTCCAATGTGATTAGTAGAAATGAAAATGTAACTGATGTTACGTTACAGTATGTGGACATGGAAAGCCGCAAGAAGGCGCTGGATTCGGAACACGAAAGGCTGCTGGAGCTTCTTGCAAAAGCAGAAAGCGTGGAAGACATTATCAGCATAGAAAGCAGGCTTTCCGAGGTACGCTACCAGATGGAGAGTATGGAGTCCCAGCTCCGGGCGCTTGAAAACCAGGTATCCTACAGTACTGTGACTTTACATATTAATGAAGTGACAAAGCTGACCCCTGTGAAGGAACAGAATGTGGGAGAGAGGATCGTATCAGGATTTTTAGGCAGCCTTTCCAATATCGGAAACGGACTTGTCGGTTTCGGCATCGGCTTTATGATCAACGTTCCCTATCTGGTCTTTGGGGCGGCAGTGCTGCTGATTCTATATGCGGCCGCAAAAATAATTTCCGGGAAGATAAAAAAGCGGCAGGAAAAAAGAGCGGATACGCAGACAGATAAAGATTCAGAAACAAATAAAGATTCAGAGACAGAAAAGAAGAAAGAGTAAAAGGAACAGACATGCGCAGCGAAAGGCGCAGAAATGAGGTAAATTATGAGTGACCAGAATAAATCCGGTTTTGCGGCGCTGATTGGGCGGCCTAATGTAGGAAAATCCACACTGATGAACTGTCTGATTGGACAGAAAATAGCAATTACGTCAAATAAACCCCAGACCACAAGGAACCGGATACAGACGGTGTATACGTCAGCCGAAGGGCAGATAGTGTTTGTGGATACTCCGGGCATACACAAATCAAGGAACCGTCTGGGGGACTATATGGTAAGGGTAGCCAGCAGGAGCCTTAGGGAGGTGGATGTGATTCTTTATCTGGTGGAGCCCTCCACCTATATTGGCGCGGGGGAGAGGCAGATCATGGAAGAACTGCAAAAAATTGACACCCCCGTGATACTGGTCATCAATAAAATCGATACGGTAAAAAAAGAAGAACTGCTGGCTCTGATCGACCTGTACAGGAAGCAGATGGACTTTGCTGAAATCGTTCCGGTATCGGCCTTAAAGGATGACAACACAAAAGAACTGATTAAGTGCATCATGAATTATCTTCCTTACGGGCCGGCTTTTTATGATGAAGATACCGTAACCGACCAGCCCCAGCGCCAGATCGCGGCGGAACTTATCAGGGAGAAAGCTTTAAGATGCCTTAACGAGGAGATTCCCCATGGTATTGCAGTTACCATAGAAACAATGAAATGGCGCAAAAAAATCGTTGATATAGAGGCAACCATTATCTGCGAAAAGGAATCCCACAAGGGGATCATCATAGGAAAACAGGGAGCAATGCTTAAGAAAATCGGTTCTGATGCCAGAAGGGATATTGAAGAAATGCTGGAGAGTAAAGTGAATCTCCAGTTGTGGGTAAAGGTGAAAAAAGACTGGAGGGACAGTGACTTTTTACTCAAAAATTTTGGTTACAATCAGAAGGACTGCGAATAGAAAAAAGAAAAAGGTAAACCCTAATATCATAGATTGTAAATCATAGATGATTATGATCATAGAGTTTTGTACTTTTTGATATTAGGGGGCACAGGATGAGAGTAATAAATTACTGGGAACAATTTTTAAGTACGGGAAAGATTGACGATTATCTGGCCTACCGGGAAGAACATGTGCCGGAGCCGGAAAAAGGTGAGGGAGCCGGTCAGCGTGCAGGAACAGGTCAGTGTTACAGGGATGATTTTAAAAACGGAACCCGTCGGGGAATATGACAGACGGGTGGTAATACTTACAAGGGAGCGGGGAAAGATAGCAGCTTTTGCCAGAGGAGCCAGGAAGCAGGGCAGCAGGCTGTTAGCGTCCACCAATCCCTTTTGCTTTGGAAATTTCAGGCTCTTTGCAGGAAGAAGCGCATACACTGTGGTGGAAGCGTCCATCAGCAATTATTTTGAAGGCTTAAGGGAAGATTTTACGGCAGCCTGCTATGGAATGTACTTTCTGGAAGTCATGGATTACTATACCAGGGAAAACAATGATGAGAAGGAAATGCTTAAACTTTTGTACCAGTCCCTTAGGGCGCTGCTACACCAGGGACTTTCCAACAGACTGGTCAGATACATATTTGAAATAAAAGCGCTGGCCTTAAATGGTGAATATCCGGGCATACCAAAGGACGGGCAGCTATATGACGAATCTACCGTCTACGCGGTGAATTACATCGTAAATGCAGGGGTGGAAAAACTGTATACTTTTACCGTGACGGACAAGATTCTCGGGGAACTTGCGGGGATTGCAGACGGTTACAGGGTGCGGTTTATGGACCGGAAAATGAAGAGTCTTGAAATCTTATACGAAATGAATGAAATTCCATGTTGAAAAACAGGAATAAGTCATATATAATGTTATGAGATAATTTGAAGAAACATCCATTATCCTTATGTTAAACAGATGCTGCCATGCTTTGCGGGACAGCTTATTGAAAAAATGAGGGGTGCAATGAAAAACAGTTTAAATTTCTTATGCAAATTTATGGTAAACGGGATTATCCTTGGCGGTATGCTGGGGCTGGTTTCCTGCGCAGGAAGCGGGGAGAGCAGTGTCACGACCCTTTCCCTTTTGAAGGACGGGAGCGTCCGGTCAGAGATCAGGGAGAATTTCGGGGAAAGCTACTATGATTCTACGGAACTTCAAAATACAATTCTTTCCCAGACAGCAGATTATAACAGGGAAGCCGGCAGCAGCAAGATTACGGTGGAGAAGGTGGAAGCGAGAGATGATATAGCTGTGGTAAAGATGATCTATGAAAAGCCGGAGGATTATGCCAGCTTTAACCGGAGCATTCTTTTTGTGGGGACCGCAAAAGAAGCAAAAGAGGCGGGATATCAGCTTGATTTGGTGTTAAGCGGCACAAAGGATGCCAATGAAACCATTGGAATGTCAGATATGCTGGCAATGGAGGGGGAGAAGCTCCTTATCACGGACGTGAAGGATCTGATCGTGCTAAACGGAAAAGCCCTTTACACCAGCGACAATGTGACGGTTTCGGATAATGGAAAAGAGATACAGATCTCCCTTTCCGGGGAAGAGGGCAAAGAAGCCGGAGATAAAAAGGCCCTGGCCTATGTTGTTTTTGAATAAATAATTAATATTTAAATATTTTACGAAAGGTATGTGTGTTATATGGAAAAATCAATGGAAAAAATTGTTGCTCTGGCGAAAGCGAGGGGATTTGTATATCCCGGATCTGAAATCTACGGCGGACTTGCCAATACATGGGATTACGGCAATCTGGGCGTGGAACTTAAGAACAACGTGAAAAAAGCCTGGTGGCAGAAATTTATCATGGAGAATCCCTATAATGTGGGAGTTGACTGCGCGATTCTGATGAATCCCCAGACATGGGTGGCGTCAGGGCACTTAGGCAGCTTTTCCGATCCGCTGATGGACTGTAAAGAATGCCACGAACGTTTCCGGGCGGATAAGATCATAGAAGACTATGCCGCTGAAAACCAGGTTGAACTGGATGGGTCTGTGGACGGCTGGAACCAGGAAAAGATGAAAAATTTCATTGAGGAACATCATATACCCTGCCCTACCTGCGGCAAACATAACTTTACCGACATCCGCCAGTTTAACTTAATGTTCAAGACATTCCAGGGCGTTACGGAGGATGCGAAAAATACCGTATACTTAAGGCCGGAAACTGCCCAGGGCATTTTCGTTAATTTCAAGAATGTGCAGAGAACATCCCGCAAGAAGATTCCCTTTGGAATTGGCCAGATCGGGAAATCTTTCCGGAACGAGATAACTCCTGGTAACTTTACTTTCAGGACTAGGGAGTTTGAACAGATGGAACTGGAATTTTTCTGCGAGCCGGATACGGATCTTGAATGGTTTGCCTACTGGAAGCAGTTCTGTATCGACTGGCTGAAAAACCTTGGCATGAAAGAGGAGGAGATGCGGGTCCGTGACCACGACAAGGAAGAATTGTCCTTCTATTCCAAGGCGACTACGGACATTGAGTTCTTATTCCCCTTTGGGTGGGGAGAACTGTGGGGAATTGCGGATAGAACCGACTATGACCTGACCCAGCACCAGAATACCTCCGGGGAAGATTTAAGCTATTTTGACGACCAGAAAAATATAAGATATGTACCCTATGTCATTGAGCCTTCTTTGGGGGCTGACCGCGTGGTGCTTGCTTTCCTGTGTGCGGCTTATGACGAGGAAGAAATCGGTGAGGGAGATGTGCGTACCGTGCTTCATTTCCATCCCGCATTAGCGCCTGTGAAGATTGGCGTGCTTCCCTTATCCAAGAAACTGTGCGAAGGGGCAGAGAAGATTTTCACCCAGCTTTCAAAGAAATATAACTGTGAATTTGACGACAGGGGAAATATAGGAAAAAGATACCGCCGTCAGGACGAAATCGGAACGCCTTTCTGCGTAACCTATGACTTTGAATCAGAGACAGACGGATGTGTTACCGTCCGGTTCAGGGACTCCATGGAGCAGGAGCGGGTTGCAATCACGGATCTGGACGCTTACTTTGCAGAAAAGCTGGCATATTAAAGAAGCATTGGCACTTAAATTACTGGCCCGGGGAATCCGGGCGGGAAAGGGTAAATAGATGAAAACGTATGGCGTAAACGAACTGCGTAGAATGTTTTTGGAGTTTTTTGAGAGCAAGGGGCATCTGGCTATGAAAAGCTTTTCCCTTGTGCCTCATAATGATAACAGCCTTTTGCTGATCAACTCGGGTATGGCGCCCTTAAAGCCTTACTTTACCGGGCAGGAAATCCCCCCCAGAAAAAGGGTGACAACCTGCCAGAAGTGTATCCGTACGGGAGATATTGAAAACATCGGGAAAACGGCCCGCCACGGCACGTTTTTTGAAATGCTGGGGAACTTTTCCTTTGGGGATTATTTTAAGCATGAGGCGATTGCCTGGACATGGGAATTCCTTACTGTAGTGGTAGGACTTGACCCGGACAGGCTCTATCCATCCGTATACTTAGAGGACGATGAGGCCTTTGAAATCTGGAATAAGGAAGTAGGGATTCCTGCGGAGCGCATTTTCCGATTTGGCAAGGAAGACAATTTCTGGGAGCATGGATCAGGTCCCTGCGGTCCCTGTTCGGAAGTTTACTATGACAGAGGTGAGAAGTACGGCTGCGGCAGACCGGGCTGTACAGTGGGCTGTGACTGCGACAGATACATTGAAGTGTGGAACAATGTATTTACCCAGTTTGACAATGACGGAAAAGGAAATTATTCGGAACTGGAACAGAAAAATATTGATACCGGCATGGGGCTGGAGCGCCTTGCGGCTGTTGTACAGGATGTGGATTCTATTTTTGACGTGGATACCATTCGTGCATTAAGGGGCAGGGTCTGTGAGATTTCAGGCAAAGAATATAAAGTGGAATATAAGTGGGATGTTTCCATCCGCATTGTGACGGATCATATCCGGTCTGCAACGTTCATGATTTCTGACGGGATTATGCCCTCTAACGAAGGACGCGGCTATGTGCTGCGGAGAATCATCCGCCGTGCGGCACGTCATGGGAGGCTGCTTGGAATAGAAGGTAGCTTCCTGTCAGACTTAAGCAGCACAGTTATTGGAGGCAGCAAAGACGGATATCCCGAACTGGAAGAAAAGAAAGATTTTATTTTCAATGTGCTGACACAGGAAGAAAGCAAATTCAACAAGACCATAGATCAGGGCTTAAACATCTTAAATGACTTGGAAGAAACCATGGTAAAAGAAGGAAAGACCTGCTTAGGCGGGGCAGATGCTTTCAAACTGTATGATACTTATGGATTCCCTCTTGATCTTACCATGGAGATTCTTGAGGAAAAAGGGCTGACGGTGGACGAAGAAGGCTTTAAAGCCGCTATGCAGGAGCAGAAGGAAAAGGCAAGGGCGGCCCGTAAAGTCACCAACTATATGGGGGCTGATGTGACCGTGTACGAATCCATAGACCCTTCTGTTACCACTGCTTTTGTGGGCTATGACAGACTTTCCCATGAATCAGAGATCACAGTGCTGACCACAGAAACAGAGCTGGTGGATGCCCTTACAGACGGGGAGACGGGAACCATTTTTGTGGAGGAGACGCCTTTTTATGCCACCATGGGCGGTCAGTGCGCTGACACCGGGGTAATCACCTGTCCGGAAGGAGAATTCCAGGTAGAAGATACCGTGAAGCTTCTTGGCGGAAAAGTGGGGCATATCGGCAGGGTTACCAAAGGTATGTTCAAAGTGGGCGATAAAGTCCTTCTGCAGGTAAATGAGGCGGTAAGAAGCGATACATGCAAAAACCACAGCGCAACCCATCTTCTCCAGAAAGCCCTGCGCACTGTGCTGGGCACCCATGTGGAGCAGGCCGGTTCCTTTGTGAATGGGGACAGGCTGCGGTTTGATTTCAGCCATTTTTCGGCAATGACAAGAGAAGAACTTGATGCGGTTGAGCAGATCGTAAACGAAAAGATCGCCCAGGCAGTTCCTGTGGAAACCAGGGTGATGAGCCTTGAGGAAGCTAAAAAGACAGGGGCTATGGCACTTTTTGGTGAGAAATACGGAGACAGTGTGCGGGTAGTGCAGATGGGGGATTTTTCCACCGAATTGTGCGGCGGGACCCATGTGGAAAACACGGCCTCCATCATGCTGTTTAAAATTCTTTCCGAAAACGGCGTGGCGGCAGGTGTCCGCAGGATTGAAGCGCTGACAGGAAAAGGGGTTCTTAAATATTATGGGGATATGGAAAAGAGCCTTCATAAGGCGGCGGCCATCGTGAAGTCATCCCCGGCAGAACTGAACCAGAAGCTGGAACATTTGATGGTGGAGATAAAAAATCTTCAGAGTGAAAATGAATCCCTAAAGAGCAGGGCGGCCAAGGAAGCCCTGGGGGATGTTATGGACAAGACAGAGGAAGTAAAGGGTGTAAAGCTCCTGGCAGAGAGGATCTCCGGTGTGGACATGAACGGTCTGCGGGATTTAGGGGACCAGCTTAGGGCAAAGCTCCAGGAAGGAGTCATTGTGCTGATCTCTGAAACAGGCGGCAAAGTAAATATGGTTGCCATGGCAACCGACGAAGCCATGAAAAAAGGCGCCCATGCAGGAAATCTGATCAAGGGAATTGCAGGACTAGTAGGCGGCGGAGGCGGCGGACGTCCCAATATGGCCCAGGCGGGAGGGAAGAATCCCGGGGGCATTGACGAGGCCATCAAAGAGGCTTCCAAAGTGCTGGCAGGACAGATAAAGTGACAGCTTTATAGAAAAGTTTTATAAATATATATATTTTATAAATATAAAATTCAAAAAGTCATTGACGAAGGGGAATTTTGTGGTATAATAATATGTGTGTATATGAGTACACACATGTACAATGTACATGAATAAACCCAATCAGTCGATGTTGCGAGGAAGGGACTGAAGGGAGGTCAGGGTGTAAGATGTCAAACGTAATCGTGAAAGAGAACGAGACTTTAGATAGCGCTTTACGTCGCTTCAAAAGAAGCTGTGCTAAGGCTGGTATTCAGCAGGAGATTCGTAAAAGAGAACATTACGAGAAACCAAGCGTAAGACGCAAGAAGAAATCTGAAGCAGCAAGAAAACGTAAATACAACTAATTATAGTGTACAATGTAAAGCCCTTGACCCAGACAGCAAGGGCTTTCTTGTTACAATACGCTGGCTGTCGGAACGTGTCAGTGTTTGTTACATAAGGAGGTCTGGCATCTGACAAAAGGATAGTCCGTAAAGCGTGCTATCCCGTTGTTTATGGACAGGAGGTGGATGAGTGTGTGGGCGAGAGAGTTATTTGGCACAGATGTATATCATCTGATTTCGGCGTTTATTATTTACAGCATCATCGGATGGTTCGTTGAATCCATTTATATGTCGTTCTGTAACAGGAGGCTGACGAACCGGGGCTTTGGCAGGGGGCCCTTTTGCCCCATCTATGGCTTTGGCGGCGTTCTAGGGTATCTGATATTGCATCCTTTGAGCGGCAGTCTGTTAAAGCTGTATTTTGCTGGCGCAGTTCTTGCCACTGCCTTTGAATTTCTTGTAGGCAAACTGATGCTGAAGATATTCGGGGAAGTGTGGTGGGATTACAATGAGAAACCCTGTAATTATAAAGGGATCATCTGTCTGGAGAGTACCATTGCCTGGGGCGCATATGCAATTATCATTATTACGTTCCTCCACGCCAGGATATTGAATCTGGTGGATCAGTGTAACAGGGATTGGGGGATCAGGGCATGTAAGCTTATTCTGCTTCTGGTAAGTATTGATTACATATGCAAACTGATGAACCTGTTTCATGTAAGTCTGAAGGAACAGAAAGAAAGGCTTACAGACGCTTACCATTCTTTCAGAACAAGATGGTATTAATATATAAATGCTGTTAATACTGTTAATGTATTGATTGGTACTTGCATTTTAAATTAAAATAAAACATATCCATAGTAATAGAATACATATGGGGAGAGCGATTACGTGAATAAATATTTAAAAGTAACCCTATGCAATGTGCTGTGCTGTGTGATGTGTTTTATTTTTTTGCTGCTGATACCTTTGGAGGCGCTTGCAGCGCCCCCTGTGGAAGCTCCTTCTTACATACTGATGGAAGCTTCTACGGGACAGATCATCTGCGAGCAGAATGCGCAGGAGAGGCGCAGTCCGGCCAGTATTACGAAAATCATGACCCTGCTTGTGATTTTTGACCATTTAGGAAGCGGGAGAGTGAAGCTTGACAGCGAGGTCATGACCAGCGCGTATGCCAAGTCCATGGGCGGTTCCCAGGTCTTTTTGGAGGAGGGGGAAGTCCAGACGCTGGAAACCATCATCAAATGTATTGCGGTGGCTTCGGGAAATGACGCCAGTGTGGCTGCAGCAGAGTTTATTGCCGGAAGTGAACAGGAATTTGTGAATCTGATGAACAAAAGAGCGGAGGAGATGGGGCTTACCAACACCCATTTTGAAGACTGTTGCGGCCTTAGCGAGTCTGACAACCACTACACTTCGGCAGAAGATGTGGCGCGGATGTCCCGGGAGCTTATTACAAAGTATCCCCAGATACTGGATTATACAAAAATCTGGATGGAGGACATTACCCATTCCACCCAGCAGGGTACCAGTAATTTTACCTTATCCAGCACTAACAAGCTGCTAAAAATGTATGAGTGGACCACAGGGCTGAAAACAGGTTCCACCAGCAAAGCGCTGTACTGCCTTTCGGCAACTGCAAGCAAAGACAATATTGACCTGATTGCAGTGGTGATGGCCTCACCCAGCAACAAGACCCGTTTTCAGGATGCCATGGCGCTGTTGAACTACGGCTACAGCGTCAGCGCTTTGTATGAGGACGCCAATGAGGAGAAACTGCCTGCCATTCCGGTAAAAGGCGGCGTTCAGGAGGAAGCGCCTCTGATTTATAAAGGGCCCTTCCGCTATCTGGACATTGCAGGGAGCGATTTGAGCAGTATTGAGAAGACCATTTCTCTTCCCCCGGAAATACAGGCTCCTGTCCAGAGAGGAGATGCGGTGGGGGAAGCCGTCTATAAGCTGAACGGCGAGAGAATCGGCAGTGTTTCCATTCTCTCGGATGTTACCATTGAAAAAGCCGGATATAAGGACTATCTTTTAAAATTATGGAAATTATATTACAATCTATAAAGCCCGTGCAGATGTGCCGTGTCACGTAAAGCGTGGAGGGATGTTTACAGCATACTGCAGGGATAAAACGGGAAAGGATAAGAATTTTTTATGATATTTGTTTGGACGGCGGCAGCGGCGGTTCTTGCAGCTTTTTTTCTCACAGTTATGGCTGTTGACTGCAACCGCTTTGTGGTTAGAAGATACAAATGTAAAGCCAGGGGGATTTTGAAGGATGGCAGGGCCATCCTTCTGTCAGACCTGCACGGAAAGTCTTTCGGAAAAGGCAATAAAAGGCTCCTTACGGCCATTGACAGGCTGAATCCCGACATGATTCTGATTGCCGGGGATATGTATACCTGTGCAAAAGGGGAGGACACCGGCACGGCAAAGGAACTGGTATGCGCCCTGGCACAAAAGTACCCGGTCTATTATGGAAACGGGAACCATGAGCATAAGACAAGGGTTGTGCCAGAGGATTATGGCAATATCTATGAAGAATATGAAGCTGCATTGAAAAAGGCCGGGGTGCACTATCTGACCAATGAAAAGGCATATATGCCGGATTTTGATATGGATATCTACGGACTGGAAATCCACAGGGATTACTATGGAAAATTCAAAAGGATAAAAATGGACACGGATTATATGCGCAGGCTCCTTGGCAGGCCGGATACAGAGAAGTTTTCCCTTTTGATTGCCCACAATCCGGATTTTTTTGAAACCTATGCAGACTGGGGAGCGGATCTGGTTGTTTCCGGCCATGTCCATGGGGGGCTTATGCGCCTGCCTGTGCTGGGAGGCGTGATTTCTCCTGCGATCCGGCTGTTCCCTGCTTATGACGGGGGAGAATTCAAGAAGGGGAATGCGGCTATGATTTTGGGAAGAGGGCTGGGGACGCATACCCTTCCGATAAGGATTTTTAATCCCGGGGAGCTGGTGGTAATTGATCTGTATCACTAAGGATTCTGTAAAAGCTGCATTGGGACAGGAACTTATTTAAAAGTTGACGTCCTCCCATGATACATGTTAAAATCCTTGTTGGCATAAATGAGACTGATCAATGAAATTAATTGGAACGTATAAGGTGAACAGGCTGTACCGAAGGGTGCGGCTTTAGGGAATGAAAGCATGGAGAAAAAGATGGATGCAAAATTATTTGATCATACGATATTAAAGGCGGATGCTGACAGGGAAGCGGTGAAGAAGGTCTGCAGCGAAGCAAAGGAGTACGGCTTCATGTCAGTGTGCGTCAACGGTTTTTACACTTCCTATGTGGCCGGGCAGCTTGCCGGATCCGGGGTAAAGGTCTGCACAGTGGTAGGGTTTCCCTTAGGACAGATGTCCCCCCTGGCGAAAGCGGCAGAGACAGAGGCGGCTATAAGGGACGGGGCCGACGAGATCGATATGGTTATCAATGTGGGCGCCCTTAAGGACGGACAGTATGAGACTGTTTTAGAAGATATCAAAGGGGTAAGGAAGGCATCCAAAGACGCATGTCTTAAAGTAATCATAGAAACCTGTCTTCTTACCCGGGAAGAAAAAATAAAAGCCTGTGAACTGGCAAAGGAAGCAGGGGCGGATTTTGTGAAGACCTCTACGGGATTTTCCACAGGAGGCGCTATGGCGGAGGACGTAAGGCTGATGCGGGAGACGGTAGGCCCCCAAATGGGCGTGAAAGCTTCCGGGGGTATCCGGGATAAGGAAACGGCTATGGCCATGGTGCAGGCCGGGGCAGACAGGCTTGGTACAAGTGCAACTGTGGCGATTTGCAGCTAGAGGAGTCGGAAAACATGGCAATATCGGTGAAATTGCAGGCTTTTGAAGGCCCTCTTGACCTTCTTCTGCACTTGATTGAGAAGAACAAGGTGGATATTTATGATATTCCTATTGTGGAGATCACTGCCCAGTATCTGGAATATATAAAGGCAATGGAAACAGAGGACATGAATGTTATGAGCGAGTTTCTGGTTATGGCGGCCACCCTACTGGATATCAAATGCAAAATGCTTCTCCCCAAAGAGATAAATGAAGAAGGGGAGGAGGAAGACCCAAGGGCGGAACTGGTTCAGAAGCTGTTGGAATACAAAATGTATAAATATATGTCTTACGAACTAAAGGACAGGCAGGTGGATGCCGCCAGGACTTTGTTTAAAGACAGAACCCTTCCTAAAGAAATCGAAGACTATAAACCTCCGGTGGATATGGAAACCCTTTTGGGGGATGCAGACCTTACAAAACTCAACCAGTTGTTTAAGATGGTCATGAGAAGACAGGAGGATAAAATCGACCCTGTCAGAAGCACCTTTGGGAAGATCGAAAAGGATGAAGTGGATATGGATATCAAAACCCTTTACGTGGAAGAATATGTCCAGACCCATAAGAATTTCAGCTTCCGTGAACTGCTGGAAAAGCAGAGAAGCAAGATGGAGATCATCGTCACTTTCCTGGTGGTGCTTGAATTGATGAAGCTGGGGAAGATTTTCATTGCACAGGAAGATACTTTTGAAGATATCATGATCACTTCTAACGTGATGTAGGAGGCGGAAGGATTTGGACAGGCAGAAAGAGAAAGCTATCCTGGAGGCGGTTCTTTTTACCATGGGGGAATCGGTGGAGACGGACAGGCTCGCATCGGTCATCGGGGAGGATAAGAAGGCTACCAGGAAGCTGCTTATGGAATTGAAAGAAGAATATGACGGCAGGCAGTGCGGCATAACGTTAATGGAGCTGGAGGATTCCTTTCAGATGTGCACGAAAGCGGACATGTATGAGTACCTCATAAAAATCGCCAAGACTCCCCGGAAATATGTGCTTACGGATACCCTCCTTGAGACCCTTTCCATTGTCGCTTACAAGCAGCCTATCACAAGGGCTGAAATCGAGAAAATCAGAGGGGTGAGCTGTGACCATGCGGTGAACAGGCTGGTGGAGTTCGGACTGATTGCCGAGGTGGGAAGGATGGACGCCCCGGGGCGCCCCCTTCTTTTTGGAACCACAGAGGAATTTCTAAGGAGTTTCGGAGTGAAATCCCTGGAAGAACTGCCGGAATTATCGGCTGTCCAGATAGAGGAATTTAAAATACAGGCGGAACAGGAAGCCAGCGTACAGCTTGACATTTAGAGCAGTTTTCAACGCGTTCTAAAGACTGTAGCCCGCTATGATCTGTTTCAGGCACCAGGAAAAGTCTATGGCAGGAATATCTTTTGCAGCAACAAGATATTCTATCCGGCAGACTTCCCCTCCGGCAAGGTACTTAATGGTCCCAATCTGTGTCCCTGCGCTGACCGGGGCGGTGAGCTGGGAGGGCAGTTTGTAATCGGCCTGAATCTCTTCGCCTTTTTTTAAAAGCAGTCCTTCCTCCTCGTAGAGGGAGGCATCTTCACTGCCGCTTTCGTTTTCAGGAAAATGTTTTTCTACTTTTACTTCTGTAAAGGCACGCTGTCCCAGTTTGTCGGTCTGACCGTTTAAAACCGGCAGGGGAGAGAAGGTGTCCTCATCCACGGCGGCTTCCGAGATCCTGTGGTATTCGAAATTTTCCAGTCCGTAGTCCATAAGGACTTTTGTGTCGCTCCACTTATAAGTCTTGTTATTGGGCCATCCGCAGGCTAAAAGAGCCACCACATAGGTACGGTTATCCCGCCTTAGGGATCCCACGTAACAGTAGCCGGCAGTGCCCGTGAATCCGGTTTTGCCTGAAAGAGCGCCATCCATCATGGAAAGAAAGGCATTGTGGTTGCTGCACTGGAACGTGCGTCCGTCAGGAAGGAATTCCCCGTCTTTTTTCTGATAGTTTCCGAAGGAATAGGAAGAGGTGCGGGTGATTTTTAAAAATTCTTCCCGTTTCGGGGAATCCATGATGCAGTAAGACATAATCTTAGCTAAATCCGCAGCTGTTGTGGAGTGGGCCTTTACCGTCCCGTCTGACGCCGTGGCAGTGGCATCAAGTCCGTTTGGGGTGATAAAGAAAGTATCAAAGCACCCAAGGTCACGGGCTTTCTGGTTCATCATATCTGCAAATTTTTCCGTGCTTCCGGCAATATGTTCCGCGATGACCACAGCGGCATCGTTGTGGGATTCCAGCATCAGAGAATAGAGAAGATCTTCCAGCTTATAATATTCACCGGGTTTGACATAGAGCTTAACTTTGGGCATACTGGATGCATAAGAGGATGCTTCGGCGTAATCCTCCAGACTGCCGTATTCCAGGGCAAGGATACAGGTCATGATTTTAGTTGTGCTTGCCATGGACATAATCCTGTGGCCGTCTTTTTCATACAGAATGCGCCCGGAGTCTGCATCCATCAGTACGGCTGACTGGGCGTAGAGTTTTAAACTGGCTTCCGCGTCTTCTTCGGCGCAGGCAGGAAAGGCAGGGAAAGCAAAAAGAGATATAAGAGTAAGGATCAGACCCATAGACAGGGAAAGTAATTTATTTGTGTGTTTCATATACAGTTCCAGATAAATGGCTTCTCTTATGTATATGTGGGAAAAACAGGGAAATATGCCACAGACCAGGGAAATCAGTTTTCAGGACCGGCAGACGAAGAAAGTTAGGACAGGAGTGTGTTATGAAAGATATACTGGTAGTTTTGACAGGAGGAACCATAGGGAGCCGCATCAGGGGGCAGTGGGTGGATGTAAACGATACATCTGCTTATACTTTGATAGAGCTTTATAGGGAAACCTATGGGCAGAAGGAACATTTTCAGGTGGTACAGCCTTTTTCCATATTAAGTGAAAATATGAGTCCGCAGATGTGGGAGAAGCTTGGCGGATTTTTATGGAACATTGCCTATGAAAAATACGAAGGGGTCATTCTGGCTCACGGGTCAGATACTCTCACTTATACCTCTGCCCTTCTTGGGATGCTGCTGGCCCATGTGCCGGTGCCGGTTGTGCTGACAGCCTCCAACTATCCTTTAGGGGAGGAGGGCAGCAACGGTCTTGTGAATTTCAGAAGTGCGGTGGAGCTTATAGGCACCCGCCTTTTAAAAGGGGTGTTTACTGTATATCAGAATAACAAAGGGGAAAACAATGTGTATCTGGCTTCCAGAATAACCGAAGCGGATGCTTATCTGGATCAGTTCGGCAGTTTTGGCGGACCGGTATTCGGCAGAATGGAAAAGGGAACCTTTCACTGGAATAATGCCCGGATAAATCCCTCCCTTCCGCATATAATGAAAGAAAAGAAGCGGATCGCTGACATTTGCCCCCGGTTTGAAAAACAGGTGCTCATGATCCGGCCATATCCGGGGCTTGATTATGATACAGTGGATCTAAGCGGTAAGCCCGGGGCGGTACTTCATTACCTTTATCATTCGGCTACTGCCTGCACACAGGGGCAGAGGTACAGCGCTGTCAATTTTGTGAAGCGCTGCCGCCGGGGAGGTATCCCGGTTTATATGGCCTCCTGCAAAGATGCCCGGGGCAGGAATTATGTGACTGCCGGGGAAATGATGGAGGCGGGAGCCATTCCCATGGAGAATATATCTCCGGAAGCGGCTTATGCCAAGCTGATGCTGTTCTATAATCTGGGGCTGGAGGATATACCGGAACGGATAAACCAGCCGATATTTTATGAAAATCTGGGAAAATGCTAACATATGTGCAAAACAGTATGTAAAAAAATTGTAAATTTAGATAACTTTGCTCTATGCGATTTCTGACATTTGTGGTATACTGCTATAGACAAATTATGGGGATACTTGTGTCCCTGTGAATAAAGTTATTATTTTTTTAATATAAAATGGAGGGCTGAAAAATGAGTACTACTTCACAGGCGAGTCAAAGAATAGCTGCTTTACTCGATGAAAACAGTTTCGTTGAAATTGGTGCGCAGGTAACAGCAAGAAGCACTGATTTTAATCTGAAACAGACCCAAACTCCTTCGGACGGTGTTATCACCGGCTATGGAGTCATAGGCGGTAATCTTGTGTATGTATACAGCCAGGATGCGTCCGTATTAGGCGGGAGCGTTGGCGAGATGCATGCAAAGAAAATTGCAAACCTCTATGATCTGGCACTGAAAATGGGAGCACCCGTAATCGGGCTGATTGAATCTGCCGGACTTAGATTACAGGAAGCTGCAGATGCTCTGAACGGATTTGGTGAAATCTACAAAAAACAGGTGTTAAGTTCTGGGGTCATCCCGCAGATCACAGCCATTTTTGGCAGCTGCGGCGGCGGTCTTGCCCTGATTCCCACGCTGACAGATTTCACATTTATGGAAGAAAAGAAAGCAAAACTGTTTGTAAATGCGCCCAATGCGCTGGATGGAAATGAAATCAGCAGATGTGACACTTCTGCGGCTGATTTCCAGAGTAAAGAGGCAGGCATTGTTGACGTGGTGGCAGATGAAGCGTCCGTCCTTGCACAGATAAGGGATCTGGTGTGCATGCTTCCGGCAAACAATGAAGACGATATGGCATATGAGGAATGCATGGATGAACTGAACCGTACCTGCGACGGAATCGAGGGCTGTGTGGGAGATACATCCATTGCCTTGTCCCAGATCGCAGACGGCGGCGATGTATTTGAACTGAAAGCCGGCTATGCAAAGGAAATGATAACAGCCTTCATTAAATTAAACGGCGTAACCGTAGGGGCTGTTGCAAACCGCAGCGAAGTTTACGGGGAAGACGGCAAGATTGCAGAAAAGTTCGATGCAGTCTTAACACCTGCAGGATGCGAGAAGGCGGCAGATTTCATCAGCTTCTGTGATGCTTTCAATATCCCTGTACTTTCCCTTACCAATGTAAAAGGATTCAAGGCTGACAAATGTGCGGAAAAGAAGATCGCAAAAGCTGCTGCAAAGCTTACATATGCTTTTGCAGACGCTACCGTACCCAAGGTAAATGTTGTGATCGGACAGGCTTTTGGCAGCGCTTATGTTACCATGAATTCCAAAGCAATCGGTGCAGACATCACCATGGCGTGGCCGGATGCTCAGATTGGAACCATGGATGCGAAACTGGCAGCAAAGATCATCTGCGACGGCCAGGGGGCAGAGGCAATCGACGCCTGTGCAAAAGAATATGCGGCATTGCAGACCAGCGCTGTAGGTGCGGCAAAGAGAGGATATGTTGATCAGATCATCGAGCCTGCTGATACAAGAAAGTATGTGATCGGTGCTTTTGAGATGCTGCTTTCCAAGAGGGAAGAACGTCCTGCAAAGAAACATGGTACAGTCTAGAAAGGATGATACTTAATATGAAAAAATGGTTATTAGTATTAGGTATGATTACCTGTATGTTCGGTTTGACAGCATGCGGCAGCAAGGAGGAAGTAACGCCCTTCATGTCAGAGACAGAGGCGGAGGAACTTGGAGCGCAGATTGTAGAAACCGTTAACCAGTATGTAGTTATGGGAATAAAAGACCAGGTGGCTGACCCAGCCACACTCAGCGCTATCGAGAGCTGGGAGGCTGCTGCTGAAGATATGGGTGATTATGTAGAAATTATCAGCACCACAGTTGAGATAGGTGAAAAGGACGGTGTAATTGATGTCAGGGTAAAAGGCTCTGTGCGTGAGGCCATTGTGGAAATCGTTATTGACAATAAGGCAATCACTGGGATCTCCACCAATGTAGAGTATACATTCGGCGAAAAGATGGAAAAGGCGGCTTTAAATACACTCCTTGGCATGGGAACCGTATTTATCGTCCTTATATTAATCAGCCTTATTATCAGCTGCTTTGGTTTTATACCCGCAATCCAGGCAAAATTTACCAAGAAACCTGCGCCCCAGGCCAGGAAGGAAGAACCGGTAGAAAATGTGCCTGCCCAGATCGTTGAAAATGAAGAACTTTCCGATGACTGCGAACTTGTAGCGGTTATCGCGGCAGCAATTGCAGCCAGCCAGGGCGCGTCTTCTACAGACGGATTCGTAGTAAGAAGTATCAGACGTGCCGGAAATAAATGGCAGCGCGGTTAAGTTAAATATTGATAAGTGAAGATCACAGGAGGAATTAGTAATGAAAAATTATACAATTACCGTAAATGGCAACGTATATGATGTAGTAGTAGAAGAAGGTGCATCCACAGGCGCACCTGCACCCGCAGCTCCCAAGGCAGCACCGAAAGCTGCTCCTAAAGCAGCGCCCGCAGCCTCCAAGGCATCCGGCGGTGCAGGAAGCATCAAAGTTGAAGCCGGTGCAGCAGGTAAGGTATTTAAGATTGAAGCAAAAGTTGGGCAGGCAGTTAAGAGAGGCGATGCGGTAGTTATTGTGGAAGCAATGAAGATGGAAATCCCTGTTGTAGCGCCCCAGGATGGTACTGTGGCAAGCATTGATGTAGCTGTTGGCGATGCAGTAGAGGCAGGCGCTTTACTGGCAACCCTCAACTAATACGGCGGAAATGATGCGGATTCATTTCTTCCGCATATCCGGTGGATGAAAGCGTATCTTTTCCGGGTAGTTTTCGTCAAAATAACAACAGGAGGTAAAAGAAATGGATTATATCGTAACTACACTGTCCAATCTGGTTCATCAGACAGCATTTTTCAATCTGGAAATTGGAAATTATGCGATGATTCTGGTTGCATGTGTATTTCTTTATCTTGCGATTGCCAAAGGCTTTGAACCATTGCTTTTGACACCGATCGCATTTGGTATGCTGCTGGTCAATATTTATCCTGACATCATGATAAGTATTGAAGATTCCGCAAACGGAACAGGCGGCCTGCTGTATTATTTTTATCTGTTGGATGAGTGGGCAATACTGCCGTCCCTGATTTTTATGGGGGTAGGCGCCATGACGGACTTTGGTCCCCTGATTGCCAACCCCAAGAGTTTCCTGCTGGGCGCATCGGCACAGTTTGGTATTTTCATGGCATATTTCGGAGCTATTGCCTTTGGCTTTAACGATAAGGCAGCGGCAGCAATCTCCATCATCGGCGGCGCAGACGGCCCTACTTCCATTTTCCTCGCGGGAAAGCTGGGACAGACTGCATTGCTGGGACCTATTGCGGTAGCGGCATATTCCTATATGTCACTGGTGCCGATTATCCAGCCGCCTATTATGAAACTTCTTACTACTGAGAAGGAAAGAAAAATCAAGATGGGACAGCTTCGTCCTGTATCCAAGCTTGAGAAAATTCTTTTCCCTATCATTGTTACAATCGTTGTATGTCTGATCCTTCCTACCACAGCGCCTCTTGTAGGTATGCTGATGCTTGGTAATCTGTTCCGGGAATCCGGCGTGGTAAGACAGTTGACAGATACGGCTTCCAACGCACTTATGTACATCGTTGTTATCCTGCTGGGAACCTCTGTAGGCGCAACTACAAGCGCAGAGGCATTCTTAAACTGGGATACCATTAAAATAGTAGTTCTTGGTCTTGGTGCTTTCGCATTTGGTACGGCAGCCGGTGTTCTTTTTGGCAAACTGATGTGTATAGCGACAAAGGGCAAGGTGAATCCCCTTATTGGTTCAGCCGGCGTGTCCGCAGTACCCATGGCAGCCAGAGTATCCCAGAAAGTGGGTGCAGAAGCAGATCCTACCAACTTCCTGCTGATGCATGCAATGGGACCCAACGTGGCAGGCGTTATCGGTACGGCAGTAGCGGCAGGTACCTTTATGGCAGTGTTTGGAGTGTTCTAAGCATGGGAAGAACATGAAAAGTGCTTCTAAGGCGTATGAAGATGCCGCCAGGGAAGCGTTATGTCTCATATTGATGAGTTAAGATTTGAGTGGATTAATAGATAAGGAGGAAATAGTAATGGCAGAACAGGCTAAAAAGCCGGTTGGAATTATGGAAACGGTTCTTCGTGATGCACATCAGTCTCTGATTGCGACAAGAATGCCTACCGAAATGATGCTTCCAATCGTTGATAAGATGGATAAAGTTGGTTATCACGCAGTAGAGTGCTGGGGTGGTGCAACATTTGACGCTTCTCTCCGTTTCCTGAAGGAAGATCCCTGGGAGAGACTTAGGAAATTAAGGGATGGATTTAAGAACACGAAATTACAGATGCTTTTCAGAGGACAGAATATCTTAGGTTACAGACCTTATGCGGACGACGTGGTAGACAGCTTTGTTGAGAAGTCTATTGCAAACGGCATTGATATTATCCGTATTTTCGACTGTCTGAATGACCTTAGGAATTTACAGGAAGCAGTTAATGCTACCAATAAGGTAAAAGCACAGGAAGGCAGGGGCCATGCACAGGTTGCGCTTTCCTATACATTAGGCGACGCTTATACCATGGATTACTGGATGGATATGGCGAAGAAGATTGAGGAGATGGGGGCTGATTCTATCTGTATCAAGGATATGGCAGGGCTTCTGGTTCCTTATAAAGCTGCTGAAATGATTGCAGCAATGAAGTCGGCTACCAAGCTTCCTATCCAGCTTCACACCCACTATACATCCGGCGTTGCAAGCATGACTTACCTTAAGGCAGTGGAAGCGGGAGTTGATGTAATCGACTGCGCAATTTCACCTTTTGCCATGGGTACTTCACAGCCTGCTACAGAGGTTATGGTTGAAACCTTTAAGGGAACCCCTTATGACACAGGTTATGACCAGAGTATTCTTTCTGAAATCGCTGATTACTTCAGACCTTACAGAGATAAGTGCCTGGCAGACGGCCTGCTGAATCCCAAGGTTATGGGCGTTGATATTAAGACTCTGTTATACCAGGTACCCGGCGGTATGCTTTCCAACATGGTAAGCCAGTTGAAGGAACAGAATGCGGAAGATAAGTACTATGATGTGCTTAAGGAAATTCCGCAGGTAAGAAAAGACTTAGGCGAGCCTCCGTTAGTTACGCCTTCTTCACAGATTGTGGGTACACAGGCTGTATTTAACGTACTTATGGGCGAGAGATACAAGATGGCTACTAAGGAAACCAAGGCAGTTCTGCGTGGTGAGTACGGCCAGACTGTTAAGCCTATGAGCCAGGAAATCATTGACAAGGTTATTCCCGGTGAAAAGAGAATTACCTGCCGTCCTGCTGATTTGATCGAAAATGAGATGGATAAGCTGGAAGCTGAAATGAAAGAATGGAAACAGCAGGATGAGGACGTATTGTCCTACGCATTGTTCCCGCAGGTGGCAACTGACTTCTTTAAATATCGTCAGGCACAGCAGGAGAAAGTTGATATGTCACAGGCTGATACTAAGAATGCAGCTTATCCTGTATAATTATGTGAACGGCAGCCGTTGATTTTATCCCCCATACTGTTTATGTATGGGGGATTTTTAGGAGGGAAAGCATGGAGAATAAACGTTTTGCCCTGCTCATAGATGCAGATAATATTTCGGCAAAATATATCGGTGATATTCTGGAGGAACTTTCCACTTACGGAATTACCACCTACAAAAGAATTTACGGGGACTGGACCAGCACCCAGGCGAACAAGTGGAAGGGAGAGCTCTTGGAAAATTCCGTCATTCCCGTGCAGCAGTTCAGTAATACAGTAGGCAAAAATGCCACAGATTCCACACTGATTATTGATGCAATGGATATTCTTTATACGGGGAATGTGGACGGCTTCTGCATTGTGTCAAGCGACAGTGACTTTACGCGTCTTGCAAGCAGATTGCGGGAGTCGGGCATGGAAGTAATAGGAATGGGGGAGGAAAAGACGCCCAGATCGTTCCGTGTGGCCTGTACAAGGTTTGTAAATTTGGAAAATATCGGCAATCAGGATGAAGAAACAGAGGAAAAGAGCGGTAAAGATAATACCATCAGCAGAGATGTGATTTATAATGCAATCACGAATATTATCAATGAAAATGAAAACAAAGGCAAGAGCGTGGAACTTGCAGCAGTGGGCAACCGTCTCGTCAATATGTATCCAGACTTTGACGTGAGAAATTACGGCTACAGTCTTTTGTCAAAATTTGTGGAGGATGCCGGACTGTTTCTTTTAGAAAAGCGTCAGAATGTTATTACCATATATTTGAAGGACAATGAACAGTCCCAGGAAGAAATTAGGAATTATGTAAAGGAAATCATTGAGAAATCAGGGAAGAAAGGGATTGGAATCAGCGAGCTGAGTAATCGTGTATACAATAAGTACAACAATTTTAATGTGAAGGATTTCGGTTACAGCCAGTTTTCCAAGTTTGTCCAGGGGATAGCAAATGTGGAATTATATCAGGACAAGAATGACAGGAAGCGTGCGAGAAAAGATTAAGAAATTATTTATATTCTTTTAAAAAAATTAATATATCTGTTTGTTATACTAAAATCCGTCAATGCATATTGTACTGCATGCAAAGGATGAGAAGATGGGAACGGAACTGGAATTTATAGATATATCAAAAGAAGAGGAAAATGAAATACCCCGCGCCAGCAACGGTTCAACTGCAGGGAGAATGCCAGGGGCTGTGTCCCCAAGAAGGAGCCGCGGCGGGACGTCTGTGATGATAGACATGAAAGGCCAAAGGCGGCCGGGGCCGGAAGGAAGAAGGCAAAGGATAGAAGCCCGGACTCCGGACAGGAGAGTAAAAGAACCGGAATTGGAGATGCAGGTGCGCAGAAGGGCGGGGCCGGAGGAGCAAGTACCGGAGAGAAGACGCCCCAGAAGCGTGACACCCATGCTGGCGGCAGATGAGTCGGCACCGCCAGGGAGACGCCCCAGAAGCGTGACACCCATGCTGGCAGATGGGCCGGCACCGCCAGGGAGACGCCCCAGAAGCGTGACACCTATGTTGGCAGATGCGCCGGCACCGCCAGGGAAACGTTCCAGAAGCGTGACACCTATGTTGGCAGATGCGCCGGCATCGCCAAGAAGACGTTCCAGGACTGCGGCGCCCATGCCGCCGGAGGAGCCGGTACGGAGAAGGACAAGGCCGGGAACTTCCGCCCCCCAACGGGGAAATGCCAAAAGAAGACCGCGGCCTGCAGATCCGGAGGCAGAAAGGGAAAAGGCGGCAAGGCGCAGGAGAAGGCGGCGCAAAAGAGTGGCGGCCCGGATGGGAACTATGTTTTTTATGGCAACATTGATTGTCGGCTCTGTTTTTTTATTATATAAATTGCTTACACATACCATGAAAGAGAAAGAACCGCAGCCGGTGGTCAATCATACCACCAGCGTTCAGAGGGAAGAGGTAATTGCAGCAAATGAGAAATCAAAGCCTGTCATAACAGAGGATTTCCTGACGGTCAATGAGTATTCAAGGCCGGGAGAACCGTTAGAACAGGTCAATAATATATTTGTCCATTATACGGCAAATCCGGGTACAAGCGCTGCCCAGAACAGAAGCTATTTTGAAAATTTAGGCATTACAGGTGAGACATCGGCCAGCGCACACTTCGTCATAGGATATGACGGGGAAATTATACAGTGCATTCCGCTCAATGAGATCGGGTATGCGGTGATGAAGCGGAACTATGATTCTGTTTCCATCGAGTGCTGTTATCTGACGGATGACGGTAAATTTACGGATGCCACCTACCAGTCGCTGATACGGCTTTGCGCATGGCTGTTGAATGAATATGGCCTGGCGCCGGAAGATATGATGAGACATTATGATGAGGGCGGGAAGAAATGCCCCCTGTACTATGTGGAAAATGAGGAAGCCTGGAACCAGTTTTTGAGAGATTTGGAAAATTACATAATGAATGTGCAGGCGTAATGAGTCGTCTCCACCCATTTTTCGGGCGGAGGCGATTTCTTTACGATAAGCTGTCTCGCGGAGCGTGGCAGCGTTTGTTCCAACGAATCTAAAGTGTAGCAGCGTCTGACAGCCTTAATATTATGTTGACACGGTAAGGAATTCATTGTAGGATAATAACGGGTGTTATATTATGAAGGGATAAGAAAATGGCAAAAAAAGAGACAATTAGCAGGGACGCGCTTATACAGGCGGCATTTTCAATCTTGCGGGAAGAGGGAATCGGACAGGTTACGGCAAGGAAGCTGGCGGCAAGGGCCAACTGTTCCACCCAGCCTATTTTCCGCATTTACAGGAACATGGAAGAAGTGTCGGAAGAATTGTTTGGCCGGGCATGTGATTTTTTTCAGGATTATTACAGTGATTTCCCGGAACAGGCGGCGCCTCCTTTTGTAAACCTGGGACAGGCATATATTAAATTTGCAGGGGAACATAAGAAAGTATTTGAGTTTCTTTTTTTATCCCCGGAGAGATTTGGCAGGAGCCTGTATGATATCATTGATGGCAGCGGCGGCTGTGTCAGCAGGGAAGTGCAGGCAGCCCTTTCCCAGGGATGCCGGGATGCCGGGAATGTTTTTATGAAAATGTGGATATTTATTCATGGAGCAGCGTGCATGTGTCTTACAGGGGATTATGAATTGTCAGAAGATGAAACCGTGCAGGCCCTGATGGCGGCTTATGATTCATTTAAATAAATGATACCTGTGATACGGAAGAACGGAGAGGAAGACAAATGGAAAAACAGGAGCATGATATTATCACCAGAATGAATGATAAATATATGCGGATGAGTAAGGGACATAAGGCGGTTGCAGCCTACATATCCGACCATTATGAGCAGGCGGTGTTCATGACGGCGGCAAAGCTTGGGGAGACT
Source organism: Lachnospiraceae bacterium (assembly GCA_009911035.1). GTDB lineage: Bacteria > Bacillota > Clostridia > Lachnospirales > Lachnospiraceae > Suilimivivens. The sequence goes on from QXWO01000001.1 coordinate 54,716, forward strand.
GTGGGAGTCAGCGAGTCTACCGTGGTGCGTTTTGCGTCGGCCCTGGGCTATGAGGGATACCCGGATTTTCAGAAATCCCTGGAAGAATGGGTGCAGAATAAATTGAATTCCGTACAGAAAATTGGAGCCAGATACGGGAAAAGTTCCCAGGCAGAAGTACTGCACGCAGTCTTAAATGCAGATATAGAAAAAATAAAGGATACTATTGTGAGTCTGGATGCAGCGGCCTTTGAAGCGGCGGTGGACATTATTCTGGAGGCAAAAACAGTTTATCTTGTAGGGGTAAGGAGCTGTGAACCACTGGCGGATTTCCTGCACTTTTATCTGAACATGATTCGGGGAAACATTGTTCTGGTCAAAACAACAAGCGTCACGGAGATGTTTGAGCAGATGATACGGATCGACAACAGAGACGCCATTATCGGCATAAGCTTTCCCAGGTATTCCATGCGTACTTTAAAGGCCATGGAATTTGCCAATGACAGGAATGCAAAAGTGATCACCATAACAGACAGCATCCATTCCCCCATGAATCTGTATTCTGCCTGCAATCTTCTTGCAAGAAGCGATATGGTTTCAATTGTAGATTCGCTTGTGGCGCCTCTTAGCGTTATCAATGCGCTTGTGGTGGCCCTGTGCCTGAAGCAGCCTGAGGAAGTGAAGCGGAATCTGGAGATGCTTGAGGATGTGTGGAACAATTATCAGGTCTATCTTAATGATGAAATCAATTTTATCGACGAGGAGCCTATGCTGAATTATCCATTGGTAAAAAAAGAGTAAAGCGCGCCGCAAAATTGCAGGCTGTGGCAGTATGGGGGTAAATATGAGACATATTATTGTTGTAGGCGGCGGCGCGGCGGGAATGATGGCGGCTGTGGGCGCGGCCAGAGCGGGGGCGGCTGTCACCCTGCTGGAACAGAATGAAAAAACAGGAAAAAAGGTTTTTATCACAGGAAAGGGAAGATGTAATCTGACAAACACCTGTGGACAGGAAGAATTTTTTGAACACATCATCAGTAACCCAAAGTTCCTGTACAGCGCCTTTTTTAATATGGATAACCGGGGCATCATGGATTTTTTTGAAAAGGCGGGCTGCAGGTTAAAAGAGGAACGGGGCGGGAGAGTGTTTCCGGTATCAGACCATTCTTCCGACGTGATTGCGGCGCTGAACCGCCAGATGGAGAAAGAGGGCGTGAAGGTATGGCTCCATACCCGTGTGAAAAAAGTTCTGACCCGGGGCATGGCGGATCTTTGGCAGGAGGAAGGCCCTGGGGCTGGAAAGAAATATGTGACCGGGGTGGAATTGTCAGACGGCACAAGGCTAAAGGCGGATGCCGTGATCATTGCAACCGGAGGGAAATCTTACGCCGCAACAGGATCGACAGGAGACGGTTATCTTTTTGCGGAAAATGCAGGGCATACCGTGAAGGAATTGAAGCCCGCGCTGGTTCCCTTTACCGTGAAGGAAAGCTGGTGTATGGAGATGCAGGGACTTTCCCTTAAAAATGTATCGGTTCAGCTTAAATGTAACAAGAAAAAGATTTATGAAGGCTTTGGAGAAATGCTGTTTACCCATTTTGGGGTGAGCGGCCCGCTTATTTTAAGCGCAAGCAGTTATTATGTAAAAAAGTGCTATGGCGCCCAGGCGGATCTGACCATTGACTTAAAGCCGGCCCTGACTGCGGAGCAGTTAGATAAAAGGCTTTTGCGGGCTTTTGACGAAAACAAGAACCGCCAGTTCAAAAATGTACTGGATGGACTTCTTCCATCAAAAATGATTCCGGTCATCATCCGTTTATCCGGCATTTCACCTGAAAAGAGGGTCAATGAGATCACCAGGCAGGAGCGAAATGACTTAAGCGGCTGTATCCGGCGCCTCACCATGACGGTAACGGGAACCAGAGGGTTTCAGGAGGCAATTGTGACCCAGGGAGGCGTCCATGTGAAGGAGATCGATCCCTCCACAATGGAGTCAAGACTGATGGACGGTCTTTACTTTGCAGGGGAGGTTCTGGATCTGGATGCAGTGACCGGAGGCTTTAATCTGCAGATCGCCTGGTCTACCGGATATCTGGCCGGGGAGGATGCGGCGAAAAAAAGGGAATGAGGAGCACATGATTTTTATGGTAATTTCCTAAGGATGCTTGGCACAGGCGAAAGTTCATGTTATGATAGTAACAATACCCGTGTGCAGAAAACAGGACAGAAATGAGGAGAAAAATGAGTTATCAGATAGCAATAGACGGTCCCGCAGGGGCAGGTAAGAGCACCATTGCCAAAAAGGTTGCAAAAATAAAAGAGTTTATTTATGTAGATACAGGAGCCATGTACCGTGCCATGGCCTATTTTCTGCTTTCCAGCCATGTGGACCCGAAAGACGGGAAGGCAGTGGAATCGGCGTGTGCCGGAGCCGATATTACGATTCAGTACAGGAACGGAGAGCAGGTTGTACTTTTAAACGGTGAAAATGTAAACGGAGTGATACGTACCGAGGAAGTGGGAAATATGGCTTCCATTACCAGCCAGAACCATAAAGTGAGGGAGAGGCTTACGGTTTTGCAGAAGGAGCTTGCGGCTAAAAATAATGTGGTGATGGACGGAAGGGATATTGGCACCTGCGTGCTGCCTGGGGCAGATGTGAAAGTGTATCTGACAGCCAGCGCCCGGGTGAGGGCACAGAGAAGATGGGACGAGCTGACCGCCAAAGGCGTAAGCTGCGATATAAAACAGATAGAAGAAGATATCGTTAAACGGGACCAGCAAGATATGAACCGGGAAATCGCTCCTTTAAAGCAGGCCCCAGATGCTGTGCTGATCGACTCATCATCCATGACGATCGGGGAAGTGGTGCAGGCCATTCTGGATTTATGTAAATAGTGCAGATTCCTGCCGCACAGCATTTATTCCTGCGGGGCCGGGTACTATACTATCACATAAGAATGGGAGATTTATTATATGGAAGTAATACTGGCAAAAAGCGCAGGTTTCTGCTTCGGCGTGAAGCGGGCAGTGGAAAAAGTTTATGAGCAGTTGGATGCTGGAAAAAAAATATATACTTACGGTCCCATCATACACAATGAAGAAGTGGTAAAGGATCTGGCCTCCAAAGGCGTGGAAGTGATAGAGAGCGAAGAAGAACTCTCTGCCCTTAAGGAAGGGACAGTGGTGGTCCGTTCCCACGGCGTGCCCAGGCGGATTTATGATCTGATCGAACGAAACGGGCTGGAATGTATTGACGCCACCTGTCCCTTTGTAAAGCGGATACACAATATTGTGGAGAAGGAAAGCAGGGAAGGGAAGCAGATTGTGATTATCGGTAATCCAGGGCATCCTGAGGTGGAAGGCATCATGGGCTGGTCAGACACTCCTGCCATAGTGGCAGAATCCGCCCCGGAGGCCGAAAATTCCGGCGCTGACAGGCACAAATCCTTGTGCATTGTATCCCAGACGACATTTAACTACAACAAATTTCAAGAATTAGTTGAAATTTTTCAAAAAAAAGGTTACAATGTTAATGTTGTAAATACTATCTGTAACGCGACAGAAGAACGACAGACTGAAACGGGCCGCATTGCGGCCAGGGTCGATGTAATGATAGTAATAGGTGGAAAGAACAGTTCAAATACCCGGAAGCTGTATGAGATATGCCGGGAGAAGTGTGAAGCCACATATTTTATACAGACACTGGAAGATTTGCATTTAGAACTGCCTAAAACTGCTGCTCTGGTGGGTATTACTGCGGGGGCTTCCACCCCCAACAATATTATTGAGGAGGTTCAAAATTATGTCCGAATTAACTTTTGAACAAATGTTGGAAGAATCATTAAAGACAATACATACAGGAGAGGTAGTTGAAGGTACAGTCATCGATGTTAAGCCTGAAGAAATCATTCTTAACATTGGTTACAAATCTGATGGTATTTTGACGAGAAACGAATATACCAACGAACCCAATGTAGACTTGACAACTGTAGCTAAGCCGGGCGATACCATGGAAGTTAAAGTCCTTAAGGTAAACGACGGCGAGGGACAAGTCATCCTGACCTACAAGAGACTGGCTGCCGACCGCGGCAACAAGAGGATCGAAGAAGCCTTTAACAGCCGTGAAGTGCTGACTGCCAAAGTAGCTCAGGTTCTTGAGGGTGGTTTGAGCGTCATTATGGATGAGGTTAGAATTTTCATCCCTGCAAGCCTTGTTTCCGACACATATGAGAAAGACCTGAATAAATACTCAGGACAGGAAATACAATTTGTTATCAGCGAATATAATCCTAAGAGAAGAAGATACATCGGCGACCGCAAGCAGCTTCTTGTTGCAGAAAAGGCAGAAATGCAGAGAAAGCTTTTAGAGAGCATCCAGGCAGGCGATGTAGTGGAAGGCGTTGTTAAGAACGTTACGGATTTCGGTGCATTTATCGATATCGGCGGTGCAGACGGACTTCTTCATATTTCCGAAATGTCCTGGGGCCGTGTTGAGAATCCCAAGAAGGTATTTAAAGTGGGCGATCAGGTGAAAGCTTTCATCAAAGAGATTTCCGGTACCAAGATTGCTTTAAGCCTTAAGTTTGAAGATGCAAATCCCTGGAAGGATGCTGACGCCAAATACGCTGCAGGAAGCGAAGTGACCGGACGTGTTGCAAGGATGACCGATTTTGGCGCATTTATTGAGTTGGAGCCGGGGGTGGATGCATTGCTTCATGTTTCCCAGATATCCAAGGAGCATATCGAGAAACCTTCGGATGTGCTTAAAGTGGGCGAAGAAGTTACAGCAAAGGTCGTTGACTTCAACAGTGAAGACAAGAAAATCAGCTTAAGCATCAAAGCCCTTCTTACACCGGAAGCATCGGCGGAGACAGAAGCACCTGCTAAGGCAGACGATAATGAAGATGTTGTATCGGTTGATATTGACGCAGTGATTGCAGCGGAAGCAGAAACCGCTAAAGAATAAAATAAATAAGTCAGGACGGATTGGTTATGGCTGCCTATGATTATGAAAAATTCAAAAGCGCCGTGCTTGCGCTTACCAAGATAGACCTAAACGCCTATAAAGAACGGCAGATGAAGCGCAGGATAGATGCGCTGATTGCGAAGCACGGAATTAAGGGTTATGAAGAATATGTGCAGGTTTTGAAAACTGATAAGACAAAATTCGAGGAATTTGTCAACTATCTGACGATAAATGTTTCCGAATTTTACAGAAATCCCGACCAGTGGAGACTTATGGATAAGGAAATCATTCCAGAGCTTATTGGTAAATTTGGGAAGAACCTGAAAATCTGGAGCGCAGCCTGCTCCACAGGGGATGAACCATATTCCCTTGTTATGGCTTTGTCACGTCATATTCCGCTGAATATGATACGCATTACGGCCACTGATTTGGATAAGCAGGTGATAGCGAAAGCCAAGGTAGGACTCTACAGCGAAAAGAGTATTGCCTCTGTGCCTGATGATTTCAAAAAGAAATATTTTACGAAGATCGGGCTTTCTTACCAGATATCCAATGAAATTAAATCAAGGGTTGAATTTAAGGAGCATAATCTGCTTGAAAGCAATTATCCCAAAGATTACCATATGATTGTCTGCCGTAATGTATTGATTTACTTTACGGAGGAGGCGAAGGATGAGGTGTTCAGGAAATTTTACCAGACCCTCGCGCCCGGTGGGATTCTGTTTATAGGAAGTACGGAACAGATTATCAATCACCGTGATATGGGATATGACCGCAAGAACTCCTTCTATTACGAGCGTCCGAAGAAATAATTTAATAATTTTGTATAAGAAAAGGCATCCGGTATGGATGCCTTTTAAACTTAATGTCGTTACGATAAAACAGTCTGCGAAGTGTGACGGTCTTTGCTGCAATAAGCTGGACCGGGAAGCTGGTTTTAGTCCTGCAAAGCCATTACATTGAGCACATGGCTTGCGTAGTTGGAAAATAACTGCCTGTTTTTCTTGATATCGTCTGTCAGTTCAAAGAACAGCTCTTTACTTCGGTATTCTCTCTTAAAAAACGGATCTACAAGCACCTTCCACTGGGGAAGATAATTGGAAAATTTTCTTGTGTAGCAGTTGGATGCTGTGGCCTGTTCCCGGTAGTCCTTGTCCACGAAGGAAGCGATGGACTTGTGAAGGGCAACATCCTCTGTGGGAAGATAGAAATAATCTTTGTAGTTGGCATAAAAATATTTTAGTTCTTCCTCATAAATCGGAATGATCAGAGTTCCTTCATAGCCTTCCCCTTTGAAATGACATCCTTTTCCCATGAAGGAAACGGAAACCGGAAGCGGAGATGCGAAAACTAACTGGAGTACAAGTTCTTTTCTGGGGACACCATGGATATCATTATAGTAGTTAGCCTGTACCTTGCGGGCTTTGATGCTGCAATTAAATAAGTCATAGTAGGATAGGACAGGAAGTACTTCCAGCATGCCTTTCATATCATCGGAATTATGCAGAAGCAGGGCGTGGTATAAGCTGTAGTCATGGGACTGGGTGAACTCTTTGTAAACCGCAATCAGTTCCCCGCCCTTATAGATATCTTCCCGGTTGATTCCAAGAAAATATTCAATGGTTCTTAATTTGCAGTCAGGAAGTTTAAGGAAATTCTTGTAAGGCGCAATGCGGCGGTAAATATCAAGTCCTTCCATCTCGTTAAAGCTGCAGGCAATGCCGTATTTTTCCGCTTTTTGTTTGATAAAGGGGAGATCAAAAGTATTGCCGTTGTAGTGGACCAGATAGGAATACTTTGCCGCAAATGCCAGAAAAGAACGAATCAACTCCACTTCTTCGTCAGGGGATTGGGCAAACCATTGCTTGATGGTCCAGTTACCTTCCGAGTAAAAAGCACATCCAATCAGGTAAATGATGGAACTGGAAGAGAGGAAGCCGGTGGTCTCTATATCTAAAAATAAAATTTTATCAAGGGGCGCCAGACGCTCCAAAGGATATTTCAACCTAAAATTGCCGAGAATGATTTCTTCTGTCTTCATAATTACCTCCTGTATCATTTCTGTAACAGTTCAGATATCTTCCCTGTTACAGGTATCCGCCCATCCTAAACTGCTTTGCGGTAAGCGGATACTTTCAGCAACGATTCTTCCACACGGTCAGCGCAGTAAATGGGCAGACCTGTCTGAAGGGTTACTGGTTTCCTGTTTAGTTTAGCATATTTTTTGCAAATACTGTAGTGTTTTTGTCAAAAAAGTAGTATATTTAATAGAGATGGAAAGTATTCAACGGCATACTGACAGTCAATATATGTAGAAAGAGGTAGAACAAGTGGCGAAATTAACATTTGCAGGGGGAATTCATCCTTATGACGGCAAAGACCTGTCCAAGGACAAACCAATTAAAGAAGTTTTGCCCAAAGGGGATCTGGTTTATCCTTTGTCACAGCACATTGGCGCGCCGGCAAAGCCAATCGTCCAAAAGGGCGATAAGGTGCTTACAGGACAGAAGATTGCAGAAGCAGGAGGATTTGTGTCTGCACCAATCTATGCAACTGTCTCTGGGACTGTAAAAGCAATTGAACCGAGACGGGTAGTTACCGGGGACAATGTAATGAGCATTGTCATTGAAAATGACGGATTATATGAGGAAGTGGACTGGCCGGAAGTCAAACCCTTTGAAGAATTAAGCAGGGAAGAAAAGATTGATCTCATTAAGGAAGCGGGAATCGTGGGAATGGGAGGCGCCGGATTCCCTACAGCAGTAAAGCTTTCTCCCAAAGAACCTGAAAAAATAGAATATGTGATTGTGAACTGTGCGGAATGCGAACCGTATCTTACGTCCGATTACCGCAAAATGCTGGAGGAACCTGAAAAGCTGATCGGGGGCCTTAAAGTGTCCTTAAGCCTTTTTGAGAATGCAAGGGGTATTCTCGCAGTGGAGGACAATAAACCGGACTGCATCGAGAAGTTAAAACAGCTTACCAGGGATGAAAATAAGATTACGGTCAAGGCTCTTAAGACCAAGTACCCCCAGGGATCAGAGCGGCAGCTCATTTATGCGGCTACCGGACGGGCCATCAACTCATCCATGCTTCCTGCGGATGCAGGCTGTGTGGTTAATAATGTGGATACGGTGATAGCCATTTATAATGCGGTGATCTGTGGAAGGCCGCTGATGTACAGGATCGTGACCGTGACAGGGGATGCTGTTATGGATCCCCGTAATTTTAAAGTAAGGATAGGAACCAATTATCATGAGCTGATAGAGGAAGCGGGAGGTTTTATCGTGCCCCCTGTAAAGATCGTCTCCGGTGGACCAATGATGGGATTCGGTATTTTTGATCTGGATGTGCCCACCACCAAGACATCCTCAGCTCTTTTATGCCTTACTAAGGACGAAGTGTCGGCTATGGAGCCGGGGCCGTGTATCAACTGCGGCAAATGTGTGGAGGTATGTCCGGGAAGGGTGGTTCCCCGGAAGCTGGCGGACTATGCAGAGCATTACGATGAAGAGGCATTTGTCAAAAATGACGGAATGGAATGCTGTGAGTGCGGGTGCTGCAGTTTCGTATGCCCAGCCAAACGTCCCCTTACGCAGGTGATCAAATCCATGCGCAAAATGCAGCTTGCAAAGAAGAAAAAGTAGTCCCGGCGGGGAACTTGAAATAGGAGGAAAGAACAACATGAGCGATTTGATGAAAGTTTCATCCAATCCCCATATCAGGTCAAAGGTTACTACCAGTAACATTATGCTTGCAGTGGTAATCGCATTGCTTCCTGCGGCAGGCTTTGGCATATATAACTTTGGGCTGGATGCGCTTATCTTAATTTTAGTAACCGTGGCATCTACGGTTCTGACGGAATTCCTTTATGAGAAAGGAATGCATAAAAAGGTGACGGTCGGCGATTTTTCAGCGGTAGTGACAGGGATTTTACTGGCTCTCAACCTGCCCCCGAAGGCACCTTGGTGGATTGGAGTTATTGGCGGTATTTTTGCTATTTTAGTAGTGAAAATGCTTTTTGGAGGCTTAGGACAGAACTTTATGAACCCAGCGCTGGGGGCAAGGTGCTTCCTGCTTATTTCCTATACCTCCATTATGTGTAATTTTGAGTGCGATGCTTATACGGGGCCTACCTCTCTTGCCAGCTTAAAAGCGGGAGAGAGCGTAAATATTCTGGATATGGTGATTGGAAAGACCGGAGGAACCATCGGGGAGACATCCATGATCGCCATTGTGATTGGCGCATGCCTGCTGATCCTTCTGGGAGTGATCGACCTTAAGATCCCCGGAAGTTACATATTGACATTCGTCGTGTTTGTCATACTCTTCGGAGGGCATGGCTTTGACCCGGCTTATATCAGCGCGCAGCTTGCAGGCGGCGGGCTGATGCTTGGTGCTTTCTTTATGGCTACGGATTATGTCACCAGACCGGTTACGAAGAAGGGACAGTATCTGTACGGCGTGGTACTGGGCCTTCTGACAGGGATATTCAGAATATTCGGCCCTTCAGCGGAAGGCGTTTCCTATGCGATTATTTTAGGAAATCTACTGGTACCTCTGATTGAAAAAATCACCATGCCGAAAGCATTTGGAAAAGGAGGGGAAAGAGCATGAAAAATATGATGAAAGATGCCGCCATCCTTTTGGTGATCACCCTGTTTGCGGGGCTGGTTTTAGGGTTCGTTTATCAGATTACCAAAGAGCCTATTGCCCTGGCAGAAGAAAAGGCGGCAAAGGAAGCCTATGCGGAGGTTTTCCCGGAAGCTTCTGAATTTGAAATGCTGGATGATGCTCTGCCAAAGTCGGATACACCGGAATGGGCACAGGCCGGATTTGCAGGCGTTACCATTGAAAATGTACTCTCTGCCCTTGACAAGGACGGCGCCCATATGGGCTATGTGCTTACGGTTACCAGCCATGAGGGATACGGCGGGGACATTACCTTTACTATGGGAATAGGTAATGACGGCGGATTAAACGGGATATCCATTTTAAGCATCTCGGAAACAGCGGGGCTTGGCATGAAAGCGGAAGCAGTGCTGAAACCACAGTTTGCAGACAAAAACGTTCCAGCCTTTACCTACACTAAGACAGGGGCAGTTTCTGAAGACCAGATAGATGCCATAAGCGGGGCAACGATAACGACCAGCGCAGTGACAACCGCAGTCAACGGCGGACTTTACTATTTCCAGAACTGGTTAGGAGGTGGCAGCAATGAAGCCAAATAGTGTATCCGAACGTCTCATAAACGGACTGATTAAAGAAAATCCCACCTTTGTGCTGATGCTTGGCATGTGCCCTACGCTTGCCGTAACCACATCAGCAATCAACGGGCTGGGAATGGGGCTTACCACCATGGTTGTGCTTGCCCTAAGTAATATGTTTATATCCATGCTTAGGAAAATCATACCGGATAAGGTAAGGATTCCTGCATTTATTGTAATTATTGCGTCTTTCGTGACGGTAGTGGAACTTCTGCTTAAGGCGTTCATTCCTTTTTTGTACAGCGCCCTTGGGCTTTATATTCCTTTGATTGTTGTTAACTGTATTATTTTAGGCCGTGCAGAGGCTTATGCTTCCAAAAACGGCGTGCTCTCATCCTTATTTGACGGTGTGGGAATGGGGCTTGGATTTACCTGTGCCCTTACCATTATAGGTGCGGTCAGGGAATTGATCGGCGCCGGTGAACTGTTTGGAGTCATGGTTATGCCGGAAAGCTATGTGCCGTGCAGTATTTTCGTCCTTGCGCCGGGCGCTTTCTTTGTGCTTGCCGGACTGACTGCAATACAGAATAAGGTAAAAATTGCCGGGGAAAAGAAAGGAAAGGATATGTCAAAAATCCAGTCGGGCTGCAATTCTGACTGCATGAACTGCGGGGAGTCCGGGTGCAGCAGGCGGATGATCGATGAAACGGCCCAAAGCCGAAAGGAGGAAAAGAGCAATGATTAAAGAATTACTGATTATCTTAATTTCATCCTCTCTGGTAAGTAATGTGGTATTAAGCCAGTTTCTGGGGTTGTGCCCCTTCCTTGGGGTATCCAAAAAGACCGGCACTGCTGCCGGAATGGGAACGGCTGTTATCTTCGTTATTACGCTTGCTTCGGCAGTGGCAGGGGCAATTTACAAATACATACTGCTGCCTTTTGACCTGACTTATTTACAGACCATTGTATTTATTCTGGTAATAGCGGCTCTTGTCCAGTTTGTGGAGATGTTCCTTAAGAAATATATGAAATCCCTGTATCAGGCTCTTGGCGTATATCTTCCTCTGATCACTACCAACTGCGCGGTTCTTGGCGTTGCCTTAACCAATGTGCAGAAAAATTATGGGATTCTGACCGGAATAGTCAATGGATTTGCGACAGCCGTAGGCTTTACGATTTCTATTGTCATTCTGGCCGGCATCAGGGAAAAGATGGAATATAATGACATCCCCGAATCCTTTAAGGGAATGCCCATCGTTCTTGTGACCGCAGGTCTGATGGCGATTGCCTTCTGCGGATTCTCAGGGCTGCTTTAAAAGGAGGTATAGTATGAGTTTTTCAGGAGTTTTGCTGGCTGTGGCCGTTGTAGGCGGCGTGGGTCTGTTTATCGGTCTTTTCCTTGGAATAGCCGCCATCAAATTTAAAGTGGAAGTAGATGAAAAAGAAGAAGCTGTGCTGGCAGCACTGCCCGGAAATAACTGCGGCGGATGCGGCTTTCCGGGGTGCAGCGGCCTGGCGGCCGCCATTGCAAAGGGGGAGGCCCCTGTCAATGCCTGCCCGGTAGGAGGAGAGCCGGTAGGAAAAGTGATTGCCGGGATCATGGGTGTGGAGGCGGAGGAATCCGTAAGGATGACAGCCTTTGTACAGTGTCAGGGGGACTGTGATAAAGTAACCTTTGATTACGATTATTCCGGGATCGAAGACTGCCGGATGCTTTCTTTCGTGCCTAACGGGGGTGCGAAAAGCTGTAACTATGGGTGCCTTGGATATGGAAGCTGTGTGCAGGCCTGCCCCTTTGATGCCATTTTCGTGGAAAACGGTGTGGCAGTGGTGGATAAGGAAAAATGCAAAGCCTGCGGAAAGTGTGTGGAAGTCTGTCCCAAGAAGCTGATTACACTTATCCCTTATGATGCCCAATATGCAGTTGCATGCAGTTCTAAAGATAAAGGCCCGGTGACCATGAAGGACTGTAAGGCTGGCTGTATCGGTTGTCAGCTCTGCAAAAAGAACTGTGCAAGCGGGGCAGTGGAGATCACAGACTTTAATGCCACAATTGACTATGACAAGTGTGTGGGATGCGGCGTCTGTATGGAAAAATGTCCAAGAAAGTCGATTGTCACTCACTAAATTGTCTGGCAGGGTTGTACCGTCATAGATTTATGCCTCCCGCATTTGATGCACAATCGTGTAGATGTCGGTACGCCTCCTGCTATGGTTAGAGCGTGTTTGCAAACACGCCTGGTCCGAAGGAGGTAAAAAATGAGGAATACACATGCAGAGGTAAGACTTGGAAGTACAGAAATATGTGTGAATAAAAATGGTTTTGGGGCGTTGCCTATCCAGCGTATCAGCGAAGAAAAGGCAGTATACCTTTTAAAGAAGGCTTATGATGGGGGGATACGCTTTTTTGACACCGCAAGGGGCTACAGCGACAGTGAATATAAGCTGGGACTTGCCTTTGGGGGTATCCGGGAAAGTCTCTTTATAGCCACCAAGACTACAGCATCCACAGGGGAAGGGCTGAAAAAGGATTTGGAGACGAGCCTGTCCATGCTGAAAACAGATTATATTGATATTTACCAGTTCCACAATCCGTCTTTTTGTCCAAAGCCGGGAGACGGAAGCGGACTGTATGAGGCGGCAAAAGAAGCAAAAGAAGAAGGAAAAATCCGCCATATAGGCATTACCAACCACCGTCTTCATGTGGCTAAGGAGGCAGTGGAAAGCGGCCTGTACGAAACCCTCCAGTTCCCTTTCAGTTATCTGGCAGGAAAGCAGGAAGAAGAACTGGCGGAGGAATGTAAAAAGGCGGATATGGGATTTATCGCCATGAAAGCCTTGTCCGGCGGGCTTATTACCAATTCCGGTGCGGCTTATGCTCACATTGCGCAGTTTGATAATGTCCTTCCCATCTGGGGCGTACAGAGGGAAAAGGAGCTGGATGAATTTTTATCCTATATTGACAATCCTCCGGTTATGACCAGTGGGATAAAGGAAATCATCGACAGGGATAAGCAGGGGCTGGCAGGAGACTTCTGCCGGGGATGCGGCTACTGTATGCCCTGCCCGGCTGGAATTGAAATCAACAACTGTGCCAGAATGTCCCTTCTCCTTAGAAGGTCCCCGGCGGCAGGATGGCTGACAGAAGAAAATCAGGAGAAAATGAACAAAATCGAAGACTGTATGCACTGCGGTAAGTGCAAAAGCAAATGTCCTTATGGGTTGGATACGCCGGAACTGCTTGCAAAGAACCTGGAAGATTACAGGAATGTTCTGGCGGGGAAGGTCAGGGTGGACGTGTAGGCCTGCCGGATTTTGACAGGTAAATTTACCCACTTATTAATCACCCGGAAAATTTTCATAATGAATATGGCCGTCCTCTGTGATGAAAACAGCCTCAATATCCGGGTAGTTTTTAAGCAGTTGGACGGCTTTTTCATATCCAAGAATATAACACAGGGTGGAGAGGGCGTCGCCGTCTACGGAGGAAGGGCTTAGGATAGTCACCTGGGTGAGGCCGGAACTGGCAGGGTATCCGGTTTCGGTGGAGAGAATATGGTGGTACAGGGTGTCGTCCTTTTCAAAGTACCGTTCATAATTCCCGGAGGATACTGCGCTTATATCCGACAAATCCAGTGTAAGAGCACAGGTTCCGGCAGGCGCAAATGGCTTCTGGATGCCGATGCGGAAGGAAGAACCGTCTGGTTTGGCCCCGAGAATCACCACATTTCCCCCTAAATTGATTAATGCAGACGCCACCCCTTTTGAGGTAAGAAATTCTTTTATCCTGTCACCGATAAATCCTTTGGCAATAAATCCCAAATCAATTTGAACGCCGGGGGAAGTCAACATGACCTGATTATCCCTGATTTCCAGCGTATGGTAATCTACATGGGAAAGGGCTTCGTCAATTTGCTTTTTGGCGGGAACAAACTGCTGGTTATCCGAACCGAAATTCCAGAGTGCAGATAAGGCGCCTATGGAGGGGTCCACCAGCCCGTCCGATATTTCCGCATAGGAAAGTGCCGTCTTAAGAAGGTTTAGGGTATCTTCCTCCACCGTTACGAAAGCGCCTGTACTGTGATTGACATTCCATATATCGCTGCCTTCGATATAGGGACTTAAGAGATTTTCATAGTGGGCGGCCAGATCCATACACTGGGCCAGCAGCTCTTCACTGCCATGGTCATAAACTGTAACCGTAATTACCGTATCAAAGTAAAATCCGGTCTGGCTTACAGGCTCCTGCCGGAAGGGCGCACCGCACCCGGCAAGGACAGTAAGACTTAAAATAAGGAAAAGAGAAACATATTTTTTTATAAAATTAATATTAAATTTCATCATGACAAATCTCCAGTAATGAATTTTAGTTGTATTAAGCCAGAGTTTCATGTATAGTAATAAACGGTGACTGTTTTTTAGGGCGGTGCCCATGGCCCCCCAAAAAAACAGCCGGCAAAGTTATTATATATCGTAGTGAAATGTTTGAAAAGAGAAAGTGGTGATAAAATGCGTTTATCTGATGATGATGATGAAAGAGGCGTGGGCGCCCCGGTGGTTTATACGATTATTGGTGTGTCGGTGTTTATCCTGCTCGTTCTTGCTGCTGTGCTGGTAAGTGACAGCAGGCGGACACCCAGCCCGGCCAAGGCGAAGGCAACGCCGACTCCTACACCACAGGTGGAGACGGAAGCTTACGGGGAACAGTCAGATGCAGACTTTGAGACATTGTACAGGGAAAATAAGCTAAGGTCGGAAGATCTGGATTTTTGGGACATGTACAGTGGCAGGGATGCGGATATAGAGGTGGAGCCTTCCCCGACGCCCGGTCCTACGCCTACCCATGAGCCGACGCCGGAGGAAATGGCGGCGGACGGAAAGCACACGAAAGTTACTTACCGGGACGGCACGGAGGAATGGCTGGAAATATCCGAGAACATTCCCCTTTATTCTTATGACCTGACAAACTTAAAGATTACTGCTGGGAAGATGGAATATTATCAGGATGGGGAAAAGAACTCCTGGCTTGGGGTGGACTTATCCAAAGACAGTGGGCAGGTGGACTTTGAAGCCCTGAAAGATGCAGGGGTAGATTTTGTCATGTTAAGGCTGGGAAGCAGAGGGTATGAAACCGGAGTGGTTTCCCTGGATGAAAATTTTGTGGCAAATATCACAGCCGCCCAGAGTGCCGGGCTGGAAGTAGGCGTTTACTTCTTTTCCCAGGCGGTGAGCGTGGAAGAGGCGGTGGAGGAAGCCCAATTTGTGATCAGCAATCTGGTGCCCTATAGAATTACCTACCCGGTGGCTTTTGATATGGAATATATCGTAAACGACGAGGCACGTATTGATATTCTGGACAAGGATAAGAAATCCCAGATTGCGGAAGCATTCCTGTCAACGATAGAAAAGGAGGGGTACCGTACCATCCTTTACGGCAGTAAGAACTGGCTTTTAGGAGAGCTGATGCCGGATAAGCTGCTGAAAGATTACGACGTGTGGCTGAACGACCAGTCCCCGGTGCCGGACTATCCCTATCAGTTCAAGATGTGGAAATATGCGTCAGGACAGATTGTGACGGGGGTGGAGGGTAAGGCATCCTATACCATAAGCTTTGTGGATTACACCCGCAAATAGTCCGTGATATTTTTGGAAATATGTAATTTTGAATAAATGTCGGCGTAGGAAGAAGGCGATAAATTTTCCAGATAATTGGGAGAAAAGTTTTTTCTTACGCCGGCTTTTTTTAATAGATCGATCGCTTTATTGTAGGCAATGGCGGCCTCCACATCGCTGTGGTAGGTTCCGATGAGATAATTACCGTTGATGTGTATTCTGGCAGTGTATAATGTACCGTTTTTGGTTTCTTTACGGATAACGCCATGGTAACTGTTGAAGATTTCAATGTTTTCATATCGGAAATCCATTTCGTCCCCGTTGACGAAACGGTAATCCCTGTCCCTGACGGCATAGTTTTTGATGCCGTATCTGCTCATTATATTAATTTGCATCCCATAATCCGCAACAAAAAAATGCCTTCCCCGGCACATGATTTTGTGGGAAGAATAATAAAACAAGTCATCAATGTCAAATTTAAGGATATCCTTTGGCGTAAGATAATACTCGAAATATTTTTTCCGCACATAAATAGGCGTGGAAAAATAAATATTGTTATCCCTGAAATTGATAAGACATACCCACTTACCAAAAGGCAGGACCTGCCGGCTGGAATAGGCGCTGATGGTAAGGGAGGTATCCGCAAGGAGCGCGCTGCCCTCCAAATAGGCGCCGTGGGCAATAAAAGCCGTGGGATAACTGCCCAGACTGATATGTTTTTTTTGATGGGTCAGGGAAGCCCGGTAATATACCGTCCCGTCTTTTTTTTGTGCCGCAAACACGCCGGGGAATTCTTGTCCCATAATCTATGATCACTCCTTAAATTCTATGGATTTATTTTACCATGAATCACACAAATTTGAAATAAATTCCCCCTGAATGAAATTTTTAGAAATATTTTTGGCATTAACTGTATAAAATATTAAAGAAGTATTACAAAAGTTAAGAAAATTTTATTACCCTGTATATATTTTGCAGATTTGTTCTGGCAGAAAGATTCTGGCAAGACATTTGCATGAAGATGTATGAAGAAAGGATGCGTCAAAATGTATAGAAAATTTGTCATGCAGTTATTTTTGTGTAATATGATACTGGTTTCAGGATGGTTTTGTGTAAAGGGAGCACAGATGAACCGTCTGGCTTCCCTGCCTGCTTTTGAGGTGAAGATCACAGAGGATTATTCTGCTGAACCGAAAGCGGACAGGTTCTGCGGCATATCCAGAAGGGCCGCATCCGGGCAGCGGGTGGTGGATTATGCCGTAATAGAAAAGACCTATAAGTATGATCTTGCACCGGAGGATTATGAAGCACTGCTGAAAATTGTACAGGCAGAGGCAGGCACTGAGGATATAGAAGGAAAGATGCTGGTAGCCGGGGTAGTTTTAAACCGGGTGGACAGCAGTAAGTTTCCAGATACAGTGACAGAAGTGGTGATGCAGAAGGAACATGGCACCTACCAGTTTTCTCCGGTCGCCAATGGCACTTACCGGAATGTGAAGGTGAACGGGGAAACCATAGAAGCTGTGGAAAGGGTAATGAAAGGGGAGGACCTTACCCAGGGGGCGCTCTACTTTGCGTCGAGAAAAGGGGCAGACCCGGAAAAGATGAAATGGTTTGATAATTCCCTTGTAAGGCTTTTTGAACATGGAGGACATGAGTTTTTTACAAACGGAAGGTAAATGTTACTTAAGATTAGAGCACCTTTCCGTTGTAAATACATTCTTTTTATGGTAGAATATGAAATGATTTTGTATGGAATCCAGACAGGAAGAATAAAGGAGCAGAAGATGGAAATTTTATATAACAGTACCAGATCAGAAGGAAATCCGGTCAAAGCATCGGAGGCAATATTAAGAGGGCTTTCACGGGACGGCGGGTTGTTTGTGCCGGAGAGGATTCCTCTTTTAGACAAGACAGTGGATGAACTGACACAAATGACGTATGGACAAACTGCCTATGAGGTAATGAAACTGTATCTGACAGATTTTACAGAAGAGGAATTAAAGGACTGTATAGCAAAAGCCTACGATGAGAAATTTGATACCGACAGGATCGCGCCTATTGTGGAAGCTGACGGGGCATATTTTTTGGAACTTTTCCATGGGGCAACCATTGCTTTTAAAGATATGGCATTGTCGATCCTGCCTCACCTTCTCACCACCTCCGCGAAGAAGAACCAAGTGAAAAATGAAATTGTGATCCTGACGGCTACCTCCGGTGATACAGGGAAAGCGGCGCTGGCAGGTTTTGCTGATGTGGAAGGAACGCGCATCGTGGTATTTTATCCCAAAAACGGTGTAAGTCCCATTCAGGAAAAGCAGATGGTGACCCAGAGGGGGGATAATACATATGTTGTGGGAATTCATGGAAATTTTGACGATGCCCAGACAGGTGTGAAGAAAATATTTGCAGACAAAGAGCTGGCTGCCTATATGGATGAAAAGGGATTCCAGTTTTCTTCCGCCAACTCTATCAACATCGGGCGCTTGGTGCCCCAGATCGTTTATTATGTTTATGCCTACGCACAAATGGTAAAGATGGGAAAAGTACAGGCAGGGGAGAAGATGAATGTGGTTGTCCCCACCGGAAACTTTGGGAATATACTGGCAGCTTTTTATGCAAAACAGATGGGGATCCCTATTGACAGGCTGATCTGCGCATCCAATGAGAATAAGGTGTTGTACGATTTCCTGTGCCAGGGGACTTATGACAGGAACAGGGAATTTGTCCTGACTTCGTCTCCATCCATGGATATTCTCATTTCCAGTAACTTAGAACGGCTGATCTATTACATCGGGGGAAATGACCCGGATAAGAATAAAGAGTTGATGGAAGCACTTGTAAGTGACGGCGTATATTCTGTGACGGAAGACATGAAATCCCGCCTTACTGACTTTTACGGCAACTATGCAGACGAACAGGAGACGGCCCGGACCATTCACGATTTATATGAAAAGACAGGATATGTGATAGATACACATACAGCAGTGGCCGCCTGCGTTTATGATAAATATAAGAAAGAGACGAAAGACGAAAAGCCTGCGGTCATTGCGTCCACGGCAAGCCCTTACAAATTCACCAGAAGCGTCATGAACGCCATTGACCATAAATATAATACCATGGAAGACTTTGAACTGGTTGACAGGCTTTGTGAAATTTCAAAAGTAAAAGTTCCTGGCGCAATTGAGGAAATAAGAAATGCACCGGTCCGTCATGACCATGTTTGTGAAAAGGATGAGATGAAGCAGACAGTAATGGATTTCCTTGGAATTTAAATGGGGAAAATCCGGCCGGGTCTGGGAAAGGAAAGACATTCGGGGATATGAAACAAATTCTGATAGTAGACGATGTGGCAGCCGATCTTGAAAGCGCAGTGGAGGTACTCAAAGATTCCTACGATATAACAGCCCGGGACTCCGGGAAAAAAGCGCTGACTTTTTTGCAGGACATGCAGCCGGACTTGATTCTGCTGGATGTGAATATGCCGGATATGAACGGATATGAAGTGATGGAAGAACTGAAAAAAGACCGGAAACTGAATGAGATCCCGGTGATTTTCTTAACGGCACAATCCGACCAGGAAAGTGAGATCAAGGGACTGAAAATGGGGGCCATGGATTTTGTACGTAAGCCTTTTGAGCCGGAGATTATGCGCAGCAGGATAGATAAAATCCTGCGGCTGACGGAGCAGAACAGGGAATTGCAGAAGATTGCGTTAAAAGACGGCCTTACCGATCTCCTCAACAGAAGATATATGGAAAAGCTGCTGAACCAGACCGATATCAACGAGGAAAAAGGTTTTTTCCTGCTGTTTGATCTGGATAATTTCAAGCTGGTAAATGATAATTTCGGGCATATTGTGGGGGATGAGGTTCTTATAAAATTTGCCAGAGTCTTACAGGAAGAAATCGGGTCAAAGGACAGCGCATGCCGTCTGGGGGGCGATGAGTTTGCCGTGTATGTTTCCGGCAGCCGCAGCCGGGACGAGGTAAAGCGTATGGCGAGGCGCATGATTGCCGGAATTGAGTTTGAAATTAACGACATGCTTTTGGATTCCTGTAATGTCAGGGTTTCTGTATCTATAGGAATTGCAGAAAAGCCTGTGGACGGAGATAAGTTTACAGAACTTTACGGCGCGGCGGACAAGGCGTTATATTATGTAAAGGAGAACGGAAAGAGAGGCTACCACTTTTTCCATGACGGTAAAATCGATCATGACAATGCCGAGGAGGATATTAACCAGATCAACCTCTTACAGCTTCAGCGTCTGATTCAGGAACGGGGACATAACAGCGGCGCATACAGGGTGGGGTATGAGGGATTTAAGAGGATTTATCATTTCGTTACCCGCTGTATGGATAGAAAGAAGCAGGATGTCCAGTTGGTTCTTTTTACGGTTCAGGATACGGCAGGCGGGGATGTGGTAGAGGATATGGCTGAACGGGGAGTCAGTATCCTTGAAAAAGCAGTTGCGCATTCCCTGCGCAGGGGAGATGTGGCGACAAAGTGCGGTACTGCTCAGTATGTGGTGATACTGATGAATGCCACCAGTGAAAACGGAGAACTTGTGGCAAACAGGATCAGCAGTAAATTTGCAGAGGCTCTGGGGGATGGAACCATGACCCTTACATATGAAATACAGAGTGCAGGCAGGACTAAAAAGCCCCAGCAGGCATAACAAACGCTGTCATGCTTTGCAGACCAGCTTATTGTAACAAACGCTGCCACATTTTGCGGGAAGGCTTATTGTAATAAGAATAAGCCGGACTTCAAAGTGTGGCAGCGTTTATTTCGTTTATTTTATATAAGGATATTTACGAAGTGTACAGGCACTGCTATGCCCAACTGTTTGAACATGTGTTTATTCACTGGCGTTCCAACATACTGATATAGGCGCGTTCTCCGCCGATTGGCTTATAGGCGGGACGAATAATTTTGCCGTTGTTTGCCAGCTCTTCCATACGGTGGGCGCTCCACCCTGCAATACGGGCAATGGCAAAAATCGGAGTATAAAGCTCTAAGGGCAGTCCCAGCATATGGTAAACAAAACCGGAATAGAAGTCCACATTGATGCTGACACCCTTATACATCTGCCTCTGGCCGGAAATGATTTCCGGAGCAAGCCTCTCAACAAGAGAATAGAGGGCGAATTCCTTTTCCAGTCCCTTTTCTACAGAGAGCTTTTCCACGAAAGATTTCAGGACTTCGGCACGGGGGTCGGACTTGGAATAAATCGCATGTCCTACACCATAGATAAGCCCTGCGTGGTCGAATGCCTCTTTGTTTAGAAGCCGCTTTAAGTAATTGCCTACTTCCTCCTCGTCAGCCCAGTCTTTGACTTCCTGCTTCATTTCCTCGAACATCTGGACAACCTTGATATTTGCGCCGCCGTGGCGGGGGCCTTTCAGGGAACCGATAGCCGCTGCGATGACGGAATAGGTGTCGGTCAGGGAAGAAGTGACAACATGGGTGGTAAAGGAGGAATTGTTACCGCCGCCGTGCTCCATATGTAATACCAGGGCTACATCTAAAAGCCTTGCCTCTAAGGGGGTGTAGGAACTGTCCGGGCGCAGGATGCGCAGGATATTTTCAGCCGTTGAAAGCTCCGGGTCAGGCTGGTGGATATAAAGGCTCTTGCCGTCATGGTAATGGCAGTATGCCTGATAGCCGTATATGGACAAGAGCGGAAACAGGCTGATAAGCTGTAAGCACTGTCTTAAAACGTTAGGCAGGGAGACATCGTCAGCCCGGTCATCATAGGAATATAAAGTCAGCACGCTGCGGGCCAGCGTGTTCATCATATCGCTGCTGGGAGCCTTCATAATGATGTCTCTTACAAAGCTGGTAGGAAGGGAGCGGTATTTCGCCAGGAGAATTCTGAAATCAGCCAGTTCCTTTTCATCGGGAAGCTTGTCAAACAAAAGCAGGTAAGCCACTTCCTCAAAGCCAAAACGGTTGTCTCCGGTAAAACCTTTCACAAGATCCTTTACGTCATAGCCCCGGTAGAACAGACGGCCGTGGGCAGGAACTTCGGCGCCGTCCACGATTTTCTTGGCCCGGACGTCGGAAATATTGGTCAGACCGGCTAAAACACCTTTGCCGTTTAAGTCACGCAGACCTCTCTTGACATCGTACTTGGTGAAGAGTTCTGTATCAATAATGTCAGCCTGTTCGCTCATTTTAGCAAGACGGACGATATCGGGTGTAATTTCGGAAAAAGCATTATGATCCATACTAATAGGCTCCTTTCTTTAAAAACAATATTTAACTTACGTCTGGTATTATATAGAGAGAAAGTTAATTTTGTCAGTTAATTACAAGAAATGAAAGAACATTTCAGAAAATATAATATAAATATATTAACATGCATAAATGTTTGAAACAAGGGAAAATTTATATGTTTACAAATTTTTTATAAATTAGAAACAAAATTTAAAATTTTTGAGAAAAAATGAAGTTCATTAATATTGACTTTTAAAGGCAGGTTTGAGATAATACAGTAGGTGTGCTGGATAGAGGCACATTTCTTGTAAAAGACCGCCGCGGGGGTGGAAATATAGTTCCTTATGCCTGACGGCGTCTGCAAATATACCAAAATTAAGGAGGACGTATAATATGTCAACAAAAGCGTATTATCCAATTTCCGAAATCGGCAAAGGTAAAGTCGGATTTTCCAAAACCCGTTCCATTATCGAAGCTGCATTTTACGGAAACAATGTGGTAAAGGTAAACACATTGAAAGAAGCGTATGATTTAGCCAAAAATTCACCTGGAACAATTGTAACAGATATGCCTGTTAAAGATGGTGAGACATTTGGCCTTGAGAAAGATGCTAAGGTTCTTTTATTTAACGATGGCGCGGTAACTGGCCGTTACGCAGCAGCACGCCGCATCAAAGGAGAACCGGGCGTTGACGAAGCAAAGCTTGACAAGGTTGTTATGGACGCAGTTTACAATACACGCTGGAAAACTATGTACCATGCAGAGTGCTTTGTAGGTCTTGATCCTGAATTTATGGTAAAAGCCCACCTTCTGATTCCGGAAGGGGAAGAAAACCTCCTTTACAACTGGATGATCAACTTCCAGTATATGTCAGATGAATATGTTAAAATGTACAGGAAATCCAAACCGGTTGGCGATGGAAAAGAGCCTGACATTTACATCTTCTCCGATCCCCAGTGGGCGCCTCACGACGCACCTGACGTTGATTATAGCTGCTTAAGCGATCCTCTTACCCTGTGCTATTTTGACACCAATGAAAACTGCGCAGCTATTCTTGGTATGAGATATTTCGGTGAGCATAAGAAAGGCACACTGACCATGGCATGGGCTCTTGCAAACAGAAACGGCTATGCAGCATGCCACGGCGGACAGAAGGAATATACCCTTGCTGATGGTTCCAAGTTCGTTGCTTCCGTATATGGTCTGTCAGGGTCCGGAAAATCCACACTTACACATGCAAAACATGGAGGCAAATATCCTATTACCGTTCTTCATGACGATGCATTCATCATCAACACTGATACATGTGCTTCTGTAGCATTAGAGCCTACTTACTTTGACAAGACGGCTGACTACCCTACAGGATGTCCTGACAATGAATATCTGTTATCCGCACAGAACTGTTCTGCAACGCTTGATGAGAACGGAAATATCCAGCTTGTAACAGAGGATATCAGAAATGGTAACGGACGTGCTATCAAGTCCAAGCTGTGGTCTCCTAACCGTGTAGATAAGATTGATGCTCCTGTTAATGCAATCTTCTGGATCATGAAAGACCCTACCATTCCTCCTGTAGTTAAGTTGAAAGGTGCAGCTTTAGCTTCCGTTATGGGCGCTACACTTGCTACCAAGACTTCCACAGCAGAGCGTGTTGCAGCAGGTACAGACTTAAATGCACTGCGTATTGTGCCTTACGCTAACCCGTTCAGAACCTATCCTCTGGTTCATGACTATGATAAGTTCAAGAAGTTGGTTGAGGAGAAGAACGTAGCATGCTATATCGTAAACACAGGCGACTTCATGGGAACAAAGGTTAAACCTGCCGATACATTGGGAATCCTTGAGACGATCGTTGAAGGCAAAGCCGTATTTGAGAAATGGGGCAGCTTTGATGATGTTGAGATTATGTATGACTGGGAAGGCAAGACTGCTGACTTCAAGCCTGACTTAAACGATGCAGAATACAAGGCAGCATTGAAGAACGCTATGCAGAACCGTGTAGATGCAGTAAAAGGATTTGCTGAGAAGAAGGAAGGTTATGACAAACTTCCTGACGAAGCACTTGAAGCTGTTCAGAAACTGGTTGACGCTCTTAACTAATTTGATGATTACAAATTGGCATAAAAACCGGACAGGGTATCCTGTCCGGTTTTGCTTACAATAAGCTGTCTCGCGGAGCGTGGCAGCGTTTGTTAACATAAGGATAGCCCGTGAAGCGTGCAGATTGGGGAAATACATGTTTGAAGTTTTCCGTCATAATTTATATCGTCTGTCCAGTCAGAACGTTTTACCTATAAATTTGCAAAAATACCAGTTGTATTTTGACTTCATATTGGATATAATAAAATTAACCTGAGATGTTCGATAATTCCTGTTAGTTTTGAACCTACAGATACTTTAAACGGGATTCCTATATCATCTGGCGGCTGTCAAGCCCTCACTCATTGAGGATTGGAAGGGAAGGCAAATGTGCAGGTTGCGGTCACCCACCTAGCTCGGCTAGGAGTCAAAAGGCAGGAACCGGCATTTTGGGGATAAGTCAAATACCCCGCAGTTCGCTGCGGGGCATTAGACATGCATACAGAAGAAAAGCAGCCTATAAATGGGCTGCTTTTTCTATGGTGGAAAAGCAGAGCAGAAATGAGGGGATTTATGGAGAAAAGAGCAAGGATTCTGATAAAACTGATTGCTGTGGCAGTGCTTTCGGGTCTGTTTATCTGGCTGGTTTATAAGGATGAGACGGTTTTGCAGTTAAAGCAGCCGGAGGGGGAGCTGGTAAGGGCAGAGGATGTAGAACTTTTGGTAAGGGAGCTGACAGCCGCCAGCACCGGGAAAATAAATGAGGAAGTGGTGGATGCTTATTTCATAAAAGATTTTAAGGAAGAGACAGAATATGTCAGTTACGATGCCTATGAGCTTTTACTTGACTGCATTTTGGAAAAAGACGACAGTGGGGAAACTGGGAAGCTAAGGGAAAGCATTACATATAAGAAGAAATACAGGGGAGAATTTTTTTTATTAAAAAAAGACTGGTATAACAGTTTTGGGCGGCTGGTTGATTTCTATGGGCTGTCAGAGATTATCCGGGAGGAAAAGGTGGATATTCTGTGTGGGAGGGACCGTCTTGCAGGTAAAGAGCAGATTGGAGAGGAGGAGGTGCTTTTAATAGATGGGAGCATCTATACCTGTTTATCCAGGGAGTTGAAAGAATCTGCTTTCACTACAGTGAAAGCTTATGTGCATGGAGACAAACTGGTGACCCTGGTGGAGGAAACTGCAGGCCAGAGTGAACTTTCCAATATCTGGATCATGGAAGCGGCAGAAGAGAATATCCAGTTTTTTTATAAAGGATATGAAATTTTGGGTCCGTATAAGGAGGCAGAGGGAAATTCTGCAAAACTGCGGGAGCAGATTGGAGATATCAGCTATGGGAAGGGGAAGATTTCCAGAGTTGATATAAAGGATAAACGGATAGGCGGAAAGCTTCTGGGAGTTTCCGAAGGGCAGGTGGAGGTGGAAGGGTATGGCAGTATTACCTTAGAGGAAAACTGTATAGGATACCAGCTTTATGAAGAACTGCAGCAGGCTGATGTATCCGGCCTTTCCATCGGGTATGATTTTGCGGATTTTGTGCTGGAGGAGGGGAAAGTATGTGCTTTTCTGATTACCAGAAAGGATAAGATGGAAAACATACGGGTTGCCTTAAAAGACAGCGGATTCGGCAGTCTGTATCATGAAAAAATTGTCCTTTCCAGCACGGATGAGTTGAAAGTATCTTACGGGCCTTACGGGGACAGAAAAGAGGAGACGGTTCCGGCCGGGAAGGAACTGGTCATAGAAAAGGGGAGCAAATACTTTTCCGGGGACCGGGTAGAGATAGCGCCTCCTTCCCATACAGGAAAAATACAGGTGGATTCCATAAATCGCAGTCAGGGTGTGCCCTCTTACAGGGGAAAAATGGAGGTGGTGCAGACAGAAAAGGGACTGGCGCTTATCAACGAGGTGCTGCTGGAGGAGTATCTTTATTCCGTGGTTCCAAGCGAAATGCCGGCCTCTTACCCCATAGAAGCGCTGAAAGCACAGGCCGTTTGTGCAAGGACTTATGGTTACAGATATTTAAACCAGCCGGGATACGGGTCCATCGGCGCCCATGTGGACGACAGCGTGGGGTATCAGGTTTACAACAATATTCAGGAAAATGTAAACGCCACAAAAGCAGTGAAAGAGACAGCAGGAGAGCTGCTTTTATATCAGGGGGAGCCTGTCAGTACTTACTATTATTCCACTTCCTGCGGATTTGGGGCGGATGCCGGGGTGTGGAGCAGTGAGCAGAAAGACGACTTCCCATACCTTAACTCTGTGCATATCGGGAAAGAGGAAGGACCAAGTGCGGAGGAACTATCCAATGAGGAGATTTTCCGGGACTATATCACCCAGGTGGATGAAAGCGCCTATGAGAAGGAGGAGGCCTGGTTCCGGTGGCAGTACCAGGTAGAGGAGCTGGAGGCTTCGGAACTTTATAAAAGGCTTGTGCAGCGTTATGAGGCAGGAGCGGGAAAGATTCTTACCTTTACCGGTGAAGATATCGAGGAGGAAGAAGGACTGGAAGAAAGTTTTGAACCCCTAAAGCCGGAAAAATTTAAGAAAATCCGTGACATCAGATGCCTGAAACGGAAAGAAGGCGGTGTCATGGATGAACTTCTGATTGAAACAGACAAAGGAATTTATAAGGTGGTTTCCGAATACAATATCCGCTATATTTTAAACCAGGGAGGAGAAGTCATCCGGCAGGACGGCACGCCTTATGAAAGCGCTGCCCTTCTTCCCAGCGCATATTTGATAATTGATATTGAAAAGGAGGGAAAGAATGTGGTAGGATATAGTGTTGTCGGCGGCGGTTACGGCCATGGCGTGGGTATGTCCCAGAACGGGGCAAGGGCCATGGGAATGGAAGGTGTGGACTGTCAGGATATCCTTTCCTTCTACTTCCGGGACTGCCAGATAAATAAGATTTATTAGAAAACGCCCCAGAGGAATGGTTATGCTTAAAAGGTTATTGTTTATTGGTTATGATTTTGGGAAACATATGAGCAGAAGGAATATCAGTGCCTTTGCTGCCAGCACGGCATTTTTCCTGTTTTTGTCGCTGATCCCGGCGTTGATGCTTTTGTGTGCGATCCTTCCTTATACGCCCCTTACGGAAGCGAATCTGATGAGCGCGGCCAGGGAAATCTCTCCAGATGCCATGGATTCTTTGCTGATCAATATCATCGGGGATGTATATGATAAATCCATCGGTATAGTGTCGGTCACTGCCATTGTCACTTTGTGGACGGCGGGAAAAGGAGTTCTTGCCCTGATGCGGGGGCTGAACGCCATCAATGACGTGGAGGAAAACAGAAACTACTTTCTGCTTCGGATGGTGGCCTGCCTTTACACGGTTTTGCTGCTGGTGGCAGTGCTTTTATCCCTGCTGATCATGGTATTCGGCAAGTCTATTGTGGGGATTATTGTGGAGTTTATCCCCCAGACCTCGTACCTGTTTGAGCTGATGATCCATTTTAGGACGCTTTTTGTCTGGGCAGTACTGACCGTTGTGATTGCGCTTATGTATGCCTATGTGCCGGGGGCACGCACAGGCTTCAAATTGCAGCTTCCGGGAGCGGTATTTGCGGCGGTGGCATGGAGCGTGATGACCTGGGCTTTTTCCATCTATATTGACGAATTCAATGGTTTCGGCATGTACGGGAGCCTGACGACCATTATTATTTTAATGCTCTGGATGTATGCTGCCATGTACATTATTCTGGCAGGTGCCTATATGAACCGTTATTTTAAGCCGGCCTTTCAGTTTTTTATTGGAAAAAAGTATATTGACAGGAAGGAAAAGATTGGCTAAAATGAGAGTCAGTTAAATAATATATGGCTGTGAAGGTGTTAAGTAGCAGATTTTCTTCTATCAGAGAGAGGGAGCCACCGGCTGAAAGCTTCCTTTAGTTCAGAGATCATGGCGAATTTCCCACCGGAGCTTTTGAACCGAACACGGATTTTTAGGCGTAATGTTTATGCAGGGCATTTGGATGCAGTCTTATGGACCGTAAGTAAGTTTGAACGTGACACGCGTTAAGTGAAAAAGAGTCTGCCTTTATCTGGCAGGAAAATGGGTGGTACCGCGGATAATTTCGTCCCTTGTGTCTGGTACTGGGTATTCAGATTTCTAATGTTGATGTATATGGAAATGCTGAATACGCAGCACCAGGCACAAGGGATTTTTTTACAACAAACACGCTCTGGAAAAATAAGTTTAGAAAATAACGCAAAATAATATTCAGAAGAAAGGAAGAAAGCAATGAAGGAAAGATTGGAACAGATTAAGGCAGAAGCCTTAAAGCAGATTCAGGGCAGTGATGCGCTGGATAAGTTAAATGAGATACGAATCAGCTATCTGGGCAAGAAGGGAGAACTTACCGCTGTCTTAAAAGGAATGAAGGATGTTGCGGCCGAGGACAGGCCGAAAGTTGGACAGATGGTCAATGATGTGCGGGGAGAAATCGAGCGTGTTCTTGAAGAAGCGAAGGTAAGGATGGAAAATGCCGTTTTAGAGGAGCGGATGAAGCGGGAGACCATTGACGTTACCCTGCCTGCAAAGAAGAACAGCATAGGGCACCGCCATCCAAACACTATTGCCTTAGAAGAGGTGGAGAGGATCTTCATCGGCATGGGGTATGAGGTTGTGGAAGGCCCGGAAATAGAGACGGATTATTATAACTTTGAAGCGCTGAATATTCCTGCAGACCATCCCGCCAAGGATGAGCAGGACACCTTCTTCATCAATGGTGACTTCCTGCTAAGGACACAGACCTCAGGCACACAGGTTCACGAGATGGAAAAAGGAAAACTTCCCATCCGTATGATTGCTCCCGGCAGGGTATTCCGTTCCGATGAAGTGGATGCCACCCATTCCCCTTCCTTCCACCAGGTAGAAGGGCTTGTTATTGACAGGCATATTACCTTTGCGGATCTAAAAGGGACTCTTGCAGAGTTTGCAAGGGAGCTTTTCGGGGAGGAAACGAGAGTGAAGTTCCGTCCCCACCATTTCAACTTCACAGAGCCGAGCGCGGAGATGGATGTTTCCTGCTTCAAATGCGGGGGAAAAGGATGCCGTTTCTGTAAAGGCTCCGGCTGGATTGAAATTTTAGGCTGCGGCATGGTTCACCCCAATGTGCTTACCATGAGCGGGATCGATCCCGAAGAATATTCCGGTTTTGCATTCGGAGTGGGGCTTGAGAGGATCGCACTGCTGAAATACGAGATCGACGATATGCGTCTTCTTTATGAAAACGATATCCGATTCTTAAGGCAGTTTTAACTTATAGGAAAACCGGAAAGGAAGGAAATAAAAATGAACACAGCATTATCATGGATAAAAGCATATGTACCCGGACTTTCATGCTCCGATCAGGAATATTGTGACGCAATGACCATGAGCGGAACGAAAGTTGAAAATTATGAGCGGTTAGATAAAAATCTGGAAAAGATAGTGGTAGGACAGATTGAAAAAATAGAAAAACATCCCGATGCAGATAAGCTGATTATTTGTCAGGTGAACATTGGGAGTGAAGTGATTCAGATCGTTACAGGGGCGCCCAATGTAAAAGAAGGGGATAAGGTTCCTGTGGTGCTTGACGGCGGCAAAGTGGCAGGAGGACACGATGGTGGTCCCATGCCGGAGGAAGGCATCATCATTAAGGCAGGTAAACTGCGGGGGATCGAATCAAATGGGATGATGTGTTCCATAGAGGAACTTGGCTCCGACAGAAATATGTATCCTGAAGCTCCGGAGATGGGGATCTACATTTTCGGGGAGGATGTGCAGGTGGGCGCCGACGCGGTTCAGATCCTGGGCATGCGGGACACGGTATTTGAGTATGAGATCACTTCCAACAGGGTAGACTGTTATAGTGTTCTGGGCATTGCAAGGGAAGCAGCAGCTACCTTCCGTAAACCTTTCGTGCCGCCAGTGGTGAAAGTGAAGGAAAATGAGGAAGATATTAACGATTACATTTCCGTGGAAGTACAGGATCCTGACCTGTGCACCAGATATTGTGCAAGGGTCTGCACCAACATAAAGATTGCGCCTTCCCCAAAGTGGATGCAGGAGCGGCTCCGGGCCAGCGGCATCCGTCCCATCAACAATCTGGTAGACATTACCAACTACGTGATGGAGGAGTACGGCCAGCCCATGCACGCTTTTGACCTTGACACTGTGGCAGGGCACAAGATCATTGTGCGCCGGGCCAAGGACGGGGATGAATTCCAGACGCTGGATGAACAGGTGAGAAAACTGGATAAAGATATTCTGATGATCTGCGACGGGGAAAAGGAAATCGGCATTGCCGGAATCATGGGCGGTGAGAACAGCAAGATCACAGACAATGTAAAGACCGTTCTTTTTGAGGCGGCAACCTTCAACGGCCCCAATATCCGCAAGTCAGCCAAAAGGCTGGGACTGCGCACGGACGCTTCAGGCAAGTTTGAAAAAGGGCTTGATCCCCACAATGCACAGGACGCCATCAACCGTGCCTGCCAGCTTATTCAGGAATTAGGCTGCGGGGAAGTGGTAAAGGGCATGGTGGATGTATGCCAGCCCATGAAAGAAAAGGTGAGGATAAAGTTTGAGCCCCAGCGCATCAACGACCTTTTGGGTACGGATGTTTCTGAAAAAGATATGTTGGATATTTTCCAAATGCTGGAAATCGAATACGACGAAAAGGCAGGTGAATTGATTGCCCCCACCTACAGGCAGGATCTTCTCTGCTGTGCTGACATTGCAGAGGAAGTGGCAAGGTTCTACGGGTATGACAGGATACCCACCACCCTGCCTACCGGGGAATCTACTGCGGGAAAACTTTCCTACAAACTGCGTATTGAGCAGAAGGCAAGGGATATTGCCGAGTACTGTGGCTTTTCACAGGGGATGAATTATTCCTTTGAAAGCCCTAAGGTATTTGATAAACTGCTTCTTCCCGGGGATTCGCCTTTAAGAAATGCTGTTGTGATTGCCAATCCTTTAGGGGAAGATTTCTCCATTATGAGAACCATTTCCCTAAACGGAATGCTGACTTCACTGGCAGCCAATTATAATAGAAGAAACAAAGATGTGAGATTATACGAACTTGGGAATATTTACCTGCCTTACCAGTTCCCCCTGACAGAGCTTCCTGATGAGCGGATGCAGTTTACCTTAGGCATGTACGGGGAGGGGGATTTCTACACCATGAAAGGCGTGGTGGAGGAATTCTTTGACGCTGTCGGCATGAAAAAGAAGACCACATATGACCCGGAATCAGGCAGAACCTTCCTGCATCCCGGACGTCAGGCGGATATTGTATATGACGGGGAGAAAGTGGGTTATTTAGGCGAGGTCCATCCGGTCGTATGTAAAAATTACGATATTGCAGCGAAAGTTTACGTGGCAGTCCTTGATATGCCCCTTATTGTGGAGCGGGCGACTTTTGACAGGAAATACGAGGGAATCGCCAAGTATCCGGCCGTTTCCAGGGATATCAGTATGGTGGTGCCGGGGAATATTCTGGCAGGACAGATTGAAGCGATGATTGAGCAGAGAGGCGGGAAGATTTTAGAATCTTATCAGTTGTTTGACATCTATGAGGGCGAGCAGATTAAGGAAGGATTCAAATCAGTAGCCTACTCCATCGTGTTCCGCGCAAAAGACCGTACGCTGGAAGAAAACGACATTACAGGGGCAATGAAGAAAATCTTAAACGGCCTTGAAAGCCTGGGGATTGAATTAAGGCAGTAAAAACTGTGAAGAACCGGTGCAGGAGCCGTCATAAAAGTTATGGCGGCTTTTGTTAAAATAAGCTGTCTCACGAAGTGTGGCAGCGTTTGTTGCAATAAGCTGTCTTGCAAAGTGTGGCAGCGTTTGTTTATAGAAAGGAAATCAGATGGAAAAGAAGAACACATGGGAAACCTACAATGAGAAGCAGTTAAAGGAAGTGGATGTGTTTGCAGACGAATACAGAAACTTTTTGGATGAAGGCAAAACAGAGCGGGAGTGCGTGGATTATATTGTAAATGCCGCAGAAAAAAATGGCTACCGGGAACTGCAGGACCTGATCAGAAAGGGCGGAAAGCTGAAAAAAGGCGATAAGGTGTATGCCGTCTGGATGAACAAGTCTGTGGTGATGTTCCGCATCGGAGAGCGCCCCATGGCGGAGGGGATGAATATCTTAGGCGCCCACATTGATTCCCCGAGGCTGGATGTGAAGCAGAATCCCCTTTATGAGGAAGGGGGCTTTGCGTATCTTGACACCCACTACTACGGCGGCGTCAAGAAATACCAGTGGGTGACGCTGCCCCTGGCTCTTCACGGGGTGATGGTGAAGAAAGACGGCACTACGGTGGAAATCCATATTGGGGAAAACGAGGATGACCCGGTGTTTTTCATCTCGGATCTGCTGATTCACCTTGCGGTGGAGCAGTTGGAAAAGAAAGCCTCAAAGGTGATCGAGGGGGAGGCCCTGGATATCATCATTGGAAGCAAGCCTGTTGTCCTGGGAAAAGAGGCGGCCGCTGAAAAGGAAGGAAAGAACAAAGAATCAGAGGGAAAGAAAAAAGATAAGAAGGACAAAAAGGATAGGGAACGTGCAAAGGAAGCTGTCAAGAAGGGGATTCTCGATATTTTAAAGAAAACCTATGACGTGGAGGAAGAGGACTTCCTTTCTGCAGAGCTGGAAGTGGTGCCGGCCGGGAAAGCCCGGGAAGCGGGTCTTGACCGCAGCATGATTCTTGCCTATGGACAGGATGACAGGGTCTGTGCTTTTTCCTCCTTGATGGCAATGATGGAAGTGGAAAAAAGTGAGCGGACAGCCTGCTGCCTGCTGGTGGATAAAGAAGAAGTGGGCAGCATAGGGGCTACCGGGATGCAGTCGAAATTTTTTGAAAATATGGTGGCGGAAGTGATGAACCTGACAGGAGAGTATTCAGAACTGAATGTGAGAAGATGCCTGTCCTCTTCCTGTATGCTTTCATCCGATGTAAGCAGCGCCTTTGACCCTTCTTTTGCAGGCAGTTTTGACAAAAAGAATGTGGCTTATTTAGGCGGCGGCATGGTCTTTAACAAATTTACCGGGGCACGGGGAAAATCCGGTTCCAATGATGCCAATGCAGAGTATATTGCCTACATCCGCAGGATTTTTGAGGAGGAAAAGATTAATTTCCAGACGGCGGAGCTGGGCAGAGTGGATCTTGGCGGCGGCGGAACCATTGCCTACATCCTTGCCCTTTATGGCATGAATGTCATTGACAGCGGCGTGGCTGTGCTGAATATGCATGCGCCCTGGGAAGCTACCAGCAAAGCAGATGTGTATGAGACGAAACGGGGCTACGAAGCCTTTTTAAGGGGAGCTGGAATGTAATGGAAAGGGCGGATTACAAAAGAGAGGAAAGGCAGAAAGAGAGCCTTAGGACATCCGATTTTGCTTTTGACCTGCCGAAAGAGCTGATTGCCCAGGACCCCCTTGCAGACAGAAGCGCCTCCCGTCTTCTGGTGGTGGATAAAAATACGGGGGAAACAAGACATGAGATGTTTAGGAATATTCTGGATTATCTGTACCCCGGCGACTGTCTGGTGCTGAATAATACCAAAGTACTTCCCGCAAGACTCCTTGGGATGAAAGAGGACACCGGGGCCGCGGTGGAGGTGCTGCTTTTGAAAAGAAGGGAAGGGGATGTGTGGGAAACCCTGGTAAAGCCGGGGAAAAAAATGAGACCCGGCGCCCGCCTTTCCTTTGGCGGCGGCATTTTAAAGGCGCAGATCCTGGATGTGGTGGAGGAAGGCAACCGGCTGGTCCGCTTCTTTTATGAGGGAATCTTTGAGGAAGTGCTGGACAGCTTAGGGGAGATGCCCCTGCCCCCTTATATTACCCATAAATTGAAGGACAAGAACCGCTACCAGACCGTTTACGCTAAATATGACGGTTCTGCGGCTGCGCCTACGGCAGGGCTTCACTTTACAGAAGAATTACTGGCACAGATAGAAGCAAAGGGCGTGAAACTGGCCTATGTGACCCTGCATGTAGGACTTGGCACTTTCCGCCCTGTGAAGGCGGATCATATTTTGGAACACCACATGCATTCGGAATCCTATCAGATTACGGCCCAGACAGCCCAGATCATCAACGAGACAAAGAAAAGCGGCCACAGGGTGGTCTGTGTGGGCACCACAAGCTGCCGTACCATAGAAAGCGCTGCGGATGAACAGGGGATGCTTGGGGAGCGCAGCGGGGACACGGATATTT
Source organism: Lachnospiraceae bacterium (assembly GCA_009911035.1). GTDB lineage: Bacteria > Bacillota > Clostridia > Lachnospirales > Lachnospiraceae > Suilimivivens. The sequence continues at coordinate 89,029 of QXWO01000001.1, forward strand.
TTATCTATCCGGGATACCGGTTTAAAGTGCTGGACTGCCTGATCACGAACTTCCACCTTCCGGAATCTACACTGGTGATGCTGGTCAGCGCCCTTGCAGGAAGGGAAAATGTACTGAATGCCTACCGGGAAGCCGTGCAGGAAAAGTACCGTTTTTTTTCCTTTGGAGATGCCTGTTTCTTTACGGACCGCTTTGATAAAAGTGAGGAAGGACAAGGCGCTGGCTGAACTTATAAGGAGTTATACAAAACTTGAAACTGAAAAAAATTTATACGGTAGCTGCAGTTATCCTTTTGCTTGCATTATATATTGCGATATTCTGCTTTTCAGGGGAGGACGGAGAGCGTTCTTCGGAACTAAGCAAAAGAGTGACAGATGCGCTGCTTAACTTTTACTATCGGATCACCGCAGGAGATGGGGAATATGGGCCCGTGGTTTTCGTTTATGAAGCTGGTCCACTGGAAGGAATCATCAGAAAAGCAGCCCACTTTTTGGAATATCTGTGTATGGGACTTTTATCCTACAGTCTTGTGGTAGTTTGGTATGGGACCAGGTGGAAAGGATGCCTTTTGGTTCTGGTGCAGATTTTTTTTTCTGCAGGGCTGGATGAATTCCACCAGTATTTTGTTCCGGGAAGATGCGCTTCCTTCCGGGATGTACTGATTGATACGGCGGGAGGCAGTGTGGGGATTTTACTGATACTGGCGTGGGTTCTTATCAAACAACTTAAATGACACTTGACTTTCGCACTTTAAAGTGCTATATTATTGAGTCGGAGACAAAGAGTTGCGAAAGGAGCTGCACAAATGATCATTGTAATGAAACCAAAGGCATCGGAGCAGAGTATCCGTGCTGTTACCCAATATATTGAGGAGAATGGACTGCAGGTTCATCTTTCCAAAGGTGAGGAAGTCACCATCATCGGCATGGTGGGAGACAAGTCCAAGCTTTCTACAGAAAATCTGGTTATTTTTAAGGATGTTGACCGGATTGTCCCTGTAACCGAAAGCTATAAGCTTGCCAATAAAAAGTTTCATCCCCAGCCCACGGCTGTGAAGGTGGGGAATACCAGTATCGGCCCCGGTAATCTTACGATTATGGCCGGTCCATGTGCTGTGGAAACTGAAAAGCAGCTTCTTCTGATTGCGGAGGCAGTAAAAAAGGCAGGGGCCACCATATTAAGGGGCGGCGCTTATAAACCCCGCACTTCCCCCTATTCTTTTCAGGGGCTTGAGGAGGAGGGCCTTCGGTATATGCAGGAGGCAAAGACGGCTACAGGTCTTTCAACAATCTGCGAGGTGGTCAGCTTGGAAGCCATTGAAGCCGCCGTTAAATACGTGGATATGATTCAGATCGGCGCCCGCAATATGCAGAATTTCATTCTGCTGAAAGAAGCCGGGCAGTCGGGGCTTCCTGTGCTCTTAAAAAGAGGACTTTCCGCAACAATCGACGAATGGCTTAACGCTGCCGAATACATTATTGCCGAGGGCAATCCCAACGTGGTGCTCTGCGAGAGGGGGATACGGACCTTTGAAACAGCTACCAGAAATACGCTGGATTTAAGTGCGGTTCCGGTTCTGCGGTCAAGGACCCACCTTCCCATCATTGTGGATCCGTCCCATTCCACGGGTTCCTACAAATATGTAGCGCCCATGGCAAAGGCGGCGGTTGCCTGCGATGCTGACGGGCTGATGATCGAAGTGCACAACGACCCGGCACACGCGCTCTCAGACGGCCCCCAGTCCCTTACCTTTGAGAAATTTGCTGTACTGACCGGTGAACTGAAGCCTTTCTGCCAGCTTATGGGCAGACGTTTTGGCGATTAACAGGAGATAACCATGCAAGATGATTTTACCTGCGGCTTTATTGGCCTTGGACTGATTGGCGGCTCGATTGCCAGGGCAATGCGCCTGCATCACCCGGCCTGCCGCATGATGGCATACGACATAAATAAGGACGCTTTGGAACTGGCAGCCAGGGAAGGGGTCATCGACCTTCCTCTTTCTTCTATATCCAAAGAGTTTGGTGACTGTGATTATATCTTTTTGTGCGCTCCGGTATCCGAAAATGACAATAATCTGGTACAATTGAAAAAATATATTTCTCCCCGTTGTCTGCTCACCGATGCAGGAAGCGTCAAGGGAGATATTCACAGGCATATTGAAGAAGCAGGGCTTGGCGGGCAGTTTATCGGCGGCCATCCCATGGCAGGGAGTGAGCGTACCGGCTACATTAACTCCAAGGCTCTGCTTTTGGAAAACGCATACTATATTCTGACCCCCTGTGAAGGGATTCCCGGCAACACCATTGCGGCGTTTCGGGAGCTGGTTGCTTCTCTGGGGGCCTTACCGCTGGTTCTGGACTACAGCCGGCATGATTACATTACTGCGGCTATAAGCCATCTTCCTCATGTAATAGCGTCTTCACTGGTCAATCTGATTAAAAATTCCGATGAAGAGGATGGTCTTATGAAGCTGATTGCAGCAGGGGGATTTAAGGATATTACTAGGATTGCTTCTTCATCCCCTGTTATGTGGCAGCAGATATGCCTCACCAACGGCAGCAATATTTCCCGGCTTTTAGATGACTATATCCAATCCCTGAATCAGATCAGGGAAAGCATTCATATGGCCCGGGCGGAAGAACTCTACCAGTTCTTTAACGATGCCAGAGACTACCGGGATTCCTTTATTGATGCCTCCAGCGGTCCTATCAAAAAATCTTTCTCCATACGGATCGACATTGCCGACGAACCGGGGGCTCTTGCCGCGATTGCCACTATACTGGCACTGCACCAGATCAGTATCAAAAATATCGGCATCGTCCATAACAGGGAGCAGACGGACGGTGTATTGGCCGTAGAATTTTATCAGGAAGAAAGTATTAAAAAGGCCAGTGAAATTTTACAGTCCAAAGGTTATGCCATACACTGAACAGCTATTGGCCGTCCATTTCTGAATCCTTACCCGGATTGCGAAAAATGCACGATTTTACTTGTATAAATCCCAAATATTTAGTAAAATATACACATGGGCATTTCATGACTGTAATGATTTTGTACACAGATATATGGCGCAATGCCTAAAAATGCGGAAAAGTGGAGGAAGTTATATGAATATTTACACAACTGACAAGATTAGAAACGTAGCTTTGCTGGGGCACGGCGGGTGTGGAAAGACAAGTCTGGCAGAAGCTATGGCATATTTGTCAGGTATTACCTCAAGATTAGGAAAAGTAGACGATGGGAATACTGTCAGTGACTTCGGCAAGGAAGAGCAGAAGAGAAAAATATCTATCAGTACTTCCGTTATTCCTATTGAGTGGGAAGGATATAAGATTAACGTACTGGATGCCCCCGGTTTCTTTGATTTTACAGGGGAAGTGGAAGAGGCGATCAGCGCGGCAGGAGCGGCTATTATCGTAGTAAACGGCAAGTCCGGTGTGGAAGTAGGCACACAGAAAGCTTGGGAAATGTGCGAGAAGTACAAACTGCCCAGAATGATTTATGTCAGCAATATGGATGTGGACAACGCTTCTTTCAGACAGGTGGTTGAGGATATGACGGAGATGTTCGGGAAGAAGATGGCTCCGTTCCACCTTCCTATCCGTGAGAACGAAAAGTTTGTAGGATATGTCAATGTCATCACCGAAACAGGGAACAGATGGCAGGGCAAGGAAGTTGTGGAATGTGAAGTGCCCGAATACAATAAGGCCAATCTCCAGTTATGCCGCGATACCCTTATGGAAGCGGTGGCAGAGACCAGCGAGGAGATGATGGAGCGCTATTTCAGCGGAGAGACTTTCTCAGAGGCGGAAGTAAGGGCGGCTATGCGGACAAATGTATGTGACGGAAGCATTGTCCCCATGACCATGGGCTCCAATATATTATGCCAGGGAATTTATACCCTGTTAGATGATATCATCAAATACTTCCCCAGCCCTGAAAACAGGGAAGTGGCAGGCATTAACATGAAGACCAATGAGATTTACCATGCTGACTATGATTTTGCAAAGGCAAAATCCGCTTATATCTGGAAGACCATCGTAGATCCCTTTATTGGCAAATACTCCCTCATCAAAGTAAATTCCGGCGTTCTTAAGACCGACGATGTGATTTACAATGTGGACAGAGATATTGAAGAAAAAATCGGCAAGATTTATGTGATGCAGGGAAATAAACCTGTAGAGGTCAAAGAGCTTCATGCAGGGGATATCGGCGCTCTTGCCAAGCTCACGGCGGCAAGGACCGGGAACAGCTTATCCACCAAGGCTACTACTATTAAATTTGGCAAGTGGGAAATGCCAAGACCTTATACATACATGAGATATAATCCGAAGAATAAGGGAGATGTTGATAAGATTTCCCAGGCACTCCAGAAGATATCCCATGAAGACCTGACCATGAAATATGTGAATGATTCCGAGAACAGGCAGATGCTTCTTTATGGTATGGGTGACCTGCATCTGGAAGTGATTGCCAGCAAGCTTCTCAATGAATACAAGGTTGAAATTGAGCTTACCAAGCCTAAGGTTGCTTTCCGGGAGACAATCAAGAAAAATTCCGATGTGGAGTATAAATATAAGAAACAGTCCGGCGGGCACGGACAGTACGGCCATGTCAAGATGAAATTCGAGCCTTCGGGAAATCTGGAAGAGACTTATGTATTTGAACAGATGGTAGTAGGCGGCGCGGTTCCCAAGAACTATTTCCCGGCAGTGGAAAAGGGAATTCAGGAATCTGTGCTGAAAGGACCTCTGGCGGCTTATCCGGTAGTAGGCGTTAAGGCTGTCTTGTATGATGGTTCCTATCATCCGGTAGATTCTTCGGAAATGGCATTTAAGATGGCTACCATCCAGGCATTTAAAAAAGGCTTTATGGAGGCACATCCTGTTCTGCTGGAGCCTATTGTATCCCTGAAGGTGACAGTGCCTGACAGTTACACAGGGGATGTCATGGGTGATTTGAATAAGAGAAGGGGCAGGGTTCTGGGAATGAATCCGGCACCCGGCGGCAAACAGGTAATTGAAGCGGATGTGCCTATGATGGGGCTTACAGGATATTGTACAGATCTCCGTTCCATGACAGGCGGACGGGGTGAATATGAATATGAATTCTCACGTTATGAGCAGGCGCCTTCCGACGTTCAGGAAAAGGAAGTTGCTGCAAGGGCGGCCAAGTTAGCGGACGGATCAGACGAATAATGTTGATACCTGCGGGTAACGAGCCGGACAGCCGTACCTGCCGCGGAGGTGTTGGCTTTTTAGAGGAAGGTAAATAACAGTCCGGAAAGTTAGTGAAAGATATCTGGACAGTAACAGGATGCTGTATGGGGGATACAGCATCCTGTTGTATTACAATAAACCATTTCAGGTAACGAATAAGAGCCGGCTTGACGACTGGTCTTTGATGGAGCAGGAAGGAATGAACAGCAGCGCTGCAGACAGGGTTGCCATTTCGAAGGAAATCCATGTAGAGTAAGTGGGCATAAATTTTTAAGGTATATGATATTTAAATGGATTAGGTATTAAAGCGGAGAAGCGTTTGTTGGAGGAAAACCAATAAGCGTTTTTCTGTTTTAAAGGTAACAATACATTTTCATTTTCTGTCAGTCTGCTCTCTGATTGAAATATATTTATTCTTAAAGTTTGTTTTTTATAGTGCCAAACCTTGATAGCAGATTGAAGGTAAAGTACAATAGAAACGATATTGTTTAAAGGAGCGATAGTATGTACAGAGTCGGAATATGTGATGATGATAAAATTCTGTGTTCCTTACTGGAGGAACAGATTCAAGGGCTGTCGGCAGAATTTTTAGTAAAATTTGAAATAGAGGTATGGTATAGTGGAGAGAGTTTGGAGTGTGATTTGAAAAAAGGTGTTGAATTGGATATCCTTTTTCTTGATATTGAATTATTGCAGAAAAATGGGATTGAAATAGCTGCTTTTATCCGTGACGAGATGGAGGATACAGACACCCATATCGTCTTTATTTCCTCAAAGCAGGGTTACGCGATGGAACTTTTCAAAATGCAGCCGCTGGAATTTCTTGTGAAGCCAATTTCCGCCGTACGTCTAAAAGAAGTGTTTGAAAGAAGCATGAAAAGGAAAAAGTATGTGGAAAGCTGCTTCGAATATCAAAGAGGAAGCCGGATTTTTCGTGTGTCGGTTAAGGAAATATTATATTTCATGAGTATGGATAAAAAGATTTTGATGATAAAAAAAGATGGACAGGAGGAATTTTACGGGAAACTGAAAAATGTCATGGAGCAGCTTCCGGCAGGATTTCTGATGATACATCAGTCCTATGTGATACATCAGGAATATGTGAGTGAGTATTCCTACGAAAGCATAAAAATGATAAATGGTGATGTCCTGAGTGTCAGCAAACCATATAGGAAAGAAGCCAGGGCAAAAATCAAGCTGTATTTGAAGGAAAAGATGTACAATGTATTATAAAATGGGATATGAATTGATGGTGGTTTTGATAGTGGGGATTTTTCATACGGCGTTATTGAAAAAGGTTCTGGATACTTTTTTGCCTGTAGGGGATAAGAGCAGACTGATATGGAAAATTACCGCAGAATATCTTTCACAGAGGGAAAAAGAATTAAGTGAAATGGCTGAAGAGGATAAGCCGTGCGAAGGAAATTCTTCTGGAGAAAATGGCAGTATTGGACATTGCAGAAATACATATGGGTAAAGGATGTGTGGAATATTCTTTTAGGGTTAAAGAAAGAAGGAAAAACCATCATTCTTGCCAGCCATAATAAAGAGGATATAGAGGGTTTGTGTGATACGGTATATGAGATGGAACATGGAAGACTGGTATAATGGAATATGCCGCGCGCGGCTCATCATAAATGACATTTCCCAATACGACGGTTTTGTATCTCCGCAATTATAAAAAGACACCGGGCAACTATTTAGATATGAGACAGTTTGCAAAATGTGGCGGCGTTTGTTATAATAAATCAATTCGCGAAGTGTGGCGGCGTTTGTTACAATAAGCCGGTTAGCGAAGCGTGACGGCGTTTGTTGGGCTGAACAGAATAGAAAAATTTGTGCAGGTGGATTTGTGCTTGCATCCGGATTTACGGGTGGAGCGGAAATGGAGGATTTTGATGGGGAAAAAGAAAATTATGAGAAATATATTGATTGTACTGGCGGGGATTGCGGCCCTATGCATTTATTATTATATCACAATTCCGGCAATCAATATTCACTCTACGGGAACCTGGGGGGCAATGCTGTTACTGATCGTTGTTCTGCTTCTGGCTTCTGTGTTTAAGCAGTTGAAGGGAGGCAGGCAGACAAATGTGGAAGGGGTGCCGGTCTTCCGGTTCAGTCTAAAGGAAAGCAGTCTGCTTACCAAGATACTTGTAATTGTGCTTGCCGCGCTGTGTATCGTGTATGTAGCCGGTTCCCTTTTGTCATCCCCCTTTTTCAATGCGGCCAAATACCAGAAACTGCTTACGGCCAGTGAGAGAGAGTTTACCGATGACATCAGGGAAGCGGATTATAAGACGATTCCTTTGCTGGACAAGGATTCGGCCTCCCTTTTGGGAAACAGGAAAATGGGCAGTATGGTGGACATGGTTTCCCAATTTGAGGTATCGGGTGATTATACACAGATAAATTATAGGGGCAAGCCTGTGCGTGTAACTCCCCTGACCTATGCAAGCCCCATCAAGTGGCTGACCAACCAGAAAAACGGCATACCGGCATATATTCTTATTGACATGACTACCCAGAATACGGAATGTGTGAAGCTGGAGGAGGGTATCCGCTATTCCAAGGGGGAATATTTTAACAGGAATCTGTATAGGCATCTGCGCTTTAAATTTCCTACCTACATTTTTGATGATCAGATCTTCTTTGAGATAGACGAGGAAGGGACGCCTTACTGGGTGTGCCCGGTCAAGAAGTTTAATATCGGGCTTTTTGGCGGGCAGACGGTGGGGAGAGTGGTGTTGTGCAATGCCCAGACCGGGGAGTGCATTGATTATCCGGTGGAGGATGTGCCTGCCTGGGTTGACAAGGTTTACTCTGCGGAACTGCTGATAAATCTTTATGATTATTCGGGAATTTTAAAGCATGGATTCTGGAACTCTGTTCTGGGACAGAAGGACTGTCTCCAGTCTACCAACGGTTATAATTATATTGCGCTGGAGGATGATGTGTGGGTGTACACAGGGGTCACCAGTGTCAGCGGCGACCAGTCCAATGTAGGATTTGTGCTGATGAACCAGAGAACCATGGAGACACGTTCTTACAAGGTGGAGGGAGCCATTGAAGATTCGGCCATGTCCTCTGCGGAAGGTCAGGTTCAGAACCTTGGCTACCGGGCAACCTTCCCCCTGCTTTTAAATATTGCAGATGAACCGACCTATTTTATGGCCCTTAAGGACGGTGGCGGTCTGGTAAAGAAATATGCCATGGTGAATGTCCAGAAATACCAGTGGGTGGCAATCGGGGACACTGTACAGGAATGCGAGCGGAATTATACGGAACTTTTAAACACCAACGGTATTGTGAGCACTTCCGTTGACCAGAAGACCGTTACAGGCAGAATAGAAAGTATTTCTCCTGTGGTACTGGAAGGAAACACCCATTATTATGTCTGTCTGGAGAATCAGAGCGATATTTTTGACATCAATATGACGGATACTTCCCTGATAAAAATTGTCAGATTCCAGATTGGGGACACAATCACGCTGGAGTATCAGGAGGGATATGGATTAAATGAGGTAAAAGCCCTCAAACCTTGACATTTTTGCATAATATAGGTAAAATTATTCTGGTTTGAGAGCCACAGATGAGAAGCTTGCCGCTTCGGAATGGAGGAAACAATGGCAGTACCATATAATCACAGAGAAGTAGAATCAAAATGGCAGAGGATTTGGGACGACGAGAAAGCGTTTAAGACCTCTGACGATTTTTCAAAACCTAAATATTATGCACTGGTGGAATTCCCTTATCCTTCGGGGCAGGGGCTCCATGTGGGGCATCCAAGGCCGTACACGGCGCTGGATATCGTTGCAAGGAAAAGAAGGATGCAGGGATACAATGTGCTTTACCCCATGGGCTGGGATGCTTTCGGCCTTCCCACGGAAAACTATGCCATCAATAATCATATACATCCGAAAATCGTGACAAAGAATAATGTGGAGCGGTTCAAGGGGCAGCTTCATGCCCTTGGGTATTCCTTTGACTGGGACAGGGAAGTGAACACCACAGATGTAAATTACTATAAATGGACCCAATGGATTTTCTTAAAACTTTTCAATGCAGGGCTGGCTTACAAAGCAGAAATGCCGATCAACTGGTGTACCTCCTGTAAAGTGGGGCTTGCCAATGAGGAAGTGGTAAACGGTGTATGTGAGCGGTGTGGTTCTGAAGTGGTCCGCAAGGTCAAGAGCCAGTGGATGCTTAGGATCACTGAGTATGCGGATAAACTCTTAGAAGGGCTTAAGAACGTGGACTATGTGGAGCGCGTGAAGGTTTCCCAGAAGAACTGGATCGGTAAATCCACCGGAGCGGAAGTGGACTTTATTTTAAAGGATAAAGAGGACAAAATGACGGTCTATACCACAAGGCCGGATACGCTCTTTGGCGTTACCTACATGGTTATGAGCCCGGAGCATCCTTTTATAGACAAGTATAAAGAAGACATCAAAAACTGGGACGAAGTGGTGGCATACAGGGAGATGGCCGCCAGAAAATCAGATTTTGAGCGTACGGAGCTGGCAAAAGATAAGACCGGTGTTATGCTGGATGGTTTGACAGCGGTAAATCCTGTAAACGGGAAAGAGATTCCTGTATGGATTTCCGATTATGTATTGATGTCCTACGGAACAGGAGCGATTATGGCAGTGCCTGCCCATGACGAAAGGGACTGGGAATTTGCCAAGAAGTTCCATATGCCTATTATCGAAGTGGTGGCCGGAAGTCCTGTGGATGTAAATGAAGCAGTATTTACAGACGTGGCAACGGGGATCCTTGTGAATTCAGAGTTTTTGAACGGCCTTTCCGTTGAGGAGGCAAAAGAAAAAATTATCCAGTTCTTGGCGGATAAAGGAATCGGCCACAAAAAGACAAACTTTAAACTCCGTGACTGGGTATTTTCCAGACAGCGTTACTGGGGGGAGCCAATTCCCATTGTTAAATGTGAGAAGTGCGGATTTGTGCCTATCCCGGAAAGCGAACTCCCTTTAGAGCTCCCGGAGGTGGAAAGCTATATGCCCACCGATAACGGGGAGTCCCCTCTTGCCCATATGACAGACTGGGTAAAGACAACCTGTCCGAAATGCGGCGGCCCGGCAGAGCGTGAAACAGATACCATGCCCCAGTGGGCAGGATCTTCTTGGTATTTCTTAAGATATACGGATCCTATGAACGATAAGGAACTGGCAAGTAAGGAAGCCCTTGATTACTGGATGCCTGTAGACTGGTATAACGGCGGCATGGAGCACACCACACTGCATCTGCTTTATTCCCGGTTCTGGCACAGATTTCTTTATGATGAAAAAGTGGTGCCCTGTCCGGAGCCTTATTTAAAGAGAACTTCCCATGGAATGATCCTGGGTTCTAATGGGGAGAAGATGAGCAAGTCAAGGGGAAATGTGGTGAACCCGGACGATATCGTAAGGGATTATGGTGCAGATACCCTGCGTACTTACGAAATGTTTATCGGTGCGTTTGATTTAAGCGCAAGCTGGAGTGAGGATGGCGTAAAAGGATGCCGCAGGTTCCTTGAGCGTGTGTGGAAACTGCAGGATATTCTCACGGAAGGCGATGGTTATTCACAAGATCTGGAAATCAGGATGCATCAGACGATCAAGAAGGTCAATAATGATTTTGAAAATTTGAAATATAATACGGCGATTGCCTCAATGATGGCCCTGATCAATGATTTTTATAAGAAAAATGCACTCACCAGAGGAGAATTCAAAACCCTCCTTACCCTCCTTAACCCGGTGGCACCTCATATTACGGAGGAACTCTGGCAGGCTGTGGGATTTGAAGGCCGCATTTACCAGTCAGAGTGGCCGGAATTTGACGAGGAAAAGACGATTGAATCTACCATTGAGATTGCAGTCCAGATCAACGGAAAAACCAAGGCAACCCTTGCAATTGGCCGGGACGAAGAAAAAGATACCGTGATTGCCAGGGCGAAAGAAGTTATTTCCGATAAACTGACCGGAAACCTGGTCAAAGAAATCTATGTACCGGGCAGGATCGTAAATATTGTTATGAAATAGAGTGGAAACGGCCAGTCTATAGAACTTCATGCCGCCGCTCTTTGCAGGGCGGCTGGCAGCATAAAGAGGATGACATGGTGTAAGCGCAAGAATTGGCTTCCTGTCATCCTCTTGTTACAATAAGCCGGTTTGCAAAGCGTGACGGCCAGTTTATCTGCGCGAGCGCATTGCCATGACTTTCTCAATTTTGGAAAGTTCGTCCGGGGAAGCGTGTTTTCTAAGCACAGTTACAATGGCATCGATTTCTTCGTCAGAAAAAGATACCTTTTTTTCCTGTCCGCGTTTGGCTACAGCCATAAGGAATGGAAGCATCTGCTCTTTTTTCAGGCTGCTGCTTTCAAAGACAAGTGCCTGTAGAAAATCAAGCTTATAAGGGTCAATATTTTTCAGGGATTCGTCCTTCATCCAATCATTCTGCATTTTTTACCTCTCTACTACAAACTTTGTTTTTCGCTTCTGCCATTTTCAAACATCTCATACATCTGCCGCTGTTCGGGTGTGAGCATATTCATCAGCATATTCATCACATCGAAACCGCTGCTGGGCCCGCCGCCAGTGGAGGAGGCGCAGCCGTCGTTTCCGGTAGGACTGCCATCGGCCGAAAAGTCCTGGCCTTCGGAAAAATTATTCATAAAGGAAGCCATATCCGGCATAAAATCCTTCATCATATCCATGGTCTGTGACATTTCCTTATACATCTCCATACTCTGGAAAACACTGCGGAGCTGTTCGATTTGTTTCTTTTCATTTTCAGTACAGAAAGGAAGTAACTCTGTACACATTTTAAAGATATCTGCCTGATTTTCCCGCTCAACACAGCCGCAGAGAGGATAGGGATGTTTTTTAAAATACGAAATCGTATAGTTCAGTTCCAGAAATTTAATATATATAGCCATGGATTTCTGGGTCTGATTATCCATATAAGGCAGTATGACCTTAAGCATTTGTATATGATTGGTGCAAAAGAGAGTGTCAAATGCAATTACTTTACTATGCTCATTTGAATCCATAACTGCTCCTTCCCACCTGTTTTAATATATTATGATATGAATTCAGTCCGTATGCAGAAAAGTAGGCTCTTTTCAGAGCCTACTCTTCAGACATGATGAAAAGAATTGTCCGGTTACAGGATTAGCATCCGCAGCCACAGCTTGAGCCGCTGCCGTTACCGCAGAAGCACAGTAAAAGGAGAATCCAGATGATGCTGTCGCATCCACATCCATTATCGGAACCAAAGTTAAATCCGCTGCCGCCGCATCCGCCACAGCAGGAAAGTAAAAGGATAATCCAGATAATAGAATTGCATCCACATCCATTATTAGCGGTAGTTGTGCCGCATCCACATCCAGTAGCTGTTAAATCACTCATGATTAAGCCTCCAAAAGGTTTTTGTTTTATGGTTTATCATATGTGCACGGCTTGTATGTGTTACTATGTATTTTTTAAAAGTTGGTTGATAAATATAAAATGAGAAGCCGTGATGGGGTGAAAGCAGTCTGCCATGGAACTCAATATATGATAATAGGAGTGGAAGGGCAGGATAAGGTGCATCCGGCCATGCCCCTGCGCTGTCTGGAATATGATGTGCGCCAGTATATCCGGCAGTTTCGTGATCTTACAGTTAAAAACAGGGAGGAAGACCGTCGGGCAAGGCAGGAAGGAAATAAGGAAAGGCAGTTGGCACCTGCGGAATACCTGTTAGGCATGCGGCTGCAAGATAAACTGAATTCCGTAATGACAATAGTGTTTTATCATGGAGAACTGCCTTATAGCGGTTGCCATAGCCTGTATGATATGTTAGACTTAGATAAAGAAAATAAGAAGTTTGTGAATTACATAGCTGATTATAAAATGGATCTGGTCACAGTACAAGAACTTGACGGTAATTAATTTGAAACAGGATTGAGAGAACTGATAGGAATCATGCAGTGTAGGCAGGATAAGGAAGCCCTGAAAAAATACAGCAGGGATAATGAGGAGAGAATGAGTCGTCTGGATGAAGAAACTTTTGAGATGATCAGTATAATGAGCAATAATAAATGGGAAATGGGGTGTAAAGAAGAATATCAGGAAGCAGGGAGGTACAACATGTGCAAAGCAATGAGAGATTGGGAAAAGGAGGCAAAGGCAGAAGGAAAAGCGGATGGCATTAAAGCGGGGATGGAGAAAGGAATAAAGCAGGGACATAATGAGATTATTTTAAATATGTTCCGTAAAGGAAAAACACCGGAGGAGATAGCAGAGTGGACGGATATTCCCCTAAAAAGAGTACTTGCGGTGTGTACAGGCTGACAATTAGTAATGGGAGAGGAAGTTAAATAACTAAGACATATATTTATAGCAGGAAAGGGGGCAGTTTTTATTGAATCAGTAAAAAGCGGCCCCTTTTTTGTGTATTTGCCGGAGCGAATTTTCAAACATGTTCTGGTCAGGATCATGTATACTTATCGTATTATCAATAGGAAAACTTTTGCCGTAAAACAATTTTCAGATTATCCCCACAGGGTATATTATATAGGAAATAATTCCTATATAAAGAAAAATGATTTGCAGGAATATAAAATAAGGCATAAAATATACTAGTTGGAAAATGCCGTAAATATTAGATTTGTACGGCACTTAAGTTCTCCTATGCTGAACTTCTGTTCCAATAAAAGTTTGGGCTGGTCTGTAGGAGCGGGAAAATATTTCCTGCAATATCTGGATAAAAAGCTTGAATTAATTTCAATATATAGTAAAATAAAACATATATGCGATAAAGGAGAAGTGCGCATGGCGGCAAATGACCTTACGGTTGCAGGAAGACGTTTCCGCACCCGTGCGGATTACGAGGCGGCATTACGGGATCAGAAGAAGATAGAGGCCATTAAGTCGAAAGTGAATCTGAACGATCCGAAACAGTTATATAAGCTGTTTGGCGAACTTAAGAGTGGCAGTTACCGCTTCGAGACTCCGGTGGGAAACGACTTTGACGACGGAATATATGAAAAAATTGAAAATCTGAAAAAGCAGGGAATCACAGCGGAAAATGCAGGAAGCCCCCCTAAAAAGAAAAAGGGCTCGCAATCCGGTAAAGTCCCGAAACAAAAGAAGGTGGAAGCGAAGGCAGCAAAGAATGTCCGGCTGGAAGATTATGATAAGGAAATGCAGAAGCAGATACTGGATGAACTGAAGAAACAGGAAAAGCGCAGAAAACTTATTGTGGTGCTGGCATCGCTGGTGGCGGTCGGATGTTTTGCTTATTTTGGTGTTTATTATTTTTTTAGTGCCAGAACAAGTATGAGCTATGAGGCGTTGGCAGAATTGAAGGAGAACAGTTACCGATACCAGCCGTTGGAAAATGCAGTAGTGGTACATAAGACAGATAATGAGCTGCCAGATATTCTTCCAGAGTATCAGGCATTATATCAAAAAAATAAAAAGCTAATCGGATGGCTTAAAATTGACGATACAATAATTGATTATCCTGTGATGCAGACCAGCAATAATGAATACTATCTTGACCATAATTTTAATCAGGAGTACGATAAAAATGGAAGTATTTTCTTAGATAGTGCCGGAAGCATTTATCCAAGATCTACAAATCTGATTTTGTATGGACATCACATGAAATCAGGAAAGATGTTTGGGCAGCTTCAGAAATATGCAAAAGAGAGCTATTATGAAGGACATAGGACTATTCAGTTTGATACAATATATGAAAAGGGGACTTATGAAGTGATGTATGTATTCCGTTCCCAGGTATTTAATGAAAATGATATGGTATTTAAATACTATCAGTTTATCAATGCCAATTCACAAATGGAATTTGATTCCTATATGAAGGAAATGGAAAAGATGTCCTTATATGCGACAGGTGTTACAGCATCATACGGTGACAGTCTGCTTACTTTGTCCACTTGTGATAATTCTCAGGAGGACGGTCGTTTTGTGGTTGTGGCAAAGAAAATCTCGTAAAAGATTTCATAATTATTTATATTAGTCAGAAATGTGGCTGTTAGGAATTAGGGCAGCAAAAGGAGAACTTTGATGACAAAAGTAAAAAAAGCAAAAAAGAAAAATTTAAAATTGAGGCGGCAGATTAGAAAGACTGCAGGGGCATTGCTTATGATTTCTGCCATTGTGGTGGCAGCTATACCTGTACAGCCATTAGAGGCAGAGTCGTTAAAAGCAGATGACACAGAGTTAGTGGATACAAGAGCAGCAATAAATTATGATCCCCGGCTAATAGAAGAAGGATATGTATTACCAGATGGAGCAGACTATGATTCTGGTGATATGTCACAAAAGAAAGCGGCTAAATATGCGGCAGATATTAATAGGAATAGCAATATTACTAATAGTAGCGCAATTGTCGCTGATAACATTAAAAAGTCACTTTTTGTAAAGAACCTGAATGGCTCATGGATAATGGACTGGCAGTTTAAATATTATGAAATTCCTAAAGGGGCAAATGGAACAGTTATTTGTGGTTATAACAGTACATACTTAAGTGAGTTGGTGTCGGTTCCTACTTTTGTTACTACTGGTTATTGGTATACGACCCGTGAGGATTATGAAAAATGGTTTGAGGATGAAAAGGATGGAAAGGCAGCGAGCCATACAGTAACATACAGTGATTATGCTGCTTACCGGGATACTGGTGTTGCTGATGCCAATATACGATGGTTTTTAAGTTATAGCCCGACAGCATTTAATCCTTTTTCAGCTTATTATGCGCTTTCGCCTGCCCAACAGGCAACTACTCCTATGCCCGGGAATGTTACAGTAAATCCTAATACTGATTTTTCAGAAGAAGAAAAAGAGAATTTCTATTGTCAGGTTCAATTAAAGCTGCCAAATCAATATGGGCCATATACATTAGAAACTGTAAGGATTCTGGATGATGGAACAGGATCGGGGACTGTGCGGGATGTTCTTATGGCGAAAGCACAAAAGCCTTTTGACCGAACTGACCAGGAAGGATTCTATGAAGACTCTGATGCGGTGGCACCAATTCTCGCAATAGCAGATCGTACTTTTTATGGTGTGGGAAATGTAGGGCAATTGACAGTTGGAGGGAACATCAAATATATTGGTAAGGAGGCTTTTGCAAATTCTTCTATCTCAGGAATCGATATACAGAATGTTGAAAGTATTGGTGGCAGGGCTTTTAAGAACTGTTATAATCTTTCAACTGTGAAGATTGAAAGCCCTACCAAAAGTATAGGCGCTGAATGTTTTTACCAGACGAATATATCGGAGATTGTAATGCCTGGAGGACTTGAGCAAATTGGTTATGGCGCATTTGCTTTTTGCCAGCGCTTGTCCAAGGTGGACTTTACAAAAATTTCGAATGATTGTGTAATAGATGATTATGCCTTTTTTGAAGATGTAGCATTGCAGGAAGTGACAATGCTTGGCTCATCGATCCGTGGAATGGGGGAAGGTGTGTTTGCTTTGACATCTTCGCCTATGGGAGGATGGACAGAAGCTGTTCTTCCTGAACGTATGGTAGACCAGAGTGGGAAAAATCCACAGACAAAAAATGGAGATCTGTTTGCAGAGTTAGGAGAATTAGGGGATTTGCTTTTTGCAGGAAGAACCAACCTTTTATCTGTAAAGTTCCCATTCCAGTATGGCGGATCTTCTAAGGTTTATGTTCCTTCTGGCATGTTTAAGGGGTGCATTAACCTGGCATATGTGGATTTCAATATGGGAAAAGGCAGTGTCCAAAATGCATATGCAGATTATGAACAAGATCATCCTGTACCGGTAGTTGATAAGAACGGAAATAGTAATACTGAAAAAGGAAGTGATTATTGTTTATTGTTTTTAGATGTGATAAATCCAGAATTTGAAGTGCATGGGCCGGAGGCAAATAGTGCAAGGGAAACTGCGTTACCCAGAAGATCCACATGGCAGGCAATTACAAGAGTATCAAATGTTGTACCATACATGTATATTGATACAAACGGGAATGAATGTTATGAGGTCAGCAATGGCACATATCTCTGGCAGGTGAAGAAAATAGGTGAGGAAGGCGGCGTAAAGTTTGGTGAGCTGTCTTCATGCAAACTGGTAGAGGGGGCAGACCCGGATAAGATCGATCCAGTTTTAGTGATTCCGGGGAAAGTGGGAACTTACCAGATTAAGCAGATTGGAAATGGCTGTTTTTCAGATGAAGATACCAGAAACACAATTGAACAGATTATTATTGAAGATAATTCCATAGAAAAATTAGATGATGCTGTATTTGAAGGATTGCCTAAATTAACAAAAGTAGATATTGGTAATTCTGTTACAAGTATCGGTGCAAGAGCGTTTGCTAACTGTACAAAGCTTGTTGACGT
This sequence comes from Lachnospiraceae bacterium, assembly GCA_009911035.1. Classification (GTDB taxonomy): domain Bacteria; phylum Bacillota; class Clostridia; order Lachnospirales; family Lachnospiraceae; genus Suilimivivens. The sequence goes on from QXWO01000001.1 coordinate 106,621, forward strand.
TACATTCCGGGCAGAGAAGGTTACAATTGGCGTTGACGCCTTTAAAACAGAAAGTGAAAAGCTTACTTTCCATGGAAAAATCGAGCCGGGATATGAGCCCTTTGAATTTGCAATGGGAGATTTAGGAAAGATTGATGAGCATGGCAAGCGGATTTGCTATAAGAGTTTATCACCAAATTTCCTAACCGTTATGCGTGATAATGCCACCAATGAAATTACGTTGCTTGATTACCCTAAATATGCGAAACTCGATGAAAACAATGCAGACTATTGTAAGAGTATGGAGAGTTATTACTATAGGGTATATGGAAGTGATAACCATGAGCACGATAGAGAAAGAGATGAATTTAAGACGAAATGGCAGGAAATCAAAGCGGCAGGAGATGATGCTGCAATAGAGCCTCCGTCAACTATTGAAGCATTGTATGAAAGTAATTATTATGGACCATGGATTGACAAAAAGTTTGTAGACGCTAATAAAGGTGATTTAGGAGATGATTTAAAGGCTTTTTATGACAAATATCCTTACAGTGTTCTTGAAAACTATGAAAGAGCCGATCGCAGAGGAGATTTTGAAACACCTACAGAAGAAGAGCTTGCATGGGTTGATGCCTGCCAGAATATAGTAGTGCCAGCAGGTGTTACATCAATAGATGCACCAGCATTTTTCAGGGCAACAGATAATGCAAGAAATGTGGCGGCGTATTTTGGAGTGGGCTCTGAAGGATATGAAAGCCGTATTATGTGTACAGATAAGCAGAACGTAAGCGGTGCAGTTCCAGGATTATTCAGTGGAGTTATTAAGGATTACGAAGACGGTGATCCAGAAGCAGAAGTGTTTGAAAAGAAAGTACAGGGAAATGACCGTATACTGAGCGTTACACTTACAGATGTAAAAGCTTTGCCGGATTATGCTTTTGACAGTTGTGAGAGACTAGAAAAAGTTGATATTGGCCCGGCCTGTGAATCTATGGGGAAAGCACCATTCCGTGGATGTGATGTTATTGATAAAGTAACAGGAAATGATAAATTTATAGCAGATAACAGAATCATTTACACGGTCAATGCAGATGAAACATATACAATTAAAGAGTGTCTGCCTTCCAGAGGCAATAACGGAAGTAGCTCTTTAATTTCATCGGAAACTGACCCGAATATTAAGAAGGTAAGCAGTATTGAAGCCGGCGCATTTGAAGACTGCGATTATATAAGCAGAGTCTTTTTGGAAGATACAAACCAATTAAAGGTAATTCCTAAAGATTGTTTCAAAAATTGTGATAAGCTTCGTGAAGTAAAGCTTCCTATAACTGTTAATCGTATTGAGGGTGGTGCATTTAAAGAAATTGAACTTGTAACAGTACGGATTCCCGGTAAGGAAGTGCATATTGTCAGTGATGCTTTTGAGCATGGTTCAGAGGGCGGCGCAACGATTGCTACCTATCCGAATACATCTGCGTATGATTATGCGGAATATTATGATATTAATATTGAAATTATTGAGGAAGGATTTGAAGTCAGATTCTTTGACTGGGACGGAACAGAGTTACGTGAACCCCAGTATGTGGAAGAGGGAAGAAGCGCTGAGCCGCCAGAGAAAGAACCTACCCGTGAAGGATTTACCTTTAAGGGCTGGTCACATGATTATACTAATGTTCAGTCAGATTTGACTATAATTGCCGTATATGATGATAACTCTGGTGATGCAAGCAGACATAAGGTAACATTTTTTGACAGGGATGGAAAAGAATTAGATACTCAGATGGTAAGTCACGGGGATAGAGCGAGAGCACCGATTCCGCCAGAAGTACCGGGCTATGACTTTATTGGATGGCGGCCTGCTGATTTCTCTAAAGTAGAGAAGGATATGGAAATTTGGGCGTATTATGAGCCAGCAACTAATGTAAGTCCTTCACCGGGAACATCTGCAAGTCCAGGAGGATCCGGAGATCCCAATGCAACAAAAGATCCTAATGCAACATCGAAACCTACAGGAACACCAGGGGCAACACCTACAGCAACTCCTTTAAATGGTGATGGACGCGTAAGGTATACCGTGACTGTTTCAGGAGGAAGCGGAAGTGGCACATATCCCGCAGGTGCAATTGTAGCAATTAATGCATATTTTATGGGAGAAGGGCAGGTATTTGACCGTTGGACATCGTCTACGGCAGGAGTAGGGTTTGCAGACCCCAATGCCGCATCTACGACCTTTACTATGCCGGCAGCGAATGTTGCAATTACAGCAACTTATAAGCCGGGAGGTGCTTCAAGTACAACTGGAGGCACAGGAGGCGGAAGAGGAAATGGCAGTAGCAGTAATGGTACTACTTCCAATAATGGTACGAGAGTTGAAGTTGACAGACCCGGAATTTCCAATACAGATGTGGCAGGAGCTACCGTAAACGGCGCAACAGATAATTTTGTTATTAAAGTAACAGAGGATCAGGCCGCAACAGATGCCGTTATTGCAGCATTGCAGGCAAGATATGGTGATTTGAGCAGGATTAAGTACACAGCAATGGATATAAGCTTATATGATTCTACTGGAAGAACCAAAATTGCTGATACAACAGGTATTTCTGTTAATCTGACATTGCCATTGCCAGACGAATTGATACAATATGCTGGTAATAACAAGGCGGCGGCAGTTTCAAATGCACAGTTGGAAGACCTTGATGTTAAATTTACAACAGTAGATGGGGTACCCTGCATCAACTTTACGGCAACGCATTTCTCACCCTATGTGATTTATGTAGACACCGCGAATCTGACGGAAGGGACCACGGATATGACACCTAAGACCGGAGATCCGATACATCCCAAGTGGTTCTTATCCCTTGGTATGGCATCTATCGCGCTGATATTATTCTTTAAGCGTGACAAGGTAGTGGTTCAAACTAAGAAGGCATAGAGAGAAGTTCCTATGAATAGAAGAATTGCAAAATCTCTGAGTGTACTGCTATTGCTTACAGCAATAGCAGTCACCCAGGTACCAGTATCAGATGTGGAAGCAGTAGCGATTGCATCTGATTTTCAGATGGAAGGAAGTAAATTATTAAAATATACAGGCACGGCGGAAGTCGTGTCTATTCCTGCAGGTGTCCAGTCTATCGGGGAGGAAGCCTTTGCCGGAAATGATGATATCATTAAAGTTAAGATTGATGGGGAAGTGGAATCGATTGGCTACCGGGCTTTTGCCCAGTGTGATAACCTGCGCACCATAACCGTGGGCGACAATGTGACGGAAATTGAGACGGCGGCATTCAGCAATAATAAAGAACTTGTGAATGTTAATTTAGGGGCTAAAGTCAGAAATATCGGAAACGGTATTTTTGCAGGGAGCAGCCAGTTATCAAAAGTAAGTGTATCAGAAGACAATCCCTATCTGCATTATTCCAACGGGATTTTGTATGATGCGGACGAAACAATTGTTTATGCATTGATGCCTGCCTATGAAAAAGGCGCTTTTACCGTGCCAAGTACAGTTATGGAAATCAAGGGTTATGCTTTCTGGGGAAATCCCTATCTGGAAAAAGTGACCTTGTGCAGCAGCCTTTCCGAGGTGCCGGCTTATGCATTCTCTAATTGCCTGAATCTTAAGGAAGTGAATATTCCGCTGACGGTAAGGGGAATTGGTGCAAAGGCTTTTGAGGATTGTGTTAACCTTTCCAGTGTGACACTGCCGGATTCCATGGCAAGAATTAGTGATACGGCTTTTGACGGATGTCCCAATGTTGAATTTACGGCAACGCCGGGAACTTATGGGGCTGAATTTGCAGCAGCCCGCAAGACTTCGGAGGTAGAGGAAGTAGAATATGAGGATGTCCAGGATTCCCAGGTAATTGACCCGGACAGCGTTTCCGGTGATGAGTCTGTGGAAGGCAGTCAGGAGGAGGGGACAGAAGGCGGCGCAGAGCCGACACCTACCCCCAAATCCCTGTCGGATACCATAAGCAATAAAACCCTTCTCGGGGAATCCAGCATTGTGTCCGGGCGGGCAGTGATTTTTATTAACAACAGTCAGCCCACAGTCCTTAGCGGCAATCAGAAACCCAGCGCAGGCACAGGACAGATTGACTTATCTGTGCTGGATGTGGAGGAAATTGACGCGGCATCAGGGAGTGATACGGGGATAGAAAACCTTTTGTATGACAATGCCCAGAAAGGGAAAGATTTCCCTAAATTTTCTATAGTAAATAATACGAAAATAGCGTCCCAGGCATTTTATCAGGACAGCGATATGACAGAATATACGATCGAGGAAGGTATCACGGAAATCGGGGAGTTTGCCTTTGCAAGGTCTAATCTTACCTCTGTGGTGATTCCCCAGGGAGTGACAAGGATAGGATACGGTGCTTTTTATCATTGTGATGATTTGAAAGAAGTGATGATTCCTGATTCTGTTACAGAGATAGAGTCATACGCTTTTGATAAGACGCCGTGGATAGAAGAATTACAGCCGGATAGTCCTTTTAAAGTAGTGGGGGACGGGATTCTGATTGCTTATACGGGAAGCGACAGCGTGGTTAATATTCCTACGACAGTTAAGCAGATTGGGCAGGGTGTATTTAGAGAGCATATGGGCATCATTGCGGTAAATATTCCCGATACGGTACAGATTATTGGCGAGGAAGCCTTTATGGACTGTAAGAATTTAAAGACTGTGAACGGAGGAAACAATCTGGTAAAGGTGGCAGACCGTGCCTTTATGAACTGTCCTTTGTCACAGGTGGTAATCCCGGCATCCATGGAAGAAGTCGGTCTTGGTGCTTATGCCCTGGCAGGAGGGACAGATACAGTAGTATTTATGGGCAGCGAGCCGCCCGTTCTTACGATGGGATGGGGCGCTAAGCGGCTTGCCAACCAGACATACAGAACCTATGCATTTGGAAATATCAAGAATGCCATTGTGCCTGACAGCGCAGGGAATTTTGAAGGAACTGTTCTGGAAAATGGGGCTTATGGCTTCCACGGTGTGATATACAATGAATCCGGCAATATGGTATCGGATAATCAGGCCGGCGTGGATTTAGGCGAAAACAGCGGTATAGCAGTCCAGGTCAGCAGTGAGATTCTTCCAGAGAGTGAAAATGCCATGGTGACGATTCCAGGTGACGGCAGTGCCTATGTTTTCAAGGTGCAGGATTCCCAGGATGCGGCACAGAGGATTTCGGCAGCTTACGGGGAACTTTACGGAGGGAAGGCGCCTTTTGCTCTTTCTGCGTATGAGATGTCCCTTTATGACAGGTCGGGAACTATTCCGATTACCAGACTTGGCAAGCAGTATGCGACAGTGCTCTTAAAGCTTCCACAGGGGATGCCTACGGACAGTCTGCATATGGTGACCCTTGACCAGGACGGGCAGCTTGAAGCGGTAGAGTATAGGATTGTCACGATGGAGGATGGTAATTATATTCAGTTTAATGCCAGCCATTTTTCACCCTTTGGCATTTACCGCAATGCAAGTGTTGACGGGCAGGCGGTTGTGACAGATGGCAGTGCCGTGATAACAAGTCTTTCTAACCAGAAGGATGATACCCCTGATACGGGAGACTTTATTCATCCTAAGTGGTTTTTAGCAATAGGGCTTTTGGCAGGCGCGGTTGCGTTGTTCTTTTATAAAGGAAAATCAAAGAGAATTATCTGATGAAATGAGAATGGCAGGATATAAATAATCGGATGCTATAATAAAAAATGAACTGTTAAAGGCTCCCGGCATATCATAATAAAAAAGCCGGGAGTTTTTTTATGCTTCGGGTAAGAGAACAAGTGGGATGTACTGATGAACTGACCCGCGCCTGCGGAAACAGGGGCATAACAATTGCAATGCTTGATACAGGGGTGGCTTTCCACCCTGATTTTGATAATAGGATCATAGATTTTAAAGATTTTGTTAATGGAAAAAGAAAAATGTATGATGACAGCGGGCATGGAACCCATGTAGCCGGCTGTCTGTGTGCAAGCGGCAGGCTTTCCGGGGGAAAATACCGGGGGGTTGCGCCCTGCAGCCGTCTGGTGGTAGGGAAGGTGCTGGATTATCTGGGGGATGGGAATATCGACAGTATGGTGTCAGGGATGGAATGGGTTCTGGATAAGCGGAAAGAGTATGATATCCGAATTTTGAATATTTCCATCGGAATGGATGAAAAGGCCCAGCGGGAGAGGATGGAACGGCTGGTAAGTCTGGTAGACGAGGTTTGGAGAAGCGGTATAATTGTGGTCTGTGCCGCCGGAAATATGGGGCCAAAACCCATGACCATTTCGCCTCTTGGTGCGAGAAAACAGGTGATAACCGTAGGATGCCACGAGGGCGGCTATTTTGGAAACCGGGATTATCTGTGTGAAAATTATTCCAGCAGGGGGCCCAGCCCTTATGCAATGAAAAAGCCCGATGTGGTGGCGCCGGGGACGGATATTATTTCCTGCAATGCAGCTCTTGAGCGGCGCGGAAGATATTACCGGAATGCTTATGTAGCCAAGAGCGGCACCTCCATGGCAACGCCTATTGTATCCGGGGGACTGGCGCTTCTGTTGCAGAAATACCCTTTTTATACCAACGAGAAGGCCAAACAGAAGCTTTTATATACGGCAAAGGATTTAAACGAACCCTGGAATAAACAGGGGTGGGGAATGATACAGATTGACAGGCTGCTCCAGTAGTGGTTCTGGCACATTTAATAGTCAGTCTGACAGTCATTGACCGGAAGAATAGCAAAATAGCAAAGAGTATTCAGGGGCGCAAGTCTATTATATAGAGCTTACGTCCTTATTTTACAATAAGCCGATTCGCGGAGCGTGTCAGCGTTTGTTACAATAAGCCGATTCGCGGAGCGTGTCAGCGTTTGTTACAATAAGCCGATTCGCGAAGCGTGTCGGCGTTTGTTTTGTACAGGGCAGGTTGGAAAATCAGCAGTTTGGATGCTTGCATCCTGTGCGGTGGGCAGGCGAAGATGAATCTTTTTACCCGATTATACGAAGCCCTGCAAAAGGAGGTGTTTTAGTTTATGCTGTTCACGGTAAAAAGGGCGAAAAGTCATTGACAGAATTTGTTCTATTGTATACAATTATACATACTTGAAGCGATGCGCCAAATGCTCTGATTTCAGCAGCCTGGCTCATTGGCTGCGGGAAGAAAATACTTGAGGGAGGAAGCTGTGATGACGGAAGAAAATGACATTTTTTTAGGAAGGCCGGTGTCACTGAATGAGAAGAACAATCTGCTGGAGATAGAAGAACACATGTACATATTGGACGATGTGAAAAAGCCCAATGTGTTTAGAAACATGTTTCCGTATTCGGAGGTCCCCAAGATACCTTTTAACGACAGGATCGTGCCTCACAATATGCCCAGGGACATCTGGATCACGGATACCACTTTCAGGGATGGACAGCAGTCCCGGGCGCCGTATTCGACGGAGCAGATTGTGAGGATTTATGATTATCTCCACAGGCTTGGCGGTCCAAATGGAATGATACGGGCCAGTGAATTTTTTCTTTACAGTAAGAAAGACAGAGATGCGGTCTGCCAGTGTATGGAGAGAGGATATGAATTTCCAGAGGTGACGAGCTGGATACGGGCCAGTAAGGAAGATTTCAGGCTGGTAAAGGAAATTGGCATGAAGGAGACGGGGATCTTAGTGAGCTGCTCGGATTACCATATTTTCCTAAAGCTTAAAATGACCAGACGGCAGGCAATGGAGCATTATTTAAGTGTGGTTCGGCAGTGTCTGGATGAGGGAATCAGTGTCAGATGTCATTTGGAGGATATTACAAGGGCGGATATTTATGGCTATGTGGTGCCTTTTTGCCTGGAACTTATGAAACTGATGGAGGAATATAAAATCCCCATTAAGGTGCGCGCCTGCGATACCATGGGGTATGGGGTGAATTACCCTGGTGCAGTAATTCCAAGAAGTGTGCAGGGAATTATTTACGCATTGTATACCCATGCAGGAGTGCCCCATGAACTGATTGAGTGGCATGGACACAATGACTTTTACAAGGCAGTGGTCAACTCTACCACAGCCTGGCTCTATGGATGTTCGGGAGTCAATACCTCTCTGTTCGGCATCGGTGAGCGGACGGGGAATACCCCATTGGAGGCGATGGTGTTTGAGTATGCCCAGCTAAAAGGGCATTTAAATGGCATGGATACCACGGTGATCACGGAGATTGCAGAGTATTATGAGAAGGAGATTGGGTATCCTATTCCAGAGAGGACCCCTTTTGCAGGGAAAAATTTCAATGTGACAAGGGCAGGAATCCATGCTGACGGGCTTTTAAAGAATGAAGAAATCTATAATATATTTGATACGGAAAAATTCTTAAACAGGCCGGTTTTGTGCGCTGTATCCAATACCTCAGGGCTGGCAGGAATAGCCCACTGGATAAACACTTACTATAAACTGGCACAGGATAAGCAGCTTGATAAGACAAGCCCCATTGTGGCAGAGATTAAGAAGTGGGTGGACCAGCAGTATGAAGACGGCCGTGTGACGGTTATAACAGATAAAGAGCTGACACAGCAGATCGATGATGTGTGCCGGCGGCTGCATAAAACTATAGGATAAATGACCAGAATGGTCAAATGCGCTTTAAAGCGTATTTGAAAATGTTGGCAGAATAAAAGAAAGGACAGCTAATACGTAAGCAAAGGGAATGAGCAAGTATGATTTAAAGCAGGAAGTAACAGATAAGTACTCTCTGCGGGGCAGGGTGTTCCATAAGATCAGGGAGGACATTCTGGACGGGAAATATAAGGAAAATGAAGAACTAAGGGAAATTGCCATCGGTGAGGAGCTGGGGGTGAGCCGTACCCCTGTCCGCGAAGCGCTGCGGCAGCTTGAACTGGAAGGGCTGGTTCAGATCGTGCCCAATAAGGGCGCTTATGTGACGGGAATTACGTCCAAAGACGTGAAGGATATTTACATGATACGTTCTTCTCTGGAGGGCATGTGCGCCCGGCTGGCCACGGAGCATATTACGCCGGAACAGCTTGCGGAAATGGAGGAAAATGTGTACATTGCCAGTTTCCACGCTTCTAAAGGCCATATGGAGCAGATGGCGGAGCTGGACAGCCGTTTCCATAACATTCTCTATGAGGCCAGCGGCTCCAAAATGCTGCAGAATCTTTTGCGAGATTTTCACCAGTATGTGATCCGCATCAGGAGAAAGACTCTTTCCACAAAGGAAAGGGGGGCGGCCTCTAATGAGGAGCACCGGCAGATCATGGAAGCCGTCAAAGCGGGTGATTCCAGGGAGGCGGAGCGTCTTGCCACTTGTCATATGACTAATGCCTATGATAATATGGTAAAAAACGGACTGTACGAAATATTTAAATCTGAAATTTAAAAGAAATGGAGCAGAGTATGGAAAAAATTAAAATGACTACCCCCCTTGTGGAGATGGACGGGGATGAAATGACCAGGATCCTGTGGCAGATGATCAAGGAGGAACTTCTTCTTCCCTACATTGATTTAAAGACAGAGTATTATGATCTGGGGCTTGAGCACAGAAATGAGACAGACGACCAGGTGACGGTTGACAGCGCCAACGCCACTTTAAAATACGGCGTGGCAGTCAAATGTGCTACCATCACGCCAAACGGGGCACGGATGACAGAATACAGCTTAAAGGAAATGTGGAAAAGCCCCAACGGGACGATCCGGGCCATCCTTGACGGGACCGTATTCCGTGCGCCGATCCTGATAAAAGGCATTGTACCTTATGTAAAGAACTGGACAAAACCGATTACCATAGCCCGTCATGCTTACGGGGATGTGTATAAAAATGCGGAGATCAAAATTCCCGGTGTAGGGAAAGCTGAACTGGTGTTCACAGCACCGGACGGCACGCAGATCAGGGAGCTGATACATAATTTTGACGGGGAAGGGATTATACAGGGTATCCACAACACCAGAAAATCTATCTCCAGTTTTGCAAGGGCCTGCTTTGCCTATGCCATTGACACGAAGCAGGATTTGTGGTTTTCCACCAAGGATACCATTTCAAAGAAATATGACCACACATTCAAAGATATTTTTCAGGAAATCTATGACGCAGAGTATAAAGAGCAGTTTGAAAAGCTTGGCATTGAATATTTCTATACGCTGATCGATGATGCGGTTGCCCGTGTGATCCGCTCCGAAGGAGGATTTATCTGGGCATGTAAGAACTATGACGGGGATGTGATGTCTGATATGGTGGCCACTGCCTATGGAGATCTTTCCATGATGACTTCCGTTCTGGTGTCCCCTACAGGTGTTTATGAGTACGAGGCCGCCCATGGAACCGTCCAGCGCCACTATTATAAACATTTAAAGGGAGAGGAAACTTCTACCAATTCCATTGCAACGATTTTCGCATGGACAGGGGCGCTGCGCAAGAGAGGTGAGTTAGACCAGATTCCCCAGCTTATGGACTTTGCGGACCAACTTGAAAAAGCATGTATCAAAACTGTGGAAGATGGGAAAATGACTAAGAGCCTGTCGCTGATTTCGACCTGTGAAGACCCGGTGATTTTAAACAGCCTGGATTTCATTAAGGCAATCAGGGAGACGCTGGATAGCCTTCTTAAAAACTGAATATAAAAAAATGACACTTATTTAAAAAGGAGTTTACTGATTACCTTTCTGTAAGCTGGTATTCTAATGTTGAGATATTAGTTGCTGGCTGCAGGAAGGTTTTTTGTTGCCGGTGCTGTTTATTATCGTGGTGGGACTGGCGTTTTATAAAAATGCATGTTTATGAAGCAGTTTATTGAAAGCATGAATCTGATTGCGTATGACATGGAAGAAATGAATAACGGGTGTAAGAAAGCCCTCACATTCATACGCGAGATCAATGAAATATCCCAGATAAATATTGACTTTATTTCCAATATTGGTCTGTCCATCAGACAACAGATGGATTTTGCAGGCCAGTTGGAGAAGGAGGCAGTGGTATTGCAGAAAAATATGAATGAACTGGAAAGTGCAATCACCACATTCCGACTGGAATAGTCAATGACCCCGCTGCAGGCAGTCATTTGGCTCGCTGCCCGCGGGAATAAAAAATGTAAGAAAGGAAAAGGAGAAAGATTATGTCCGGTTACGTATTTAAAGACAGCAAAGGAACATTCAGTTTAAAGAACCCAGAAAGATGGGCAGGCTTATATTTCCCCCTTGCCGGGGAACGGGGGCTGAAAAGTGCAATAACGCCTCTTCTTGGGGGAGACGCCAAAACGGATCAGAATCATTTTCTGCTTCAGCCTGTAAGCGCGGAGGAACTTCACAATAATAGGAGCACCAGGAATTTTTGGTGTGCCGTGGAGGGCAGGGGTGTGTGGTCAGCCACAGGCGCCAGTGCACAGGCTGCTTTTGAGAGAGCTTTAAGGGCTGGCGTCCGGCCCGAATATGGGGAGGATGCTAAAGCAGGCCCTAAGGAGGACGGAGAGGAGCCCGACACGGGAGAAAACAGCGGCGCAGCCAGCATAAGGGATGAGGAAAGCGAACTTACCGCAGGCTTTATGTGGCATGAGATGACAAGGAGATCTCATAAGTTTGGTCTTTCTTCTAGGATTTGCAGTTTTGTTCCGGTTACGGACAATGTGGAGGTCATGGAGGTTGTAATTACCAATATTTCAGAGGAAGACCTGACTATTACGCCTTACGGCGCCATTCCCATTTATGGACGCAGTGCAGACAACATCAGGGACCACAGGCATGTGACCAGCCTTCTGCACAGAATCAAGACCACAAAGACGGCGGTGGTGGTGAAGCCTACTCTTTCTTTTGACGAGCGGGGGCATCAGGCCAATCATACGTCTTATTATGTGGCAGGACTGACGGGGGATGGCAATGCACCCGAGGCCTTTTATCCTACGGTGGATCTGTTTCTTGGTGAACACGGGTACGACTGCCCGGGGGCTGTGTATGAAAGGAAGGCAGGAGTCGGTGAGGGATTTAAGGCGCAGGGATGCGAGGCAGTGGGAGCCATGCGTTTTGAAAAGGCGGTTCTAAAGCCAGGGGAGAGCAGAACCTATATTCTTCTGGCCGGGCTTTATGAAAAAGAGGAAGAACTGGATGGAGTTCTTGCTGGCTATGGAAATGCCGATCTGGTACATAAGGTTTTTGATATCACGAAAAAGTACTGGATGACAAAGGTAAATGTAAGTTACCGGACGAAGGATAAGGATTTTGATAATTTCATGTCATGGGTCAGCTTTCAGCCTATACTGCGCAGAATCTACGGATGTTCTTTCCTGCCCCACCATGATTACGGAAAAGGCGGAAGAGGCTGGCGGGATTTATGGCAGGACTGTCTGGCACTGCTTATCATGAACCCGGAGGGTGTCAAGGAAATGCTGCTGGGCAATTTCGGCGGCGTAAGGATCGATGGAACCAATGCAACGATCATTGGCACGAAGCAGGGAGAATTTATTGCAGACAGGAACAATATTGCAAGAGTCTGGATGGATCACGGGTTGTGGCCGTTGATGACCACGGCTCTTTACATTGACCAGACAGGGGATCTGTCCATCTTGTTAAAAGAGAACACTTATTTTAAGGATAAACAGGTCTGCCGGGGAAATGAGACAGACAGTTTCTATAAAGAAGGGGAACAGCCGGTGCTCCGGAATGCACAGGGACAGGAATATTTTGGAAGCATTTTAGAGCATCTTCTGGTACAGAATTTAACAAGTTTTTATGAGGTAGGGGAGCATAATCATATGCGCCTGCGGGGGGCGGACTGGAATGATGCCATGGATATGGCAAAGGAGCGCGGGGAAAGCGTTGCCTTTACCGCCGCCTACGCAGGCAATCTGGAGATGCTGGCGGATCTGACAGAGCATCTTTTAAAGGAACGCAATCTAAAGCTGGTGGAAGTGGCAAAGGAAATGGAAGTGCTTTTTGCAGATGATGAGGCTCTTTATGAGAGCGTGGAGCAAAAGACAAAGCTTCTTTCCGGATATTGTGCTTCCTGTAAACATGATATTTCCGGACAGAAGGCATATCTGCCTGCAGAACAGGTGGTTAAGAGCCTTAGAAGCAAGGCGGAGTGGGTGAAGGGCCATATCCGTAAAACAGAGTGGATCAAGGACGGCGGTGACGGCTGGTTCAACAGCTATTATGACAATCACGGCAGAGCGGTTGAAGGAATTTTTCAAAACCAGGTACGCATGATGCTGACCGGACAGGTGTTTGCAGTCATGTCAGGTACGGCAGATAAAGAACAGACTGCCGGGATCGTGCGCAGTGCAGATAAGTATCTTTATAAAAAGGAAGTTGGAGGGTACCGTTTGAACACGGATTTTGAGGAAGTGAAGATGGATCTGGGAAGGATGTTTGGTTTTGCTTACGGACATAAGGAAAACGGGGCGGTCTTTTCCCATATGACCACCATGTACGCCAATGCACTTTATAAACAGGGGTTTGTAAAAGAAGGCTATAAGGCACTGCATACGCTGTATGAGCAGGCTTCCGGGTTTGAAGTGAGCCGGATCTATCCGGGGATACCGGAATATTTCGACGGTACAGGAAGGGGGCTGTACCACTATCTTACAGGTGCCGCAAGCTGGTATATGATGACAGTTATAAATGAAATGTTTGGCGTTAAGGGAGTGCTGGGATCACTTTGTGTCGAACCCAAACTTCTTGCACAGCAGTTTGACGAAGAAGGCTCTGTGCGCCTGCGGCTGTGGTTTGGAGGCAGGGAATGGGAGATCATTTATATTGACCGGAGCAGGAAGGAATACGGACAGTACCGGATAGGGGATATCTTTCTGGACGGGAAAAAGATTCCTGCAAGTGGAGACGGGCGTAAATGTGTCGTTGCCAGTCCAAAGGAGATTCTTGCCATGGATCAGACGCTGCTCCATGAAATGATTGTGGAACTGGTATAAAGAAAGAAAAAATATTTAAAAGAGCTGTAAGACGGCAGAAAGGAAATGGTTATTGTTATGGAACAGGCAACTTATGTGATGGAAAATTATGAGAAAAAGGCTCCCTTTGCGGGATTTCTGCCGGGACTTTCGGGTATCTGCGGAACTCCCATATGGTGTTATTATGTAAACCGCGGGCAGTGTATTTCAAGCTTTGGCGTGGAAGACAAAGACCATGCCATCATGGAATTTTTTCCCGCCCATCAGGCTTACCAGAACACACCTCTTGCAGGTTTCCGTACTTTTGTAAAGAAGGACGGGAAATATCTGGAGTTGTTCCGCAGGGAAGAAACCCTGAAAAAAATGTTTGTGGATATGAACGGCCTTGCCATTGAGGAGCTGGATGAAGGGGAAGGGCTTAAGACCCGTATAGACTATTGCACCCTTCCCGGTGAGAAGACGGGAGCTTTGGTCAGAAAGGTTTCCATCACCAACACGTCAGGGCAGAAAGTAAAGTTACAGGTATTAGACGGAATGCCTATTGTGATCCCCTTCGGAGTGGATCTAAAGAGCGTAAAGGAAATGGGGCAGACGACCATGGCCTGGATGCAGGCGGAAGATGTGGAAAGCGGCGTGCCGTACTTTAAAGTGCGGGCAAGCATGGTGGATACAGCGGCAGTGACGGAAGTCTTAGGGGGAAATTACGGGCTGGCCGTGGATAAAGAGGGGAACAAAAAGAAGGTAATTGCAGACCCCTTTCTGGTATTTGATTATGACACCTCCCTGCATGTGGCAGAGGGCTTTAAGAATAAAGAATTCGGAGCGCTGCTTGCGGCGGAGCAGGTGGTTTCCAACCAGTATCCCTGCTGCTTCTTTGCAGAGGAAAAGGAACTGGCTAAAGGGGAAAGCATTGTCCTGTATGAGATGATTGGACAGGTGGGCAGCAGAAAGCGTTTACAGAAGTTACTTGAAAAGAAACTGGACGGCGCTTATTTTGAGGAGAAATATAAGGAAGCGGCGCAGCTCCCCCTTACGCTGTGCAGTGTGATTGAGACGAAGACGGCAGACCCGGCTTTCGATGCCTACAGTACATACACTTATATGGACAATGTACTCCGGGGCGGTTATCCGGTAAAGCTTCCGGGAGGAAGGATCTTCCATGTGTATTCCAGAAAGCATGGGGATTTAGAGAGAGATTACAATTATTTCCGTATGCTGCCTGAATTTTATTCCCAGGGCAACGGTAACTTCAGGGATGTGAACCAGAACAGGAGATGCGAGCCTTTCTTTACGCCTTATGTGGGGGCAAACAGTATTGTGAAATTTTACAGTCTGATCCAGCTTGACGGGTATAATCCGCTGGCAGTGGAGAAAGTGACCTATACGGTTCCCAAGGAGCAGACGCAGAAGATTTTCGGATCACTTGCTGACAGACAGAAGGAAGAACTGGCAGAATTTCTGTCAAAGCCTTTTACGCCGGGAGCATTCTTTGGAAAAATGGATGAGCTTGGCATTGAGGATATGGAACAGGAACAGGCTTATTTTGCAAAGGTGATGGAACAGGCGACAGAGGAAATCAATGCAGACTTTGGGGAAGGGTATTGGAGCGACCACTGGACTTATAACCTTGACCTGATTGAAAATTATCTGAATATTTTCCCGGAAAAAGAGGAAGAGGTGCTTTTCCATACCCCTGTCACTTATTACAGGACACAGGTGCCCATTCTTCCAAGGAGAAAGCGGTATGTGGTAACGGAAAACGGGCTTAGACAGTACAATTTCCTGGATGAGAAAAAGAAAGTAAGCGGAGAGGATAAGCTTCTGCGGGGAAATTTCGGAAAAGGAGACGTGGTGGAATCCTCCCTTATGGAAAAGCTGATCGTGCTGTGCGTTACCAAGTACGGGGCACTGGACGCTTATGGAATGGGCGTTGAAATGGAGGGAGGCAAGCCGGGATGGTATGATGCCCTGAACGGTATGCCAGGACTTTTCGGATCTTCCATGGCGGAAACCTGCGAACTTTCCAGAATGCTTTCTTATACCATAAGGATGCTGGAAAAATACCGTCCGTCGGTAGAGCTGCTGGAGGAGACGGCAGAGCTTTTAAGGGAAATGGAACGCATTACCCTTGCGTGTCTTGAAGATATTATGGCAGAGGGCGAACTGACAGACTTCTGGAACTGGAGAAATGATGCGAAGGAAATTTATGTGGAGAAGACGTTTGGCGGTATCAGCGGGGCAAGGAAGGAAGCGGAAGCAGAAGAATTGATCAGGATTCTTTCCCATATGCAGGAAGTGGTAAGCAGGGGCATTAAAAAGGCATGTGACATGGAGGATGGCATCTGTCCTACTTACTTTACTTATAAGGTGACGGAATTCACAAAGGATGAAGATGGCATTTATCCCCAGCACTTTGAAGTGCAGAAGGTTCCTCTTTTTCTGGAAGGCCCTGTGCGCTTCTTAAAGCTTTCAAACAGCATGGAAGTGAAAAAGGAATTATACCGCCATGTAAAAGAGGGCGGGCTTTATGATAAGAAGCTTAAGATGTATAAGGTAAACGCTTCCTTAAAGGATGCTTCCTATGAACTGGGAAGGGCCAAGGCATTTACGCCGGGCTGGCTGGAAAACGAGTCTATCTGGCTGCATATGGAGTACAAATACCTTCTGGAACTTTTAAAGTCCGGGATGTACAGGGAGTTTGCCGAAGATTTCCACAAGGCAGCGATCCCATTTATGGATGCGGATGTGTACGGAAGAAGTGTCTATGAAAATTCTTCCTTTATTGCAAGCTCTGAAAATCCCAACCCGGCTTATCATGGACGGGGATTTGTGGCAAGGCTTTCCGGTTCCACAGTGGAATTCCTCCAGATGTGGATTCTCATGATGTTCGGGGATTTGTTTACTTACGAGGAGGGCAGGCTTACCGTGAGATTTTCTCCTGTTCTGCCGGAATATCTGGTAGGGGATGGAAAGCGTGTGGAGGCAGTCCTTCTGGGACATACGAAGGTGGTCTATGAGATGGAAGAAAAGAAGGATTATTTCCCGGGCAGCTATAAGATAGAGTCCATAGAGCTCTGCTACAGGGATGAAAGCTCTTATGAGACGAAACAGGGTATCCTTACAGAGCGCCGGGCCATGGATTTGCGTCAGGGGAAAGTAAGCCGGGTAACGATTAAACTTTCCTGAAAAATGACCCAGTAAAAAAATAACACCTTTTTAAAAAAAGAGCAATTTTTTTGATGTATCACGAAAAGTATAATGAAATTACAAAAAGAACAGGAGGAAAAAGTTATGAAACTCAAAAAGTTAACTGCACTATTGTTAGCCGGAATTATGACTCTTTCACTGGCAGCCTGCGGAGGCGGAAGCGGTGAAAGTTCATCCGGTGATTCAACGGAAAGCAAAGGAGACAGTGCATCGGAAGGCACGGCGGATACATCCGGCGCTGAAAGCTCCGGGGAGCTTAGCGGCAAACTGACAGTCTGGACACTGGCAGCCGACCTTGAGCAGTTCGCAGACAAGTTTAAAGAAGAAAATCCCGGCGTGGAGATGGAAGTTGTGGTAATCGCTCCCGACGACTATCCCACCAAGGTGGAGACAGCCCTGCTTGGCGGAGATTCCAGCGTGGATATTATCGTAGGCGAGCCGAAGATGCTGCAGTCCATGTATGAAGCAGAATTATTTGCTAACCTGGATGATTTCGGCGCACAGGATTATGAGGGAAAGATAGTTGATTATGTATGGCAGGTAGGAAAGGATAACGAAGGTATCCAGAGGGCGATCTCTTACCAGATCACACCCATTGGTTTCTTCTACAGAAGAGATATTGCAGACAAGGTATTTGGTTATTCAGACCCCGAATCTGTCGGCAAACTGTTTGCAGATTATGACACCATCATTGAGACAGGAAAGACTTTAAAGGATGCTGGCTACCGGGTATTTGCTTCCGATGGGGAGACACAGCACTTTAAAGGACAGAGCTCTTGGGTCGTTGACGGCGCGCTGAACGTAGACCAGCAGAGATATGATTTCATGGATCTGGCTACAGAACTGTACCAGCAGGATCTGACAGCATATGCAACCCAGTGGACAGCACCCTGGTATCAGGCTATGAGCGGCCCTGTACCGATCCTGAACGCAGAGATTCAGGGCGGCGTATGGGATACAGATGAAAACGGCGATCCCCTCTTAAACGTATGGGATGAGGAAAACTTTAATGCCAACGTTGAGAACTACTCCAGCGAAACAGCAGAAGTATTTGCATTCGGGCTTCCTGCATGGGGCGTACTTACCTTAAGGGATAACGTAGGCGAGACAGCAGGGTCATGGGGCGTATGTTCCGGTCCTTCCTACGGATATGACGGCGGTACTTATATCGGTATCAGCGATTTGTCAGAAAACAAAGAACTTGCATGGGAATTTGTTAAATTCTGTACCTTAAATGAAGAAGTGGCAGACTGGTGGATCGAGGCATCCGAGGGCGATACCGTTTCCTTACTTTCTGCACTTGAGAAACATGCGGAAGATGAAAACGAGACATACGGCGGACAGAAGCTGTATAAGTTCTGGTTAGAGCAGGCGGAAGGCATTAACTTATCCAATGTCACCGAGTATGACAAAGCCATTGACTCTGCATGGACCAATGCAGTCACAGCAGTTAAGACAGGTGAAAAGACCAAGGAAGATGCAATTGCAGGCTTCTATGATGAAGTGGCAGCTACGTATCCTGACCTTGAGATCAACAGATAGTCGATTATCATTTTACGGAGTGAAGGGCATGAAACCCTTCACTCCTGCTAATGGAGGTAATGCATATGGCTGACAGTAAGACGAAGACCAGCAAGAAAAGAAATTATAACAATATGGCCTACGTATTTGTACTGCCTTTTGTAGCGGTATTCCTCATTTTCAGCGTGTATCCGGTACTGCGTACACTGCAGATATCCTTTGCAACTTATAAGGGATTCGGGGACATGAAGTTTGTGGGCCTTAAAAATTACATACGTGTGTTACAGGATCAGTATTTCTGGACAGCACTCTTAAACACAATTAAAATTTGGAGCGTAAACATTGTTCTGCAGTTGGGAATCGCTTTCCTTTTAACAATTGCATTCAGCGATATCAAATTTAAACTGAAAGGTCTTGGATTTTTCAGGGCGGTTTATTACCTCCCCAACATCATTGCGGCTACTTCCGTAGCTTTCCTGTTCAAGACCCTGCTGGACTGGCGGTATGGTACCATCAACCAGATTCTGGCAAAACTTGGCGTGGATTCGCCCATTAATTGGCTGGGACAGCCGGTGACGGCACAGCTTTCTATTTCCCTGATCCAGACATGGATGTGGTTCGGCAATTCCTTTATCATGCTGATGGCCGGCGTACAGGGTATTAACAAGGATTATTTCGAGGCGGCATCTATTGACGGTGCAGGACGCTGGAAGAGCTTTTACTATATCACGCTTCCTCTGCTTCGTCCCATTTTATTATACGTGACGATTACGTCCCTGATCGGCGGTATCCAGATGTTCGACTTACCGTTCCTGATCGGTACCGTGACCGGAGAACCTTTGGGATCGACTCAGACAGCGATCATGTATCTATATAAATTTGGATTTGCAAGCAGGCCGAAGCAGGTTGGTTATGCTTCCGCAATCGCATATATACTGTTCCTGATGATTCTGATTATTTCACTGATACAGTTCAAGGTTATGAATAGGAAGGAGGACTAAGAGATGGCTGGAAAAGTAAAAAAAGCTGTGTTATATATTGTGCTTAGCCTGATGGCAGTCACCTGTATGGTTCCCTTTCTGCTGATGCTTGTGAACGCCACCAGAAGCGGCAGGGAGATTATGACTTCCTTTACCCTGATTCCGGGGGACAGTCTGAAAGATAACTGGAATGCCGTATTTGGCTTCTTCAATTTGTTCCGGGGCTTGTGGAACAGTTTTAAGGTAGCGGTGCCTGCCACGATTCTTACCTCTTATTTCTCTGCCCTGACAGCATATGCCTTGGCAGTGTACAAATTTAAAGGCAAAAACGTAATTTTTTATACCATCGTCATCTTTATGATGATTCCCGGGCAGCTCAGCCTGATTGGTTTCTACAATCTGGTTTCAGGGCTGAAAATGATCGACTCTTATGTACCTTTGATCATTCCCGCTATTGCAGCACCCGGTACGGTGTTCTTCTTAAAACAGTATCTGGAATCCGTGCTTCCCATGTCGCTGTTAGAAGCGGCAAGGATTGATGGCGCTATGGAGATCACCATTTTCCACAAGATTGTATTCCCAATCATGGTGCCCGGCGTGGCTACCATGGCAATCGGCGGATTCATCGGCAACTGGAACTCTTACCTGATTCCTTTGTTGCTATTGAATTCCCCCAAGAAATTCACCCTGCCTGTTATGATTGCTTCACTGAATGCATCTAAGGACATCGGCACCAACCAGGGAGCTATTTATATGGCTCTTGCGGTTTCCATCGTTCCTATTCTGATTGTATTCTGCTTCTGTTCAAAGTATATCATTGGCAGTATTTCAGCAGGTAGTGTAAAAGAATAAAAAACAAACGACCGCTCTTTTGCCTGACGGCAGGGGAGCGGTTTTCCCTTGAGATTATCATTGCTTTTCGGTATAATTAAATATGTCGCATTAGATAAAAGGGAAGGAGAAGAAACACGAAGGATGAGGAAAGGTATTTTTTGGGCAGTGCTGGGGGTGTTATTTCTGACAGCCTGCGGCAGGAGCGGGAGTCCGGCCGGGGATATGGCAGCCGGGGAGGAAGAGCCGGTCACGCTGGACTGGTATATCAATTTTACATGGTACAGTACGCCCTGGGGCGGCAATGTAGTCTCCGATGCCATCACGGAAAAGACAGGGGTCAGTATCAACTTTCTTTCCCCTATCGGCAACCCGGAGGAAAAATTCAATGCGCTGCTCTCTTCGGATTCACTGCCTGATATTATTACTCTGGGCTGGTGGGAAAATCAGGCGGATGAGATGATTGAGGGTGATATGGTCTATGCGTTGAATGAGCTGGCCGATAAGTACGACCCTTATTTCTGGGAGGCAGCTGATGCGGCGGCAGTTTCCTGGTATACAAAAGAGGACGGGAATCTTTACTGTTATCCCAGTTCTTCTTTTACACCGGAGGATTACGAGGAACATGAAAATCTGGGTTCCAACCAGACGTTCCTTGTGCGGAAGGATATTTATGAGGCTTTGGGATGCCCGGATATGTCTACCCAGGAAGGGTTTTCGGATGCGGTAAAAAGGGCGGCCCGGATGTTCCCCCAGGTGGACGGTTATCCCCTGATACCCATAGGCTCCCATGAATTCACCAATACGGGCTGTGTTTCTTTTGACCAGTATCTGCAAAATTTTCTGGCGGTTCCCTGTGAAAAGGACGGAAAGTTTTATGACAGGTATACAGACCCTGAATATATTGGCTGGCTGAAAACCTTCCGGGAGCTGGGGCAGGAAGGATATCTGACAAATGATATTTTTATTGACCAGCGTACCCAGATGGAGGAGAAGCTGGCAAGGGGCCAGTATTTCTGCATGATTTACCAGCGGACGGATATGACGGGGCTTCAGTCTGAGCTTTATACGAAAAATCTGGACAGGATTTATATGGCGGTGGACGGGCCGAAAAACACGGCGGGAGATGACCCGGTGCTTCCGGGCGGGGGGATCAACGGCTGGACGGTGACCTTTATCTCCAAAGACTGTGCCAGCCCGGACCGGGCGATAAAGCTGTTTTCCTATCTTATAAGTGAGGAAGGACAGAAAATGGTTTATCTGGGAGTGGAAGGTGTCACTTATGATATGGTGGATGGAAAACCAGTGATAAAGAAGGAAGTCCAGGAACTTTTGAGCAGCAACAGGGGGCAGTATGATGCCCTCTATGGGGCTGACGATGCATACTGGATGTTTCAGGATAATGTCACTCAGCTTAAATGGCGGCAGCCTTCCGTACCTCCTAATGGACAATTGGAGGAATGGACCTTTCCCTACACCCACTATATGGCCCAGTATGATATGCGTTTTGACAGGAACAGCAAGGTGGGAGAGGCTGATATCAATATCAAGGAACTGTGGAGCCAGACTCTGCCAAGGCTCCTGCTGGCGCCTTCGGAGGAGGAATTTGACCAAATTTTGGAGGAGTTTGTGGCGAAAAGGGAGGAACTTGGATTTGCGCTTGTCATGGAGGAAAGCACAAGACAGATGCGGGAGACTAAGGAAAAACTTTCCATACAGTAAGTGCGTGATTGTCTGCAGGCTGGCGGCAGCATGGGGATTTGTATGAATGTTTTAATGAAAATATTTCACGGATATAAATTGAATACCAAATTTACGATTATCTGTCTGTTCTTCGTGGCGATTCCCATGATAGGGCTTTCCGGCTGGCTGTTCTGGCTGATGGAGCAGAATCTGGTCAGCGAAAAGTTAAATGCCATGGAATACAAACTAAGCAAGAGTTATGATCAGATTGTGACCAATGTGGACTCCATCAATATGTCCACCCAGTTCCTTTTAAGCGACCAGGCGCTTAAGGAATTTCTGACTGCACGGAAAAAGGGGGAGGAGATTTCTACCAGCCAGCTTTTAGATTTTTACAACAGGGATATAGCTTCTCTGGAGCGGATGGTGAACAACAATAATTATCTTTATCAGGTGCGGGTGTATGTGGACGATGAGGACATGCAGGAGATGATGCCGATCCTTTACCGGATGGAGCGTATGGAAAAACAGGATTTTGCCAGGGACGGGGAGCTGGCGGGATGGAAGTACAATTATGTTGACAGACTCTTTTCCAACTATGAGCAGTATTCCGGGGGCAGGAAGATTTTGTCCAGGCTGACGCCTGTGGAGGTATACGGGCTGGGGGAGATCGGTGTCATTGAAGCCGCCATGTATATGGATACTATGTTTCCGCTGGTATATGATTCCACGAAGACGGAGTGGAGCTGCTTTGTGGACGGGGAAGGAAATTATTACTTTGCCTGTGAGGATGTCCCCAAACAGGACAGGAGCCTGGCACGGCAGATCGTGGAAGAAAACCAGGAGGCCCCGAAGGGAGCACAGCAGGTCTATTATAAAAAAAAGGGAAATCAAAGGCTGGTGGTGGGATACCAGGAAGTAAAGGAGCTGGGAGGAGCCATCATAAGCGTCAATGATTTCCAGGCAGAGTTAAGCAGGATCTACCGCCAGCGCATTATTTTTATCGGTATCGGCGCAGTAATCATGGCGCTTCTGGCCTGGGTCGTGAACAGTGTTGCAAAGGGAATGCTGGGGCAGTTTTACAGTATACTCCATTCCATCAGGGAAGTCCAGAAGGGAGACTTAAGTGTCGTCATTGAAAACTGCGGGAAAGATGAAATGGGGGAATTGGGAAGCCAGATCAATAAAATGCTGGTGAATATCAAGCAGCTTACGGATGATAATCTGAATCATGAACTGTTGATGAAAAACACGCAGATTCGGGCTTTGCAGAATCAGATCAACGCCCATTTCATTTATAATGTATTGGAATCCATCAAGATGATGGCGGAAATAGAGGAAAAGTACGATATTTCCGATGCCATTACCTCCCTTGGCAAGCTCCTGCGCTACAGCATGAAATGGACCAACACCAATGTGACGGTGGCAGAGGAGCTGGAATATATCCGCAATTATTTAAGCCTGATCAACCTGCGGTTTGACTATGAGATTTATCTGTCCGTCAATATGCCGGATATTATTTTGAAGCAGAAAATCCCTAAAATGTCCTTGCAGCCTGTGGTGGAAAATGCCATTTATCACGGGATCGAGCAGATGGCGGAGGATACCAATATCTACATGAAAGGGATTGTGGACGGGGAGGACTGCATCATAGAGATCACTGACGCAGGGAGAGGCATGAGTGATAGGGAAGTGGAAGAACTGTACAAGAAAATCAACGGGGAGCTGGAGGCTTCCGGCGGTTCGGGAAACGGCATAGGACTTAAAAATGTGCAGGACCGTATCAAAATTAATTTTGGGGACAGATATGGGATTGAGATTGCGTCAAAACTGGGATGCTATACAAAGATTATGATTCGCATTCCAATGGCGGAGAAGAACGTGAATCCGCAGATGGGAGGAGAAATGTGAAAACACTTTTGCTTGTGGAGGATGAGAAATTAATACGCCGGGGAATCAAAGCCATGATACAGCGAAGCGGCGTTCCAGTGGACAATATCCTGGAATGCGGCAACGGGGAAATGGCGCTGGAAATTCTGAAAATGCAGAAAGTGGATGTGATGTTCACGGATATCCGTATGCCCAAGATGGACGGCATTGCGCTGGTAAAAGCCATGCAGGAACTTCCCAATGCGCCGTTGACTGTTGCAGTCAGCGGGTATGATGATTTCACCTATGCAGTGGAGATGATGCGGATGGGCGTAAGGGAATATATATTAAAGCCTGTGGACCGGGATAAAGTCAGGGAGGTGCTGGAAAAGCTCAATGAGGAAGTGACACGCGGCAGGGAGAGTGAAAGAAAGGGCAGAAGTCTTAGCTGTCAGCAGCTTAAGTATGCCATATTAAATGACAATCTTACAGAATCGGAAAAGAGCCTGCTGGCCAGACAGTATGAGGATACCTTCTTTGCAGGGGAGTATCTGGTCATTTTGACCTGCAGCACAGGAGAGCTGGCAGATAATGTGCTGGAGGACTGCCCTTTCATTCATCTGGATGCAGTGGATGGAAATGATTTGTTTATTACAGACGAAAGTTATCTGCCTATACTGCTGAAAGATGAACTTGCCGGACGCTGTGTGGGGATCAGCAGTCCCCATACAGGCATAGAAAGCTTAAAGAAAGCATGTAAGGAAGCCCTGAGCGCCCGGAAAGAGGCATTTTATCTTGGAAAAGAATCTTTGGCTTATGGGGAGATGGCAGGGAAAACAAACGCTGACACGCTCCGGGGGCAGGCTTATTGCAGGGAAAACAGTCTGCGGATTGAGGATTCTGCGGTAGAGCAGATCGTGCACCAGCTTGGCACAGATAAATATGAGGATGCATTAAGGCAGATAAAGCGTATCTTTCAAAATGCGGCGCTGGGCGGATATACGCCGGAACAGATGGAAGACGGCATGGAAAAGCTTCTGGACGGGATACTTACCACTTATGCCAATATATTAAAGACAGAAAAGGAAGCGGTCAGGGAGTACTATGCCATTTATGGTTTCAATCTGTTTTCCGAGTACGAATCGGAAGTTTTGGGCTGGCTGACCAATTTTTGTGATACCTTGAACAGCCGTTTCGATGATTATAAAAATAAGCAGAAGATTCAGCAGGCAGTCAGCTATATTAAAGAAAACTATGATAAGGATTTGAATATGGCGGTGGTATCCAATCACATTTCCATGAATTATTCCCTGTTTTCCTATGTGTTTAAGCAGTATACCGGAAATAATTTTGTAAATTACTTAAAGGAGATCAGGATACAGGAAGCAAAAAGGCTGCTGGAGGAGACGGATATGAAAGTTGTTGACATCAGCGGAAGGGTAGGGTATGAGAATGAAAAGCATTTTATGAAGACTTTCAAGGCATCCTGCGGAGTATCACCCACAGAGTACCGGAAAAATATGCAGTTTAAAGGGAAGGACTAAAACCTTCCCTTTTTGTTACAAGAAGCTGTCTCACGAAGTGTGGCAGCGTTTGTTGTGTTTATCCTCATACATACGTTTATCGGCAGTTTCGAACATTTCCACAAGCTCACAGGGAGAGCGGGGAATCTGTACGCAGAAGCCGCAGCTTGTCTGGATGGAGTATTCTTTGGTGTGAAGCTTGTTGTAGTTGTCCAGATATTTGTGGACATTCTCAATCAGCCAGGCGGCTTTGGATGCATTGCAGTCCGGGGCTAGGATCTGGAACTGGTCGCCACCCGAACGGGAGCAGATGTCCGTTTCCCCGGCGGAACTTTCCAGGGCATGGGCCAGTACCTGGATGGCAAAATTTCCTTCCCCATGTCCGAAAGCATCGTTGATCTGTTTCAGGCCGTCTAAATCAAACATAAAGGCGGCCACCGATTGTCTGTCTGCAATTGCCTGCTCAAAGACTGGGGCAGACAGGAGCTTGAAGCCCTGACGGTTTAAAAGTCCCGTAAGTTCATCCTTGGCATAGATATCCTCCAGCCGTCCCACCAGCAGTCCTAAATTCTTTTTGTCGCATAGGCTCTTTAGCATGTTGTTGACGTTTAAGAGCCATGAGATGAAGGAAAAGGAATAGCCGATCCGGTCATGGTCAAAGGAAAGGGCAATATATCCAAAGCTTTTTTCCCCGAAGAAAAGCGGGGCGTATATATAGGCGTAAGCGCCCTTATCATAAAGATAATCGGGCAGGGTATTGCGCTTGGTAAAGGTACATTCAGGAAGCCGCTTCCCGTCTCTGACAGCAAGCTTTAACAAAACTGTGTCGGAATCTATGTCATTTTCGTCTGTTAAGGTAAGTTCCCTGATATGGCCGGAAACCCTGTCCCAGTCTTCATATAGGCACAGGTAAAATTCCCTGCATCCTTCAAGAGACTGGACAAATCCCGCAAGAACATCCATGCCGCTGTCAATATCCTCCACATCCTGTAAATTTGCGGACATACGCATGTTCAATAACAGATTTCCTTCCAGGTCAGCAATGCGCTGGTCCAATTTTTGGGCATAGGAGTAGGAAAAAACATTCTGAGAACAGGGACAGCCGCAGGAGGTCTTATAGCTTGGGACGGCATAAACGGTAGTCACAGGCAGGGCTGTATCATTTTCCGTACTATCATCAGGCTGGTTTTCACAGCGGGCCGGCGTCTGGCGGGAAAGCTGGAAAATCTGTTCCACCGCCGTGGCTCCTACCTGGTCAATGGGAAAAGTCACGGAGGTGAGAAGGGGAGCGGTCATCTGCCCGAATTCCAAAGTATCGCAGCCGGTTATGGCAATCTGTTCCGGGATACGGTATCCCCGTTCCTTTAACAGGGAGATTACGCAGAGGGCTATTTTATCGTTGTAGCAGACGATTGCTTCCGGGGCAGGAGTCAGTTCCAGAATCCGGTCAAGAGTCTGGCTGATATCGGTTTCTGCGAAACTGCAGGAAAAGATACGGCCTTCATAGGGCAGGGAGAGCGCGTCCATACCATCTATAAATACCTGTCTGCGTATGGCATTGGAAGCTGCCTGCATAGTGCAGCCCAGATAGCAGATATTTTTCAGGTGGTGCACATTTCCAAGATGCAGAACCAGATCCTTGACAGGCTTATGGTTTTCAAGGACGATCCGGGGATAGATGGATTCTTCCTGGCTGATATCCACTACAGGACAGGAAAAGTGGTCTTTCAGATAGTTTCTGATATCCCGGCCTAAAGTGGAGAGAAAGTAAGTGCTGGAAACCAGAATGATCCCTGCATAATTGCCCGGCCTTGGGATATGCAAAATACTGGATTCCCCGGCAACATAGTCGCCTAGATTCTCTCCGTCGTTGGAGGTGAAAAATTCTACCCGGTACCCGTACTCCTTTGCCTTTTTGACAATGCCGGAGCAGAGCCGGTTCTGGTAATCCCCATATATGTGGGAAATAAATACTCCGATTTTCTTCATGTGATACATAGGTACCGATCCTCCTAATCCGCCAGTGTTTCCCATTGGTCATACAGTGTTAAAAGTTTTCCGCTTAGTTCTTCCTGCTTAGCCGTTAATTCCTGCAGCTTTGCCACGTCCACCGCAATTTCGGGCATCACCATAAGATCTTCGATTCGGGCAATCTGTCCTTCCAGATCAGCAATGGCCGCTTCACATTTTTTCAGGTCGTTTTCCCGTTTACGCTCCTTTGCCTGCTGTTCCTTTCTGGCCTGCCAGTCCAGTTTGGTGGGAGAAGGCGCCTCCTGTTCCTTAGGAGCAGATAGGCTCCCGGTCAGCCTGTTGTTTAAGGCGGTATCCTTTTTTTCCAGATAATAGTCGTAGTTTCCAAGATAGCTGGTCAGGGTATGGCTGGAAAGCTCCAGAATCCGGCTGGCCGTGCGGTTGATGAAGTAACGGTCATGGGAAACATAAAGCACTGTGCCTTCATAGGCGTTTATGGCATCCTCCAGGATTTCCTTGGAGGTGATATCCAGATGGTTGGTAGGTTCGTCCAGTATCAAAAAGTTGGATTCTGAAAGCATCAGTTTTGCAAGGGACAGCCGCCCCCGTTCGCCGCCGCTTAAGGTATCGATACGCTTGAACACGTCATCCCCGGTAAAAAGGAAGGCCGCAAGAGTATTGCGGATTTCCGTATTGTTTAAGTAAGGATAGGCGTCTGATATTTCTTCAAACAGAGTTTTGTCCATATGCAGTACGTGATGCTCCTGGTCATAATAACCGATATGTACATTGGTGCCCAGGGTAATTGTGCCTGCATCGGCTTCCAGAAGGCCGTTGATTATTTTCAAAATGGTGGTCTTTCCGGTGCCGTTATCGCCAATCACGGCTACATGCTCCCCCCGTTTGATATCCATGTCAATGCCGGAAAAGAGGGCGTTAGCGCCAAAGGATTTGGCAAGCCCTTCTATATGCAGCACGTCATTGCCGCTGACGCAGCGGGGCGTCAGGATCATGTGGATATCCGTGCGTGGGTCTGTGGGTCTGTCCAGGACTTCGATTTTGCTTAACATTTTTTCCCGGCTTTCGGCCCTTCTTATGGATTTCTCCCGGTTGAAGGATTTCAGCTTTTCAATCACTTCCTCCTGATGCTTTATTTCCTGCTGCTGCTTTAAGTATGCATTTAAGGCGGCAGAGCGGAGCTGTTCTTTTTTGACGGCGTAATCGGAATAATTACCGGCAAAGGAGGTTCCTTTTGTCTGGTCGATCTCAATGACCTTTCCTGCAATCCGGTCTAAGAAATAACGGTCATGGGATACCACAAGGACAGCCCCTTTGTAATTTAAAAGGTAGGTTTCCAGCCAGGCAATAGAATTCAGATCCAGATGGTTGGTAGGCTCGTCCAGAATAATCAGATTGGGATTCAGCAAAAGAAGCCGTCCAAGGGCCACACGGGTTTTCTGGCCGCCGGAGAGGGTAGTGATCTTTTTGGAGAACTCATGTTCTTCAAAACCCAGCCCTTTTAAGACGCCCACGGTTTCACTCTGGCAGGCATAGCCGTTGGCAAGTTCAAAGGAATGGGTAAGCCGGGCATAGGATTCCATAAGGCTCTCCAGCTCCGGGCCGGATTTGGATTTCATGGCAAGCTCCGTTTCACGGATTTTTTCTTCCAGGGCAAGGACATCCGCCTTTACGGAAAGAAGCTCGTCATAAATGGTGTTTTCGCTGTCGATATCCTGATTCTGGGCAAGATAGCCCAGGGTTTTGCCCTTGGAGAGGGTGATCAGTCCTTCATCCGCCTCCTGCTCCCCTACGATGATGCGCAGCAATGTGGTTTTGCCTGCACCGTTGATTCCTACAATGGCCGCCTTGTCATGCTCCTCTATGTGAAAGGAAACATTTTGGAGTACCGGCTGGTCATGAAACGCTTTTGATATATTCTGACATGATAAAATCATAATAGCACATCCTTTAAAAAAATTTTCCATAATAGTCAGTTTACAGATGATAAAAGGGAATGTCAATGAATTGACATATATTTAACAGTGTTATATATTATTTTTATAGTATAAATTTTGACAAATATACTTTTTAATGCCATAAAGTATATTACAGCATATGAAATAGGAGAATTGCAGGTGGAAAATAAAGAAATTTCACAGGCTGTTATCGGGCGTCTGCCAAGATATTTCAGGTTTCTGGGGGAACTTAAGGATGAGGGGATCGAGAGAATTTCTTCCCAGGAATTGAGCGACATTATGCAGGTCACGGCATCCCAGATACGCCAGGACTTTAACAATTTCGGCGGTTTCGGCCAGCAGGGGTATGGGTATAAGGTTGAGTATCTTTATGAGGAGATCGGCAAGATACTGGGACTATACAAAACCCATAACCTGATTATCATCGGCGCAGGAAATTTAGGCCAGGCGCTGGCAAATTACATGAATTTTGAGAGAAGGGGGTTTTTGTTTAAGGGGATATTTGACAACAATCCGCATCTTCTGGGAAAAAAAATCAGAAATATGGAAGTTAAATCCATGGATGAGATGGAGATTTTTGTCAAAGAAAACGATATAGATATAGCGGTGCTTACAATTCCCAAGGCCAGTGCCGCGGAGGTGGCAAAGAAGCTGTCAGATATCGGCATACGTGGGATCTGGAATTTTGCCCATGTAGATTTAAATGTTCCCAGGGGGATCCAGGTGGAAAATGTTCATTTGTCAGACAGTCTGATGAAACTGGCTTATAATATCAATCAATTTGAAAACGGCGGCTGAACTTTGGGACATCTCTGGGCCGCAGAGTATAAATAGTTAACGGAGGCGAAGGTATGTCAAGAACGGAGGAAATCTTTATGCCTGCACTTGCAGGCGCAAAACTGCCGATTCTTACGCTGGATAACAAATGGCACAAGCTCTTTGACCAGCTAGGGACGGATAAGCGGGTTAAGAAACTGGAGGATAAGCTGAACGACCTGCTGAAAAAACAGGGAAAAGCCAATACGGAAATTAAAGAGATCAAGAGACTAAAGAAGAAGCTGATGCAGGACATCATGGAAAATGCCCAGGAAAGTTCAGCGGGAAACGGCGGAAAGGCCCAGAAAAAAGCCAATGATGACAGCCGCCTGATCAATGAGTGTAATGCCAAGATCAGGGGCTATGAGGATGACCTTGGCAGACTGCCGGATCAGATTGAAAAGGTCAACAGGGAACTGATGCTGGCAACCATGGAGATATGCTACAGCCGTATGAAGGAAAATGAACGGGAATCAGAGGAAGCCGCAAAGTGGATTGCCCAGATGCGGATTGAACTGAAAAAACGGCTGGTGCGCAAGCAGGAAGTGGAACTTATGAATCAGGAACTCTATTCCTACATGCATGATATTTTCGGGGCAAGCGTAATCAATATGTTTGATGTAAAATATAGAGTAAATGTATCCAAGGATGCCGCAGGATCGGATGGCGGCTTATAAAGTTATAGTCTTTTTACAAACGCCGTCCGGCAGAGCAGGACGGCGTTTATTACAATAGTTTGGTGGAAAGGGAACAAAATGAAGTATGTTGTAAGCGCGCAGGAAATGAAGGCCTGTGACAGGGATACCATTGAGAGAGTTGGTATGCCCGCGCTGGTTTTAATGGAGCGGGCTGCCTATGGGGCATTTGAGGAGATCATGGGGATGGGGCCTTTGCCAAGGAGGGTGCTGGTTGCGGCAGGCGCAGGGAACAACGGCGGCGACGGGCTGGCAATAGGACGGCTGCTTGCCCTTAAGGGCTGCCGGACCACCTTTTTTATGGCAGGAAACCCGGACAGGGCCTCACAGGAGACAAAGGTCCAGATGAAGATTCTTTCCAATTTGGGGTTTTCCATACAGCGCAAATTGGAAGATGCGGAATATGATATGGTAATAGACGCTCTGTTTGGCATCGGCTTATCCAGGGATATTGAGGGAGAGTACGCAAAGGTCATAGAGAAAATCAACCATATGGGAGAAGCAGGGGCAGAGGTTGTCAGTGTGGATATCCCTTCCGGCATCTGCGCCGATACAGGAAAGGTACTGGGCTGTGGGGTAAGGGCCCGGGCTACTGTGACGTTTGCCTTTGCAAAGAAAGGGCATCTTTTGTATCCCGGCAGGGAATATGCGGGAAAGCTTACCGTAAAGGATATTGGTATCACCAAACAGGCATTTGCAGGGCGTAGGCCAGGGGCATTTTATTATGAACCGGGGGATATGCCGGATCTTCTTCCCCGCCGGAATCCTGCGGGAAATAAAGGGACTTTCGGGAAAGTGCTTCTGATTGCCGGAAGCAGGGATATGAGCGGCGCCTGCACTTTAAGCGGAACAGGGGTTTTAAGGGCAGGGGCAGGCATGGTGAAGATCATCACCCCGGACTGTAACCGGGAAATTATCCAGACTACCCTGCCGGAGGCAATGCTGTATACTTTTCAGGGAACGCCTGATAAATCCCGGGTAGAAAAGGCTCTGGCATGGGCGGATGTGTTAGTTGCCGGGCCCGGCCTGGGACAGGATGAAATTGCCTTCCGGCTTATGGAACAGGTCATGGAAAACAAAAACCTTCCCATGGTCATAGATGCTGACGGGCTGAATCTGATCTCTGCACAGAACCGCCTGAAAAATCTGCTGGCTTTGCGGCCACCCCGGACCACGATCCTTACGCCCCATCCAGGGGAGCTGGTGCGCCTTATGGGGACGGACATGGAAGGGTACCGGGCAGACCGGGAAGGGCTTGCCCGGCGGCTGGCGGAGAAATCTGGCTGTATCGTGGCGGCCAAGGATGCCGTGACGATGGTGACTGGTCCGGGAAGAAAAGAAATTTATATGAATACTTCCGGCAATGACGGAATGGCCTGTGCAGGAAGTGGGGATGTTCTTGCCGGAATAACCGGGGGCCTGCTTGCCCAGGGCATGGAATGCTTTGAGGGAGCGTGCTTAGGAGTATATCTGCATGGCCTTGCAGGAGATGAAGCTTCCAGAAGAAAAGGGCGTTTTGGCATGACGGCATCAGACATCGCGAAGGCGCTTCCCGGCGTAATGCATATACAGAAAGAAGAACGGAGGCGGAACCTATGATTGAGGAGTATCAGAGAGTCTGGGCGGAAATAGATTTGGATGCAGTAAGAAGCAATATGGATAATATGAAGGCCAATATCAGTCCCCATACAAAAATGATTGGGGTTATAAAGACGGATGGCTATGGACATGGGGCAGTTCCCATTGCAAAGGAACTGGAAGATTTGGATTACCTCTTTGGCTTTGCCACAGCCACGGCGGAGGAGGCTTTCACTTTAAGACGCGCCGGAATAAGGAAGCCCTTACTGGTTCTGGGGTATACCTTTCCTTACTGTTATGAAAGGATGATACAGGAAGATATCAGGATAACCGTGTTCCGCAGGGATACGCTTAAGGAGCTTTCCAGGGCGGCGGTCCGTCTGAAAGAGAGGGGGACGGACAAAAAAGCAAAGGTACATGTAAAGGTGGATACGGGAATGAGCCGTATTGGCATAAGGCCGGACGGGGAGGGGATTTCCTTTATAAAGGAAGCTTTTGGGACGAAAGGGGTTGAAGTGGAAGGGATCTTTACCCATTTTGCCAGTGCTGACGAGAAGGATAAGACCGCCGCATACGGCCAGCTTGCAGTTTTTCAGAAGTTTCTGGAAAGGGCGCAGGAGGAAACAGGGGAAATGATTCCGGTGAAACACTGTTCCAACAGCGCAGGCATTGTGGAACTGCCGGAGGCAGGCATGGATGTTGTGCGTGCGGGGATCACCCTTTACGGCCTGTGGCCTTCCAGTGAGGTAAGACAGGATATTGTACCTTTACGTCCGGCAATGTCTCTTTACAGCCGGATCGTCTATATCAAAGAGATTGAAGCGGGAACCCAGGTCAGCTACGGGGGCACCTTTACGGCTCGGGACGCAAGGAAGGTAGCTACCATTCCTGTGGGTTACGGGGACGGGTACCCCAGAGGGCTTTCAGGAAAAGGATTTGTCCTGATACGGGGACAGAAAGCGCCTGTTTTGGGGCGGGTGTGCATGGATCAGTTCATGGTGGATGTTACCCACATATCCGGAGCAGCACAAGGGGATGTGGTCACATTGATTGGCAGGGACGGACCGGAACAGATTACCATGGAACTGCTGGGGGAGCTGTCCGGCAGGTTCAATTACGAGTTTGCCTGCGGTATTGGCAGACGGGTGCCCAGAGTGTATGTCAGAGAGGGAAAGATTCTGTGCACCAGGGACAATTATCAGGATTTTTAACGGTATCTGAATACCTTCTTACAATACGGTTATACTACTTATTAAACAAACGCGGCCACGCATTGCGGTCAGCTTATTGTAATAAAAATATCCTATTGGAATGAAGGGTGTGTGAAGAAAGTGAGAAGAGGGGATATTTACTATGCAGATCTGCGTCCGGTGGTAGGTTCCGAACAGGGCGGCATCAGGCCGGTGCTTATTATACAGAATGATGTGGGCAACAGGCACAGTCCCACCGTTATATGCGCAGCCATTACATCGAAAATGAATAAGGCGAAGCTACCTACCCATATAGAATTAAGCGCCGGGAAATACGATATGGTCAAGGATTCGGTGATTCTGCTGGAACAGCTAAGAACCATAGACAAAAAAAGGCTTAAAGACAGGGTGTGCCATCTGGACGAAGATATTATGGGACAGGTAAACCGCGGGCTTATGATAAGTCTGGAACTGGATACATAAACAGGATTGATTCCGGCGGTTGGCAGACCTTGACGATAGGGGCAGGAAATGGTATAGTTTATTTTGAATTATTATGCAAAAAGGGAGATGAAAAGATGGATGATGGCGGGCCTACGGCCAGTTGGATTATTTTTTTCGCTTTATTGTTGACGGATATGCTTTTTTATGGATTTGGCGCAGCGGTAAAGGAACTAAGTTCCAAAGAACTTGCAGACCGGATTCAGGAGACGGGAAGCCAGAAGGCGAAGCGGCTTTATGAGATCACCGTAAATCCCGAGCAGTATATAAATACCGTCCAGTTGGTGGTGACGCTGATCAATCTGGTTATGGGAGGTTTTTTCCTGCGGGTGTTCGGCACTGTGACAAAGGGAATTCTGGAAAAGGGCGCTTCCTCTTACCTGTCGGGTATAGCGGCGGCGCCGGTGGCGCTCTCCGGAGCAGCGCTTATCTTAGCCGGAGCAGTACTGTTATACATTCTGCTGACCTTCGGCGTACTGATACCAAAGAGGCTGGGGATGAAATTTGCTTCCCAGTGGGCGTTTGCCTGTATCAACCCTATTTATTACATAACCAGAATATTCAGTCCCGTGACAGGACTGGTTTCTGTGACAGCCCGGGGGATCTTAAGGATATTCGGCATCCATACGGATAAGGATTCAGAGGATGTGACGGAAGAGGAGATCATTTCCATGGTCAATGAAGGGCATGAGCAGGGCGTGCTGATGGCTTCCGAGGCGGAAATGATCAAC
Source organism: Lachnospiraceae bacterium (assembly GCA_009911035.1). GTDB lineage: Bacteria > Bacillota > Clostridia > Lachnospirales > Lachnospiraceae > Suilimivivens. The sequence goes on from QXWO01000001.1 coordinate 141,554, forward strand.
AAGATCTTTGAGTTTGGGGATAAGGAAACCAAGGATATTATGACCCACAGGTCAAATATTCTTGCAATTGACCGGAATATGCTGCTGGGAGAAGCAATCGACTATATGCTCAGTGAAAGCAAAAGCCGTTTCCCTGTTTTTGAAGAAAATATTGACCATATGATCGGGATTCTGCATTTCAGGGATGCCATGCGCGCCCACAGGGTAAGCGGCAATATGGAACTTCCGGTGGGGGATATTGAGGGCCTGATCAGGGATGTGATGTTTGTGCCCGAAACGAAAAATATCGATGCCCTGTTTGAAACCATGCAGCATACCAAGACCCAGATGGTCATTGTGGTGGACGAGTACGGACAGACTACGGGACTGGTTGCCATGGAAGATATTTTAGAAGAAATCGTGGGAAATATCATGGACGAGTATGATGAGGAGGAAGGACACATAGAAGAAACCGAAAATGAAGACGAATATATAATAGAAGGGATCACTCCTTTGGAGGAACTGGAAGAACGGTTTGAAATTACCTTTAAGGAGGAAGCCTTTGAAACCCTGAACGGATTTATGATTTCCAAGATGGACAAGATCCCAGAGCAGGACGAAGAATTTTCCATTGATGTGGCGGGATACAATTTTAAGATTCTCCATGTGGAAAACCGTATGATCAAAAGCGTTCTGGTGACCAGACTGCCAGAGAAGCAGAGGAAAAGTGACAAAGATGAGAATAAAGATAAGGATGTAGAAAAGAAACAGGAGTAAAAAGGAGAAGAATTATGTCAGGACATTCAAAGTTTGCAAATATTAAGCACAAAAAGGAAAAAAATGATGCCGCAAAAGGCAAGATTTTTACAATTCTGGGAAGGGAAATTGCGGTAGCTGTCAAGGAAGGCGGCCCGGACCCTTCCAACAATTCCAAACTGGCCCAGGTCATTGCCAAGGCAAAGTCCAACAATATGCCCAATGATACCATCGAAAGAGGAATTAAAAAGGCGGCCGGGGATATGGGAAATGTAAACTACAAATACATTACCTATGAGGGGTACGGTCCTAACGGCATAGCCATTATTGTGGATGCGCTTACAGACAACCAGAACAGGACCGCTGCAAATGTAAGAAATGCCTTTACAAAGGGGAACGGCAATGTGGGAACGCCTGGCTGTGTATCCTTTATGTTTGACCGGAAAGGGCAGATTATCATAGACAAGGAAGAGTATGAGGGTGATGCAGATGAACTGATGATGCTTGCCTTAGATGCGGGAGCGGAGGATTTTTCCGAGGAGGAGGACAGCTTCGAGGTTCTTACGGCCCCGGATGATTTTGACGCGGTGCTTACGGCCATTCAGGGGGGCGGCATTCCCACAGTTTCAGCGGAAGTGACAATGATTCCCCAGAATTACGTGGAACTTACAGAGGAGGCAGCCGTAAAGAATTTACAGAAGATACTGGATCTTTTAGACGAGGACGACGACGTACAGGCGGTATATCATAATTGGGATGAATAAAAAAATACAAAGGCTGCTGATGGTCTTATGGGGGCTGGCAGTGACAATAAGCAGGGCGGCCAGTTTTTTTCTTACTGATCAGACGATGGCCGATACATATGAATATTATGAAAACGCCATGATACAGGCGCAGGAAAGGCAGCAGGTATTTTCCACGGGGCTTGCCTTTATCTATAGGGAAAATCTTTCGGGGCTTTTACAGTTTACCGGGAACCGTATAGAGGCGGCAGGGGTCTACCAGATGATTCTGCAGATTTTGTGGCTCTGGCTGTTTTTTGCAGGCGTCTGTATGATTTTTGGAAGGCTGGCCGGATTTACGGCAGGAACCCTGATGGCGGTATCTCCCTGGATACTAGGGAGTATTTTCGTGGTGGCTCCGGAGAATTTCTATATGTTGTTCTGGGCAGCGGCATTGCTGTTTCTGGGGCTTGCAGTAAAAGACGCCAAAGACGCGGAAAAGGAAAAGAATGATGCCGGTGCGGTACTGTGCTTTTTGGCGGCGGGATTTTTGGCAGGAATGATAACGGTATGGCATTACTTGGGCCTGTATCTGTTTTTGGTGATTGGGTATGTGTGGGTTGTTTTCTGGTCCAGAGTGAAAAAGAAATTTGTCCTGTTTATTGGGATGATGCTGGGCGGGGGTGTGTCCTGTGCCCATATTGCAGCGGCAGCAGGAAAATCGGCTGCAGCACAGTTTGATGGCTGGATGATGGAATTGCAGAAACTGCCCCGGCGCTTTTTGTATGAGGAGACAGAGCTGGAAAACTGGCTTTTCTGTGCCATTGGGGCGGCAGTATTATGCAGAAATCTGGCGGCCCTTACAGGAAAAGGCAAAAGCCGGGAACAGGAGGAAGCGGTTTTGATTTCCGCAAATACTATGCAGGAAACAGAACGTAAAGTGCCGCAAAAGACAGAGACAGAGGATGAAAAGCCGGAGAGTTATTTTATTGCCCAGGACGGAAGGAAGGTAAAATATCTGGACAATCCCCTGCCTGTTCCCAAAAAGCATGTAAAAAAAGAAATGAACTTTGCCATTGATGATGTAGAGGGAGATTTCGATATCAACGACGATTTTGATTTGCAGATTAGCAGCGGGGATGATTTTGATATTTAAACAAACTTAACAATTCCGGCATAATCCGCCAGAATCATTTTCCGGAGTTTGGGTATCGTGCATAAAACGGGCTGGAAAGATGCATACTAAGGAGGACTGTTTAAAGAACAGTTCTCTTTTTTATATAAAAATAACAAACGGGCTGGCCGGAAAAGTATGGAGGATTCAGATGTCAGGCAAAAAAGTGGATGAAGAAAAACATAGAAGTGAGCGGATCGAAGAAACAGGACAGGTGACGCTGGATAAAAATGGAAAATCCCACACAATACACCTTATTTCTGTGATAGGGGAAGTGGAGGGCCATGATAATCTTGGCAGTAATTCCAAGACTACGAAATATGAACATGTACTGCCGGAACTGGCGGCAATTGAGGACAGTAAAGATATAGACGGGGTGCTGATTCTCCTTAATACGATGGGTGGGGATGTGGAGGCGGGGCTTGCCATTGCGGAAATGATTGCCTCCTTAAGCAAGCCGACGGTGTCTTTAGTGCTGGGGGGAAGTCATTCAATCGGCGTACCCATTGCGGTAAGCACAGATTATTCTTATATTGTCCCGACAGGTACCATGGTCATCCATCCTGTCAGAATGAATGGAATGGTGATCGGCGTGCCCCAGACCTTTGACTATTTCAGACAGATTCAAAACAGGATAACCGGGTTTGTATGCGGCCATTGCAAGATCAGCAAGAGTCGGTTTGAGGAGCTGATGATGGAGACGGGTGTCCTTACCAAAGATGTGGGAACCATTCTGGTGGGGGAAGAAGCCGTCGCAGAGGGAATCATTAATGAAACTGGGGGAATCAGTGAAGCTATGGAAAAACTGCATACTCTGATAGGGAAGAAGAAAAAATAAAGCAGTGGGACAATTATTCTATAACAGAATATCGTTTGTTGGTGACAAGTTTTAAGTTCAGTGCTATACTATATAAGATTATGTGGGTATCGGTATGATACTAAAGGGGTATTTTGTATGGCACAGACAAGAAAAAAAAGCACAGGCAGAAGCACTTCGGCAGGGAGGAAAAGCACAAAGGGCAGGACTTCCCAAAAAAGAAAAAGTGAACCCATGGATGTGGCGATCAGGAATGAAATTCTCTTGATCGTCCTGTTTGCCGTTGCTGTTTTTTTGTTTTTATGTAATTTTGGAATAGCCGGGGTTCTTGGAAACACCATAAGTAACATCCTTTTCGGGATTTTCGGCCTGACAGCCTATGTGATGCCACTGGTCCTGTTTTTTATGATTGCTTTCGGCATGGTTAACAGCGGCAGTTCCATAGCAGCCCGGAAACTGGCGGCCGGGGTATTTTTAATTTTGCTGGCCGGCATTATTTTTGAACTTTTTACAGGGGTTCCGGAGAAGGCCGTCAGCTATGAAATCGGGGAAATATATACAAGGTGCAGCCAGGATCATAAAGGCGGTGGAGTGCTGGCCGGGTCACTGGCTTACTGGTGTTATCATTTTATGGGAATGATGGGGACAGTCCTTGTGGTTTTAGTGGCTTTGATCATTTCCATTGTGGTCATAACGGAAAAATCTTTTGTTTCCGGGGTAAAATCCGGGGGGCGCAGGGTCTACGAGCGTTCCAGGGAGGATGCCGCCTACCGGAGGGAACGGGCCCGGATACGCAGACAGGAGATGGAAGAAGAACGCAAACGCAGGGAAGAAGAAAAACGTCTCCGGGAGGAAGAACGGGAGAATGAAAGAATCCTGCGCATGGACAAAAAGGTCTCCGGCGTTATGATTGACACGGCGCTGACCGGGCGGGAAGAAGAAAGAAGCCGTGCGCGGGATGATATCCATGAAATCAATCTGACGGATTTTGAGGAGCAGATAGAACAGAGCGGGCCGGAGAGTGTGGAAACCGAAAGCGGGCAGGCGGAGTTTGATTTTGACAAAATCAGAATTAACAGCGCTTATCTGACTGATGATGAAGGATGTGACGAACTTTCCGAGATAACGGATCTGTTTGGAGGTGAAGAGGAATTTAACGGGACTGTTTATACAGAAACCCAGGACACCCGGACAGAAGATGAGGATATTGAACCGGAAAGCCCGATATTTGAGGAGGAAACCTTACAGCCTGTAAGTGCAGACGGGGCAGGAGCTATGGTTTCTCCGGCGGCAGGTGCTGCGGCCGCGGCCCGGGAGGGGGTAGAAGGGAGCGGCCATATCATCCAGAAGCCGGGGCCCCAGGTACCAAAAAAATACATATTCCCGCCTATTAGTAAACTTGTGAAAGGGAAAGGAAAAGCCGGGGGGAATGCAACAAAGGAATTGAAGGAAACTGCACAGAGACTGCAGCAGACGCTGCAGACTTTCGGCGTACGTGTTACCATTACAGACATTAGCCAGGGGCCTTCTGTTACCCGGTTTGAATTGCAGCCGGAGCAGGGCGTTAAGGTGAGCAAGATCGTGGGGCTGACTGACGATATCAAGTTAAACCTTGCGGCTACAGATATCCGGATCGAAGCGCCCATTCCGGGCAAGGCGGCTGTGGGGATAGAAGTTCCCAATAAAGAAAACATGATGGTAGCGCTTAGGGATCTTCTGGAGAGCAAAGATTTTAAGGAATTTTCTTCCAGCCTTGCCTTTGCGGTGGGAAAAGATATCGGCGGCAAGGTAGTGGTAGCGGACATTGCCAAAATGCCCCATATGCTGATTGCAGGGGCCACAGGTTCCGGTAAGTCAGTATGTATCAATACACTGATCATGAGTATTCTTTATAAAGCCCATCCTGACGATGTGAAGCTGATCATGATAGACCCCAAGGTGGTGGAGCTTAGTGTCTATAACGGGATTCCCCATCTGATGATACCTGTGGTCACTGACCCCAAGAAGGCTTCGGCGGCTTTGCAGTGGGGCGTTGCAGAGATGACAGACCGGTACCAGAAGTTTGCGGATTTTAACGTAAGGGATTTAAAAGGCTACAATAAAAAAGTAGAAGCCATGAAGGATAACGGCGAAAACTTAGCCAAAATGCCCCAGATCGTCATTATTGTGGATGAGCTTGCAGATCTTATGATGGTGGCGCCGGGAGAAGTGGAGGAAGCTATCTGCCGTCTGGCACAGCTTGCAAGAGCGGCAGGCATTCATCTGATCATTGCCACCCAGCGTCCGTCAGTGGATGTTATCACCGGACTGATCAAGGCAAATATGCCCAGCCGCGTGGCGTTCAGCGTTTCCAGCGGCGTGGATTCCCGCACTATCCTGGACATGAACGGGGCGGAAAAACTGCTGGGCAAAGGGGACATGCTTTTTTATCCCCAGGGGTATACGAAGCCGGCCAGAGTGCAGGGGGCTTTTGTATCGGACAAAGAAGTTTCCGATGTGGTTGAATTTTTAAAAAACCAGACGCTGGGAAATATTTACGACACAGATATCCAGGAAAAGATATCATCCTTCAAAGGCGCATCTGGTGCCGGCGGGGGAGAAGGGGGCGAGCGCGACCAGTATTTTGTGGAAGCTGCCAAATTTATCATTGAAAAAGATAAAGCCTCCATCGGTATGCTCCAGCGCATGTTTAAAATCGGCTTTAACCGGGCGGCCAGAATCATGGACCAGCTCTGTGAAGCAGGTGTAGTGGGAGAAGAGGAAGGCACCAAGCCACGCAAGGTGCTGATGAGTGAGGAACAATTTGAACAATATATAGAAGAATCCCTGTAAAGATTGGAGGCGGCAGATGAAAACAGATATACAGATTGCCCAGGAAGCAGAACTTAAGCCTATTGCCCAAGTGGCAAAGGCGCTTGCTATCCCGGAAGAAGATTTAGAACTATATGGAAAGTATAAGGCAAAGATTTCCGATGAATATCTGGAAAAAATTGAAAGTAATCCCAACGGAAAGCTGATTCTGGTGACAGCTATCAACCCCACTCCTGCTGGGGAAGGGAAGACGACTGTCAGCGTGGGACTTGGGGAAGCCTTCGGGAAACTTGGGAAAAAGGCTGTTATTGCCCTGCGGGAACCTTCTTTAGGCCCCTGCTTTGGGATAAAAGGGGGAGCCGCAGGAGGCGGCTTCGCGCAGGTAGTTCCCATGGAGGATCTGAACCTTCATTTTACAGGGGATTTCCATGCCATCACCTCTGCCAACAATCTGCTGGCGGCAATTCTGGACAATCATATCCAGCAGGGAAACCAACTTTCCATTGACCCCAGACAGGTGGTGTGGAAACGATGTCTTGACATGAACGACAGGGTTTTGCGCAATGTTGTGGTGGGACTTGGGGCAAAAGCCGATGGAACTGTAAGAGAAGACCATTTTGTCATTACGGTTGCGTCGGAAATTATGGCGGTGCTCTGTCTTTCGGAGAATATGAAAGATTTGAAGGAACGGCTGGGAAGGATGGTCGTGGCATACAACTATAAGGGAGAACCTGTGACGGCAAAGGATCTGCAGGCAGTGGGGGCCATGGCGGCGCTTTTGAAGGATGCCATGAAGCCGAACTTGATCCAGACCCTTGAACATACCCCGGCAATTGTCCACGGCGGGCCTTTTGCAAACATTGCCCATGGGTGCAATTCCGTGCGGGCGACCAAAAGCGCCCTTAAAATGGCAGACTATGTGATTACGGAAGCCGGGTTCGGCGCGGATTTAGGAGCCGAGAAGTTTTTTGATATCAAGTGCAGGACGGCTGGTTTAAAACCTGACGCCGTTGTGCTGGTTGCGACCATACGGGCGTTGAAATATAATGGAGGAATCCCCAAGGCAGAACTGGGAGAGGAAAACCTGGAAGCATTAAAAAAGGGAATTGCCAATCTGGAGAAGCATATTGAAAATCTGAAAAAGTATGGTGTACCTGTTGTGGCAGCCCTGAACAGCTTCGTCACCGACACAAAAGCAGAGCAGGACTATGTGGAACAGTTCTGCGTGGAAAGAGGATGTGAATTTGCGCTTGCGAATGTGTGGGAAAAGGGCGGAGAAGGAGGAATAGAACTTGCCGGAAAGGTTTTAGAAATCCTGGATAAGAAAGAAAGTCATTTTGCCCCTCTCTATGGGGATGATTCATCTCTTGGGGAAAAAATAGAAACCGTGGCAAAAGAAATATATGGGGCGGACGGCGTCACCTATACGGCCCAGGCTAAAAAGCAGATAGAGAAGCTGGAAGAACTGGGATTTGGAAAGCTTCCCGTCTGTATGGCAAAGACACAGTATTCTCTTTCTGACAATCCGGAACTTTTAGGACGGCCTTCGGGCTTTGACATGCATGTCAGAGAGGTCTATGTGTCTGCGGGAGCAGGATTCGTTGTAGTTTTGACCGGTACAGTCATGACCATGCCGGGACTTCCCGCACATCCTGCGGCTTTTAATATTGATGTGAACGATGAAGGGGTAATTACCGGACTTTTTTAGTAAATTTCTTCGGTATCATAAGACTTAAGGCTGACATAAAGTTTTAAGTCAAAGACTTTTGCAGCAGGCAATAAAATAATCATTCAGGAGAGATAATATGGCATTGTTGATTGATGGAAAAGAAATCTCAAAACAGATTAAAGATGAACTGAAACAGAAAGCAGCGGAACTGAAAAGCAAAGGCGTGGAAGTGACGCTTGCGGTTATTCAGGTGGGAGACGATCCGGCTTCCAGTGTTTATGTGCGCAATAAGAAAAAGGGGTGCGAATACGTGGGGATTGGTTCCCTTTCCTATGAGCTTCCCGGGGAGACTACACAGGAAGAACTTCTCGGACTGATCAGGGAATTGAACGGGCGCAGGGACGTGAACGGCATTCTGGTACAGCTTCCCCTGCCGGAACACATTGATGAGGATACGGTGATACGGACCATTGATCCGGCAAAGGATGTGGACGGATTCCATCCCCAGAGCGTGGGAGCCCTGTGCATCGGCCAGCCGGGATTTGTGTCCTGTACCCCAGCGGGAATCATCCAGCTTTTGAAAAGAAGCGGTGTTGAAATAGAGGGAAAAGAGTGCGTCATCCTTGGACGCAGCAATATTGTGGGGAAACCCATGGCTTTATTGATGTTGCGGGAAAACGCCACAGTGACCATTGCCCATTCACGGACAAAGAATTTAAAGGAAGTCACTGGCAGGGCAGATATTCTGATTGCAGCAGTGGGGAAACCTAAAATGGTCACACGGGATTATGTAAAAAAGGGTGCGGTGGTCATTGACGTGGGGATTAACCGGGATGAAAACAATAAACTGTGCGGCGATGTGGACTTTGCGGATGTGGAACCTGTATGCAGTGCCATAACCCCGGTCCCGGGAGGCGTGGGCCCCATGACCATAGCTATGCTTTTAAATAACTGTATAGAATCTGCCGGTTTGTAGATCCGGCCGTAAAATTGCTGTAGGGCAGAAGGGAGGCAGATATGAAGTGTCCCGATTGCGGATATGAAATAACGGAAGGCTATCTCTATTGTGAGAAATGCGGGATGGAAATCCAGATAGTTCCGGTTTTTGAACCGGAAATTGAAAACAGCATAACAGAAACTTTATCCACAGTTGCGGAAGAAATAGAAGGAAACAGCTCCCTGAAAGAAGAAAAGAAGCCTGAAGCTGAAAGTGTTCCCCGGGAACCTGCACCTGCGGGAAACGGGAAGGGCAGAAAGAAAAAGTCCAGTGTCCTTTACGGGGGAGGGGGGAAAAGTTATCTGCTGCCCAGCCTTACTACTTTTATTGCGGTCACCATAGCGGCTGCTTTTGCAGTGGTATATCTGTATCACAGGTATTCTGTTAACTACCAGATTGAGCAGGCGAGGTACTATGCCCAGATGGAGGATTATGAAAAAGCTGTGGAATATCTGGAAAATGCCAGACAGCTCAAGGCGGACAGTGCAGAGATTGTCCTGATGGAATCCAATTATTATTACCATATGGGGGAAAAGCAGGAGGCTGTGGATCTTCTGTTACGGCTTCTTGGAAGAGGACAGCTTACCGATGAAGAAAAAGCCAGGGTATATGAAAGCCTGATCACTATATATGATGAAGAAGCCAGATATGAGGAAATCAATGCCCTTCTTACAGGCTGCGGGGATGACAATATCATCAACCATTATCAGCAGTATATGGCAATGGAGCCGGAGTTTGGTTACATATCGGGAAGTTATGACGAGGTCATTACTTTAAAAATAAGCGCCAACACAACAGGGAATATCTACTATACCCTGGACGGGAGCGAACCGGATACAGCCAGCCAGGTCTATACGGCGCCTTTGTTCCTTGAAACGGGAGAATATCAGGTGGCGGCAGTTTTCGTCAATGAATATGGGATCAAAAGTGAGACGGCCAGAAACTGGTACGTGATAAACTTAACGGCGCCCGATCCGCCGGAACTGCTTTTGTACAGTGGGGAATTTCACCAGCCTACAAAAATAGAAGTTGTTGTGCCGGAGGGCGGAACTGTTTATTATACCATGGATGGCAGTGATCCCAGTGCGGACAGCTTAAAATACACAGAGCCGGTTGCCATGCCCCTTGGAAGAACGAACTTTAAGTTTGTGACCATTTCCGATGAGGGAGTTGCCAGTGACGTGGTGAGCCGGAGTTTTAATTTTACGCTGGAAACGGACATAACGGTACAGAGCGCAATAAACAGCGTGGTAACTGCCCTGTATAACAGGGAGGTGCTTACGGATCTTCAGGGACATTCCCATGGAATCATGGGAAAATATGTTTTTAAGTATAACACTATTGTGGAAATACCCAATTTAGGCTATTATTATATTTTAAATGAATACATAGAAAGCGAGACAGGTGTCCAGACCAAGACGGAACACCTTTACGCAGTGGAAGTATATACAGGGGCGCCCAACAGGCTTATCTTTGATGAAAACGGGCAGGCGGGGCTGATTTCCCTTCAGTAAGACAATATTCATGGAAACAGGAAAGGAATTGGAAATGTACAAGATTTTAGAAGCAAAAGAGCTTGCTGCCAATATTTTTTATATGGTAGTGGAAGCAGGGCGTGTGGCAAAAGCGTGCAGGCCGGGACAGTTTGTTATTGTCAGGACGGATGCAAAAGCAGAGCGCATACCCCTTACCATCTGTGATTATGACCCAGAAAAGGGAACAGTGACCATTGTATTCCAGATCGTGGGGGCAGGGACACAGATGATGGCAGAATTAAAGGCAGGGGATGCATTCTGCGATTTCGTAGGTCCTTTAGGATGCCCGTCAGAGTTTGTGGAAGAGGATTTAGAGGTCCTGAAAAAGAAAAAGATGCTCTTTGTGGCAGGAGGTGTGGGAACGGCCCCGGTTTATCCCCAGGTGAAGTGGCTTCATGAAAGAGGCATTGAGGCTGATGTGATTGTGGGGGCAAAGACCAAAGACCTGCTGATTTTGGAAGAGGAGATGAAGGAAGTTTCCGGTAATCTCTATGTGACCACAGACGACGGTTCTTACGGAAGAAGCGGTATGGTGACCCAGACCATTACAGATTTGGTACAGGATGGAAAGCATTATGATGTGTGTGTGGCAATTGGCCCCATGATCATGATGAAATTCGTATGTAAGCTTACAAAGGAACTGGAGATTCCAACGATTGTCAGCTTAAATCCCATTATGGTGGACGGAACAGGCATGTGCGGTGCCTGCCGTGTAACAGTGGGCGGTAAAGTAAAATTTGCCTGTGTAGACGGGCCTGAATTTGACGGGCATCTGGTGAACTTTGACGAAGCAATGCAGCGCCAGCAGTTATATAAAACGGCGGAAGGACGTGCATTCCTAAAAGCCAAAGAAGGAGATACCCATCACGGCGGATGCGGAAATTGCGGAGGTGACAAATAATGGACGTATTAAAGAAAGTTCCGGTACGGGAACAGGAAGCAAAAGTGCGGGCCGCCAATTTTGAGGAGGTCTGCTTAGGATACAATAAGGAAGAAGCCATGGAGGAGGCGGCAAGATGCATCAATTGTAAAAATGCACAGTGCATCAAGGGATGTCCTGTCTCCATTAACATTCCCGGTTTTATTGAAAAGGTAAAGGAAGGGGATGTGGAAGGGGCTTATCAGGTGATCAGTGAAGCCTCTGCGCTTCCGGCTGTGTGTGGGCGTGTGTGTCCCCAGGAAAGCCAGTGCGAGGGCAAATGCATCAGAGGAATCAAGGGTGAGCCTGTCTCCATCGGAAAGCTAGAGCGTTTTGTGGCAGACTGGGCAGGGGAAAACGGCATGAAACCCCAGGGAGCCGAAAAGAAAAACGGCAAAAAAGTTGCGGTGATCGGTTCCGGCCCGGCTGGTCTTACCTGTGCAGGAGATCTGGCAAAAATGGGGTATGAGGTTACCATTTTCGAGGCGCTTCACGAACCGGGCGGCGTACTGGTATACGGGATTCCTGAATTCCGTCTTCCCAAGGAGAAGGTGGTGGCTAAGGAAATCGAAAACGTAAAATCTCTTGGTGTTACCATTGAGACGAATGTAGTGGTAGGAAAATCCGTTACCATTGACGAACTACTTGGGGAAGAAGGCTTTGATGCGGTATTTATAGGTTCCGGTGCAGGGCTGCCTAAGTTCATGGGTATTCCTGGCGAACAGGCTAACGGGGTATTCTCTGCCAACGAATATCTGACAAGAAGCAATCTGATGAAAGCCTTTGACGAAACCTCCAATACCCCAATTATGAGAGGAAAAAAGGTGGCAGTCGTAGGGGGCGGAAATGTAGCCATGGACGCCGCAAGGACGGCTCTGCGTCTTGGGGCAGAAGTGCATATTGTTTACAGGCGCAGTGAGGAAGAACTGCCTGCCCGTGTGGAGGAAGTCCATCACGCCAAAGAGGAAGGCATTATTTTCGACCTTCTCACCAATCCTGTGGAAGTTCTGGAAGATGAAAAAGGATGGGTGTGTGGTATCCGCTGCATCAGAATGGAACTGGGCGAGCCTGACGAGTCAGGAAGAAGACGTCCTGTAGAGGTTCCCGGTTCTGAATTTGTTATTGATGTGGATACTGTAATTATGTCCCTTGGGACATCCCCTAATCCCCTTATTTCTTCTACAACAGAGGGATTGGAAGTCAATAAATGGAAATGCATCGTGGCAGACGAGGAATTCGGCAAAACCTCTAAAGAAGGGGTATATGCAGGCGGGGATGCCGTGACCGGGGCGGCAACCGTTATTCTTGCCATGGGTGCAGGGCGCGCCGGGGCTAAGGGCATTGATGAATATCTGAATAACAAACGCAGCCGCGCTTCGCACGACAGCTTATTGTAACAACGGATGGCACGCTGCCCGAAGGATCCTTATATTAAACAAACGCAGCCACGCTCCGTGAGACAGCTTATTGTAATAAAAAACGCCGGAATCCGTGTATAAAATAACCCGGTTCCGGCGTTTGGTTTGAAACTAAGAAAATATTAATAATTTTTATATTAGGAATTTAATTTATTTATTGTATAGTGAAGGAGGCATGGAAATGGTCAGTCATATCGTACTTTGGAATTTAAATGAAGATTTGACGCAGGAGGAGAAAAGGGAGGCTGCCCTTGAAATAAAGAGACGGTTAGAAGCAGTTGCCGGAATGGTGGAAGGCGTGATATCCCTTAAAGTGATCATTAACGAGTTTGATTCAAGCAATAAGGATATTGCCCTTCTTTCAAAGTTTGAGTCTCGGGAAGCACTAAAAGCTTACCAGATTTCTCCCGCCCATGTGGAAGCAGGGAAATATGTTGGCAGCGTGACGAACGGAAGATGCTGCATTGACTATGAGGAGTAAGATTGAAAATTGAAATTTTCAATCTACGTATTTGGGCTTATTCCCACATGGGAAGGGTTCATGCGGGAAAGGCATGGGTATAAAGATGAAAAGGTTATTTGAGGAAGATGACGATGACATGCAGGGATTTGATAAAGCAGGCATATTGGTGAAGGTGATTCCCTTTGTGCTGATAATTATCGTCCTTGCCATTACCCTGGTTGTGGGAAAACTGAAAAAGGAGAATACTCCGGAAGATTTGCAGCAGAGCATCATGGACTATGCGGATGAAAACAGAGGGGAAAACAGGCCGGATATTGAGGCCGGATCTTCCAATGTAAGCACATCTTCACCCCAGGATACAGAAAAGGACGACAGTAAGAAAGATCCTTCCACCGGGGAAAATGAGACGAAAACGGAAGAAGGGGCGACAGAAAGCGCTGAACAGCAGGAAAATACTCCCCCATCCACAAGCCCTTCCCCTTATAAAGAAGCCATGAAGCCCGGAAAGACCGACTACAGCAAGGTGGAATTCCACCAGGACAAACAGCTGCAGGATATGATGGCGTATTGGGCAGATAATAACATGAAAGCGATTAACGACCTTGTTTATCTGAATCATTACCTTGCCATGTCATGGAGTCTTCGGGGAACCAGCAATTTTTATTACTATGGGGATGTCAATGCAAATGGACAGCCTCACGGAAAAGGCGTTGCCGTGTATGCGGACAACCAGTACTATTACGGCGACTGGGCTGACGGTGTAAGAAGCGGAAACGGAACGTGGATGCATTTTCATGTCCACATAACGCCCAATGAAAATGACCTGTATACCTGCCACCAGTATTCGGGAAGCTGGGCAGGAGACCTGCCTGAGGGAGAAGGGTCTGAGCACTATGATTTTGACATGTCGCTTGTGAAAGGCAACGATGGTTATACATCCAACCTGATCGGAAGCTATGCGGCCGGACTTATAAACGGTGACTTTTACCTGACCAATATTTATGCGGACGGGTCATCTAAGGAGTGGGATGCACAGGCTGATCATGGTTCCTGGGTTTACCAGAATGAAAATAAGGATAAAAAGGGAAACAGAACAGTACATGTTGAAATTGGAAACGATGATAATTACATCTGGATGAATCCAAAAAACAATGTCAACATTGGCGTTCCATGCCTTTTGTCGAAAAATAAAAACTAGTGGAAACCTTTGCCAATCCGTAGTAAAATAGTAGAGGGAGGGTAAAGGAGGTATCATTATGGCGTGGTGTCCCAAATGCAAAAGTGAGTATGTAGAGGGCATTAAGGTATGCGCAGACTGTGGATGTGAACTGGTGGACGAACTGACACAAAGCGGTGGAAATGGGAAGGAAAACCTGGAGCAGATACCGGGCATGGATGAAGATTTGGCCTGTATCATGCATGCAGAGACAACGGCCTGTCAGAATGAGGACATGCCTGGAGAAAAACAGATGCAGGAACAAGAATCAGTCAGGGAAGAACCTGCCCGCAAATATGTTCCCATTTACATGAATAATGAAGAACGGGCGCAGGAGAACCGTTCCTCAGCCTACACGCTCCTTACCGTGGGAACCATAGGCATGGTACTGATTATCCTGTTTTTTACCGGAGTGATCGACATAGGCATGTCCCTTATCAACAAATATATGGTCAGCGGCGTGATGGGAGTTTTGTTTATCCTCTTTATCGTTATGGGGATTGTGTCTATGAAAAATTCCAGAATTTTGTGGAAGAAGGCCAGTAAGGAAAACAATCTGACCATGGAAATCAAAAAATGGTGCCTGGGAAACCTTACAAAGGAAGAAATTGACAATACGCTGGCTATTGAGGAGCTTTCGGAGGAACTTAAATATTTTCAGCGTTTTGACCATGTGAAACAGGCAGTCCAGAAGCAGTTTGTCAATCTGGACGAAGGGTATGTGGAGCGGCTGGTGGAAGAAACTTACCCGGAAATTTTTGAGAAAGACCTTTAATCCATGAAAATTACCATAATCTGCGTCGGAAAAATAAAAGAAGATTTTTACAGGAAAGCGGTTTCAGAATATGAAAAGCGCCTTAGCAGATACTGCCGTCTGGAAATCATAGAAGTTTTGGATGAAAAGACTCCTGACCATGCAGGTCCTGCTTTAGAGGAGCAGATCAAACAAAAAGAAGCAGAAAGAATCTTAAAACATATCAGAGAGGATGCCTATGTAATTACACTGGAAATACAAGGGACAAAGCCCGATTCGGTATCCTTTGCAAATCAATTGAGTCAAATGGCAGTCAAGGGAACCAGCCATATCCAGTTTGTTATCGGCGGTTCCCTTGGACTGCATCAGAGTGTTTCCCGGATATCCGGGCAGGCAGTGAGTTTTTCCAATATGACATTCCCCCATCAATTAATGCGTGTTATTTTACTGGAGCAGATTTACCGGAGTTACCGTATCATAAAAGGGGAACCATATCATAAGTAAAGGCGAAAAGGAACGAATATTCTGGAAATAAAAGAGAATAAGAGTTATATTTTTAACCCCATGGGAGTTTGAGGCTTCCATGGGGTTTTACTACAATAAGCTGTCTCGCTGAGTATGGCAGCATTTGTTACAATAAGCTGTCTCGCAGAGCGTGGCAGCGTTTGTTGTTAATGACAAAGAAGTTTTTACAACATTGCTTTTATTGCAGAGTCTGTGTTTCTTCTGGCGGGATATATTCTATCAAATCAGTCAGATTACACTCTAATACATAGTACAGGCGTTTCAGAATGTCAATATCCAGACATTGTATCTTGTTATCCCTGTAATTTCTTAATTGTGTTCTCTGCACATTTCTGTGCGAAAGGATAACTGACTGAGAGAAATATTTTTTCTTTCTTGGGCATGGCGGCAGGATGAAAGCATATTCATTTACAACAAAGAGCGGGAAAAATGTGCCGCAGATTATCCCGCAGGGGAACTGGGTGGAGCAGTGGGGTTTTGAGATTGGCTGCCGCGTGTCTGTGGAGTGTTACCAGAATAAACTGGTTAGCCTGAAAGATTAAAAAGGAAAATGCCGGGAGACAGGTTCTTGGATTATTGTAATTTGTCGGAAGGCTGTGTATAATAGAAATAGATAATAGAGATTTTAAAAGTACAGAGTTTTTCCGATAGTGGTTTATTGAAAGAAAGCAGGTGGACAAAATGGGAAACATGGAAACAAAGCAGACAAAATGGGAAGAATTAAGCATATCCAATGATTTCCTGTTTGGAAAGGTCATGCAGAATCCGGAACTGTGCAAAGAGTTATTGCAGAGGATTCTCCCGGATTTGAACATTGAACGCATTGAATATCCACAATTACAGAAAAGTATCAACATGGATATGGATGCCCGTAGTGTGAGGCTGGATGTGTATGTAAAAGATGAGAAAGAAGTTGTTTACGACATAGAAATGCAGGTAAGCTATACCAAGGAACTTCCTAAGAGAAGCCGGTATTATCAGAGTATGATAGACCTGCAGCTTATTGATAAAGGGCAGTTTTATGATGAGTTAAAGCGAAGCTATGTTATATTTATCTGTCCATTCGATTTATATGGGAAAGGACGGCATATTTATACCTTTGAAAATATCTGTAAAGAAGACGACAGCATTTCTATGGGTGATGAGGCTGTTAAGATATTTCTCAATGCAAAAGGAACTCTGGATGATGTGAGTGATGAATTAAAGGCGTTCCTTGATTATGTGGCAGGGAAGAAGCCGAAGGATGCCTATGTGGAGAGGTTGGAAGAAGCAGTAAAAGAGGCCAAGAAGAATAGAGAATGGAGGCATGAGTATATGACGTTGTTGATGAGAGACCAGGAGAATGTGAAAAAAGGTGAGGAAATGTTGGCAAAATTAATAATACTTTTGAGTGAAGACGGCCGTTTATCAGACGTTATCAAAGTATCACAGGATAAAGAATATCGTCAGGAACTTTATGTGGAATATCATATCATTTAAAAGCAGAGCATCATAGGGCAGAAAATTTTAAAGATTTTCTGTCTTTAATAATATTTGGAAATAAAAGAGAATAAGAGTTAACATCCCTTTGATGGTTTGCACAAACTTTGGGATACTCTCGCTTTTGACAACCGATATATTCAATAGAGTTTTCCAGCAGTGATTTATTTGAAAGAAAGCAGATAGACAAATGGAAAACATGGAAACAAAGCAGATAAAACGGGAAGACTTGAACATATCCAACGACTTTCTGTTTGGAAAGGCCTTGATTAATTGAAGATTGAAATGATGGTATCCAATTAATATGAAATATGGTAAAATGCTAATAAAAGCAGGAGGTGATGCCATGAATACAGATACTATCATAGCGCAAACTATCTGTGTAGCTGATGAGAAAGCCAGCTATGATGCGGCCTGTAAGCGCCTGCTTTCGGAAAAGATCATTTTAGCATGGATTATGAAGAACTGCCTGGAAGAATACCGTGACTGTGATGTGGACGAGATTGCGAAAATATATTGAAGGTACACCGCAGATGGGTGAAGTGGCAGTTGTCCCGGATGAATCCAACCGTGTTTCTGTGATACAGGGAGCCGGAAACGAAGATACTTCTCTGACGGAAGGGACTGTCTTCTATGATATTCGATTTCTTTCAATCGTTCCTGTATCCGCGGAATTAATTCGCTTAATTATCAATATAGAAGCCCAGAATGATTTTTATCCGGGTTATCTGTTAATCAAAAGAGGAATTTATTACTGTAGCCGGATGATTTCCAAGGACCGAAAAACGGATTATGATTTGACGGCGGCTGTCATGATTTGCCTTGGGAAAAAGGGAGATTCAGGTACGGATTTATTGAAACTGTTGAATGTGCTTTTGTCAACGGAGACAGATTCACAGGATAAGTGCCAGATATTGGAGGAAGATTTTCACATTAAAATGACTCAAGTCTTGGGAAGTGAGGTGTCGCTTATGTGTAATTTGAGTAAGGGTGTGGAAGAGAAAGGGATTGAAAAGGGAAGGCAAGAGGGAATACAGGAAGGAATAATAGCTATGGTATCAGAATTAAAGGATTTACAAATTGCAGACAGTATTATTCTTATTAAAATCCAGGAAAAATTCCATTTGGCGGAAGAAACAGCCAAAATGTATTTGCAGGCATAACAAGCAGAAATCAAAAGACACGCAAAGAGATGGGCAAGATGTATAGAGCAGTTTCTGTTTACAGAGATTTATATTTTTCAAAGGAAGAAAACATAAGAAGGTCATGGATAAAATTACGATTAATAGGATGACGAAAAAACATATTTAATGAAGCAAAATAATCTGATGCCTGGGCAGAGCAAGGCAGAGTGTTCTGCCTTGTCTGTATTTTAAAAATTTAAGCATATAATCTAAAAATACATATGAAAGAAATAATGCAGCGGCATGGAGGTTGCGGTATGAGAATGTATGATTTAATTATGAAAAAGAGAAACGGGGGCGTTCTTTCAAAGGAAGAAATCGACTTTATGATTGGAGGTTATACAAAAGGAGAAATTCCTGATTATCAGATGTCAGCTATGATGATGGCTGTGTATTTCGTGGGAATGAATGAGGAGGAAACCCTGCATCTTACCATGGCCATGGCAGAAAGCGGAGAATTGTTGGATTTGTCAGGGATTCATGGGATAAAGGTGGATAAGCACAGCACAGGGGGCGTGGGGGATAAGACATCTCTGGCGCTTGGGCCCATGGCGGCGGCCTGCGGCGTAAAGATTGCCAAAATGAGCGGAAGGGGGCTTGGGCATACGGGGGGAACCATTGATAAGCTGGAAAGCTTTGAAGGGTTTTCCACGGATATTTCTACAGACACCTTTATACAGAATGTGAATGATACCGGCATTGCCATTATGGGGCAGACAAAGGAGCTTGCCCCGGCAGATAAGCTGTTGTATGCCTTAAGAGATGTGACAGCAACCGTTGACAACATGTCTCTGATCGCCTCATCGATTATGAGCAAAAAGCTTGCGGCAGGAGCGGATGCCATTGTTCTGGACGTAAAGACGGGAAGCGGCGCTTTTATGAAAAAGGAGGCGGATGCCTTTTCGCTGGCCAAAGAGATGGTACGGATTGGTCAAAATGCAGGGCGCAACACTCTTGCTGTGGTATCCGACATGGATCAGCCTTTAGGCAGGGCAGTGGGAAATGCCCTGGAGGTGAAGGAGGCAATAGAAACTTTAAAAGGGCAGGGGCCGGAAGATTTTACGGAACTTTGTCTTACCCTCGGCTCCTTGATGCTGTGTTCGGCGGGATGCGCCCGGACAAAGGAGGAAGGGAGAGAAATGCTGAAAAAGGTGATAGCAGACGGAAGCGCGCTTGATAAGCTGGCGGAGTTTGTGAAGGCCCAGGGCGGAAATGAGGAAATGGTTTACGATCCGTCCCTTCTGCCTGCTGCCCGGTTCGTGGAGCCTCTTTGTGCCCCCAGGGCAGGCTATATTGAAAAACTGGTCTGTGATGAAGTGGGAATCTGTTCCCTGATATTGGGAGGCGGCAGGGAAACAAAAGAGAGCGCCATAGACCTGTCTGTGGGAATCATTCTTGAAAAAAAGGTGGGAGATCATGTGAAGAAAGGTGATGTGCTGGCCACGCTCCATGCAAATGACAGGGAAAAGCTTAAGGAAGCCGGGAAAAGACTCCTTTTAGCCTATCAGATAGGAGACAGGGAGATAAAAGAAGGTCCGGTAATTGTGGGGATCGTTAAATAATTCCCTTATATCCAAAACGGGCAGTATTTCACTAAAGGATTACTGCCCGATAAACTGGAGCTTACCGTTTTCTGCCAATATAGCGGCAGATCTTTTTCTTATATTGCAGATATTCATTTCCAAATGTGGGTAAGAAGAAAATCCTCCTCCACACGTACGATCTGCAAATGGTACATGATAACGGCAAAAACAGTTAGAATACACAAAATCCAGTTAAAAAACATCATATTTCCTCTGAATTCGGCTGGTCTGTGCGTGGAATCCGTATGGAAAACACTACGGCAGCCAGTGAGTACTTTATGATGCGTTCAGAAAATCTGACGTTCAAAGGCGTAAAACTTAAAGGGAAATATTCGTTCCAGTATATCAAAAATGCAGTTTTTGAAAACTGTATATTTGATACCAAGGACGCTTTCTGGCATGGCGAAAACATTACAGTCAAAAACAGTGTAATAAAGAGCGAGTACCTGGCATGGTATTCAGACGGGCTGACACTGATCGATTGTACTCTGTCAGGCAGGATTTGGGTACCGGAAGTTGGGGAACTGATTATGGATGATGAAGATGCCAAAGGTGATGTTTTGATTGGAGAACAGATCAGGGATAGCTGTGAAGTGTGGAGCCGGGAGGACCAGCTCTCCCTGCGTGACAGATCTCTGGTGACGGTTACCGTACTAATGGCGCAGGGACTTACGGATTCCTCTTTCCGTACTGTTTAACCATTGCATGCCAAGAATTTCATTTTGAAAGAAATTCCACCCTGTAATATCTCCATAAAATTCTCCTTAAATTTATATACATCTGCGCTGCGGAAAGCCCTATATCAATAAAGGTATTTGATATAGGGCTCTCTATAACTTAGCTCATTTTTTTTTTTCCAAAACGCGTTATTGCCACAGTAAGTACCAATACAAAAAATAGTATTGCACATGGCAAAAACGGGAACAGGGTAAATCCAGCGCTGACGCCCTTTGTCGTAAAAGCATGCAGGGAGCATGAAACCAAATAGCCACTGTAACAATAAGGGTAGACAAACCAAAGTGGTGTATTTGCAGCTAATACGCTGGGGACAACAAGAAACAGATTTAAGCCGACGGATAGTAGTGGTTTATCAAATAGTATCGTAACCGCCCACATTATCGCCATACTGGGGAGCATAGTAAGAAATAAACCCACGCACCACTTCAGCAAATACATGATTGGCAGTGTTTCTGTAAGTCCTGTATTGTTCATTGCAAACAATCCTGTTATCACAAAAACCACAAGAAAAACAACTATTTCCATAAGCAGATAAAACAGCAGTATACAAAATTTTGCTGTTGAAAGGGCATAGCGGCTGACAGGAAGGGCTAACATTTTCAAGATTCCGTTGTTCCCGGTTTCCCGTCCCGCAATCATCACACATACAACAATCATACTGAACGGAAGCAGATAATAGGCATAAACCAATGCACTCTGAATGAACATAGCTGCCCATGCGTTTGTATATTCCGGCGAAAAATAACTTTGCAGGTTTGCCACGCCGGAAACCACGACTAACAGCGGAGCAACGAAAATCAGAGGTATCATTTTGCCCCGTTTTACTTTTAGAAACTCGATTTTAAGCACTTCTAAAAAGCTCATATCCTACACCTCCTTATTCGCAGCGTAGATTTTTAGCAGCCCATAATCCGAAAAAAAGGAAAATAGCTGTTTCAACCAGTGAAAAAATAGCAACTATAATATCCGGCTGTGCGCTCATTGCAACAGCTGGTTTTAGCATAACCACAAAAGGGTGTACACAAAGCAAAGTATTATTCGATATCGCCAATGCCATGCCGCTTAAAAATCCCCCAACACCAATACCAAGAGGCACCCACATATTTTCAAAGAGGGAAGATACGAAAACCATAAAAGATAATACGGGCATTGACGTTATAAACGAATATCCGGCAAAAGATAGCAGCACCTCAAATTTAAATGCGCCCTGTGGTAAATCTGTCAGACCAATTTTTGTAAGTGCCATATTCTGAAAAACTATTGCAATAAATAGCATGACAGTTAAAATCATAAATTTGCATAAATACATAAGCGGAACACTCATAGGGAGCATATACATTTTTTTAACAGCACCTCCTTTAAATTCCATATTGTAAATCATACAGGCGGCGACTATGATACCGAACATATTAAGGACCATGATCATGCCATACAACTGCGTAAGCAGTATGTCCATAGGGGCTAATGGCAGATTTAAAAGAGTGTCTTTTCGCACAAGAAAAAAGACAAAGGCATATGCTGCCCCCAAAATGCCAATTGCAGGCATTAATGGAATAACACCTGTGTGTTTTTCTTTCCTAAGCTCGGTTACAAATGTCCTCATAGTGATGTTCATAGCATTGCCCTCCG
The DNA here is from genome assembly GCA_009911035.1 of Lachnospiraceae bacterium. Classification (GTDB taxonomy): domain Bacteria; phylum Bacillota; class Clostridia; order Lachnospirales; family Lachnospiraceae; genus Suilimivivens. The sequence continues at coordinate 163,922 of QXWO01000001.1, forward strand.
CTTTCTGCCTGCATTGTCTTTATCAACCATAGACAGGAACATATCTTCCAAATTAGCAACGCTGGTCATATGATCCGCAGCAAATCCAGACTGCAATGCGTTCTGCCTTAATTCGTTCAGGCTGCCCTCAAACAGCAGGCGGCCATGATTGAGTATTCCTATGTCGTCTGCCATTAACTCGATTTCAGACAGCATATGCGAAGAAATAAGGACTGTACAATCATAAAGACTAGGCAGCGATTTAATCAAATTTCGGATTTCATGTATGCCGGATGGGTCAAGCCCATTTGTAGGCTCGTCTAAAATCAAAATAGGCGGCCTGCCCAGTAAGGCTCCGGCAAGCCCTAACCGCTGTTTCATGCCCAATGAGTATTTTTTGGCAAGCCGCCCGCCAAATTCAGAAAGTCCCACAAGCTCCAATGAGTCTTCAACACAATTTTTGGGAAGCCCCAAGATGCGGCGGATAATGTCAAGGTTTTCTTTGCCTGTCAGATTTGCATAAAAAGAGGGCGATTCGATAAAGGATCCTACTTCTTTTAAAATGGACAGGCGGTCATTGGGAAATTGCTTTCCATCAATTGTAAAACTGCCTTTTGTGGGCACAGTCAATCCCAAGAGCATTTTCATAGTAGTGGATTTTCCCGCGCCATTCGGCCCCAGGAAGCCGTAAATACTGCCTTTCCGAATGTTCAGCGAAAGGTTATTAACAGCAGTAAAAGATTTGTATTTTTTTGTCAATTGTTTTGTTGTGATCATGTAATCCATATAGACATCTCCTTTCATTGCTTACATGATACCAGCCCAACCTTGTGACAACATTCTCTTTACCTTACATCTACCTTACATTTTCAAAAATCCCAAAAAAATTCACAATTATATGGTAAAATAACAAGGAAAGTACGGCTCATGCCTGCATGAAGCCGTCAGCAGCCAGTAAAGCAAGTGTGCATCGCGAAGCACTGCCATGTCGTAAGACATGGTGTGATGTAGTTGTGAAAGGAAATTGTATTATGAATGAAGATTATCTGCTGAATAAACATATATTGCTTGTTGATGATGAACAGGAGCTTTTAGATATGGTTTTGTCTATTTTGACTGAATACGGATTTCAAAATGTCAAAGCTGCAAAAAATGTGAAAGAAGCTATGGAACAAGCTGAAAAATCCCGCCCGGAATTAGCAATACTTGACGTGATGCTTCCAGACGGGAACGGGTTTGCATTAATGGAACAGTTAAAGAAAGGCGGCGATTACCCCATTCTTTTTCTTACTGCCTGTGGTGAAAATGATGATAAATTCAAAGGCTTTGGTTTAGGGGCTGACGATTATATCATAAAACCTTTTTTACCAAAAGAGCTTTTGTTTCGTGTCATGGCAATCTTACGCAGATGTTACAAAGACGAAAACCCGCTTGTATGCTTACATGATTGCCAAATTGATTTTTCGTGTGCTGAAGTCATCAAAAATGGTGAACACATCCCATTGACGGCAAAAGAACATGGTTTGCTGTCTGTCTTATATCGCAATGCAGGGCGAATTGTGACGATTGACGCATTATGCGAAGCAGCATGGGGCGATAATCCCTTTGGATATGAAAATTCTTTAATGGCGCATATACGCCGTATCAGAGAAAAAATAGAACAAAATCCCTCGCACCCCGTTTCATTGGTTACAGTTAAGGGATTAGGTTATATGTTACATGTGTCATCACAGTAAACTGCTCTGACATGGAGGTTCATATGAAAAGTATTCCGAAACTAATACGCCGCTTTGTGGGGATAATGATGTTAAGCATAATGCTTCTTGTTTGTTTGAATATCACTTTTTTTGCAGTTGTCTTTGTAAGAAATACATCAAAATTTTCTCCGTGGGATATGGCGGATCATGTAGCAGCCGCATTGCAATCAACAGATGACTGCTATTCTTTATCGGATGATGCCATGGCTCAATTAAAGGAAGAAAATGCTTGGGCTGTCCTTATTAATAATGATACACAGCAGGTTGTATGGCAGACAGATAATCTGCCTGACAATATCCCTATGCAATATACATTATCAGATATAGCGGAACTAACACGCGGCTATGTAGACGGATACCCCGCTTTTACGGGGAAAGCCCCAAACGGATTGTTGGTATTAGGCTATCCAAAAGATAGATTCTGGAAGCATACAAGGGCAAGCTGGGACTATGATTTCATTGCAAATTTACCCAGGAACACAATGATTATTTTAGTGGTCAATACTGTCTTGATTTTTCTCATATACGTTGCTGCTAATACAAAATTGTTACGTTCCATTAGACCAATAACGAATGGAATACAAAACTTGTCGAAGGGCAGTCCTGTCTATATCAAAGAAAAAGGTGTGCTTTCTGAGTTTGCCGAACAAATCAATAAAACATCTGAAATATTACAAATGCAGGCTGAACAGTTACGGAAAAAAGAAACTGCAAGGGCAAACTGGATCGCAGGTGTTTCCCATGATGTCAGAACGCCGTTGTCAATGATTATGGGGTACGCCGGACAGTTGGAAAATTCAAAAAAACTGTCAGAAATTGAGCGTAAAAAAGCCGCTGTCATTGTAAGGCAAAGCAGTCGGATAAAAGACTTGATCAACGACCTCAATCTTGCTTCCAAACTTGAATATGATATGCAGCCGCTAACAATGAAACAGGAAAATGCAATAGCTGTGATTCGGCAGGTTATTGTGGATTTTATGAATACGAATATTGATGATAAATTTCCGATTAAATGGAAAACCGCTGATACCCTGTCGGCCTGTTACATTACCGCTGATAAAGCTTTGCTCAAACGTGCAGTATCAAACCTTATTCAGAACAGTATCAACCATAATGAAAACGGGTGCGTGATTTATGTGTCTGTTGATGAAGATGAAAATACCTGCAGGATCTGCATTGAAGATAACGGTAAAGGAGCTTGTGACGAACAGATTGAGAGGCTGAACAATATACCACATTATATGGACTGTGATAGGAACACCACCGAACAGCGACACGGTTTAGGTCTGCTTATTGTGAAACAGATCATAAAAGGGCATCATGGAAAAATTATAATAGATCATAGCAAATACGGCGGATTCAAAGCCGTGCTGATCATACCAAAAAATTTATCTTGAAAGAGCAGAGACTTTGCCAGAGGGGGAGGAAACAACCTTAGGATAACAGAATGGACAAAAAGTAAGGCATAGCCGGCAGGTTTTTTTCATATAGTATGATATGAAAAAGATGAGGCATAAAATAAAAAGTAACTGGAACCAGACAAGAGAGGAAAGGGAAGACATAAAGCGCACCAAAGGCCGGGAGCTTGTGGTGGAGTCCCTAAAGCTTCCCAAGGACTCCCTTTTAGGGGCATCTATTGTAACCCTGACGGGAAATACGGATGTTTTTGTGGAAAATTATAAGGGTATTATAGAATATACCAGCCAGATGATTTTACTACAGGGGAAAACCTGTAAAATAGAAATCTGCGGCAGACGGCTGAATATTGTTTATTATACCAATGAAGACATGAAAATCACCGGGTGGGTGGAAGCCGTCCGGTATTTTATGTAATAAACACAGTCCCACTTGGCAGGCCGGCTTGTTGTTATGAAAACAAACGCTGCCATGCTTTCCGGGACAGCCTTATTGTGACAACGGACAGTGCGTTTTAGGGGCTGTCCGCTGCTTAGAAGAAAGAATTTGCGGGGTGCGGTATGATACAGGTTATTCGTTATATAAAGGGTTATCTGGCAATCAGGGTCTGGGGATTTTCGCCGGAAAGGTTCATGAATCTTTGCAGTAACCACAACATATTTCTCTGGGATATTGAAAATCATGGTGAATATTATACGATGAAGATAAGCCTTAAGGGTTTTTTTAAACTTAAGGGCATTACCAGAAAGACAGGTACGAGGGTGGCCGTAACACAGCGTTATGGACTACCCTTTCTTTCTACACGGATGTGGCGGCGGCGTATATTCATGCTGGGACTTTTGGGGAGCCTGCTTTTCTGGATATGGATGTCGGGCTTTATCTGGGCAGTGGAGATAGAGGGAAACTACTATGTGACGGACGATGTGTTTCAGGATTTCTTTGCGGAAAACGGTATCCGGGTGGGGATGAAAAAGAAGGATATTGAAATTGAAACGCTTGAAAAGGCCATCCGCACGGAATTTGGCATAGTTACATGGACTTCTGCACGGATCGACGGAACAAGACTGCTTATTCAGGTAAAGGAAAATGACCTGATTTCGGTGGAAGAGAACCGGACCAGCCTGCCGGAAGGGGAGGGAAGCGATTTAGTGGCAGGTAAGGAAGGGGAAATTATCAGTATTGTGACCCGCAGCGGTGTGCCTAAAGTGAGCGCCGGGATGACAGTAGAAAAGGGAGATGTACTGGTGGAAGGAGGCGTTCCCATTTTAAATGAAGACGGAACCGTAAGGCGGTACGATTACTGTGCGGCGGATGCAGATATTATGTTAAGATGCGTTTACAGCATGAGAGATGAAATCAAAGAAAAATACGAGGATAAAATCTATACGGGCAGAGAAAAAGAATATCCTTTTTTCATGTTTGGGACCAAAAAGGCAGGAATCCCCAGATTTGACGGGTATGAGAAATGGGATGAAGTGGAGGAGAAAAAACAGCTTAAACTTTTTAAAAATTATTATCTGCCCGTGTATATCGGCCATGATCTTGTCAGAGAATATGTTACCGAAGAAAAAATATATACCCAGAATGAGGTCAAACAGCTTTTTGAGGAGAAAATTATAAAATTTATAGAAACTTTAGAGGAAAAGGGGGTACAAATTGTAGAAAAAAATGTTACAATAGATAAGGTTTCAGGGGTGTGGAAAATGAAAGTGGATTTCCTGGCAGTGGAAAAGACGGGAACGCCGAGGAAAACGCAGATCGTTCAGATACAGGAGACGGAGCCGGAGGAGAATCCGGCCCAGGAATAGGCAGGGAGAAATAAATGGAAGAGATTTCCGAAATAATACATGTGCCGGCCCAGGTACAGCAGGAGGTATTTGGGGAATTTGACAGCCATATCAAGAAGCTGGAGAGACAGTTTCAGGTGGCCATTGTGGACCGGAACGGGGAGCTTACCGTTTCCGGCCGGGCGCCTTTCGTGAAAAAAGCCGGCAGAGTACTTAGGGAACTGACAGAATTATCAAAGAGAGGAAACAGGATCCAGGAACAGAATGTGGATTACGCAATTACTATGAGTATGGAAGAAAATGAAGAAGTTTTGCTTGAAATAGATAAAGACTGTATCTGCCATACAGTGTCAGGAAAGCCTATAAAACCCAAGACACTGGGGCAGAAGGAGTATCTGGACGCCATAAGAGGCAGTATGATCGTGTTTGGTTTAGGGCCTGCCGGGACAGGAAAGACATATCTGGCCATGGCTATGGCAATCACTGCCTTCAAAAATCAGGAGGTGGAACGAATCATCCTTACCAGGCCGGCAATTGAGGCAGGGGAAAAGCTGGGGTTCCTTCCGGGGGATCTCCAAAGTAAAGTTGACCCTTATTTAAGGCCCTTATATGATGCTCTGTACCAGATCATGGGGGCGGACAGCTTCATGAAGAATATGGAAAAAGGGCTGATCGAGGTGGCGCCCCTTGCCTATATGAGAGGGCGTACGCTGGACAACGCCTATATCATCCTGGATGAAGCCCAGAATACTACGCCCGCCCAGATGAAAATGTTCCTGACCAGAATCGGTTTCGGGTCAAAAGTCATTGTGACAGGAGATGCATCCCAGAAAGACTTAGCTCCGGGATCAGTCTCCGGCCTTGATGTGGCCGCAAAGGTGTTAAGGGGCATAGAAGGAATTACATTCTGCAACATGACCAGTAAAGATGTGGTGCGGCATCCGCTGGTACAAAAAATAGTTAAGGCATACGAAGATTATGAAGCAAAAGAAAATTATGCCGCAAAGCGGAAAAACAAAAATACAAATTATGGCAGGAAAAAGTGAAAAGCAGCAGCTTTTACTCTATCAGGAGATCCTGCTTTTTCTGGGCACAGTCGTAGTCAGTACAGCGGCGGCCTTTCTATATGGAAAGACAGACTTGGAAGTGGCGGCTGTTGCCATTTTTGCGGCAGCAGGTGCAGGAGGGATGCTCTTTTCGCTGGAGCAGGGTCTTGGAAATCATACCTTTTTGTTTGAAAACGAAGAATATCCCCAGCGTTTTACGATCATTTATCTGATTTTTCTGCTGGCCAGCGTTCTTCTTCCGGGACTGCCTTATGGCGGCTGGCCGTATCTGGCTGTTTTTGTGGGACTGGAGTTGTTCGGCAGTCAGGCGCTTGGGATAGCAGGCGGCTGTGAGCTATTAATGATCGCCACGTTACTTTCAGGTGAGGGAGGTATGCTGTTTTTCGTATATTTCATTGCAGGATTTACGGGGTGTATTGTATTTTCCTGCATGGATAAAAATTTCCGGGTAAGGGAGCCTTTGCTGGCTGCCCTGCTCATACAGGCGGCTGTCTTGTGTGTCCGGGAAGTCTTGGCAGTCCAGGGGCAGATATCTTTGCAGATATTTATCATTCCTGCAGTAAATACGGTGGTATGTGCGGTTCTTTTGCTGGCACTTCTTAAGATCATCCATTATTATGCCGTTGACAGCCGGCTAAAACTCCTTGCAGAAATTACCAGCCCGGAACATGAACTTTTAGTAAAGCTTAGGGACTTTTCAGAAGATGAGTATATGCATGCGCTTCACACGGCCTATCTGTGCGATAAAGCGGCCGTAGGAATGGGGATGGATGCACAGGTAGTCAAGGCATGTGGTTATTATCACCGGATCGGTCTCTTAAAAGGGGATAACACCTGGGAAAACATGCAGGCTGTTTTAAAAGAATACCGGTTCCCGAAAGAAGTGACAAAGGTTTTGGAAGAATATGCACAAAGAGATACGGGAAACCAGTCCAGGGAAAGCGTTATTCTTTTTTTCTGCGATACCATCGTCTCTTCCATCAATTATCTTTTTTTAAAAAAATTAAAGACCGAATTGAATTATCAAAAAATTGTGAGCGCTATATTTCAGAATAAGGTCGAAAGTGGTATGATAGATAATAGCAGCATGTCCGTCCGGGAGCTGCGGCAAATGAAGAAGATACTGACAGAGGAAAAACTATATCATGACTTGTTACGTTGAAAATGAAGTAAATGCAGAATTTCCTTTTGAAATAGAAGAGATATTGGAGGCGGTGGCCGGAGCGGTACTCGAACAGGAAGACTGTCCGTATGAGGCGCAGGTGAACCTTCTGGTAACGGATGATGATGGGATTTGGGAACTGAACAGGCAGTACAGGCAGGTGGATGCGCCTACGGATGTACTTTCTTTTCCCATGATAAACTATGAAACGGCTGGAAATTTTGATGGGGCCGGGGAGGATATGGACTGTTTTGACCCTGCAAGCGGGGAACTGCTTCTGGGGGATATCATTATTTCAGAGGATAAGGTGAGGGAGCAGGCGGACAAGTACGGGCATTCCCTGAAAAGGGAGTTTGCCTTTCTTGTGGCCCACAGTATGCTCCACTTATGCGGATATGACCATATGACCGGAGAGGAAGCCAGGGTGATGGAACAGAAGCAGGAACAGGTACTTAGCAGCCTTGGCATTACAAGAGACAATGGATGAAACTTAAAGCAGGCGGGAGACTTTATGAACAAACCAGCAAGAAGAGGGCCTTCGCCAAGAAGGGATATTTACACAATTATTACACTTACGGCTTTGACCGGGGCTTTGATTTTCCGTATTCCTTTGGGGTATATGATAGGAAACAGGGGAATGGCCTGTTTTGGAATGGCAAATGAAATATATCTGGTATTGGCTGGGGCATTTTCCTACGGTCTTGCTGAGGCAGCGGCCCTGCTGGTAAGATACCGGGTAAAGAGGGACCAGTTCAAAAGTGCCGCAAAGGTACTTAGGGGCGGGCTTTTTATTGGCGGCATCATCGGGGTGCTCTTAAGCCTTTTGTTTTTATTCTTCGGCCATGGTTTTGCAAAGAATGTTATGAACCTGCCGCTGGCAGGGCTGTGTGTCTCTCTGATGGCGCCATCCATGGTTTTCAATGTTCTGACAGGGGTTTTCAGAGGATATTTTAAAGGAAATGGTTCCAGGGTTCCGGAAATGCATTCACAAATCCTGCATACAATTTTTTTGTTTACAGGAGGTCTTATTGGCGCAGGCTTATTGGTAAAATATGGGGACAAGGTTTCCGCTCTTTTGCAGAATGAAGATTATGCCGGTGCTTATGGGGCGATGGGAGCTTCCATAGGATTTCTGACGGCTTCCGTTTTATGTTTCCTCCATGCACTGGCCCTGTTTTTTCTGTTCAGGAATAAACTAAAGTTACAGATGAGCAGGGAAATGCAGAAAAATACAGACACTGGACTGCGCATTTTTTCTCTGCTGGCAGGTACCGGAGGTCTATATATCCTTTTGTGGTTCTGCTTTCAGTCGCTTCCACTGATTGACCAGTCCCTGTTTTTTACTGCATCCAAGAGCGCGGGAGATATGGCGGGGCAGTGGGGGACTTATTATGGAAAATGTCTTGTTGTGATCGGTATCCTCTGTGCGGTGATTGATATGATATGCCTGCTTCCCATACGGCGTATACTGATTTCTTTAGACAGGGACGGACAAAAGATAGCCGGAGGAAAGCTGGCCACGCTGGTTCACCAGTGTGCAGTGCTTGCGGTACCTGCGGCGGTTTTTCTGGCAGTTTTAGCGGAGAATGTACTGGATCTGCTTTTTAAAGGAAATAACAGGCAGGCGGCCGGATGGCTGCAATTGGGGAGTCTGATAATTGTTTTTTCTGTGTTTGCAACGGTGTTTATGGATATCCTGCTGAAAGGCCGCAGGATGAAATATGTGGTACTTGTAGGGGCAGGAGCGCTTATTCTGCATATTATTACAGCGGAAGTGCTGCTTAGGACAACCACACTTGGGATTAGTGCGGTGCTGATTGCGGTAATTGTCTTCTATGTGGCGGTTTCTGTGGCAGGGTTCTTTCTGGTAAGCAGCATGTTCCAGTACAGACAGGAGTGGATCAGGACTTTTGCCTTTACCATTGTGGCTTCGGCCATAGCGGGGGGGATTGCCATGTTGTTAAATAAGCTGCTTCTTTCTCTGCTGGGGGCAGGAATTACGCTTTTGATTGTTGTTCCAGTGTGCACGGTTATTTTTCTTATACTTCTGATATTGGCAAGAGCCTTTGAGACCCAGGAGCTGGAGGAAATGGCCGGAGGCCGGATACTTGAGATACTTGCAGGGCTTCTGCGCCGATAGGCTGTATAGATTTGTTTTTTTTGGCTGATACTGTTTATAAAGAAATAGTAAAGGTGACATGCTATGAAATTTGTGAAACGTATCAGTCTGTTTTTTATCTATCCCCTTGCAATGTTTTCGATTGGATTTGCCACAAATATGGCTATTATGGAATTTTTTTATCCCGGTGAAAAGATTCAGACAGAGAATCTGGAGGCGCCAGAGCCGGAAAAAGAGCCGGAAAAAGAGCCGGTACAGGTGTCCGTAAGCGACGAACCGGTGGTTACAGCCGATACCCGCTATGTAATACAGGATTATAACGCCGTTACAGGGGAAGTTGTGGAAAAGGAAGAAAGCGCTCCCGACAAATTTATCGGTCTATGCAGGGACAAGGTGGTGGATGAAATCAAGGAATACAACGCAAATCCATCCCTGACGGATTTGGAGCAGGGATTTACGTTTATGGAACTGGTTTCCTTTTCATCCGGGAGGATCGTAGTAAGAAAAAGTTTCGAGCCGACACAGGAGGAGAAGGGATTTTTCCTTTTGAACGAAAATCATTATGTGGTTGTCTATGACCACAGCTTGTCCCGGGTATACATGAATACGGATATCCTGGTGGAAAGGCTGCCGGAGGAGCTTCGGGATGAGATTTTAAATATAAAATATGTAGAAGACGAAAAAGAATTATATAATTTTCTTGAGTCTTATTCCAGTTAGTATTATTATAGAGTATAATATTATTATATTAATTCCTATATGAAATAAAATATATAGTCATGGCATTTTAAAACGGACAGAAACGAGGGAATGGATGGAGATTAAAACGAAAGTTGGAATCATTGGAGCGGGCGCATCGGGGATGGCAGCGGCAGTTACAGCAGCGAAATATGGCGCAGAAGTCACTTTATTTGAAAAGAATGACAGAGTCGGGAAAAAGATACTTGCAACCGGAAACGGCAGGTGCAATCTGGGTAATTTGGATTTTTCGGAAGAAAAGTACTACTGTCGGGACAGGGAAAAGCTTCACAGTTTATTCCAGGTTTTTTCAGTGTGGGATACTATGTCATTTTTTGAGAGCATGGGGCTGATGATAAGGGACAAAGACGGATATCTGTACCCTTATTCGGAGCAGGCTTCTGCAGTGCTTGACGTATTACGGATGGAACTTGACAGAAAGCAGATACATGTGGCAGCCGGAAGGGAGATCAAAGAGGCATCCTATAAGGAAGACAGGGCTAAGTTTATCCTGTTGGATGAGAGTGGAAAGGAATATACTTTTGATAAGCTGATTGTGGCATGCGGCAGTCCCGCTTCCCTGAAAAAGGGTGAGGGGATGACCGGCTATCAGATCGCTGAAAGTTTCGGACACCGGATTATGGAAATTGTCCCCGGTCTTACCGGCCTTAAATCCGGTGAAGATTTTACGAAAGCATTGGCCGGCGTCAGATGTAAGGCAGAGGTTAAGCTGTTTGTGGACGAGGAGATGGCGGGCAGCGATGTGGGGGAAGTGCAGTTCACGGATTATGGAATTTCCGGTATCCCGGTGTTTCAGTTAAGCCGCATGGCAGCCTATGCCCTGAAGGAGGGAAAAAGCGTGAAAGCGGTAATTGACTTTTTCCCTGACCAGGAAGAAAAAGCATTCAGCTATATGGCCAGGCTCCGTTTCGAGACCCAGCAGGACAAGTCCATGGAAGACTATCTGACAGGGATGTTACATAAAAAGATCAACATGGTCCTGATAAAAAAAGCAGGGTTAAAGCCGGCAGTGGCTGTCCGGGAAGCCGGCTGGGAGAAAGTAAAGGAACTGATGGAACTGTGCCGGAATTTTGAAATACTTTTAGACGGTGTAAACGGCATGGATAATGCCCAGGTCTGCGCAGGAGGCGTGGATTTTGGACAGATCAGTACGGAAATGGAGTCTGAACTGGTAAAGGGACTTTATTTTGCCGGAGAAGTGGTGGATGTAGACGGTGTATGCGGGGGATATAACCTTCAGTGGGCATGGACCAGCGGTTATGCGGCAGGCAGAAATGCGGCAGGCAGCTCCACAAGGCAGATCGCACTGGGGCAGGAAGAATACAGGGAGATAGAGCTTCCAGAGGAAAAAGCATAAATGTTAAGAATCAATCAGTTAAAGCTTCCGGTAGGACATTCCGAGAAGGAACTGGTACAGCAGGTGAAAAAGCTTCTGCGGTGTAAAGAGATGCCCCGGATCACCATCGTCAGGCGTTCGATAGATGCAAGGAAGAAACCCCGGCTGTATTTTAACTATATTTTGAATGTGCAGGTACATAATGAGCAGGAAGTCTACTGTAAATGTGACAAAAGCCGGGTTCTATTGTGGGATGAGAAACCCTATCAGTTTCCGGCCGGCTTGTATAAAGGAAAGAAACGCCCGGTGATCATCGGAACAGGACCGGCCGGGCTGTTTTGTGGGTATATGCTGGCGGAAGCAGGTTTCTGCCCTATTTTGCTTGAGCGGGGAAAGCCTGTGGAGGAGCGTACAAAAGACGTAGAAAAATTCTGGGAGACAGGAGATTTAAATCCGGAGTCTAATGTGCAGTTCGGGGAAGGGGGTGCAGGTACCTTTTCCGACGGAAAGTTGAATACACTGGTAAAAGATAAATACGGAAGGAACCGGAAAGTGCTGTCTTTGTTTGTAGAGGCCGGGGCACCGGAAGAAATTCTCTATGACCATAAACCTCATATGGGGACGGACATCTTATGCAGGGTGGTATCCAATTTAAGAAAAGCCATTCTGGATAAGGGAGGGGAAGTATGGTTTGAGGCGAAGGCAACAGATTTTGTGATAGAACAGGGAAAGATTGCAGGCGTTATTATAAACGGAACACAAATGCTCAAGGCAGAATATGTAGTTCTTGCCCCGGGGCACAGTGCAAGGGATACTTTTTCCATGCTGTATGAAAAGGGCATTGACATGGAAGCGAAAGCCTTTGCAGTGGGACTTAGGGTGGAGCACCCCCAAGGGATGATAAATATTTCCCAATATGGGGAAGGGGTAAAAGCCGGGGAAGAAAAAATGCTGGGCAGCGCCCCTTACAAGGTGACAGCAAAGGCTTCTGACGGGAGAGGTGTTTACTCGTTCTGCATGTGTCCCGGCGGCTATGTGGTGAACGCATCCTCGGAGCCGGGGCGGCTTGCAGTAAACGGAATGAGCTACAGCAAAAGGGACGGAAAGAATGCCAACAGTGCAGTCATTGTTTCTGTGACGCCCCAGGACTATGGGGCAGACCATCCCCTTGCAGGAATAGAGTTCCAGCGCAGACTGGAGGAGAAAGCCTATGAAACCGGAAACGGAAGTATTCCCGTGGAGAGATACGGCGAGTTCCGGGCGGCAGTGACAGGGCGCCGGGAGGATGAAAGCAGCGGGGAAGGGGGTTGGGTTTCGGCGGACTTTTCCCCTGGCATCAAAGGAAAGTGGGCATTTAGGCCAGTCCACCAAATACTGCCCCAGTCTCTAAACACAGCTTTTGTGGAGGGGATGGAACAGTTTGGCAGGATGATAAAAGGATTTAACGACGAAAACGTTCTGATAGAAGGTGTGGAAAGCAGAACCTCATCCTCTGTGAGGATTCTCCGGGATGAGAATATGCAGGCTTCCGTAAAGGGGCTGTACCCCTGCGGGGAAGGAGCAGGATACGCTGGAGGAATCACCTCGGCGGCCATGGATGGGATACGGGTGGCAGAGGAAGTAGCTGTCCATATCATAGAAAGTGAAAACTGATCAATTTGTACCAGTGGCCTTTAGGGAAACGGCAGAGCATGGGTACACATCCAGACTACAGAGGAGGGCTGTTTATGGAAAAAAATGAATTTATCAGTAAGCAGGCGTTAAGGAGCAGATATCTTGGATGCAGAAATAGTCTTTCGGCCAGTGAACGGAAGGAAAAGAGCGCCGCAATCTGGGAATTGCTGAAAAAGGAAGCAGTTTTTCAAAAGGCACAAATCGTGCTGGTGTATATGGATTACCGCAGTGAAGTTATGACGACGGCACTGGTGGAGGAAATTTTGGCTGCCGGGCAAAAACGGGTATTTGCGCCAAAGGTGGAGGGGATGGATATCCAGTTTTATGAGGTGGAATCCATGGAGGATTTTACGGACGGATACCAGGGAATCCGGGAACCTTTGCAGGCGCAGGAGAAGCTTTTTACACAAAAGATGAGTAAAGAAGCAGATTGTCTGATTCTGGTGCCGGGGGCCGTATTTGACAGGGAGCGGGGACGTATGGGATATGGAAAGGGATTTTATGACCGTTATCTGTCGGCATTCCCTGATCTTACCAGTGTATCTCCGGCTTTTGCATGTCAAATCGCCAGAAAAGTTCCTGTGGAGGAACATGATAAAAGGCCGGATATGATTATCACGGAAACAGAGGTATTCCGGTAAGGAAACAGGTATAAGCCCGGCACGGCGGCATTGCCGGCTTAAGGGGAAATGTGTCAGGCAAATGCCGGACTTTAAAGAAAACAGAGGTGGAATGGAATGGAATCTCTAAAAAAAATGGGAGAAAATGCGGCGGCAGTAAAGTATGGCCTGCAAAAGCTTCCTGCGGATAAAAAGAATCAGGCAATGATTGCAGTGGCGGATGCCATTATTGCTGACAGCAGTCTGATCATACAGGAAAATGAAAAGGATATTGCAAAAGGTGTGGAAAAGGGAATGCACCCGGGGCTTATTGACAGGCTTCGGCTTACTGCGGAAAGAATAGAACAGATGGCAGAGGGCCTTAGGAAAGTGGCGGCCCTTCCCGACCCGGTAGGAGAAGTTCTGGAGACCATGGAGCGTCCCAACGGACTTAAGATCAAAAAGTGCAGGGTGCCTATGGGCGTTATTGGAATTATCTATGAATCCCGTCCCAATGTCACGGCGGATGCTTTCGGCCTATGCTTTAAAAGCGGAAATGCTGTCATCTTAAAAGGAGGCAGTGATGCCATCTGCTCTAATACGGCAATTACAGATTGTATAAGAAAAGCCTTAAGGACGCAGGACGTGGAGGAAGATGCCATACAGATGATAAGGTCAACAGACAGGGCTGTGGCACAGGAATTTATGCGCCTTAAGGAGTATGTGGATCTATTGATCCCCAGAGGAGGGGCAGGGCTGATAAGAAGCGTGGTGGAAAACAGCACGATCCCTGTCATTGAAACGGGGACTGGAAACTGTCATATTTATGTGGATGAAACTGCAGACATAGAGATGGCTGTTTCCATTATCATAAATGCCAAGACTCAGAGGATCGGCGTGTGCAATGCCTGTGAATCACTGGTGATTCATGAATCAGTGAAAGAAAAACTGCTTCCAGTGCTTGCGGATAAGTTGAAAGAGCACCATGTAGAAATCCGCGGGGATGAAAAGGTGCGGCAGGTTATTGACTGTACAGCCGCAGCAGAAGAAGATTTTGGAACGGAATATCTGGACTATATCATTTCCATGAAAACAGTTTCTTCCATTGATGAGGCCATTGCTCATATCAACAGATACAACACCCGCCATTCGGAGTCAATTATTACAAAAAACAGGGAAAACGCGGAAAAATTCTTAAATGAAGTGGATGCTGCCTGCGTTTACGTAAATGCCTCCACCCGGTTTACGGACGGTTTTGAATTCGGCTTTGGGGCAGAAATTGGCATCAGTACCCAGAAGCTTCACGCCAGAGGGCCCATGGGACTTAGGGAACTGACTTCTTATAAATATGAAATTGTGGGAGAAGGGCAGATTCGGTAGAATGATCATAATGCCTAAGGAGATGAAAGTGAAACAAATTTGCAGCGATATGGGGGAAATAATGAATAGAGAAGTTGTCTTTTTTGACGGACGTGATAAAGATTGTTTATGGGAAGGACTGGAAATTTTTCTGTCAAAGCATCATTTTACACTGTCCGGGGAATCCCACAGGCACTGCCTTAAGCTGGCAGGCATTCCATGGGAGGAAGCCTGTTTAAAAGTGGTAAAATCAGAAAATGAGTGTAAGATATTTTACAGGGAGAAGGCACATTTTTTCAGGGGCGTGTCACTGTTTTTGCAGAATATCAGCCAGCATGAATGGGAAGCAGAAGAAAAGGTGAATTTTCATTCAAACGGCATCATGCTGGACTGTTCAAGAAACGGCGTTCCCACAGTGGAGACGATCAAGAGATTTATATACAGGCTGGCTCACTTTGGCATGAACCGGTTTTATTTGTATATGGAGGATATCCTTGAGATAGAGGGCTATCCTTACTGGGGATATATGAGAGGGCGTTACAGTAAAAAGGAGATGCAGGAATGTGACAGCTATGCAGCGCTTTTTGGAATAACGCTGGTTCCCTGTATCCAGACGCTTGCCCATTTAAAGACAGCATTAAACCTTCCGGCGTTTTCGGAATATAAGGATATTGACGATATTCTTCTGCTGGAAGATGAAAAGGTCAGAGAATTGTTAAGGGGACTTCTTTCTTCTGTTTCAGAGTGTTTTTCAGGTGGAATTGTTCATTTAGGCATGGACGAAGCCGGGCATTTAGGACGGGGAAAATACATGGACCTGCACGGGTTTTCCAGCCCTTCCGAACTGATGAAAAAGCATATGCAGTGGCTGGCAGGGGAATGTGAAAAGCGGCATTTAAAGCCGGTCATCTGGTCGGACATGTACTTAAGGCTGAATTTCCATGCACAGGGTTATTATTCCATTGAAGAAGGGGCGCAGCCCCAAAATGAGGCACATCTTTCCAGCGATATCGGCCTGTGTTATTGGGATTATTATCATGAGGGCAGGGAATTTTATAACCGCTATATAAAACTGCACCAAAAACTCGGAAACCCGCTGTTGTTTGCCGGGGGTGCGTGGACATGGAACGGCATAGCCCCCAATGTCAGCAAAGCGCTTAAGACTTCCTGCGATGCACTGGACGAATGTCTTGCGCTGGAGGTCAAGGATGTTTTCATCACCCTCTGGATGGACAACGGGGCAGAGACGCCTTTGGAGACGGCGCTGCCAGCCCTTGCGCTGTTTGGGGAATACGGATTTGGAGAACGGCCAGAACAGGAGCGGATTTTACAGAGGTTCTACTTTTGCTTTCAGAAAAATTTTCTGCATTACCTTCTGCTGGATGCTTTTGATAATTTACAGTACGGGAAACTTAAGAATGAAGACATCATGGCACTTTCCATGCATAACCAGTACAGCATAAATCCATCTAAGACCCTTCTATATCAGGACAATATGACAGGGCTTTTTGAGACAATGTATGAGGCAGATACGCTGGGCAGGCAGTACAGCCATCTGGCAGGGGAACTGGAAGAAATATGGAAGGAAGCCCATACAGATAAGGATTTATTTGGCTATTATCTCATTCTTGCAAAACTTCTTGCATGTAAGGCAGGAATTGCGGGACGGATCCGTCATGCATATGCGCTGTCGGACAAAGCGGAGCTGGAAGAAATCGCTGACAGCAAACTGGAGGAGATAGGCGCTTTAGCACAGGAACTGGCAAATTACAGGGAAGCCATCTGGATGAAAGAATATAAGCCTTTTGGGTATGAAGTCCTTGATATCCGGCTGGCAGGAGTGGAGAGGCGGTCAAAGTCAGCAGCCCGCAGAATCAAAGAATTTCTCTCCGACGCCCGGAGTTCGCTCCCGGAACTGGAGGAAGAAATACTGCTGTATAAGACACCGGAAATGATGGAAGGGGTCATCGAATGCGGTTTTAATTTATGGGAAAGGATAGTATCCGCCTGCAATATGGAAGGAGTATAAAACAAACGCTGCCACGCTTTGCGAGCCAGCTTATTGTAACAAACGCCGCCACGTTTTGCAAGCCAGCTTATTGTAACAAACGCCGCCACGTTTTGCGAGCCAGCTTATTGTAACAGATGCCGCCACGCTTTGCGTGACGGCGTTTGTTATGGTAAGACGCGCTGGAGCGTGTTTGAAGATTGCTATGGTAATAGTGAAAAAGATTTCAGAAATGTAATAGTTTTGATGCAAAAATGATGCAAGTCTGTTTTATAATAAGAGTAAACAGCCTGCCAGATGGTGGGAATTGTGATGGAACTTATGGGGAGATTTGCCTACAAAAAGACAGTGGGTGAGTATGGAGGGCAGAATGAAACAAAATAAAAAAGCTATCATTTTATGCATTACTGTGATTTGTGCCGGAGTTGTGGGGTGGGTGCCCATGCCTGCGGCGGCATCAGAGAAGGGATTATCCATCCAGGTGGAAGATGACGGCAGGGAGCTTCCTGCAAATCAGGTATATTCCGGGCTTATATGTAACATAAAGGATACCGGTTCGGAAACCATAGAGGTTACCCTTCCTGATGGCGGTAAGGACAATGAGAAAGTCTTGACGATGCATTTAAATAATATATGGATTTCTGTACCCGGTGATGGCACCCGGTGCTTTGGGGTACCCATATTTACAACAGAAATCCAAAGCAGTCAGGAATTCGAGTCCAAAAAGAGCCTGCATTATGTGACCGGGTATGACTGTCCGAAGCTGAACGATGGCATAGATACGGCAAGGGAAGTGATTCTGGACGGCTACTTCCAAAAACCCTTGGAAAGATTCTTGTCAAAATACCCTGAAATAAACCCGGAGGAAAGAGAGTATACCCTGCGTCTTTATGGGGGAGGGCGTACGGACCGGGAGGACGATAGCACCAGTTACTGGGACTTGTACTATGCATTGACCACCTTGTCGGAGGAGGGAGAGGAGATAACCATTGCAACCATAGATATCACTAGAGTGATGCAGGCAAGGGGCTATCCGGTCACGGATGATGCCCATTACAGGATATGGTCTGCGGAAAATGGCCTGTGGAGACTGCAGGAGGAAGCAGAGGAGGATTTGGGAGAAGTCTGGGTAAGTCAGCTTCCCGGAGAAGACTTCTGCCGCGAGGAGACAGTACGGGCATATGTGGAAAAGGCAGGTGCCGGATTTGACTGCCTGCTGCCTTCCGGCGCAGATACGGATGTGGACTGGGAATGCAGAAGGGAAGAAGGCTACTGGTATGATTATTTAGTCTGGAAGGGAAATACCAGTCTCTATGAACTAACCCTTGCGATTCCGCTTATGGAGGAAGGGGCGGGAGGATGGTACATGGCTTCCAGAATCAGAAAAGAAGCAATCGACAAAGAAACCTGTGGACATACATTGTCTGTCATGATGCAGACATTCCGTGGGGAAGAATATGTCCACAGGGTGAGGCCAGGGGAAAGTTTGTGGAGTATTTATAAGCAATATGAGGGCGAATTTGCAGGATATGATTTTTCCGCTTTTATAAAGGCCGTGGGTGCCGGGAATCCAAGTCTGATTTGGGAAGGGCAGTACATAAAAATTCCATGGCAGAGCAGGAAATATTAGAAAACAACGGATAGCGCGCTTGGGGAGCTGTCCTTAGGTTAAACGAAACAAACGCTGCTGCGATTCGCGAGACAGCTTATTGTAATAACGGATGCGGCAGAGCCAGACCTTATATTGATAAATACGAAGTGTCACAGATGGGGATGAAAAAATGAATAAACTGATGGTATTGATAAGCAGTGCGGTGTGCATGGCTCTGGGAGTATTTTCGGGAGAGGCGCAATATGATGGACAGGCAGACCCCATCGTGGGGACCTGGAGAAATGTCAGAGGCACTTATTTTGAGTCAGAGCTGGATGAGTGGCTGGGCCTTTACCGTACCTGTTTTTCCCCGGATGGGCAGGTGGTCCATTATGGATGCAGAAATGTGGACAGGGGAACATGGCAGAGAGTAGATGAAAATACGGTGACTGCTTTATTTGACGACTGTACCTATGAAGGGATTGGAAAAAAGTACATGGCCCCTTCTTACCAAGTCACTTATACCTATGACCAGAATGAAAATGTCTATTACAGGGAAACAGACAGGGAAGGAGAGTTTTTTTGTAAAGAAGAAGCGGAAGGGAGAAATACCTGTTACAGAGCTGTGGATTTTGATGACTATGAGCAGCCCTTAAGCTTTGAAAGCGGGGAATGTCAGATCAGGGAATATTATGCAGACCTGCCGGAGGCAGAAGAATACGGAATCCATTTGGAGAAGGGGCTGATAGAAGCGGCTGGAGATTTATTCAAGGGGAAAGCAGGGGAATTGGAACGGGCGGACCTGCCTTACAGGATAAAAAATGTGGCGTTTTATGATATAACAGGGGACGGGAAAAGAGAGCTGTTTGTTTATGTGGAAATGCGGTGCAATGGAAGCAGCAATTCCGGCGCATTTTATGTCATTGGGCAAAAAGAAAATGGAGACGGTACTATTTTGTCAGGCAATGCAAACTTTCGGAGTGGTTATACGGAAATCCTGGCACCAGACGGCACAAACCTCCTTTCCCTGCAAAATTATGATTCTGCTTCTTCATGGAAGGGCGGCATAAGGATTCACTTAGGATTCCGTAATGGGCAAGTCGTGGTTGACAAAGAGGAGTTTTACTGGTTCCACTGGGACTATCCTCTTCTTAATTATGTCAATGACTATAAAAACGGCGTCTATTGTGTATATGCCGCCAGATGTGAGCGGCAAGACGGGGTGGACGGCTATGGCCATTATGTGGACATACAGGAAAGTCTGAAAATTGATGAAGAGAGTTTTGAACCCAGATTTGTTCCTTTTAGGGAATTTGGGTATAAATCCTGTGACTATCCTGCACTTTTTGACAACTGGAACCCCTTTGATGACGACTGGTGGCACGACGGCGGCTGGTATCCCGAAGACGGGGAAGCTTATGGCAAAGGAATGGCTGACTGGATAGAGAAAGCAAAAGATGATGATCCCAATGAAATGTTAAAAAGCGCAGTGGAACGTTCCGGCCTTTCTTTGGAACGTCATACATACCCATGGACAGCGGAAACTAAAGGAAATGTTACCCGTCTTTTACGGTGCCCTGTAGCAGATTATTATTATGCTTCGGATTTTTATGGAGCTGCTTACAGGCAGGGGGAGGTCTGCTTTTACAAAAAGAATCTGACTGACAATGGGGATGGGCTGGAGGAAGAATGGAAACAGGTCTCTCTGGAGGAGATACAGGCAGACATAGAAAAGACCCTGCCGGAGCAGACACCCCTAAAAGCCCCGGAAAGTTTTACGGTCAGGGAGGAGGATAATACCAGCCGGGATATCCTGCTGTCCCACTGTAATTGTGTCTATGAGGAAGATGAGCTGCTTGTTTATTCTTATTTCAATATGGACAAAAAAGGCATTTTTCTGTTAACTGCTGAAACGGAAAAGGCCATTTATCCACTGACGGATTTTTGGGTCGATCAAGAGCAGGATGTGGTATGGATTCTGGAAGGAAAAGAAAATCCTAAGCTAAGCAGGATCGCCTTAAGAAAGAATCCTTATTTTTCAGAAAATTTGATAATGGACAGCGGGCAGATCAGTCTGCTCCTTGCGCAAATCTATGGCATTTCTCCCAGGGAAGGGGAAAAGGTATTCTCTGATTTGAGGATTTCCCTGTCAAAGGAGAAGGCAGAAGGGAACACAGAAAACAAGGCAGGCGAAAAAGGCAGCACGGTAAAGGGCACAGCAAGCGGAACAGCGGCAGGAACGGACGAAGACAATAGGGAACGTTATTATATACAGTTTGAAGCCGGCAGTGAGGTAAGCGCAAAGGGATATCTGCAAAGTCTTGGTCTGGCGCCATTGTATCAGGAGTTTTTGCGGCACAACCTTACAGTGGAAAATCCTTTCCCGGAAAAAGGAAGAAGCAGGGAGCTGGGGATTTTTGACGAGGCGTTTTATGGCAAAGAGCTGGATGAAGCAGAGAAGCATTTTGCTTTGTACGATTACACCCAAAACCGTGAGGAAGAACTGCTTTTCAGGATAAAACAGACGGAATACCCAGTAGATTCGCAGGAATCTGTGGAGCGGGAGGTTATTTATGTCCTGGGCATGGAGGGAAGGGAACTGGTATGTCTGGACATTATTGAAAATCTGGACGGAAAAGGGAAAGGCAGGTTAGAAGACAAAGAAAAAGCGGAAATTTTAGATAGTGAGGCAGCGTGGTATGCCTGCGGCAGATTTTGCGATATCCCGGAAGAAAACGGAGGAAAGCCCCGGCCCCGGGAGGAAGCTTTTACAGCAATTGAACAGGGAGACTTTTCCTGTGTTGATATGGGAGAGGCGTATTCCTATATAAAAAAGGAGGAGCTGGAAAAAGAAAAGTTTATTTTCAGAAGGAGTGATGTAAACAAGGACGGTGTGGAGGAGCTGGTGTGCCTTTTGGAAGACGAAGCCTGGGACGGGGGAATGGCAGAATATATTTTTGCTTACAGGAACGGAAAAGCCCTCTGCATTTATTTCGACGGAAGTGATGGAAAGGAGTGGCTGGGTGTGGGAAAAGATGGAGAATTATACTACAATCTGATCATTTCCGCACCCTATTATGTGAGGGCCTATTATGCCTGTACCCTTGATGTGCTGGGAAATATCGTGGTCAGTTACGGACTGGAAGAAATAACTGTTTCTGACAGGGAAGGGGCAGAACGGCTTCGGGAAAATTACCCGGAAATGATTCAGAAGTATCCGGAGATGGCAGAGGAGGGCACCTATTATATGAAAGTACAGCCCGGATGGACAGAAGAAGGAAAAGGCGCTGATGCCCAAAATGCACAGGAGACGGACAAAGACGCAGAGCGGCAGGCGGAAAAGCTCTCCCGGCATGAATTCTTAAAAGAATACCAGAAGCTCACAGGCGGCATTTCTTTAAAGGAACGTTCATGAGGACGGCGATAGGATATGACTGATATTACGTCATGGAGGTTATTTCTTTACATCCTTAAGGTGCAATGATAAAATGAATTTGCAGGCAGTATCAGAATGTATCCAAGGGATGCAAATGAATACAATGAGCGCGGCGAACGGCAGCTTGCAGAATATCCGGGGATTTAAAAATATCACTGTGATTTCACTTCTTTCCACAGATTATTGTAAAGTTCATCTCCTTCTGCGCCCAGATAATGGAAGGTTTCCAGATTGTCATACTGGGTCAAATCAGGGAACGCAATATCAGAATTTTTAATCTCCTCGTCCTCAATCAGTTCCTGTGCGGCAATGTTGGGGGTGGAGTAGGTGATGTATTCAAAATTCTTAAGGGCAATATCTTCCCGGCACATGAAGTTTATGAAAGCTTCAGCGTTTTCCTTATTTGGTGCATTTTTGGGGATGACCCAGGAATCGATCCACACATTGGTGCCTTCTTTTGGAATAACATATTCTAAATCAGGATTTTCCCTCTGGGTATAAATGGCCTCGCCGGAGTAAATCACACCAATCGCTGCCTCGCCGCCAATCATTTTGTCCCTGACCTGGTCTATGACATAAGCCTGTACCAGCGGTTTCTGGTCGATCAGGGAATTTTTGGCAGCTTCCAGTTCCCCTTCATCCAGGGTGTTCATGGAACAGCCGTTTAATTTTAGAGCAGTCATGAAAGCATCCCTCACGGAATCCTGCATGAGAATGTTGTCTGCATATGTTTCATCCCAGAGTATCGACCAACTGTCTACAGGCCCTTCCACCATGGACTTATTATAAAGGATTCCTACCGTGCCGAAGCAGTAAGGCACGGAGTACTTGTTTTCCGGGTCGAATTCCCGTGACTGCTCCAGATACTGCTGCCCGATATTTTTGATATTGGGGATATTTTCAAAGTCAATTTCAGCCAGCAGGTCATGGTCAATCATTTTCTGGATCATGTAATCAGAGGGGCAGATGACGTCATAGGATGCGGCGCCGGCCTCTACTTTGGGAAACATGGCTTCGTTGGTATCAAATTCATCATAAATTACATGAATGCCTGTTTCTTCCTCAAACAAATCAAGGGTATCCGGATCAAGGTATTCCCCCCAGTTATAGACAACAACTTCCCACTTTTCGTCGCCGGAGGAGCTGCCGCATCCGGTGAGCCCTAAGGAAAATACTACACAAAGCATAAAAAGTATGGATGGTATCATGGATTTTGTTTTGTTCCGTTTCATTTTTATACTCCTTTTTCTGAAATATTTTTACCGGAGGGGGATTTATTTCCGCCGGGCTGCTGGTTTACCAACAGCAGTAAAATCAGGACCGTTAGGAAGATAAGGGTGGAAAGGGCATACATTTCCGGTTTGATTCCCTTTTTGACTTCCGTATAGATTTTTGTGGATAAGGTGTCGATTCCGGCGCCTTTGGTAAAATGGGTTATGATGAAATCATCCAGTGACATGGTAAATGCCATCAAAAACCCTGACAGTACACCGGGAAAAATTTCCGGGAATACCACTTTAAAAAATCCATACACAGGTCCGGCCCCTAAGTCAAGGGCCGCCTCATAAATATGGGGATTTAGCTGTTTCATCCGGGGCATGACGCTTAAAATCACATAAGGAATGCAGAAGGTAATATGGGAAAGCAAAATAGTTCCCAGTCCAAACTTTATCCCCATGCTGATAAAGAGAAGCATCAGGGAGATGCCGGTGACGATATCAGCGTTAAGCATGGGAATATTCGTTATACCAAGGATCACGGCCCGGGGGCGTTTTTTCAAATTCATAATGGCAATACAGGCAATGGTTCCAATGACGGCCGCTGTGACAGAGGATACAAGGGCGATAAAAAGGGTATTAAATAAAGCGCCAAGGATTTCCTGGTTTTTAAACAGCTTGCCGTACCATTTGAAGGTAAAGCCGCCCCATTTGGCGCGGGTCCTGCTGGCATTGAAGGAATACAGAATCAAAACCAGAATGGGGGCATAAAGGAAAATGAGAATCAGGGAGAGATAAAGCTTCTTTGCGGTATTTTTTATCATAGGACAGAACCCTCCCCGTCTTTGTCAAAAATAGTTGAAACCACCATGTTTACAATAATAAACAGCATCAGCACAATAGAAAGCCCGCTGCCTAAATGCCAGTTGCCGGCCTGTGTAAATTCTTCTTCCACCACATTTCCAATCAAAAGGACCTTACTTCCTCCCAGCAGTTTGCTGATGACAAAGGTGGTCAGGGCAGGGATGAACACCATGGTAATACCGCTGATAATACCAGGCAGGGTAAGGGGCAGGGTGATTTTGAGAAAAACCTGCATCCCGTCTGCGCCTAAATCTCTTGCGGCATGAACCAGATTCTGGTCAATTTTGGCAAGAGAGTTGTAAATGGGCAGGACCATAAAGGGCAGAAAATTGTAAACCATGCCCACAATAATGGCATAAGGAGTGTTGATGATATTTAAGGCCGGCAGATGCAAAAATGAAAGGAGGCTGTTGAGAACGCCTGTCTTTTCAAGAATCGTCTGCCAAGCCAGCGTGCGCAGCAAAAAGTTCATCCACATGGGAAGAATAAAAATAAGTACAATGAAGCTGTGCTGGTTTACCTTAAGTCCTGTCAGGATCAGGGCCAGAGGGTAGGCGAGAAGCAGGCAGATAAGGGTGGATATAAGGGACAATCCAAGAGCCAGCCATAAAGCCTTTGCATGTTCCGCTAAAGCCATTGCCGTAATATTTTCAAGGGTAAAAGCGCCGTTTTTGTCGGTAAGGCCGTAGTAGAACACCATGCAAAGGGGGATGATGATAAACATGGCAGACCAGATATAATAGGGCGTACCCAGTAATTTTTTCCTATTCATTGATGCCTGCGGCCTCCTCATCCTCAGAAGCTGGTCTGTTCATGATCTGGATGTTGAAAGGGGCCACGTCAACGCCGACCTTTGTCCCTACAGGGAACATGCTGGTGGAGTGGACAAGCCATTCAAATCCCCCTGCCATGACTTCCATTTCATAGTGAACGCCTTTAAAAATAATGTGGGTGACAACGCCGTTTATTCTGCCGCTGCCGGAGGCGGAAAGTATCACGTCCTCCGGGCGAATCACCACGTCCACAGGTTTATTGCATCCAAATCCGGTATCCACGCAGGGGAAGGGGATTCCAAGGATTTCTACCAGTTTATCTTCCAGCATTATAGAGCTTATGATATTGCTGTCGCCGATGAAGTCGGCCACAAAAGCGTTTTCCGGTTCATTGTATATTTTTTCCGGGGAGCCGGTCTGCTGTATGTAGCCCTGATTCATGACCACAATGGTATCCGACATGGTGAGGGCCTCTTCCTGGTCATGGGTCACATAAATAAAGGTAATGCCCAGCTCATTTTTCAGGCGTATCAGTTCATACTGCATATCCTGACGCAGTTTTAAGTCTAAAGCGCCCAAAGGCTCATCCAAAAGAAGTACTTTCGGCTCGTTTACAATGGCACGGGCGATGGCGATACGCTGCTGCTGGCCGCCGCTTAAGGAGTCCGGCATACGCTTTCCATATCCGTCCAGATTCACAAGTTTTAAGGCGTATTGAATCTTATCCTCAATATAGGATTTGCTTTTCTTCTTGATTTTCAGCCCAAAGGCGATGTTTTCCGCAATGGTCATGTGGGGAAAAAGCGCATATTTCTGGAAAACCGTATTAAGCTGCCTTTTATTGGGAGGCAGACTGGTGATGTCCGCTCCGTCAAAAATAACGCTCCCCTTATCGGGCGTTTCAAATCCACCCAGAATGCGCAGGGTAGTGGTCTTGCCGCATCCGCTGGGGCCTAACAGAGTCAAAAACTCATTTTCCCGGATAGAAAGATTCAGGTCGTCCAGGACCATCTGTCCGTCAAAGGATTTACTGATATTTTTTAAGTCGATTAAGATTTTATTCATGACAAAACTCCTGCCTGTATCTTGTGAACTGTTAAAAACTTGGGGGGCTGCTGACCCAGATAAGGACCGCGCCTGTCTTGTTGTCCGCTTTTAAATAGTGTGTGGTTTTGGCCGTGAAGTAAAAGGACTCGCCTTTCCGTATTTTTATTACTTTTTTTCCAAGTATCAATGAAACACTGCCCGAGAGCACATAGCCGAATTCTTCCCCTTCATGGGGATTGTCGGGATAGGTGCTTCCGCCAGGAGACAATGTAAGCCGGATGGGTTCCATCATATTCTTCTGGGCATTGGGGATGATCCACTCTATTTTGTTCAGAAGGGATTCATCTACCTTTTCAAAATAATCGGATTCCTTAAAGGCAATCTGCTTGTCCTCGGAATCATTGAAAAATTCTTTTAAATCTGTGCCAAGGCACTGGAGGATGTCCATAAGTGTGGCGATGGAAGGGGAGGTTAGATCCCTCTCAAGCTGGGAGATAAATCCTTTGGACAATTCGCACCTGTCAGCAAGTTCTTCCTGGGTCAGCCCTTTCTGACTTCGCAGATTTCTTATTTTGCTGCCTATATTTATACCGCTGTTCATAATAGCCTCCCTGTACTTTTTCCGGAATGTAATTATAATAAACTCAAAGTTTAGTGATTCTAAACAAACTCAATCCCTAATTATACATAGTTATAGAAGAAAGTCAATACGTAATTGCAAATTTACGCTATATTTTGTTGTGTGTGAAAATAACCTGTGCTATAATAACTTTAATTATTTTGGAAGAACAAGAATATATTTCAGGAGCGTATTATTATGGACAAAGAAAAGTATGTAGCCTATGTATCCACTTATACATCAAGAAATAAGAGCAAGTTCGGAATAAGGATTTATGATGTTGATGTTGAAAACGGGAGATTCCGTGAAAAGGACCAGGTTCAGATACGGAATTCTTCTTATGTGACCATATCCCACAACAGGAAGTTCCTCTATTCTATCACAGATTTCGGGGTGGAATCCTACAAGATACTGGAAGAGGGAGACCTGGAGCCTATCAATCATGCTTTTATTAACGGAATGAGGGGATGCTATCTTTCTACGGATTATGAGGACAGGTATCTTTTTGTGGCAGGGTACCATGATGCCAAGCTGACGGTTTTGCGCGTAGCGGAGAACGGAGCCATAGGGGAAATCACGGATGAAATTTTCCATAAGGGACTTGGCAGTATTGCAGAGAGAAATTTCAGGCCCCATATCAATTGTGTAAAGATGACCCGGGACAACAGGTTTTTGTGTGCGGCGGATCTGGGAATGGATCATGTGGTGGTATATGAACTGAACCATGTAAACGGCAGGCTCCGTCAGGTGGATATCATAAGAAGTGAACAGGAATCGGCGCCCCGCCATCTGAAATTTTCCAGGGACGGCAGATTTTTGTATATTGTCCACGAACTGAAAAACTATATCGATGTATATACCTACAGTGTGGATGAACATGGAAACCCGGTATTTGATAAAATCCAGAATATCTCCACGCTGAATAAATACCATGCAGGCGGTTCGGCGGCCAGCGCCCTTAATTTTTCAGAAGATTTTAACTATATGTGCAGCTCCAACGCAGGGGATAACAGTGTTGTGGTCTACTCCATCAACGGGGAAAACGGCATGTTAACGAAATGCTTCTGTCTTCCTGTGAGTGGGGATTACCCCAAGGATGCAGCTCTATTCCCGGATAACAGGCATCTGGTTTCCTTAAACCACGAATCGGACACTATGACATTTTTTAATGTGGACATGGAAAAGGGGACATTGGTCATGAATGGACGTGAAATGAAAGTGGACCAGCCAAACTGCATTATATTTTACCGGATTCAGTAACAGATTTAAAAGAAGGCCTTTTTACAGGCCTTCTTTTTATTACAATAAGCTGGCTCGCGGAGCGTGGCAGCGTTTGTTACAATAAGCTGTCCTGCGAAGGGTGGCAGCGTTTGGTGCTATAGAAATCTTTCAGATAATCCAGTCTCGCAGTCATATTCATCATACACGCATCCAGCAGAGTCAGGGCAGTCATGGCTTCCACCACGACTACGGCTCTGGGAACGATGACCGGGTCGTGGCGCCCTTTGATTTCTATCAGGATGTTTTCCCCTTCTTTATTTACAGTTTCCTGAGGGGCAAAGATGGACGGAGTAGGCTTTACATGGGCACGGAGCACCAGCCGGGAACCGTCGCTGATGCCTCCCAGTATTCCTCCGGCATGGTTGGTCTTTTTCTGAACGGGCAATCCGGTCTGGGAGGGGGCCATGCAGCGGACATCCTTATCACAGAAAAAGGCGTCATTGTTTTTAGAACCGGCAGCAGTGGAAACAGATACGCCGTCGCCGATTTCCACTGCTTTTACAGCACCGATGGACATGACCGCTTTTGCCAGACAGGCATCCAGCTTTTCAAAAACAGGATCGCCGACTCCTGCAGGAAGTCCATAAACGATGCATTCGATGACACCTCCGCAGGAGTCTTTTTTCATCATACACTCTTTCAGATAGGCTGCTGCCGCCTGGTCTGCTTGTGTATCGGGCATACAGGTGGCAGTTCTGAAAACGGCTTCCCTGTCAAAACGCGCCATATCAATGCTGACAGGACCGATGGATTTGGTATAGGCGGCAACTGTGATACCCATTTCTTTTAAAATTTTCAGGGCAACGGCACCGGCGGCTACCCGTGCAGCGGTTTCACGTCCCGAAGAACGCCCTCCCCCGGTATAATCTCGGAACCCGTATTTGGCATCAAAGGTATAGTCCGCGTGACCGGGACGGTAATAGGAGGCAATTTCGCTGTAATCGGAGGATTTCTGGGAGGTATTCCGAATCAGCAGGGAAATGGGTGCCCCGGTAGTTTTCCCCTCAAAGACACCGGAGAGGATTTCTACCTGGTCGGACTCTTTCCGGGGAGTGGTGATGGCACTCTGGCCGGGCTTACGGCGGTCAAGGTAAACCTGGATATCCCTTTCGCAAAGCAGCAGCCCGGCGGGGCAGCCGTCAATGACCGTCCCTAAAGCTTTTCCGTGGGATTCCCCCCAGGTAGTGATCTTAAATATATTTCCAAGTGTTGAACCAGCCATATTTGCGCCTCCTGCTATATTCGTGTAAGATTTTTTGTTATAAACTGTTACAAGTATAGCGGAAATCTAATTGTTTTACAATTATTTTCCGCAAGTCTATTGTAGAATATTGAAGATTTGTGTAAAATAAGAAATTGAAAACTTTACAGATAAAGAAATGTGATGAAGGACAAATGAAGAGACTAACCTGTATTTTTTTTATTTTATTTTGTTTTTTGATGGGAAACAGTTTTGCGTATCCGGCCTCCGGCGGGATGGATGCTCCGGCCCTGGAGGATGCGGCGGAGGAATCCGGGGCGGAACCTGCTGTGCCGCCGGATAATGCCAGGGCAGAAGTCCGGGGAGGAGAGGGCCATGCAGAAGCTCTTTTGGAGGAAACTGCTTTTGACGGACAGGACTGGAAGCTTATGCTGATCAATAAGCAGCATCCCATCCCGGAGGAATATTCCTTCACCCTTGGTACGATTAAAGCGGACGGGGGGAATATGAAGTGCGATGAGAGAATCATAAAAGAACTGAATGCCATGATGGAGGAGGCGGGGAAAGATGGAATCAACCTTGCCATCTGCTCCCCTTACCGGGACCTGGCCAGGCAGGAGAGCCTTTTTAACCGTAAGATCAAAGCCTATATGCAGGGCGGGATGACCTACATGGACGCTTATAAAATTTCTTCACAGGCGGTGACGGTGCCGGGAGCCAGCGAACACCAGGCGGGCCTTGCCCTTGATATTATTAGTGACACCTATACGGTCCTTGAGGAAGGATTTGCGGACACGCCTGCAGGCAGGTGGCTGGAAGAAAACTGCGCCAGATACGGCTTTATCCTGCGGTATCCGGAAGGAAAGGAGCTTATCACTGGGATTGAGTTCGAGCCCTGGCATTTCCGGTATGTGGGCAGGGAAGCGGCTGAAATAATCATGGAAGAAGAAATCTGCCTGGAAGAATTCTGGGAAAAATATTTATAGAAAATAGGAGAGCTTTATGTATCGTTTACTGAAACAGGAAGGAAGGGCAAAGCGGGGAGAACTTACTACCGTGCATGGTGTGATCCAGACGCCCGTTTTTATGAATGTAGGGACTGTGGCGGCAATCAAAGGGGCGGTTTCAACAGAGGATCTGGAGCAGATTGGAACGCTGGTGGAATTGTCCAACACTTACCATTTGCATGTGAGGCCGGGAGATGAGATTATCAGACAGCTTGGAGGGCTTCATAAGTTTATGTCATGGAATAAGCCTATTTTGACTGATTCCGGCGGGTTTCAGGTTTTTTCCCTTGCGGGGCTTCGCAAGATAAAGGAAGAAGGGGTATACTTTAATTCCCATATTGACGGCCGCAAAATTTTCATGGGGCCGGAGGAAAGTATGCAGATTCAGTCCAATCTTGCCTCCACCATTGCCATGGCCTTTGACGAATGTCCCAACAGCCTTGCTGACCGGGCTTACGTACAGGCATCCGTGGACCGCACGGCCCGGTGGCTGGAGCGGTGCCAAAAGGAAATGAAGCGGCTTAATTCTCTGGAGGATACGATCAACAAAAACCAGCTTTTGTTCGGAATCAATCAGGGCGCTATTTATAAGGATATCCGGGTGGAGCATGCCAGGCAGATCGCGGCAATGGGCCTTGACGGATACGCGGTAGGCGGGCTTGCTGTGGGGGAAAGCCATGAGGAAATGTATTATATTTTAGAAGAAACAGTACCTTTCCTCCCGGTGGATAAACCCACTTACCTTATGGGAGTAGGTACGCCTGCCAATATTTTAGAGGGCGTAGAGCGGGGAATCGACTTTTTTGACTGTGTCTACCCGAGTAGAAACGGCCGCCATGGGCACCTTTATACCAATCAGGGAAAAATCAATCTTTTTAACGCTAAATATGAACTGGATGAAAGACCCATAGAAGAAGGCTGCAGTTGTCCGGCTTGCCGCAGATATTCACGGGCTTATATCAGGCATCTGCTGAAAGCAAAAGAAATGCTGGGGATGCGTCTTTGCGTGCTTCACAATCTGTATTTCTACAATACCATGATGGCAGAGATACGGGAGGCGCTTGATCAGGGAGAGTTTGCAGCCTACAAGAAGCACAAACTTTCTGGTATGATGCAGGAAACCTTATAAAAGGGCTTGTTTTTCATTGCTTTATTGTGTATGATAATTGTTAGGCTTATTTAGAAAAGTGAAAATCAGGAGGAAATTTGAATGGGTATTTTATTATCAGCGGAAGCTGGTGCCGCGGCTGGCGGCGGGATCATTATGGTAGTGTATCTGGTGCTTATTTTTGGGTTCCTTTATTTCTTTATGATTCGTCCCCAGAAAAAGGAACAGAAGAAAATGGCAGCTATGCTGTCCACCCTTGCAGTCGGGGACTGTGTGCTTACCAGCAGCGGTTTTTACGGAATCATTATAGATATTACAGATGATACAGTGATCGTAGAATTTGGTAATAATAAAAACTGCCGTATTCCTATGCAGAAGTCTGCCATAGCACAGGTTGAAAAAGCAGACGCAGAATAGTCATGTCAGGTAAAGCTTAGAGCATGTTTCAAAATTCATTCCTGCCATCGGCACGCCCCACTTTGCGGTATCTTTGGGTCAAATTGTGACATACATCTGTCAGAACGCAATTTTCAAACACGCTCTAGAAGTAAGGCGCATATCATGCGTCTTATTTTGTTAATAGTAAACCACACCATAAAATACGACTTACTGTTAATATATGGATAGCGGGCGGCGGGGAGATCATTCTTTCCTGCACGATCAACAGCAGCGGTGAAAGCATCGCAGAAATGAGGGAAAAGATGAAGTTAAATATTGTATGCATACCGGGTGACGGTATTGGACCGGAAATCGTGGCGGAGGCCAGGAAAGTTTTAGATAAGACAGCAAAAGTCTACGGCCACGAAATTATTTATACGGATGTTTTAATGGGCGGTGCGTCCATAGATGCCTACGGGGTTCCCCTTACGCAGGAGACCATTGATACAGCTAAGGGAGCGGATGCAGTGCTGATGGGATCCATCGGCGGAGATACCACGACGTCTCCCTGGTATAAGCTGGCGCCGGAGCTTCGGCCGGAAGCCGGGCTTTTAGGGCTGCGAAAAGCTCTTAACCTGTTTGCCAATTTGAGGCCCGCAGTATTGTATGATGAGCTGGCAGAAGCCTGCCCGCTGAAAAAGGAGATCATTGGCAGCGGATTTGATATGATGATTATGCGGGAACTGACAGGAGGGCTCTACTTCGGGGAACGGCATACCACCGAAGAGGACGGCGTGCGCAAGGCGGTGGATACACTGACCTATGATGAAAAGGAAATCCGCCGGATCGCAGTCAAAGCCTTTGATATCGCCAGGAAGAGAACTAAGAAGGTCACAAGTGTGGACAAAGCCAATGTACTGGATTCCTCCAGGCTCTGGAGAAAGATTGTGGAGGAAGTGGCCACAGATTATCCGGACGTGGCGCTGGAACATATGCTGGTCGACAACTGTGCCATGCAGCTTGTAAAAGATCCGGGCCAGTTTGACGTGATCCTGACGGAAAATATGTTTGGAGATATTCTTTCCGATGAGGCAAGCATGGTTACAGGCTCCATTGGCATGCTGGCATCAGCTTCCTTAAACGACAGTAAGTTCGGCCTGTATGAGCCAAGTCACGGTTCAGCCCCTGATATTGCCGGAAAAGGAATTGCCAATCCCATTGCAACCATTCTTTCTGCGGCCATGATGCTGCGTTATTCCTTTGATCTTGACAAAGAAGCTGATGCCGTAGAAGATGCGGTAAAGAGCATCCTGAAAAAGGGATACCGGACAGTGGACATTATGTCGGAAGGATGCACCAAAGTAGGATGTAAAGAAATGGGTGATTTATTAGCAGATGAAATCAACTAGACGGCTGGGCGCAGCATTTTTTACCAATAAGCCGGTCTGCGGAGCAGGGTTTATGGTTTTCCTTGCGGGGATGGCGCTGTACTACGGGTGGCGCATGTTTGCGCTTACGCCCTGGTACGATGAACTGTATACTTACTATTGTTTTATCAGCAGGGGACCTGTGTATGCGGCAATCCACTGGCCCCTTCCTAACAATCATGTAGGATATTCGGTACTTTCGGCTTTTCTTGACTATCTTGGGAATTCCTACATAGGCCTGCGGGGAATTTCGTATCTGTGCGCGCTGGCAAATATATGTCTCCTTTACAAAATTGCAGGAAAATACAAAAAAGGATTTCTGCCGTTGGCTATCGTGATTTTGTACGTGTCCATGAATCTTGTAAACCAGCTTGCCGTGCAGGGCAGAGGCTATACCCTTGGGATCACCTGTTTTCTTGCGGCGTGGCTTTGTTTAACGGACATTTGCAGCGGGAAAAAGACAGGGCGGAAGGTGTATGTGCTATACGCCTTATCGCTGGTCCTTGGACTGTATGCAGTCAGCAGTAATGTATACTGGGTGCTGCCCCTTTGTCTTGCAGGAGGTTTTTTCCTCCTTTTCAAAGGCATACAGGAGAGCAGGGAAAAGAGCTGCTTTGTACTGAAAGCAGAGAGCGGAAAGAAGCTTATAAAGCTGATTGCGGCATCGGCTGCGGCTGCCCTTGGGACCATTTTTCTCTATGGGATTATCTGGCTGGCAATCGGTTCTAATCTGCTGGTAAAAGATGCCTCAAGCGTATATTACGGCATGGGCCATGTAAAAATGATTCTGCGTTCGCCCTTTGCGGCAGTAGGCAGGGGCATGGAATACATGCTAGATACCCCTTATATCCAGAGCGAGGAGCGGGCAGGCTTTTTTGGGCGTTTCTGGGAATGGCTCCAGACATTGTCAGGATATTTTTATCCACTTCCGGCGCTGGTCATGGTAATATGGGGTATAGGGATTTTATTTACTGCTTACAGGATCGTGAGAGGCGTCCGGGCAGGAAAGTATGAAGGCATGCTGCATGATCTGGTTCTGTTCTGGGGGATCGTGCTGGTTCCGGTATGTCTGTTGATCCAGTGCAAGCGTCCCTACTACCGGGTGTTTACTTACACAGGTGTGCTTCTGGCAGTTTTAACAGGCATCCTTGCTGACTGTATTTTTACCAAAGCAGCCCGGCAGTGCGGAAAAGACAAGGAAAAATTTTCTGCAGTCCTGCTTTTAATGGCGGCGGCAGTGGGGGTGAAATGTCTGGCATTTTCCGGATACAATGACCAGTACGGGATCAATGAATATGAGATCCAGGAAGCCTTTTCCCAGGGGGATATGGAAAACAGACAATCCATATGTGTTACGGACTGTAATCAGGAATATCTGCTCTATTTCCTTTACGGCATCCGGTGTGAAAACCGGGAGATAGAAGGGGCCGATGCGGTACTTTTGGATAAACGGATGACAGACCCGGATTTTAAGGAAATGGTGTGGGAGTTTTACCATTATTATGATACGATTCCATGGGACTATATCCGGCAGAATATGACAAAGATTTACGAAAATAATAATTATGTTTTATATACAGCAGAAATGAAGGAAAACGTCCAAACCAGAGGATGATGAAACAAAGGAAACGTTCATGCAAAGCTTTACCAGAGTCATGAAAGGATTAAGAAGGAGAGTGCAGAAATGAGAAGCGATAATGTAAAAACAGGTATACAGCAGGCACCCCACAGAAGTTTATTTAATGCGCTGGGGTTTACACAGGAAGAAATGCAAAAGCCCATGGTAGGTATTGTAAGTTCCTATAATGAGATCGTGCCAGGGCATATGAATCTGGATAAAATCGTGGAGGCAGTGAAGATGGGAGTGGCACAGGCTGGAGGTGTTCCGGTGGTATTTCCGGCAATTGCAGTATGCGACGGCATTGCAATGGGACATATCGGCATGAAGTATTCCCTCGTTACAAGGGATCTGATTGCGGATTCCACGGAATGTATGGCCCTTGCCCACCAGTTTGATGCCCTTGTGATGGTGCCAAACTGTGATAAGAATGTACCGGGACTTTTGATGGCGGCGGCAAGAATCAATGTACCTACGGTATTTGTATCCGGCGGCCCCATGCTGGCAGGACGGGTGAAAGGACAAAAGAGAAGCCTTTCTTCCATGTTTGAGGCGGTAGGCGCCCATGCGGCGGGAACCATGACGGAAGAGGATGTAAAAGAATTTGAGGAAAAGACCTGTCCCACCTGCGG
This sequence comes from Lachnospiraceae bacterium, assembly GCA_009911035.1. Lineage (GTDB taxonomy): Bacteria > Bacillota > Clostridia > Lachnospirales > Lachnospiraceae > Suilimivivens. Next base: position 199,143 of record QXWO01000001.1, read on the forward strand.
TTCCTGTTCCGGTATGTATACGGCCAATTCCATGAACTGCCTGACAGAAGCCCTTGGCATGGGCCTTGGAGGCAACGGGACCATTCCTGCGGTTTATTCAGAGCGGATCAAGCTTGCCAAACATGCAGGCATGGCAGTGATGGAAATGTACCGCAAAGACATTCGCCCCCGGGATATTATGACAAAGGATGCGGTTTTAAATGCCCTGACAGTGGATATGGCTCTGGGATGTTCCACAAACTCCATGCTTCATCTTCCGGCCATTGCCCATGAGATAGGCTTTGATTTTGATATTGCTTTTGCAAACGAAATCAGTGAAAAGACACCGAATCTGTGCCATCTTGCTCCGGCAGGGCCTACTTATATGGAAGATTTAAATGAGGCAGGCGGCGTCTATGCAGTGATGAAGGAACTGGCGGACGCAGGGCTTTTACATACAGACTGTATGACAGTCACAGGAAAAAACATGGGAGAAAATATAAAGGATGCGGTAAATAAGAACCCGGAAGTTATAAGACCTCTGGATAATCCTTATTCTGCAACAGGCGGCCTTGCTGTGCTTAAGGGAAATCTTGCCCCCCACGGCAGTGTGGTAAAGCGTTCAGCAGTGGTGGAAGAAATGATGGTCCACGAAGGGCCTGCCAGAGTATTTGACTGTGAGGAAGACGCTATTGCGGCCATTAAGGGCGGCAGGATCGTGGCAGGAGATGTGGTGGTGATCCGCTATGAAGGGCCGAAAGGCGGTCCGGGTATGCGGGAAATGTTAAATCCCACATCTGCCATTGCAGGCATGGGCCTTGGCTCCAGCGTGGCCCTTATTACGGACGGACGCTTTTCTGGCGCCTCCAGAGGCGCCTCCATTGGGCATGTATCCCCGGAAGCAGCAGTGGGAGGACCGATTGCGCTGGTGGAAGAAGGGGATATTATCAGCATCGACATCCCGCAGTTAAAGCTGGACGTGAAGGTTTCCGAAGAAGAAATGAAAAAGAGGGCGGAAAACTGGCAGCCTAGGGAGCCGAAGGTGACAACCGGATATCTGGCGAGATACCGGGAGATGGTAACAAGCGGAAACAAAGGGGCGATTCTGCAAATCCCCGGGAAATGAATAGGATCTGCGGAATCTGATAACAGGAGGGACAAAATATATGCAGCTTACAGGTGCAGAAATTGTAGTAGAATGTTTAAAAGAACAGGGTGTTGATACGGTTTTCGGATATCCCGGCGGCACGATTTTAAACGTATATGATGCTTTATATAAACACAGCGGGGAAATCAGGCATATACTGACTTCCCATGAACAGGGAGCGGCTCACGCCGCAGACGGTTACGCCCGGGCTACTGGCAGGGTGGGGGTGTGTCTTGCCACCAGCGGGCCGGGGGCTACTAATCTGGTAACGGGCATTGCCACCGCCTATATGGATTCCGTGCCCATGGTAGCGATCACCTGCAATGTGAACCTTCCCCTGCTGGGCAAGGATTCTTTCCAGGAGGTGGATATTGCAGGCGTGACCATGCCCATTACCAAGCACAGCTACATAGTCAAAGACATTGCAAAGCTTGCAGAAACCATAAGGAAAGCCTTTGCTATAGCCAGACAGGGGCGTCCGGGGCCTGTACTTGTGGATATCACCAAGGATGTGACGGCCAATAGCTATGAGTATGAAAAAAAACAGCCCGAAGCTGTCGTGTCCTCCTGCAAATATACCAGCCAGGACATAGAAAAGGCGGCGGCACTTATAAAAGAATCCAAGCGGCCTTTTATCTATGTGGGAGGCGGCGCAGTCATTTCCGGGGCTTATGAGGAAGTGAGGGCTCTCGCAAAGCTGATGGATGCGCCGATCTGCGATACCCTTATGGGAAAAGGCGTTATGGACGGCCATGACGGGCGCTATACCGGCATGATCGGCATGCACGGAACCAAGGCCTCCAATCTTGGCGTAAGCGAGTGTGACCTTCTGGTAGCTTTAGGGGCAAGATTTTCGGATCGTGTGGTAGGAAATGCAGCCATGTTTGCATCCAGGGCCAAGGTGCTTCACATAGATATTGATGCGGCAGAAATAAACAAAAATATCAGGACAGACGCTTCCGTGGTGGGAGATTTGAAAGAAATTCTTGCCCTGATCAATAAAGAACTTCCCCAGATGGAACATGAAAAGTGGATGGGGCATATAAAAGAATTAAAGGAAAAATACCCGTTGAATTATGACGAAAGTATTTTGTCCTGTCCATATATTATGGAAGAAATTGACAAAGTAACAGACGGAAAAGCTATTATCACAACCGATGTGGGACAGCATCAGATGTGGGCGGCCCAGTATTACAAATATTCCATGCCCAGAACTTTCTTATCTTCAGGAGGACTTGGGACCATGGGGTACGGACTTGGAGCATGTATCGGCGCTAAGGCAGGCATGCCGGACAAAATCTGTATCAATATTGCCGGAGACGGATGTTTCCGCATGAATATGAATGAACTGGCCACCGCTTCCAGATACCAGATTCCCATTATTGAGGTAGTTATCAACAACCATGTCCTGGGAATGGTAAGACAGTGGCAGACTCTGTTCTATGAAAAGCGGTACTCCCAGACAATTCTGGATGACGGCGTTGATTTCTGCATGGTGGCAAAAGGGCTTGGCTGTGAGGCCATCCGCGTTACCAGAAAGGAAGAAATAGGGGATGCTGTTGCCAGGGCGATCGAGATGAACAAGCCTGTACTGATTGAATGTGTGATACCAAAAGACGACAAGGTATTCCCCATGGTACCGGCAGGGGCCCCCATCAGCGAGGTATTTGACGCAAAAGATTTGGAAAAAGAAAAATGAGAAAAAGTGTTTTAAAAGGCTCCCTTATCGGCGGTCTGATCATACTGCTGTCTTTGATCTCCATGTACCTGGGGCTGGCATATTACTATGCGGACGGGTTCAGCTACAACACATGGATCAACGGCATTTACTGTACCGGAAAAAGTGTAAATGAAGTAAATGATGAACTTTTAAAACAATATGACTATGCCGGACTTACCATTACGGACAGTGATGGTAAGTCTTATACTATTCCGGCAGAAGCAGTGAATCTGACCTTTGATTTCAATGAAGTACTGGAATTATATCTTGAAAAGCAGAACCCTGTCCTGTGGATCGACAATCTGCTGGGGGAGGCGGGCGAGAAAAGGCTGGAACCGAAGACGGTGTATGATAAGGAGGCCTATGATAAAATCGTGAACGGGTTCTCTTTTATGCATGGCAAAGCGGATGAAGAACGAATCGTGAAGGTACTGAAAGGAGATCAGGGATATTATCTGGTAAACGAAAGAACACACGTTCTAAACCAGCAGAAGGCAAGAGAACAGATCAAAGAGGCTTTTGAAAGCTTTACTGACACTCTTGACCTGGAGGGAGCGGGATGCTATGAAGACCTTGTCCTGACGCCGGAGATGAAAGAGGAGCTGGCACTGTGGGAGCAACTTTCCGCTTATCAGGACTGCGGCATAGTTTACCGGTTTGGCGACGAGATCTATGCAGTAGATGCAAAAGTAGTCTGCGACTTTATAAAGACAGATGAGGAAGGGAACTTTCTCTATGATGAATGGGGAAATCTGTGCACCGACGAAGAAAAAGTGTATGCCTTTGTGGACTGGCTGGCGGATGAATATGATACAGTGGGAAAAGCGCGCCAGTTTCATGCTACCCGGGGAGAAATCGTGACCGTGGAGGGCGGCATTTACGGCAACAAGATTGACCGGAAAGCAGAGAAAGAATATCTGCTGGAGGCTTTTTTGGACAAAAGACGGGAGGAACATGAACCTGTCTATGAGCAGATGGCTTTAAAACAGGGAAAAGACGATATAGGGGATACCTATATCGAAGTGGACATGACGGAACAGATGATGTATTTTTATGAAAACGGGGAGCAGAAGATAGCAACCCCTGTGGTGACAGGAAATACAGGGCTTAGGAGAGGAACGCCCCAGGGAACCAATTACGTTTACAGCAAAGAAAGAAACCGGGTGCTCCGGGGACCGGGATATGCCTCTCCGGTGAAATACTGGATGCCTGTAAAGGGAGGTGTGGGTATCCACGATTCTTCCTGGCGGAGCAGGTACGGCGGCACCATCTATAAAACGGACGGCTCCCACGGCTGCATCAATACTCCTTTAGATGAAGTGGTAAAGCTCTATGATATGGTAGAGATCGGCACGCCCTGCGTCATGTTTTATTAAAACTTTCATGGAAATCAATTGACGAAAGTGGTAAATGAGTTTAAAATGTTTGGAGAAAAAGGGAAATACCCATAAATGAGGAGGAAGAAAAGTGTCCAGAGTGTATAATTTTTCGGCTGGCCCGGCAGTTTTACCGGAAGAAGTGTTAAAGGAAGCGGCACAGGAGATGCTGGATTACAAAGGGTCCGGCATGTCTGTTATGGAGATGAGCCACCGTTCCAAGGTGTATGACGGAATCATAAAGGAAGCGGAAGCAGATTTACGGGAACTGATGAATATCCCTGACAATTATAAAGTTTTGTTTTTGCAGGGAGGTGCCAGCCAGCAGTTTGCCATGATTCCCATGAATCTTATGAAGAACCGCAAGGCAGCCTACATTGTAACAGGCCAGTGGGCCAAGAAAGCTTATCAGGAAGGTAAGATTTACGGTGATGCGGTTGAGGCAGCATCTTCGGCTGACAAGACATTTTCTTATATCCCGGACTGTTCGGACCTTTCTATCCCGGAAGATGCCGACTATGTATACATATGTGAAAATAATACCATATATGGTACAAAGTTTAAGACACTTCCCAACACCAAAGGCCATACGCTGGTCGCGGATGTTTCTTCCTGCTTTTTATCAGAGCCGGTGGATGTAAGTAAATACGGTGTTATTTATGGCGGCGTGCAGAAAAATATCGGCCCTGCAGGGGTTGTGATCGTCATTATCAGAGAGGACCTGATTACAGAAGATACTCTGCCCGGAACGCCCACCATGCTGAAATATAAGACACATGCAGACGCAGACTCCCTGTACAATACCCCTCCGGCATACGGCATTTACATCTGCGGAAAGGTGTTTAAGTGGATAAAGAAAATGGGCGGTCTTTCTGCTATGAAAGAATATAATGAAAAGAAAGCAAAAATCCTCTATGATTTTCTGGATGAAAGCAGCCTGTTCAAGGGCACGGTGAGAAAAGAAGACCGCTCCCTTATGAATGTTCCTTTCATAACAGGAGATGAAGAGCTGGATGCAAAATTTGTCAAAGAAGCAAAAGAAGCAGGATTTGAAAACTTAAAAGGACACAGATCCGTAGGCGGCATGCGTGCAAGTATTTACAATGCCATGCCTATAGAAGGCGTGGAAAAGCTGGTTGCTTTCATGAGAGAATTTGAAAAAAATAATGGCTGATGACCGAAGGAGAAAATAAAAATGTTCCAATATTATTGTTTAAATCCCATTGCCCATGTAGGGCTTGAGAAGTTTACCGATGAATTTGAGAAAACACAGGACGTAAATGACGCCCAGGGAATCCTTGTAAGAAGCGCATCCATGCATGACATGGAATTGTCAGATAATCTTCTGGCAGTTGCAAGGGCAGGGGCAGGGGTCAACAATATTCCCCTTGATAAATGTGCGGAAAAGGGAATTGTTGTCTTTAACACCCCCGGAGCAAATGCAAACGGCGTAAAGGAACTGGTGATTGCAGGTATGCTGCTGGCTTCCCGGGATATTGTGGGAGGCATCAACTGGGTAGAATCCGCCAAAGATGATGAAAATATTGCAAAAGCCACGGAAAAAGAAAAGAAACGCTTTGCCGGAACAGAAATCCAGGATAAAAAGCTGGGTATCATCGGTCTTGGGGCCATCGGCGTAAAGGTGGCCAATGTGGCAAAACATATGGGAATGGAAGTGTATGGCTATGACCCTTACGTTTCCGTAGATGCTGCCTGGAATTTAAGCCGGGATGTAAAGCATGTGCTCAATGTGGAAGAAATCTATGAAAACTGCGACATCATCACCATTCATGTGCCACTTCTTGAGTCCACCAAAGGCATGATCAATAAAGAAGCGATCAATAAGATGAAAGACGGAGTCATTCTCTTAAACTTTGCAAGGGATCTGCTTGTAAATGAGGGAGATGTGCTGGAAGGCATTAAGGAAGGGAAAATCCGTAAATATGTTACAGATTTCCCTAACCCTGTCACAGCAGGACAGGAAGGATGTATCGTGATACCCCACTTAGGCGCTTCCACGGAAGAATCCGAGGATAATTGTGCCAAAATGGCTGTAAAAGAAATGATGAATTATTTGAAAAACGGGAATATCAACAACAGCGTCAATTATCCGAACTGTGATATGGGCGTGTGCAGCCAGGCAGGACGCGTTGCTATCTTCCATAAAAATATCGCCAATATGATTACCAAGTTTACCGCATGTTTCGGGGATGAAGGGATCAATATCACGGATATGACCAATAAGTCCAAAGGGGAAGTGGCCTATACTATGATTGATATTGAACAGCCTGCTGATGCAGAGATTATTAATAAATTGCAGACCATCAAAGGCGTATTCCGCGTAAGAGTGGTGAAATAATCTGTCTGGCCTGGTATTAAAAACACAGACAGGGCGGTAGGGACTATGGGCCTTGTGCCTGAAGCTGCCATATTATGGCGGCTTCTCCCTGTCTGTAAGCTTATTATCTTAAATTCTTTATGCGGTCTTTTAATATTTCGTAAAATCAACCAGTCCCTGCTCATCTAAATCTTCCTTCAGCATGGCATCCTGTTTGGCGGATACGATACTGGCCAGATCCATATATTTGATAAATACATCTTCCAGCGCCATGCTCTTTTCATCAGCGATTTCCTGCATGATAGGTTTTAATTTGTCAAGCTGAAAGGAGATCCGGGTCTTCTGGGGGTCAATATCTCCAAGCACCTGCTCTGAATAGGCATTGATCCGGATGAGCATATCCCTTTCTTCCTCATTTAAAGCGTCAAACTGACCATAATTTTTTCCTGTCTGAAACATATTTCCACTTCCTTCTCCATAATAGTATCCGTTAATTTCTGTCTGCCTGTCAGAAAAAGCCAGACTTGTCTGAAGAAACGCAAAAAATTAACGAACTGCTGTAATTGTAACACTTGATGCTTGTGTTGTATAGATATCTTTGTTAAAATATAAAGTATACAACCCATTGAACGGAGGGGAAAGGATGAACAATAAGTTATATAAATTAATGAACTGGCCCAGAATTGAAGGTATTATCTATTCCGAGGAGGACAACCCGCATGAAATTTTGGGGCCTCATGTGAATGGGAAAAATGTATTATTTCAGACCTTCTGGCCCGGAGCTGCCAGCGTGCAGATCGTGACAGGGAATGATGAAGAAAAATATGATATGGAAATGGTGGATGAGAGCGGCTATTTTGCATATCTTATGCCGGGGACTATCCCTGACCAGTACGAGTATGAGGTACATTATACAGAGGGAGTGACCACACGGGTCAAAGATGCATACAGATATGAGGGTGATATCACGCTCCATGACATTGACAAGTTCAATGCAGGTATTCATTATACAATCTATGAAAAGTTGGGGGCACACTATAAAACGGTGGACGGCGTAGAAGGAACCAGCTTTGCCGTATGGGCGCCCAATGCCCTGCGTGTCAGCGTGGTGGGGGATTTCAACCATTGGGACGGCCGTGTGCACCAGATGAAGAAAAATGCAGAAGGCGGTATTTTTGAGATATTCATACCGGACGTGAAACCGGGAGAGTGTTATAAATATGAACTAAAGGTGAAAGGGGGCCTTACTTATCTAAAAGCAGACCCTTATGCTTCCGGCCAGCAGCTAAGGCCGGAAACAGCATCTATTGTCTGCGATTTCAATTATAAATGGAAAGATAAGAAGTGGATGGAAGCCCGGAAGGGATTCCAGCAGGCTAATTCCCCTATCAGCGTGTATGAGCTGTACCTTGGCTCTTTCAAAAAGGACAGGGATACGAATTTTTATTTAAACTATAGGGAGCTTGCCCCTGAAATCGTGAAATATATCAAGGAAATGGGGTATACTCATGTTGAGCTGCTTCCCATAATGGAACATCCCCTGGATGCATCCTGGGGGTATCAGGTGATTGGCTATTATGCCCCTACCGCAAGATACGGTTCGGCAGAGGATTTCATGTATTTTATTGATACCCTGCATCAGGCAGGCATTGGCGTTATCTTAGACTGGGTTCCCGCACATTTTCCCAGAGACACTTACGGACTTTCCCAGTTTGACGGGACTGGTCTGTATGAACATGCAGATCCCAGGCAGGGAGCGCATCCTCACTGGGGAACACTGATTTATAACTACGGAAGGCCCCAGGTTGCCAATTATTTGATTGCAAATGCCCTTTACTGGGTAGAAAAATTCCATGCAGACGGCATCCGTATGGATGCCGTAGCGTCCATGCTTTATCTGGATTACGGAAAGCGGGACGGAGAGTGGATTGCCAACATTTACGGGGGACGGGAGAACCTTGAGGCAATCGAACTGCTGAAGCATCTGAATTCTGTCATGAAAAAACGCAATCCCGGCGTGCTTATGATTGCAGAGGAGTCCACAGCATGGCCTAAAATCACGGGCAGCCTTGAAGATGACGGTCTTGGATTTGACTTAAAGTGGAATATGGGCTTTATGAATGACTTCCTGACCTATATCGGCTATGATCCCTATTTTAGGGCCCATCACCATGACGAGCTGACATTCAGCATGATTTATGCCTACAGTGAGAATTTTATGATCGTATTTTCCCATGACGAGGTGGTTCACGGGAAAGCGACCATGATTGGAAAAATGCCCGGAACCATAGAAGACAAGTTCGCCAACCTGCGTGTCACTTATGCGTATATGATGACCCATCCCGGGAAAAAACTTCTCTTTATGGGGCAGGATATTGCGGAGTTCAAGGAGTTTGACGAAACCCGTGAAACAGAATGGGCGCTGCTTTCACAGGACGCACATAAAGGAGTGAACCAGCTTGTCAGAGATTTGAATAAATTATACAGGGAGAAGCCTGCTTTACATGCGTTAGATACCAGTCCCGAAGGCTTCCAGTGGATCAACTGTATTTCCCCGGAAAAATGCATGCTCTCTTTCCTTAGAAAATCCGAAAAGGAAGAGGAGGTTCTGGTGGTTGTGGTAAATTTTGCAAATGTGGAGCAGGAGTTTACCGTAGGCGTGCATTATGAAGGAAAGTATAAAGAAATATTAAATACCGATGATAAGCGTTACGGCGGCCTTGGAAGGGTGAATGGACAGGCTTTATTTGTGGAAGAGGAAGAGACAGATGGGAACCCTTACTCCTTTAAGATGACAAGCGCACCTCTGTCTGCCAGCATCTTTGCATTTGCACCTTATACGGAAGCAGAAAGGGCCCAGATCGAAAAGAAGAAAGCAAAGATAGCGGCCCGGTTAAAGGCGGAGGAAGCCCAAAGGGAAGCAGAAGAAGCCAAAGCACAGGCTTTAAAGGCAAGGGAAGAAGCAGAAGAAGCCAAAAGGCTGGCTGATGGGGCTGAGGTAAGGGCCAGGGAAGCAGAAAAGAAGGCATTGGCAGAAGCCAAAAGAGCACAGGAAGAGGCCGGAAAGTATGAAGCTCTGCAAAAGGAGGAAACAGCAGCCAAATCTTCCTCTTCAAAGAAAAAATAAGGAGATTCTTTTAAATGAACGCAAAACAACTGGAGGAAATTGAAAGGGAAGCGGGAATTGCCGAAAAATTTCTAGAACAGCTCCCGGAAAGGGCATTCCATCTTGGACTTCGTGTGGTGCTGGCAGGATTGACATTCCTGATTGGCATGCAGTTGATTTCACTTTTGCGGAAGGGATTAAAAAATGCCCTTACCAGAAGTCATGTGGACGAAGCGGCAATTCATTTTATTGATTCCTTTGTCAAGTTCGGACTATATTTTGTGCTCATTCTTACAATTGCATCGGGGCTGGGCGTGGATGCCGCCAGTATTCTGGCTATCCTTGGCTCAGCCAGTGTTGCAGTGGGCCTTGCCGTGCAGGGGAGTCTTAGCAATTTTGCAGGAGGAGTCCTTCTTTTGACCCTTAAGCCATTTCTTGCAGGGGATTACATTAAAGACGCTCTGGGAAACGAAGGCACAGTGGAAGCCATTGATGTATTTTACACGCAGCTTATCACGCCGGATAATAAAGTGGTTGTCCTGCCCAACGGCACCCTTGCCAACGGTACGATCACCAATTTTACCCGCTGCAGGGAGCGGAGAATCGACATCCCGGTGGGGATTGCCTACGGGGAAGATATTGATGCTGCAAGGGCAGTACTGTTAAAAATCATCATGGAAGATGCGGATGTTATTGCAGAGCGGGACAGAATCGTGTTTGTGGATTCCCTCGGAGAGAGCAGCGTGAACCTGAACGTGAGATGCTGGGCTCTGCAGACGGATTACTGGGAGACCAAATGGCGGCTTACAGAGCAGGTGAAAAAAGCGTTGGATGAAGCAGGGATCAGTATTCCCTTCCCCCAGATGGATGTGCATTATTATCAGTCATAGGACTGTGCGCGTTACTAAAAATGAAGCAGGAGTACAAATTTCCTGTCCTGCAAAAAAATATCTTGCAAATTATAAAGTTTGCCTTTATAATAATTCTTGATGCTACTGTGGCTCAGTTGGTAGAGCAGCTGATTCGTAATCAGCAGGTCAGGGGTTCAAGTCCCCTCAGTAGCTTAAAAGTCCGCAGATGATACATTCTCTGCGGACTTAGTTTTATATAGTGTTATATAAGGATGGTCTCCGGTGCCTGGCCCTGGGTCACGTCCTTTTTTTGTAGATATGCTCTATCCACTGGATACACTGGTATAATCCCATGGCAATCACGCATAAAATAATAATGGATGTGATCAACATATTTAGCTGAAATACCTGTGAGCCGTAAATAATCAGATACCCAAGCCCCCGTCTTGCGGCAAGAAATTCGCCGATGATGACGCCCACAAGGGCAAGGCCGATATTTACCTTCATGTTACTTAAAATAACCGGTATGGAGGAGGGGAGCACTACTTTACGGAAAGCGTCGGCGCGGTTTCCTCCAAGGGTATAGATCAATTTCAGCTTTTCTTTATCCACATGTTTGAATCCAGTATACAGGCTGATGATGGAACCAAAGACTGCCACAGATATTCCGGCCACAATGATGGTGGTGATCCCGGTACCCAGCCAGACGATGAAAAGGGGCGCAAGAGCCGACTTGGGAAGGCTGTTTAACACCACCAGATAGGGTTCTGAAATTTCCGATAAAGTTTTGGAGTACCACAAAAGGGTAGCCGCAATGACGGAAATAATGGTAATAAGCAGAAAGCTGATCAGTGTTTCAAGTAGGGTGATGCCTGTGTGGGTGAAAAAGGAGCCGTCTTTTATCATTTCCATAAAATAGGAAATCACCATGCCGGGACTGCTGAAAAAGAATGTGTCGATCCACCCAAGCCGCCCCGCTGCTTCCCAGAGTCCGAGAAATGAAACAAGGACGATGAGACGCAGCACAGTAACAATATGATGGTGCCTGCGGTGGCTTTTTACATATAACTCCTGTGCAGTCGGTTCTTTATAAAGGTTTACATTGTTTCTGGAAGTTTCATCCGTTTTCTCCGCAATATTCATCAGAAATCTCCTTCCATAATAAAGTAAATAAATCCTGGAATTCCGGCGCGCTTCTTGCGGCAAGGGGGGAATTGCCGGATATTGTCAGGTGAACGGGAATGTCGTTTTTAATGGTGGCAGGACGTCTTTTCAGAACTAAGATCCGGTCGGCTAAGGACAGGGCTTCTGATAAATCATGGGTGATCAGGATGGCCGTGATTTTGGAAGCCCTGATGATAGTTCCTATATCTGCCGAAACCATCAGCCGGGTCTGGTAATCCAGGGCGCTGAAAGGTTCATCCAGAAGGAGCAGCTCCGGCTCCATGACCATGGTCCGGATAAGCGCTGCACGCTGTTTCATGCCGCCGGATAATTCGCCAGGCTTTTTATCCTTAAACTTGTCAAGGCCGTAATCCGCCAAAAGCCGGGCCGCAAGGGATTCCTTTTCCGGGGTCAGGGTCTTATTGATTTCAGGACCTAAGAGCACATTTTTCCATATGGTGCGCCATTCCAGAAGATGGTCCTGCTGCAGCATATATCCAATCCGGAAGCTTTCGCCTGCATTTAGGATGACGGAACCGGATTCGGGAGCCAGAAGTCCTGCGATAATGGACAGCAGCGTGGACTTACCGCACCCGCTTGGGCCGACAATAGCCAGGAATTCTCCCTTTTTTACCTGAAATGATATATTGGATAAAGCCTTTGTTTCGCCGTTTAAGCTGTGATAAGAGAAACAGATGTCTCTGCATTCCAGTATAGGCTGATTCATAGTTCCTCCAAATTATTTGATCCTTATAGCTATAATCTATGTTGATTTGACATTTATTGTGCATGGATATCCTTGAAATGCCTTTTAAAATGTGGTAGTATCAGATTTAGTTTAATTAATTGGAGGATTTAAGTTATGGCTCAGTTGTGGGGCGGGCGTTTTACGAAGGAAACGGACAAGCTGGTGTATGATTTTAATGCGTCCATTACCTTTGATAAAAAGCTTTTTGAACAGGATATAGAAGGAAGTATTGCCCATGTGGTGATGTTGGAGAAGCAGGGAGTGCTTTCTTTAGACGAAAAGGATGCCATTGTAAAAGGGCTAACCCAAATACGTAAAGACGTGGAGGAAGGAAAGCTTGCAGTTTCGGAGGAATACGAGGATATCCACAGTTTTGTGGAGGCTGTATTGACGGAACGGATCGGCGAAGCAGGGAAGAAGCTTCATACGGGAAGAAGCAGAAATGACCAGGTGGCGCTTGACATGAAGCTTTATGTGCGGGGTGAGGTGGTGACAGTGGCGGAAAAGCTCCAGAACCTTCTTGAGATCATTCTTTCGGTTATGGAAGGCAGCCTGACCACTTATATGCCGGGATTTACCCATCTTCAAAAGGCCCAGCCTACGACTCTTGCCCATCATATGGGCGCTTATTTTGAAATGTTTAAAAGGGACGTTCTGCGTCTCCATGACATTTATAAGAGAATGAATTACTGTCCTCTTGGCTCCGGCGCATTTGCAGGGACAACCTATCCTCTTGACAGATCTTACACCGCATCTTTGATGGGATTTGAGGGGCCTACCTTAAACAGCATGGATTCCGTGGCCGACAGGGACTACATTATAGAGTTTCTCTCCGCTCTTTCTACGGTCATGATGCATCTTAGCAGGTTTTCGGAGGAAATCATTATCTGGAATTCCAATGAATATAAATTTGTGGAAATTGACGACGCATTTTCTACAGGGAGCAGTATCATGCCCCAGAAGAAAAACCCGGATATCGCCGAACTGGTGAGGGGAAAGACAGGGCGTGTTTACGGTGCGCTGGTATCCATACTGACCACCATGAAAGGACTTCCGCTGGCATATAATAAAGATATGCAGGAGGATAAGGAAGTTACTTTTGACGCCATAGAAACGGTGAAGAACTGTCTGGAACTGTTTGCAGGAATGCTTTCCACCATGAGATTTAACGCGAAGATCATGGAAGAAAGCGCCATGAAAGGATTTACCAACGCTACAGACGCGGCGGATTATCTGGTAAACCGGAACGTACCTTTCCGGGATGCCCACGGCATAATCGGCAGGCTTGTACTTTACTGCATTGAAAAGAATACCAGCATTGACGCACTCAGCCTGGAGGAACTAAAAGCAATCAGCCCTGTTTTTGAGGCGGATATTTATGAGGCTGTCAGCTTAAAAACATGTGTGGATAAAAGGCTGACCATCGGCGCTCCCGGTGAGGAAGCCATGAAAGAGGTAATCAGGATAAACAAGGGATTCCTTTCCCAGTTTTGGACGAAGGAGTCAGAAAAATTTTGAAATACATGAATGAGGAGAATGAAAAAATGAGTGAAAAATTAAGCGTAGGAATTTTAGGCGGTACGGGAATGGTAGGCCAGAGATTTATTTCTCTCCTTGAAAACCATCCCTGGTTTGAGGTGACGACGATTGCAGCCAGCGAACGGTCTGCAGGAAAGACCTATGAACAGGCAGTAGGCGGCAGATGGAAAATGACGACGCCCATGCCGGAAGCGGTCAAAAATCTTGTAGTCATGAACGTAAATGAGGTGGAGAAAGTTGCATCCCAGGTGGATTTCGTGTTCAGTGCTGTTGACATGACTAAGGAAGAGATCATGAAGATCGAGGAGGCATACGCAAAAACGGAAACGCCTGTTGTTTCCAATAATTCTGCCCACCGCTGGACACCCGATGTACCCATGGTGGTGCCGGAAATCAATCCTGAACATATGAAGGTCATTGATTTCCAGAAAAAAAGGCTGGGGACCGAAAGGGGATTTATAGCGGTAAAGCCCAACTGCTCCATCCAGAGCTATGCCCCTGTACTCACAGCATGGAAAGAATTTGAGCCTTATGAAGTGGTGGCGACCACCTATCAGGCAATTTCCGGTGCAGGAAAGACCTTTAAAGACTGGCCGGAGATGGTAGAAAATATTATTCCCTATATCGGCGGCGAGGAAGAAAAAAGTGAAAAGGAGCCTTTACGGATCTGGGGAGAAATCAAAGACGGCGTGATTGTGCCGGCCCAGACGCCAGTCATTACATGCCAGTGCATCAGGGTGCCGGTGTTAAACGGCCACACAGCGGCAGTATTTGTAAAATTCAAGAAAAAACCTTTGAAGGAACAATTGATCGAGAAACTTGTTTCTTTCAAAGGACTTCCCCAGGAGCTGGAGCTTCCCAGCGCGCCCAGGCAGTTTATCCAGTACATGGAAGAAGATAACAGGCCCCAGGTAAAATTGGACGTGGACTTTGAAAGAGGTATGGGAATCAGTGTGGGACGTATCCGCCAGGACAGCGTATACGACTGGAAATTTGTAGGGCTTTCCCACAATACAGTAAGAGGCGCGGCAGGAGGAGCCGTTCTGTGCGCGGAACTGTTAAAGGCACAGGGATATATTACTGCAAAATAGATAAAAAAGTAAGGTCATGGCCTGGCTTTGAAAAAGAGGATAAATGTTCATGGAAGAATTACGTTATAAGGTAGACCTGCTGAATGCGATGAACCAGCGGCTGGTAACAGACGAAAAGATGTACCGGCTTATCTGCGATACATCCAGCAATGCTTTTTTATATGCAAATTTTAGAACTAATGATGTAAGAACGCTTGCCAACTGGACTTTCTTTTTCCCGGAAGTGGAAATAAGGGAGATGAAGGATCTGGCAAAGTTGTATTCGCAGGTTGAAGATAAATATGTACTTCCCCTTCGGGATCTGCTGTTTCTTGAAAAGACAGAGTTAAATGCTGGCAGTGGAATCATAAGGCTGAAAGACAATAGAACATGGGTGGAATGTGAGTCCGCTATCCTATACGATGAAGAAGGCCATGCTACGGATAAAGTAATACGTTTTAAGGATATATCCAAATTTAAGAACCAGAACGACGAACTTACCTATATAGCTTATTACGATATGCTCACAGGGCTTTATAACAGAAATTATTTTGTAAGGCTTCTTGCGGACTTTGTGCACAGGGCAGAGGAAGAAGACGTTGTTGCCACAGTAATGTTTGTGGATATCGATGATTTCAGAAAACTCAATGACAGTCTTGGAATCATTGCGGGAGATGAGCTGGTGCAGCAGTTCGGCCAGTTTTTGTCCTCTTTTCAGGGGGAAGATGTGCTGGTATCCCACTTCAATGCTGATATTTACTGCATTGGTATTTTTGACCCTCAGGGAGAGCGGAGCGTAAGGCATATTTATGAAAAGATACATGAAAGGATAAAGACCCCTTTTGGCTTAACTACAGGACAGGAACTTCTTATCTCCGTGAGCGTGGGGGTCGCAGAGTACCCGGAGGCGGCAAGGACAACGCTGGAATTGATCAACTGCGCAGAGATTGTCATGTTTAAAGCTAAAAATCTAGGCAAAAATGCAATCCAGTATTTTGATGCGCCCATTTTAAAGGAATTTCTGCAGAATGCAACTATTGAAAATAAATTGAAGGAAGCTGTCTTTTCACAGAACTTTACCATGAATTTCCAGCCCCAGTATTTTGCAAAAGACAAGACGCTGCGTGGAATGGAGGCACTGGTAAGGTGGCGTGACATCGACGGAAAGATGATAAGCCCGGCTGTTTTTATTCCCATTGCCGAAAAAAACGGGACAATTGTACCTCTTGGGACATGGGTGACCGAGGAGAGCATCAGGACTTTTTCAGAGTGGAAAAAGAAATACGCATGCAATGTGATTTTGTCCCTCAATATTTCTGCAATTCAGTATATGCGGGAAGAATTCATTGATGAAATACTGGGAATCATCGAAAAGTACAATGTAAACCCAAGTGAACTGGAACTTGAAATCACAGAAAGCGTTCTGATTGGGAACTTCAAGGAAATCACGGAAAAAATGTGTACCCTCCGTGCTCATGGCATCCGCATTTCCATGGATGATTTCGGGACGGGATATTCTTCCCTTTCCTATTTAAAAGGGCTTCCCATTGATACGCTGAAAATAGACAAAAGTTTTGTGGACACAAGCATTACAGATGAAAATACCAGAGTAATCACGGAATCCATTATTTTTATGGCAAAAAGGCTTGGATTTGAGACGGTAGCCGAGGGTGTGGAAACCAATGAACAGTTTGAATATTTAAAGAGTATCGGCTGCGACTGCATACAGGGGTATTTCCTTGGAAGGCCCATGCCCAAAAGTGACATTGAGGAACTTTTAGGCAGCAAAAGGCAGCGGCTGGAAGACATAAGCTGACAGACAAGAAAGTACGGATGCAGCAGGCATAAGATTAAGTATGGATGGGATGTGAATGGGAAAAAGTTTATATATTGCGGAAAAGCCCAGCGTGGCAAGGGAATTTGCCAAAGCCCTGCAGATCAGCGCAAGTAACCGGGACGGATACATGGAGTCTGCAGACGCAGTGATTACTTGGTGTGTGGGGCATCTTGTGACGATGAGTTATCCGGAAGTTTACGATGAAAAGTTAAAAAGGTGGTCCCTGGATACCATTCCCTTTATCCCTTCCGAATTCAAATATGAAGTGATAGAGGGCGTCAAAAAGCAGTTCCAGATTGTAAGCGGACTTCTAAACCGCAGCGACGTGGAGACTATTTACGTGTGTACGGACTCCGGGCGTGAGGGGGAATACATATACCGTCTTGTGGAACAACAGGCCCAGGTGAAGGATAAGAAGCGCAGGAGAGTCTGGATCGACTCCCAGACAGAGGAGGAAATCCTGCGTGGGATCAGGGAAGCCAAAGATTTATCGGAGTATGACAATTTAGGGGCGGCGGCCTACCTGCGCGCCAAAGAAGACTATCTGATGGGAATCAACTTTTCAAGGGTGCTGACCCTGAAATATGGGAATGCTGTAAAATCTTACCTGAAAGCGGACAGGGCGGTCATCAGCGTCGGCCGTGTCATGACCTGTGTGCTGGGGATGGTGGTAAACCGGGAGCGGGAAATCCGGGAGTTTGTAAAGACTCCCTTTTTCCGGGTCACTGGGGATGTAATGGTCAGCGAAAAGCCCTGCGAATGCGAGTGGCGGGCAGTGGAGAATACAAAGTATTTCCAGTCTCCTCTTTTATATAAAGAAAACGGCTTTAAGGAGAGGAAAGACGCACAGGCGCTGATGGATTTCCTTATGGACACACCGTCTGTCTTGGCAGTAGTTGAGTCCCTCGAAAAAAAGAAGGAGAAGAAGAATCCGCCGCTGTTATATAATCTGGCGGAATTGCAGAATGACTGCTCCAAATATTTCAAGATCAGCCCCGACGAAACCCTGCGCATTGTCCAGGAACTGTATGAAAAGAAGATGACCACTTATCCCCGTACCGACGCAAGAGTACTCTCTACGGCGGTCGCAAAGGAGATAGATAAAAATATTAAAGGTCTTGTCAACTATGATGTGACAAAGGAACTGGCAGGCCAGGTCCTGACAGGGGGCAGTTATAAGGCAATTGCCAAAACAAAATATGTAGACGATAAGCAGATAACGGATCATTATGCCATAATTCCCACAGGACAGGGACTGAATAACTTAAATTCCTTAAGCCCTACGGCAGTGAAGGTCTACGAGATCATTGCGCGTCGTTTTTTGAGTATTTTTTTCCCTCCTGCCATATACAGGAAGGTTTCTTTAAAAGTATCGGTGAAGGAAGAATATTTCTTTGCCAGTTTTAAGGTTCTTGAGGAGGAAGGATACCTGAAAGCGGCGGCCTTTTCTTACAATAAAACGGCCCGGGAAGGGAGACAGTCCTCTGGCAGGAAAAAAGACGGCGGGGACGGGCCAGAAAACAGCCCGGAGCAGGAGAAAGCCGGGGAAGATGGCGGGGCGGAGCAGCCCATGACCGATCAGGCTTTTATGGAGGCCCTTAACCGGTTGAAAAAGGGCGTAAAGCTTCCTGTTTCAAAGATGCAGATAAAAGAAGGAGAGACAACGCCGCCTAAGCGTTACAATTCGGGAACTATTATCCTTGCCATGGAAAACGCCGGACAGCTTATAGAGGATGAAGATTTGCGGGCACAGATCAAGGGCAGCGGAATCGGAACCTCCGCAACCCGTGCTGAAATCCTAAAAAAGCTCATAAATATCAACTATCTGGATTTAAACAGGAAGACCCAGGCGGTGACGCCGACTTTAATGGGAGAAATGATTTATGAAGTGGTGGATAATGCCATACGTCCTCTTTTAGACCCGGCACTGACAGCAAGCTGGGAAAAGGGGCTGACCATGGTGGCGGAAGGCGTCATTACCGGGGAGGAATACATGAGAAAGCTGGATGATTTTGTCTCCAGAAGGACCAATATTGTCAAGGGACTGAATAACCAGTGGGTTTTGAACAGGCTGTTTAATAAAGCTGCTGGAAATTATAGGTCCAAATGCTGACATGCCTTGTTTTGGGGAGGCTGACTGATGAAAAGAGGCATTTATCTGCGGCAGCGCTGCATCCGCAGAAGTTGTCAGGTACGGTCTTAAGGAAACAAAGTCTTAAAGCAGCGCAGAAATGAGGGAAAAATGGAACAGTTTACAATTGAGAATCTTTACAGTCTTAAGGAAACCATAGCGGCCAGTCTTTTTGAGGGGGCAGTCTACCCTTGGGAGTTGCTGCCGAAAATCAGCGGTTTTATTGTGGAGCTGGGGAATACCCTTCCAGAAGACAGGTTTACCAGGGTAAAAGAGGATGTCTGGATTGCCAAATCTGCAAAGGTAGCTCCCACTGCCTTTATCAATGGACCAGCCATCATTGATGAGGAGGCGGAGGTGCGCCATTGTGCTTTCATACGGGGAAATGCCATTGTGGGAAAAGGCGCGGTGGTTGGCAATTCTACGGAGCTTAAGAATGTCATATTATTTAATAAAGTGCAGGTTCCCCATTATAATTACGTGGGGGACAGTATTCTTGGATTCAAAGCCCACATGGGCGCAGGCTCCATCACTTCCAATGTCAAAAGTGACAAAACTTTGGTGGTAGTGAAAAATGGTCCGCAGAAGATAGAGACAGGGTTAAAGAAATTCGGCGCCATGCTCGGCGACTGCGTGGAAGTCGGATGCAACAGCGTACTTAATCCCGGAACGGTAATCGGCAGAAATACCAATGTTTATCCCACCAGCATGGTGCGTGGATGCATCCCCGCTGGCAGTATTTACAAAAAGCAGGCAGAAATTGCCGAAAAGTATTAAAAATTATCAAAAGTACTGGATTTTTTACTTAAGATATGCGAAAATATTAAGTGTGATTATGACAAAATATTCACAAGATATCTACATATTGAAAGGAGTTTTCACATGATTTATTCAAAGGAAGTTGAAGAAATGTGTACAGTTGCACAGGGTGTTCATCATGGCTGTGCTCCTATCCCAGAAGAAGCAAAATGGGTTCAGGCGAAAAAAGTAGAAGACATTTCGGGTCTGACACACGGTGTGGGCTGGTGTGCACCCCAGCAGGGCGCATGTAAGCTGACCCTGAATGTTAAGGAAGGCATTATTCAGGAAGCTCTGGTTGAGACAATCGGATGTTCAGGTATGACTCATTCCGCAGCCATGGCATCTGAAATCCTTCCCGGATTAACTGTAATGGAAGCATTAAATACAGACCTTGTCTGTGATGCGATCAATACAGCAATGAGAGAATTATTCTTACAGATTGTTTACGGACGTTCCCAGAGCGCATTTTCAGAAGACGGACTTCCTATCGGTGCAGGTCTTGAGGACTTAGGCAAAGGATTAAGAAGCCAGGTTGGAACCATGTACGGAACTTTGAAGAAAGGTCCCCGCTATCTTGAAATGGCTGAAGGATATGTAACAGGCATTGCCCTTGATGCGGACAATGAGATTATCGGTTATAAGTTTGTAAACTTTGGTAAAATGACTGACTTCATGAAAAAAGGCGATGATCCTGCTACTGCATACGAGAAATCATGCGGACAGTATGGTCGTGTAGATGATGCTGTTAAGATCATTGACCCCAGAAAAGAATAATTATAGGAGGAATGTAAAAATGGCATTATTTGAATCATATGAAAGAAGAATTGATACGATCAATTCCGTTTTAAGTTCTTACGGCATTTCTTCTATCGAAGAAGCTGAGAAAATTACAAAAGATGCTGGCCTTGACGTATACGAGCAGGTTAAGAAAATCCAGCCCATCTGTTTTGAAAATGCCTGCTGGGCTTATACGGTAGGCGCTGCAATCGCTATCAAGAAAGGCTGCCGCAAAGCAGCAGACGCAGCAGCAGCAATCGGCGAAGGACTCCAGGCTTTCTGTATTCCCGGATCTGTAGCTGATACACGTAAGGTAGGCCTTGGCCATGGTAACCTTGGAAAGATGCTTCTGGAAGAGGAGACAGAGTGTTTCGCATTCCTGGCAGGACATGAGTCCTTCGCAGCAGCAGAAGGTGCAATCGGCATTGCAGAGAAAGCAAACAAAGTACGCCAGAAACCTTTACGTGTTATCTTAAACGGACTTGGCAAGGACGCAGCAAAGATCATCTCCAGAATCAATGGATTTACCTTTGTTGAGACAGAGTATGACCCTTACACAAATACCGTTACCGAAGTAGAGCGCAAATCTTACTCCGAAGGTCTTCGTGCAAAGGTTAACTGCTACGGTGCAAACTCCGTTCCCGAAGGCGTTGCCATCATGTGGAAAGAAAATGTAGATGTTTCCATTACAGGAAACTCAACTAACCCTACAAGATTCCAGCATCCTGTAGCAGGTACATATAAGAAAGAAAGAACAGAAGCAGGCAAGAAATATTTCTCAGTTGCATCCGGCGGCGGCACAGGCCGTACCCTGCATCCTGATAATATGGCAGCCGGTCCTGCATCCTACGGTTTCACAGATACTTTAGGACGTATGCACTCCGATGCACAGTTTGCAGGTTCTTCTTCCGTTCCTGCCCATGTTGAAATGATGGGACTTATCGGAATGGGCAACAACCCGATGGTTGGCGCTACTGTTGCAGTTGCTGTTTCCGTTGAAGAAGCTGCTAAGGAAGGCAAGTTCTAAGAAATAGTGTATTTTCAAGGGTTTCCGTTGATATAGATTGTCAGCGGAAGCCCTAAATTTTGCCATGTAGCACACAAGTAACACACAGGTAGCACACATGAGGTAGCACACAAATTTTTAGGATAAAGAAAAGGGCATCTGCACTTTGCAGACACCCTTTGATACGGTTTTATGTAACGGTTATTCCTTATATTTAGAAGATTGTGCCAGACAGCAAGGAATAATCCTTTAAATGCTCTAAAATGATATTCTGAACATATTCAAGAAGGGCAGCAGTATCATAAGAGAAATTATGTTCGTCCAGTGCATCATTATTCAATAAATCTTCGGCTATTGCTTTTGTTATGTCGTTTCTATTCATCAGCGGCACCACCTTTCTTTACTGACAACATACCCATGATAAAGCTGTATATGCTTTCGATAGTATCAAGGCTTTCAATATCGTATACCATTCTTGCGATATTGCAGCGGTATTCTCTGGCTTGCTTTTCTTCTGCGGTCTGTTCCGGCTCCGGCTCTGCTTCCTTTGATTTTCTGTCCTCACGTTCTGCCCGGATTTCAAGCATAGGTTTTGTTACTCTGTTTGGCATAAGATAAAAACAATCTTCCGGCAACAGATAGGACATCATGCAATAGAAATACTCTGCTCTGTACCCAAAAGGCAGATAATAGACAAGTTCCAAAAGGCGGCGGTGCATATCATCCTTTACACGCTTATTAACCTTTGCTTTCTGTTCGGCTTCTGCTTGCTTATACCCTGCCATAAAGCCATAATTGAAAAGGTCATAAATCAAATCAATAATGCTTTCTCTGTCTGCTAGTCTGAAAAGTTCTTTGTAATTTCCGATCTGTGCGGAATTAAAATCAAAATCATCATGCCGGGGATGCTTTACTTCCCATTTGGTAAAGGCTTCCTTTGCTTCGGCGGCGGTCATATTCTTAATCTTCTTCATCGTAAAATCTTCCTTTCTTTTGGTTGGGAAGTATGTTACAATGAACATACTTCCTCTAATTTGCGTAGTGGCTTATTACTGGGTAGCGGCTCTATGGTATTTGCGGTACTGTAGAGCCTTTTTAATTGCTACAATCAATCTGCATCAACTCCTTCCTATTTTGTGATTTTCTCCATTTCGGATTTTAACTGTTCCATTGTTCTATGGGTATATACCTTTTCGGTAATATCCTCTATGGCATGTCCTACAATCAATTTTAAGATATATTCATCAACGCCACATGATTTTGCCTTTGTAATGAATGTATGCCGGGTTTCATGTGGATGGTGTGTCATTTTTAATCTGTCCATGACTTTCTGGAATCTCTTGCGGTATTTGTCGTATGTCATATATGTACCCTGCTGTCCGTTTACATCATTAAAGAGATATTCAGATTGCAGATTGTCAGCTTCTTTCATACGGTTTTCAATTAACGGCTTTATTATTGGATGGATGGGAACAATTCTATTTTTACCGGCATCTGTTTTCAAGCCGCCTTTCATGGTTCCGGATTCAAGGTCAATATCTGCAATTTGCAGTATAGATAATTCTTGTGGCCGCCATCCGCTGTATATCCCTATCAGTACCATATCGGCAAAAGGTATCAAGTCTTTGTTATCCCATAACTGCTGCACTTCTTCACCCGTAAACGGTATGGGTTCTTTTGTGCGTTCTCTCTTGATAGGATTACCGTTTGCAAACATAACAGAAGCATAATCTTTATCTACAATATCATGCGCTACAGCGTACTTATACATCATATTAAATAGGCTTTTAATTCTGCCCTTTGTACTGTCTCCGACATCTGCATTTAAGATAGTACCCTCTAAATGTGATACCCTTATATCTTTCATACGCATATTATAAAGACCGTTACAATAAGCGTATGCTGCTGTGATAGTCCTGATACTGGATGGATTGGAGAGTGTAGGGAAATACCCCTCATTCCATTTTTCATAGACTTCTGAAAATGTAATGCTATCCGCTTTAATGTCATACGGATTTTCGTTGTATTCAGCAAGAGCAATCATAGCTTCTTCACGAGTGGCGTAATAGCCGATAGTAAAGCGTATTTGCTTGCTTTTACCTGTAGCGGCATCCAATACCCATTTATCAGTTTTGACAGCCCTAAACGGTTTTGAACGCTTTCCGGGCAGTTTGTAGATTGTTCCGTACCCGTTAGGTAATTTTGTAGGTTTGCCATTTCTGATACGTGGTTTTGTACTGGTAGGACTATTAATAGGATAACCACAATGAGGACAGGCGGCGGCTTTGTCTGATACATCATGTTTGCACTCTGGACACTTTAGTAACGCCATTAAATCACTTCCTTTCTAAAAATCTAACATATCTTTTAATAAATTTATATCAGCATCACTATATTGTGGATATTTAGTTTTAAATTCTTTAAAGTCAATATCATTGATATTATCACAGTCATATAAGTAAACTAATCTTTTTTTGTTTTCGTTAAAACGGCGATCCATTCTTGATAGATTATCAATATCAAAATTGAATCCGTCAAGATTATTTCTGATTTCCTCCATACGAATCAAATCGAATAACATATCATCAAGAATCTCGAAAATACTTGGAGTTTTTCGGAGTTGTTTAGTTGATATACTATTTTTTAATTTTGATAATAATTCGTTAATAGAAAGTAAAAATATATTTGCCATTTTATCAACGGGAACAAGTCCAAGAGCCGTTCCGTATTCGTCACGCAATGCTATATTCTTATTTTCCATACGTGGAACACCACATTCATCAAATGATTTTATATTTTGACTAGATAAAATATATTGAGGTATTAAACGGAGTAATTCTAGCTTATCATTAATGTGACTATCTTTTTCCAGCAGAAAATTTATTGTGCTTACTGCATAAGGAACGTAAGAGTTATTGCTTTCTATTAATATGTCTATAGCATCTTCTGCAAGCCCGGTTAAATCCTTGCATATCTGTTTCTGGTGGGTTGTGCATTCAATATTTCCAAATAAATAGTCAGTGGAACAATGGAAAAAAGTACTATATGCTTTTGCGTATTCTCCTTGCAGCTTGCTGGTATCATCTGAATTTAAATGAGTTTGTATTTTCTTTTCTATAGAACCTATTGCAGCATCGGCTTTGCTGCGCTCATAAGGGTATTCAGTAGTATCTCTGTGCTTAACGATGACAAGTTTTTCTTTATAGAGTTTTTTGGCAAGACCTTTTGCTGTAAAAACGCCGCTATTCTCCATTAATTTCCATAATCTATTCTTGAACAAAGACATATCCTCATGGTTTTCTGACTTAAATGCCAATAATTACACCTCCTATCAATAAAAGATAAAATTATCTTTTTATTGCGGAAAAATATTATAAAACAGACATATAAAAAGATATATTTTTCTTGTCGTATTCACTATACTACAATTACAGCCGGTTGTAAATAACAAATTGTTGTATTTGTAAAGAGAGGTATGAAATATGGATTTGAGAACAGAGATAAAGAAGTATGCAAAATCAAAAGGAGTTCCATTATGGAAAGCAGCAAAAGAATATGGGCTGTCAGATAGTAATTTCAGTAGAATGCTTCGCTGCGATGACAAGGTTAGTATAGAAGAGAGAAAAATAATATATGAAATTATTGATCGACTATAGACTATTTTAATAGCTGTGTAAAAGTGGTTCTTGATGAAGATACGCAGGAAAAGGTTACTACATGGGTGCGTAATCCTACAAAATCCGGCCTTTCATTATGTTTGGGAATTGATAAACAGACATTGCTTGATTATGTTAAGGGCGTTAATTCAGATGGGAAAGCCTATAGCCGAACAAATCCAGATTATAAACGGATTGTTGCTACAGAGGATTTTGATATTTTACAAAGGGCTTACAGTCTGATAGAAACATTTTATGAAGAAAAACTTGGTGAAAACAGAAATAATGCCGGAACCATCTACTGGCTTAACAATGCTAATAATACAAAATGGAGCAATGAGCAGGAATTTAAGTTCGGAACGATAGACCAGCCGGAACGCAGGGTATTAACTGCTGCCGAACTGCCAAAACTGGGAGAACCTGCAACTCTACAGAGCGAGGATTTACCAAAATTGGGAATGAAACTGGATTATGGGGAGGGAGAAGATGAGTTTTAAAGTATATGTTGAAGAAATCCTGCGAAATGAGGTTTTAAGCGTGGTTAGGCAGCAGGGATATGTTCTTGAAACTGAAATCTGCACTATGATATGTGAGAAATACAATATTTCCTTATACATAGTGCGTGCAACGCTTAGAAGAATTTATCCCGAAATGTCATTATTGAAAAGGCGTATGTCAGACGATTTGAAGCGGTTTTACGGATTGGAAGTGAAAGGCTATCCGATTGCATATCTGCCGGATAAGTGATTTTGAGGTAACAATAAAAATTATCATAAAGAAAGAATGAGGTATCAATATGGACGCACGAATAGCAGAACTACACAATAAAGTATTTAGCACACCTAGGAATAGTCCAGAGCGAGAGCAAGCCTATTCTGAATTGAGTGAATCGGATAGGACGGCGGTATTCAATCTTGAAAAGGATTATATGCTTGGGCGTATCACAAGACAGGATATTGAGGAAATGAAACAGGAGGGAAACGAAACTATGACCTATGCACAATATAAGAAAATAATGAACAATGATTGCAAAGGACAGCTTCAGGAGTTGTCACAATTTGCTAAAGAGAACTGGGAATTGTACAGGCAGTATAGTGATAGATATGGAAAAGAAAGAGAAGCAGAACGAAAATCACGATTTACTGAAAACACATTCAAAAATAAACCGTATAGTTTTAGATAGGAGGGAGAAATTTATATGAATCAAGCAGAGTATGAACGCATGGTAAAAATATATAATTATGTGTATTCCACACTTCCAAATACTCCGGAAAGGGAAAAACGGCTTGCGGAGATAGGAGAAGAAGATTCAAGTAAGTTATGGGATTTTTATTGCGGAATTTGTTCTGGACGAATAAAAGAGCCTGAACGCACAAACAGCGAGGTAAACACAATGGGCGAAAAGAAGATTGCAAGTTATGAGGATTTTATAAAAGCGTTAAGATATGGGGAAAATAATATGCTTTGCAAATTCAGGCGAAACAATCCTGAAAGATATGCTTATTATGTTGAACAGATGGGAGCAGGTTTTGGACGTAAAAATTCGTCGAAAACGCGAGATATTAAACGGCTGGAGGAAGAACACAAAAAGCGTAGTGAAATTTTGGCAATTCCAGACACAATGGCAAGGCATAAGGCGATAGCTGAAAATATGGCTCTGTTTGGACGATAAAGAGAAAACGAGGTAGATCATTATGGATAAGGACACACTTATAAACAATCTGCTTGCGAATTACGGCAAATATGGCGTTACCAGAGCCGAATTAGAACCGATTGTAGATGATGGCATACAGAACTATGATTTATCATTACAAGCTATCTATAGCGGTTTGAGAATGAGCCTTGCATCAGCATTTGATGAGCATGAGTATTTCTCTTTAGATGATGTAATGGCGATAACCGGAGAGAGCCGGGAAGAACTTTTACAGAGGATAGAGCAATGCAGACAGGAATTGATAGAAGCCGGAGAAAACCCGGACGAGTATTTCAAGCCTGTAGAGCCACAGAGGGCGGTAGTCTATTACTTCCCTAACGGTTTGCATTAACGGAAATTATTCAAAAGAATATAAGCAAAGGCAGGGTGTTAATTCCCTGCCTTATGCGTATAATATATTAAAGTGCCAACTTGTATAATGCTAACTGATTAAGGCTTACTCCCTCTTTTTCTGCTTCAATGGCTAATCTTTGATGCAAAGATTTTGGAAGCCTTACAACAAACTTACCGCTGTAATTGTTTGGCGCTTCTGGAATCGGTATAGAGAGATTATTTTCTATTTTTGTTTCAATATATCCTTCCATTGCTTCATTAAGGCTTTCATATAATTCTTCAAGCGTATCACTGGTACTTTGGCATCCGTCAAGTTCCAAAATTCTGCCATAAAAATAATGTCCGCTTTCATCGTTCATTTCCTGTACTAATCTTGTATAAGGCAATTTCATATAATCTTTAATTTCCATGTTTTCCTGCTCCTTTCCGCTTGTTATGCTATGCCGGGATAAGGGGATTATTCCCCTATCCTATTCAGCACATCTACGACATAAGCTTTTTTTAATGGATTTTCTTGTTTTATTGTTATCAAATCTCCTGTTTCTTTATTCAGATAATGCTTATGACTTCCTTTTTGCCTTGCCGGAAGATAGCCATATGCTGCTAAAACTTTGTCTATTTCTTCTGGCCGCATTCCATTTGGCTGTTGTTTCATTTTTTCAATTAGCTTTTTTACGTTTGGCACTGTGATTATCTCCTTTCTTACACTATAGTATCATATATAGTACTATATGTCAATGCCGAAATTAGGTATTGTCTCTATGTCTGTTAAGTATCAAAAGTAATGTATATAAAAACAGTATCAAAAGTTATTGACAACAACAATAATAATAAGTAAAATAGAAGTATCAAAACAGACGAATGATAGAAGTGATACTGAAAGAGAGGGCGTTGCTTATGTGTATGTATGGATATTGCCGGATAAGTACAAAACAGCAGAGCATTGACAGGCAGATTAGAAATATTAAGGGCAGTTATGATAAGGCTGTGATAATACAGGAAGTATATACAGGAACAAAGCAGGACAGAACGGAATGGAATAAACTGTATAAGAAAGCCAAAGCAGGAGATACCATTATTTTTGATAGTGTATCACGAATGAGCAGGAACGCAGACGAGGGCTTTTGTCTGTATGAAGAATTATATAATAAAGGTATAGAGCTTGTATTTCTGAAAGAGCCGCATATCAACACAAGTACATATAAGAAAGCATTAGAGAGCAATATATCATTGACCGGGATAAATATTGATTTTATCTTAGAGGGTGTGAATAAATATCTTATGTCGCTTGCAAAGGAACAGATAAGGCTTGCTTTTGAGCAGTCGGAGAAAGAAGTACAGGACTTGCATCAGAGAACGAAAGAGGGCATAGAAACAGCGAGATTAAACGGTAAGCAGATCGGACAGAAGCAGGGGGCAAAGCTGACAACAAAGAAATCCATTGAAGCAAAGAAACAGATACAGAAGCATAGCAAGGATTTTAACGGTACTCTGTCAGATGCCGATTGTATGAAGCTGATAGGGCTTGCAAGGAATACATTTTACAAATATAAAAGAGAATTAAAAGCGGAATAAGGATTGTTTAGGCAGGGTTCATAATGGACTGCTGCCTTTTTACTTTCCTTAAATGCTATGCCGTGGGGGGGTTATAGGAAAACGCCGCATAGGGGTAGTAAGTGTGCCAAATTACCGGGCATTTTCAAAAAGGCGTAGTCCTGCTGCCATTCTGAAATATTTAAAATATGCAAAAAGGCGGTTTTGTGATAAAATAAAAGAGAAGTCGTTGCTTTCGTGGGCTGACTTCTCTTTATATCCTGCATCTACTCAAATTATAGCAAAGAGGTAGGTGCATTACAATGACGAATGAGCAAATTGTCTGTGAAATTAGGAACGGTTATTCTGTAACGGATTATATGCAACTGCTGTATGAAAATAATCTGCCGTTGATTAAGAAATTCATAAAGCCATTTGCCGCCTATGAACCTATGGAGGATTTATTGCAGGAAGCCTATTTCGGACTATGGGAAGCAGTACAGCATTATGAAACGTCTGAAAATGTTCGGTTTATGACTTATGCGGAATACTGGGTTAAACAATCCGTACAACGCTATCTTGAAAAATGTGGCTCTACGGTGCGAATACCAAGCCATACAAGGCAGAGGATAGGACGTTACAAGAAAACCGTACAAGAGTTAGAGCAGGAATTAGGCAGAGTGCCGACAGACAATGAAATAGCGGATAAAATGCGCGTGTCTGTAAAACTGTTGCCAGAATTGAAGATACGGATGCAGGGGGTAGCCAGTTTAGACACCCTTTTAGCGGATGATAACAGCTTGACATTTGCCGATACCATACAAGCCGATTTTAGCCTTGAAGATGAAACGATAGATAAAATTGTATGCCGAACACTCTAAAAGTGAATTATGGGGCATTGTGGAGCGTTTTACAAGTGATAGAGAGAATAATATAATAAGGGAGATATTCATAAATAATCGGACAATGGTAGCAGTAGCCAGAGAGCAAGGCATAACCATAGAGCGAGTAAGACAGACAAAGGAAAAAGGACTGCGGCGGCTGCGGATAGGCAAGGCAAAGCGTGAGTTGTTAGAAAAATTTGATATTGTGGAAGCAGGAGCATACAGAAACAGCATGAATAAATTTAATGAGCATGGATTTACCTCTACGATAGAATGTATAGCTTTACGCCGGGCTGAATTACAGGCAGAGTATGAAAAGCATAAAAGACAAGTGGAATTTATGCTTGAGCAGAGAAAAAGAAAATGTCTGTAAGTGTTCAAAAATAGATAAAAATTTAGGTGCGTTACACACAAGTAGCACACAAATAGCCCTTAAATCCCTATAAAATCAAGGCTGACAGTTTCCGTTGAAGAAGCTGCCAAGGAAGGCAAGTTCTAAGAAAAGCCCGTATGGGGGGGAATCAAGCCAGAAAATGGTTTGGTTAGCCCTCTTTTTTTGTGGGCAAGACCTGTACAAGACACATACAAGACACACTTTATAAGACACACAAGACACACTTTTGCCTCATGTGGTGTCAGGTGCTTCAGATGTGTCAGAGAATACCTTCATATGGTAAGATTTGTTTTTCGTGAGTGCATTGGTTTTTGAAACCCAGTGAGCTTTATGTGGTTATGACAGGCGGGCTGGGCGTGTGCGAAGCGTACTTTAAGGCGCAGGACGGCTCCGTTGCGCCCATCCAGATCAAAGTGCATACGGGAATGTTTCAGAACAGCGTCATAGTGGCGGATTGGATGAGAGGGCTGTGCGACTGGAGGATATTCCCGTCAGTTTTCTCAGTGCAGCCTTACCACTGGTCAGACGGCCTTAAGGCGGTGCATATAGAAAACGTCGGGGAACCTTTTGTATTCAAAGGCTCATGTGGTGACATTGTGTGTAAGTCTGGGGAGGTCACTGTCGTGAAAGAGGAAGATTTTGTGGGGGAAGGGCTGTTTTCGCCCGATACAGTGAATGGAAAATGCCTGTTTTCAGCAGAGGATTTGGATTTATAATAAAATAAGAAGAAAGGTTGGCGGATGTGATGAATAAAAAACCAAGTGAGGAAAGAAAAGAAATTTTTGAGGAGACCAGGTGGATTTATGGCAGAGACAGGAGGCTGGCGGATTCCATATCTTTTTCCCAAGATAACCAGAGAGTTATAACGGAAGATATGGAGGTGGTGCCACCGGCGGGCAGATATGATGCGCCGGCAAAGATGCTGGTGTCACAGAGGAGGTGTCTTGAGGCGGCAGCGGGGTATCCAGGCATGAAAGTCTGCGTGCTTAACTTTGCATCTGCATCAAATCCAGGAGGAGGCGTTGCGAAAGGCTCAATGCGCAGGAAGAATCCATTTGCCGGTGCAGTACCCTGTATGCCTGCATTTCAGATGAGACGGCGGTAAGCCGTTTTCACAATGCGCACCGTGAGGCGTTAAAAGCGGGGCGCATGAGAGCCCTGTATAACAATGACTGCATTTATACGTCAAAGGTCACGGTTTTCAGGGATGACATTACGGAAAAGATACTGGAGGAAGCCTCTTGGTATGAGACAGACGTGATATCCTGTGCAGCCCCAAACCTGAGCAATATACCGGGCAATGCAATGAACCCAGATTCCGGCAGCAAAGCAGTTGCCATTCAGTCCGCAGACTTACTAGAGCTGCATAAAAAGCGTATAAGCAGGGTTCTTGATATAGCGGCGGCAAAGGGCGCAGAGGTCATGGTTCTGGGTGCGTTTGGCTGTGGTGCGTTCCAGAACCCGCCTGCCATCGTGGCGGAAGCGGTGTCAGGGATACTTGGGGGCTATTTAAGATGCTTCAGGGTTATTGAGCTTGCGGTATACTGCCAGATGGTAGATACAAGGAATTACGATGTGTTTAAAAAGGTTCTGTCACCGTTATCCAGTTAATCAGATATGTGGAGAAAGTATTGGAATTCAGGTGTATTGGGATATATTAGAGCGACGGCTGACCCTGCTGGCGGTGATGTGGTACACAAGCGGTTTTTGATGGAAGAAGGCTTTGCTGAAAAGTAAGGCTTTCTTTTTTCGTGTCAGGGGTATTGAAAGCGTTTCTGTAAGATATGCCAGTGCAGGCTTTCTCTGCCTAGGGTACGGCTGTGCATGGCGAAAAATATAAGACAGTTTTGTCAGGGCAGTGTTTCTCCGGCTTCTGTGAGTTGGAAAGTGTGGTTTTTTGAAGCATATGGTGAGGCATCTAAGCTGAGTATTCTTATAAATGAATATTTTGGCTTAGATGCCTTTTTATTGTGCAAGATGGCATTTATGTGAGGGAACAACTCAGTTTGTGTATTTACCCTATCAAAATTTAGGGAGGGTTTTGTCTTTGAGCAGAAAATTTGCAGGTAAGAAAGTTGCAACAAAGAAATTACAAGGAGGAGTTTGAGAATGGGCGCAGAGATTAGATTTACAGGTGAAGGTATACCAGTTACAGAGGCAGCGAGAATTATGAAAAAAGACCAGCAGTTTATAAGACAGGCTATGATTAAAGGTATTCTGCCAATTGGACTTGCGTTTAGGAAGGAAGACAGTAAACAGTATGATTACTATATCAGTCCCAAGTTATTTTATGAGTATACTGGATATGTTTATAATGAAGCGTAAGCCTATGTGATGTTGAGAAAAAGCATGTTGGTGGGATAAGTCAGGAATTTCAGGAAAATGGAACAGATGTAAGGTATATTTTCAGTTCTCAGACTGGCAGATACTGACGCAATATGATAATATATGCTTGAGGTGATTGCTTGGAAGATATTTTGAAAAAAGATGGATTATCGTTGGAATTACTAAGAGACTTATCCTACCAGTCAGCGTTGGGTGTAAGGTTAAAGAAAAATCTTCACTATTTTGAAAAAATGCGTTATTTGAAGAATTAGTGTTGGTAAACAAATGGTATGATACCTGCGAGCTGCTCCGTGGGGTAGTGATAGACTACCGTATAAAAAGTATTCAGTCGGCAATGATGAAATATGACAGGTATTATCCAGACCACCAGACAGCAAAAGTGTTCAATGATATGCTGGGATTCCGCACACTTTGTGACAGCTATGGAGAAATTTTGGATATGGCTGCATTAGATAAAATACGTGTGGCAGATATGACTGGCGGCAAGGCAAAAGATGATGGCTATAGGGGAGTGCATGTCTATTTTCAAATGAGCAGTTTCCACTACCCGATAGAAATCCAGTATAATACTTTTTATGACAGACAGTTGAATAACTGGCATCATAAGTATGTCTATAAAAGAAAATATGAAAACCACATAGGAAGCATGTTGCGCTAGACATATGAAGATGCCAGAATTAGAAATGAAAATGAGTTTAAGGAGGTGTTGGAGAATGTGCTATCTGGTTGCTAAGAAGTTTAATGATGTAGGGTGCCTTGCGTTGCAGATGACGCACGGCCAGCATTTAGCGGATTTTAAAGAAAAGCTGATGCGGGCTGTGGGGTATGATACTATACAGCTTGTGACAATAAGCCGTCCTTCTGCATATGGGGAATATGAGCCTTACCGTTTTGTAGAGACAGAGCAGGAGTTTGAAGATGCGGTGAAAAATATGTGAAGGAATTTATGAATGATTCAGACAGAAATGGTAAAGAAAGCAAGTCGGCGTAAGACTTGCTTTTTCTGTGTCTCAGAGTTAAGATGCATATATAAAAGGGCAGATATTATATGTAGTGGTCAAGCTTTTTTGTAACACTTGTGGCTAAAAATTTGTTGGATTGTTGTCTGGATGCTATCGGAATTGTCAGCTTTTATCAATGGTGCTTCGCACCGCTGCGCGGCCATGCCATTGACAAAACCTGCCACCTCCGATTTTGGATAGTCAAGCAATCCAATCAGGAAGACTGCTCCCGCCGCTCGTTATGCGGTCATTCTCGCCTGATATGGTGTGCGGTAGCTGTTATGGCTGTGCGGGCGCACATGATTGTAGGTGGTATAGGCGAATTCCTCCACAGTCTGATACAGTTCCTCCTCTGTCCGAAATTCGTACAGATTGGTGCATTCGTTCTTCAGAGTATTGAAGTATCTCTCCATCGGCGCGTTGTCGTATGGATATCCGGTCTTGCTCATGCTCTGGATCACATGGACAGATTCGCAAAACTCTATGAAAGCTTTTGACGTATACTGGCTCCCCTGATCACTGTGCAGGATCAGATTGTCTTTTGCCGGACGTTGAGATTCTAATGCTTTTTCCAGTGTGCGAATCGCAAGGTCGCTGGTGATATGGCGGTCCGTTATGCTTGCCACCACGCTTCTGTCATGGAGGTCTATGATAGTACAGTTATAACGCACATCCCCATTTTTCAGGAACAGATATGTGAAATCCGTGCACCATTTCTGGTTCGGCTTGTCTGCATGGAAGTCCTGCTTTAATTTATTCTCGAATACCTTATGGGGCTTGCCTGGCTTTGTCCCCGGCTTTTTGGGGCGGACGATGGAGCGCAGACCCATCTGCGTGTTCATGTATTTATGGATAGTCGCAGCGCTGTAGCTGTTCCCTGCCCGCTTTAGATAGACGGTCATGCTGCGGTAACCGTCCACTCCATGATGGCTGTGGTAGATGCTGCGGATCTGCTCCTGGACCACCGCTTTTTGGGCATAATAATCTGCCTTCCGATGCTTCCGGTAGTTATAGTAGGCATTCGGGCAGATTCCTAGCCGCCGCAGGAGCCAGCGGACGCCGAAATCCTCCTGATGATCATCAATAAATCGATAAGCCTCTAATCGATTTCCTTTGCAAAGAATGCCGCCGCTTTTTTTAGGAATGCAATCTCCTTCCGTAATTCTTCATTCTCCCGTTTTAACCGGAGGTTCTCCTTCATGGAGTCATAATCTTCCTGGGCTTTAGGGTCTGTCTGGCATTCTTTGCTGAATTCACTGCACCACTTGGAGATGCTGGCTTTGGATACGCCATACTCTGCGGTGATACTTTTGTAGGTTCGTCCTTCTTCCTCGTGGAGTCGGACAATCTTCTTTTTAAATTCGGGAGTGTAGTTTTGTGACATAATGAGTACCTCTTTTCTTGTGATTTTGATTATATCTTATTAGCCACTCCCGTTACAACTTTAGTATAGCACTTCAATATTGTGGCTGGCATGTTTTGATTGCCTTTTTTCTTATATGTTTTGGCTTGCTTTAGGGTTTTATGGGTAAGACCCGTGCAAGACATATATGTCTTAAAAATGGCTTAAATCCGGCACTCGCTGTTTCCGTTGAGGAAGCCGCTAAGGAAGGCAAATTCTAAGAAAAGCCCGTATTTTGGGGGTTAATCAAGCCAGAAAATGGTTTGGTTAGCCCTCTTTTTTTATGGGCAAGACCCGTACAAGACACATACAAGACACACTCTATAAGACACACAAGACACACTTTTGCCTCATGTGGTGTCAGGTGCTTCAGATGTGTCAGAGAATGCCTTCATATGGTAAGATTTGTTTTTCGTGAGTGCATTGGCAATGCCAGCCATAAATAGTAGAAGTTTACATTTTTAAAATATTTTTGGGAGGTATTGGGTATGAGACGTGCGAATGGAACAGGCAATGTATTTAAAATGAAAGACAAAAGCAGGCGTAATCCCTAGCGTGTGAGAATTACTGTAGGGTGGAATAGGGCAGAATGTCGTGTTGAAAGAGTTAAGAAAATTGGGAGTTACTATATCTCATAATTTTTTCAGTAAAATGCGTACAATGCCGAGTCAGTATATCGCTATGAAGATGTATACACAGCCTGAGGTGCATAATCTTAACTGTAAGCAACACCTATATTGACGCAGGAGGATATGCACATGAATGATTACAGCAAAATCACAGCCCTTTACTCCCGCCTATCCGTGGGGGACGAGGACAGGGACGGCGGCGAAAGTAACTCCATACAGAACCAGAAGAAATTTCTGGAAAGCTATGCCAGACAGTTAAAATTAACCAATATCCGGCACTACATTGACGACGAAAGCGGCAGGTTTTTTGACCGTTCTGCCTACTCCCACATGATAGAGGACGTAGAAAACGGCAAAGTCGGAGTGTGCATTATGAAAGACATGACCCGTTGGGGACGCGACTATCTCCAAGTGGGAAACGCTATGGAGATTTTCCGCAGAAACAACGTACGCTTTATCGCGGTAAACAACGGGATAGACAGCGAAAAGCCCGACACATTGGAGTTTGCGCCGTTCATCAATATCATGTCAGAGTGGTACGCAAAGGACATCAGCAAGAAAGTGAAAACGGGCATTAAGACCAAAGGCATGAGTGGCAAGCCAATCGCAACCGAAGCCCCCTATGGTTATGTGAAAGCCCCCGGGGCGGGGAACTTGTAAAAATAAGACGCTGAACGAGGAAAACCGTTACAAGTGGAACAAAGCTACGCTGACCCATATCCTAACAAGGCAGGAGTATTGCGGCGACGTTGTAAACTTCAAGACCACAAAGCATTTCCGCGACAAACGAAACCACTATGTAGACAGAAGCCAGTGGCAGATTACCGAAAATGTCCATGCGCCGGTTATCGACCGCACCGATTTTGAAAACGTACAGCGGATTTTGGAAAACGCCCCCGTCAAGCGACCAAACGGGGACGGGGAAATCCACCCTTTGTCGGGCTTGCTTTTCTGTAAGGACTGCGGCGCAAAAATGCACATACGGATAGATTACAGGAACGGCGGCAAGCGGCACATAGCCTATTGCAGTGAATACCACAAGGGAAAAGCCAGAAACCCGAAGTCTTGCTTACAGCGGCGAAAGACTATCTCAAAGGCGTGATGAACGGAAAAACCACAATCCCGACAAAGGCATGGAAAGAAAAATACACCAAGCTGACCGCCGAGAGGAAAACGCTCAATCAGCGGTATCTTGTATTGAAAGAGGAAGTGAAAGAAGCCGGGAAAATCAGAAAGAGCGTTTACAGTATCTTGCAACAGGAACAGCGGGAACGGCAACCACGCAAGGCGCAGGATATGGAGCGATAACAAGCAAGGCGGCGGGATTGTCAACATCTGCCCCGCCGCCCTGTTTTGGACTTTTATTAGACCGATAAACTGGAATTGCTTTTATTGTAAATCATCTTTAGAAATTGCTATTGAAGGATAGTGAGAAAGTTCTGTCAAATCGACATTTAGTGGCACACTATAAACCATGTAATAATTATTAGGATTGACGGCAATCAATTCATTCATTTTTTGTTCTGCTAAGTCTTTATCATTTGTAGCATACACAACTGATACAACACCTACTTTATCATTTTCCGTCCCCTGTATATTTCCGCATAATATTAATTTTAATGGGGCGTTTCCATTCAAGCCTTGCTTAATATAGTCCTTATATTCCATACTTGCCCTCCATCAATTCCGATTGTGATTTGATGTTTTTTAAGGGAAATATTAGCTGTTATATTTTGTTATTAAAATCTCGGCTAACCCTTGAAAATACTAAGTTTATCGCAGATGAGCTTTCCCTTATTGTTTCCCTTGTATTATATCTTCCCACAGGGCATTACGAACCCTGATAAGGGAAAAAATAAGGGAAACAAAATCACATAAAACATTATAACACAAAATATACGGGAATTGGTAAACTGATTGAAATGCTTTCAAAAAATCAATGAAAAGAGGACAGATTAAATATGAATATGATTTATGCAACATACAATATCCTCCATAACAGCATTGACGTATACACTTATACAGGTTATTTCTTGCGGATAGACTGCAATGGAAGAAGGATTGAAAACTACTCCCTGCTCTGAATGTGCCTTAAATGCTCTGGCAATAGATGAGTCGCTTGAATACGCAAGGACTGTATCTTGAAGGGAATATGCAAATGTGGATGGATGCGGAGGATTCATTGGAATTATGGTAATGTCTATAATAATTGTATTGATATGCTCAATATTTGTATAGTGTAGCTTTTTAATTAACAAATTGAAGCGGATTAACCGAACCGATAACTGCTGATTATGCATGTTATCGGTTCAGCTTTTAGTAAAAACAGTTCAAATTTTTTATTTGGGAAATGTTACAATAACCGTCGTGCCTTTTCCAGCATGGCTTTTTACATCAACTTTGGCATTATGGATTTTAGCGGCGTGTTTCACAATAGAAAGCCCAAGCCCGGTTCCCCCTACTGCCTTAGAATGGCTCTTATCAACACGATAGAAACGCTCAAAAATCCGCTCTTGATGTTCGGGGGCAATTCCTATCCCTGTGTCCTCCACTGATAAAACTACCATGCTGTTTTCATTCTGTATGTTCACCATTACTTTTCCGTTTTCGTGATTATACTTAATCGCATTGTCACAAAGATTATAAATCACACTGTATAAAAGCTGGGGTATGCCGTTAAGGGGAGCCGGAACGCCGGAAAGCTCCAATGCAACACATACAGTATCTGCCTGTGACTCTAAGCTCTGTACCGCCTTTTCTGCCAATGTGTATAAGTCGATATTTTCCCTCTGCATATCGCCCGCGCCTTCGTCAAGGTGCGAAAGACTGATAATGTCATCTACAAGCCGTATCATACGTCCGGCTTCATCATAAATCTTTCCGGCAAAAGGTATTTTATAGTTCTCCTTTACCATATCGTTTTTCAAAAGCTCCGCATACCCGGAAATGGAGTGAAGCGGAGTTTTTAATTCATGGGACACATTAGCGGTAAATTCTCGGCGTATCTGTTCCGCTTTTTCTTTTTCCGTCACATTGAAAAAGAAAAGTGCGGCTCCTTTCACAATATTTTCAGAAGTGATCGGATCGGCGTCAATTTGATAGCTTTCTCCATACAGCCGGATAATGTTCTCGCCCCGTTCCCCTTGCAAGGCTTTCGTAAGGATTTCCTGCAATTCAAGATTACGGCACAAGGACAGCATATCAGAACCGATACAGTCTGTGTCAGCGTCTAACAGTTTTCTTGCCGCAGGGTTTATACTGATAATTTTTCCTTTTTGATTTAGGAGAATCATGCCCTCATTCATGCTGCCGATAATCGTATTTAATTCATTCTTTTTTTGGAGAAGTTCAGCTTTCTGTCCCCGTAGCTGTTTTTGCTGGCTGTCAATACGCCGTAAAAAAGGGGAAAGCTCATCATAGCCCTCATTTGACAACGGATTATCAAGATCAATTTCATTTAATGGCTTTACTATTTTTTTTGAAACTTGAATAGCCAAAACAATAGAAAGAATCAGCGCGATCACAAATATAATGCAAATCGGCTGTGTCATGCCTAAAAGGAGCGTCAAGATAGAATTTTGAGATATGGAAAGCCGTAATATGGTGCCATCATCAAGTTTCTGAGCGGAATAAAACGAACGCTCCATCAAAGTAGCAGAATACCGTCTGCTTTCACCATAGCCCGAAGAAAGGGCTTCCCGCACTTCTTCCCGCTCTAAATGATTTTCCATTTCCGAAGTATCAGACGCACTATCAAAAATAACATTTCCCTCTGCATCAATCCACGATATACGATAATTTTTCACTTTCAAATCATGGAAATAATCAACGCCCTCATTTGTAACGCCCTGTGCGGCAAGGGTTGTCTGCATTTTTAGCTGTGCCTGTTCAACATTTGAAAAGTATTCATATAGAACACCCATGAACAGGACAACAGACGCAAAAAAAACAGTCAATGCGACAAGGCAGATTGAACGAAAAATTCGTTTCGTCATATTTCCCCCTCCATTCGATACCCAACTCCCCGTACCGTTTCAATATAGCTCCCACATTCGCCTAATTTTGTTCGGAGTGTTCCAATGTGAACATCTACGGTTCGGGTTTCGCCTATGTAGTCAATGCCCCATATCATTTCAAGAAGCTGATCGCGTGTAAACACCCGTCCGGGGTTTTCCATAAAAGTATGGAGCAGCTTATGTTCTTTCAGTGTCAACTGAACCCGTTCGTTGTTTACAAGTACAATATATGTTTCCAAATTCAATTCTAAATTTCCAATTTTTAGCTTTTTTGTTTCTTCTTTCGGGCTTGTACGGCGCAATACCGCTTTCACACGGGAAATCATTTCCATCATGCCAAACGGCTTTGCAAGGTAATCATCAGCTCCCAAGTCAAGCCCGGTTACTTTGTCGTATTCGGTTCCTTTGGCTGTTGCCATAATAACAGGAATGTCCTCTGTTGCTGGCTGCATACGCAGTTTTTTCAATATGGAAATGCCATCTTCGCCGGGAAGCATTATATCAAGCATAATAAGCTGGGGTTTTTCTGTCTGCAAAGCGTCAAAAAGGCTGTCCGCGCAGTCAAAACCTTTTGCTTTAAATCCGGCAGAATTTAATGTGTATATCATCAGATCACGGATAGAGCTGTCGTCCTCGACACAATAAATCATATAAATCTGCTCCTTTCTTTCCTGTGGTATTCAAGGCTTGCCCACAAGTCTTGGTGCGAGATTCGGGTATGCTTTAGCAGACATCTTCCAATCCGAATCTCTGTGCATTCTGGCGAACTCAATCATACCATATTACCTATATTTCATCAATGGCGGTATGTTCACCCCTCTTTGTTCCCTGTGATTGAGAACAGAACCCATTTTGCAATATTGACCGCATGATCTCCGATACGTTCAAAATATTTTGCAATCATTAACAGGTCTATGGCATACTCACCGTCTGTTTCGGGCTTGCTGAAAAGTTCAATCAACATTTTCTTCACCTTATCGAAAAAGGAATCCACCACATCATCATAATCTATCACGGCTTTCGCCATCTGCATATCCTTTTTTACAAAAGCGTCAATACTGTCCGTTACCATTTTAATGACAGCAACCGACATATTATGGATAACCTGTGTGTCGTCGGTGGCGTGGATATTGGCTAATGTGATAATTTCCGCTATGTCTGCGGATTGATCTCCGATTCTTGCCATATCTGTCACCATTTTCAGCGCGGACGATACAACCCTCAAATCTTTTGCCACGGGCTGCTGCTGTAAGAGCAGCTTTAGACACATAGTTTCAATTTCGCGCTCCTTGTGGTCTATCTGAACAGAGAGATCGGGAACAGCCTTTGCAAGCGCGGGATTCCCCTCTGTCAGAGCTTTTGCGGACATAGCAATCGCATTTTCACAAAAAGCCCCCATTGTAATCAACTCTTTATTTAATAAATTTAACTGTTCATCAAATTTTAGGCGCATTATCCAAACCTCCCCGTAATATAATCCTCTGTCCGCTTGTCCTGCGGCATGGAGAATAATTTTTCTGTTTCTCCAAACTCCACCATTTCCCCAAGCAGGAAAAACGCTGTCCTGTCGGAAATTCGGAGTGCTTGCTGCATATTATGTGTCACAATGATAATGGTATAGTCCTTTTTTAATTCTGCGGCAAGTTCCTCTACCTTTGCCGTGGAAATAGGGTCAAGTGCGCTGGTCGGTTCGTCCATCAGCAAAACTTCCGGCTCCACCGCCAAAGCGCGGGCAATGCAAAGACGCTGCTGTTGACCGCCCGACATACCAAGCGCAGATTTTTTCAGCCTGTCTTTTACCTCGTCCCAAATTGCCGCCCCTTTTAAGGAACGCTCTACAATTTCGTCCAGCGCAGCTTTAGAACGGATACCATGCGTCCTTGCTCCAAAGGCAACATTGTCATAAATGCTCATAGGGAACGGATTCGGTTTTTGAAATACCATTCCCACACGTTTACGCAGCAGGTTAATATCCATATTTCCATAAATATCTTCACCGTCTAAACGGATAGTCCCTTTGATGTGGCAGCCCTCCACCAAGTCATTCATTCGGTTCAATGTTTTTAATAATGTCGATTTACCGCAGCCTGACGGTCCGATCAGCGCGGTAATTTCGTGTTCCTTAAACGC
This sequence comes from Lachnospiraceae bacterium, assembly GCA_009911035.1. Lineage (GTDB taxonomy): Bacteria > Bacillota > Clostridia > Lachnospirales > Lachnospiraceae > Suilimivivens. Next base: position 240,771 of record QXWO01000001.1, read on the forward strand.
CACATTTATTTTTTTCAAGGCTTGAAAGTTTCCGTAGAATAAATCCAAATCCTCAACCATGATCTTATCCATCTGTATTTTTACCTCCTATCTTTTTTGCCACAAATCCGGAAAGTGCATTTATCAGAATGACAACAACCAATAATACAACCGCAGTTGCGTAAGTCTGCTTGATATACAGTCCCTCGCCAGAAATAGAATACATATGGACGGATAAAGTTCTTGCCGACGAAAAAATACTTGTTGCTATTTCTGCAACGGTTCCGGCAGTAAAGATCAGTGCCGCCGATTCCCCGACGATACGCCCGATTCCAAGAATAACGCCGGACAAAATACCCGGAACGGCGCAGGGCAGGACAATAGAGAATACGGTTTGTAGCTTTCCGGCTCCAAGCCCAAAGCTGCCCTCACGGTAACTGTCGGGAACGCTTCGCAAGGCTTCTTCTGTTGTCCGCATAATAAGCGGCAAAATCATAATGCTCAAAGTCAAAGCCCCGGACAGCAAAGATAACCCCAGCCCAAGATATTTTACAAAGAACAGGGAACCGAACAGCCCATAAACGATTGACGGAATCCCGGACAATGTTTCAGCGGTAATACCTACGATAGAAATAAGTTTATTTCCCCGTCTTGCGTACTCTGTCAGATAAATTGCAGCGCCAATTCCTACGGGAACCGCAAACAGCAGAGAAAGCAGCATAATGAACAGTGTATTGATAAGTGCCGGAAACAGGGACACGTTTTCTGTTGTATATTTGCTGTCAAATAAATCCAGCGTTAAATTTGGAATCCCTTTTATCAATATATATGCAATAATAAAAATAAGCGCAAGCATTGTGATCAATGCTGCAAGGCATACAGAAAGAAAGAGAACAAAAGATTTAGGGTCGCGTCTGTATGCGCACCATTTCCGTTTCAATTTCCCAACCATTTATTTCACCCTCCTTCCCCACAGGGAGAGGGACAGATTGATAATGAGAATGAAAACAAACAGAACAACAGCCGTACCAATTAACGCTTCACGGTGTAAATCCGTAGAATATCCCATTTCCAATACAATGTTTGTGGTCAGTGTCCGAACGCCAGAAAGCATACTGTCCGGGATAACCGCTTGATTTCCGGCAACCATCATAACCGCCATTGTTTCACCGACTGCCCGCCCAATCCCTAATACAACCCCTGCAAAAATACCGCTCTTTGCTGCGGGAAGAACCGTAAAAAATACACTTCTTTCATGGGAAGCTCCAAGAGCAAGCCCTCCCTCATAGTAACTTTCCGGGACAGCCCGGATTGAAGTTTCCGAAACGCTGATAATGGTAGGTAAAATCATCAGCCCCAGCAGGACAGAAGCAGTAAGTACACTCATACCGCGCCCGCCAAAGGCTTCCCGGATAAAAGGCACTAAGACTACCAATCCAAAAAAACCGTACACAACCGACGGAATCCCCGCCATTAGATTAACAGCAGCTTTCAAAGGCGCATAGATACTTCTCGGAGCAAATCTTGCCATGAATACCGCTGTCAATATTCCAATCGGTACGCCAATAATCAATGCTCCGGCAGTTACATAGAAAGAGCCGACGATCATAGGGAGAATCCCATAGAGATTATTTGCAGGTTTCCAGCTTGTACCCAGCAAAAACTTGAAAACGCCTATTTCTTTTATTGCAGGGATACCGCTTGCAAACAGGAATATGCAGATTAGAATTACCGCTGCTATGGAAACAAGGGCTGTCAGGAAAAAAAGCAGTTTCATCACTTTTTCTTTTATATTCTTCATAATCATGCTCCTTATTGAAAAGGGGCGGCGGCTTTCTTACCGCAGCCCCTTAAAATCCTACTGTGATATTTCACTCCAATGAACCACGTTACCCATAAAAATATCTTTTACCTGTTCACTTGTAAGGTTATTTATGGGACAGTCATTATTAACAATCACTGTAATACCGTCCATTGCAATTACGGTAGCGGTCAGTCCTTTTTCCATTTCGGAATCTTTCAGCTCACGGGAAGCCATGCCTATATCGCAGGTTCCGTCTATCGTGTCAGACATACCAGTAGAAGAATCGCTTTGCTGTATCTCAATCGTAACGCCCGGATTTCTCTCAAGATAGGCTTCTTTGAGTTTTTCCATAACCGGGGTGACAGAGCTGGAACCCGCTACAATAATTTTGCCCGAATCCATTTCTCCGCTGTAACTTCCCGCATCAGATACAGAAATATATCCATTTTCCTCAATCACCGCTTGACCGTCCGCACTCATAATAAAGTCGATAAAATCCTGCGCCGTGTCACTCAAACCGTCTTTTGTTGCAATGTTAAAGGGACGCGCGATCTTATATGTACCATTTTTGATATTTTCAATCGTTGCTTCGCAGCCGTCGATCTGAATCGCCTTTACAGTATCATTCATGGAGCCAAGAGAAATATATCCGATAGAGTATAAATCCCCGGCAACCGTTGTCATCATAACAGACGTAGAATTTGTAACGGCGGCGATGTCTGCTGTATAGTCAATTTTTTCTCCCGCTTCATTTTTCTGCTCAATTCCAAACAGCTCTATGAACGCGCCGCGTGTCCCCGAACCATCTTCGCGGGTAAGTACATTGATCTCTCTTGACGTGTCGAACTTGCCGGAATCGCCCCCGTTCTTATTACCGCACCCCGTTAATGCAGAGAGTATTAGAACACTCACAAGGGCAAATGCCAAGTATTTTTTTGATGTTTTCATTTTTTTGAATCTCCTTTGCTTTTTATTATTTCTTGAAGTGACAGCTATATCATACAGGACAAAAATCAAATCCAATATCGCAGCATTGTAAAATTGATGTAAAGTAAGCGTCAAATAAGAACGTGTAGTGAAATATATGGCGTTCTCTTGTAAAATCGGGGTTAGAGTTTTTAGGGTTCACTCCAAAAACTCTAAATCCAGTCTGCAAATAAAAAGTCAAGCAGAAATTTATGAACTTTGAAAAATTTATGTTACCATTCACAGACATGGATGCTTTGTTCATGGCAGCGCCTCAAGGTTCTTTTCGATTTCGGCAAGGTGTTCTTTTAAAGGTGCAGGATGATGTTCCTGCCGGAAGCGCCAAAAATATCAGAAATAAAAGAGGATAAGCGGAAACCGGAGCTTTGCAGGAATTTCTCAACCCTGTTTTTCTGAGTTGTGATGTCACGGATGACGCTTTTGCGGTAACGGTTTAAGTCACGGAACTCTCGTATTGTTTTTTTCAGGAATGAAGCTTCCATTCAAAAGTCCGGTGCGTAGTAAGGTGGAGATCCATTCGGAATCCCGCATATCTGTTTTTTTGCCTGGGACATTCTTCATATGGCGTGCATTTACAACAAGCAAAGTAATGTTTCCGGAAAAGGCCTCTTCCAGTATTTCATAAACAGGCATCCAGTAAATGCCCGTGCTTTCCATAGCGACATGATGGCAGTTTTGTGAAATGATCCAGTCCCGTAAAGCAATCATATCCGGGATTAAGGTGGTAAACTCCCGGATTTCAGAGTTTGTCGGCTTACCCAAAGGGCCAGTCAGGATACAGGCAACAATTTTATCTTTGTGGACATCCAGCCCACAAGAAATTTCCAGAAGGTCTTTCATACAGAGCATCTCCTTTGCAATAGAATGGGCAGGAGATTTGCCCGAGGTAATACGGACTTTGCTACTCGTGCTAACCATAAAAGGCGCGACAATATGCTGTGCTCAAGGGCAAAACATTTACGTTGACAAACGGGGTGCAGATCCTCCAAGGTGCGTCCAAACTTAATCCTGCCTAAAACTATTATAAATCAAGACAGGAAGCTAAAACAGTAGTGGAGCCAGCCCCTCCTATTTTCATTATAGGCTGTGATAACACTTCATGATTCGTTGACAAATACAAAATCAGCATCAGGAATTTCTGTTCCAATAGAATTCAAGGCAGAAGCAAAAAAGTTGGATATGGGCTGGCTGATCGTATCTGGATAAAAAAGTTTGTGATTTGTCACTCTGCAATTCAAACAGCACAAATGAAGTTTTCTTATCGACACCCTTTATTCATTGGAAAAATGATGACTAAGGCAACAAAAAGAGCTATCGAAGCAGAAAAAAGTGAGGATTTGCAGTAAAAAATATAGGTTTCATAAGTATGTCTATAAAAGAAACTGTGGGGTATGATACTATACAGCTTGTGACAATAAGCTGTCTCGCGGAGCGTGGCAGCGTTTGTTATCCTGATGTTTTTTGTAACTTTCTATAAAATGAGAGCATATTTTAAGAAAAAAGGTTTTTTTATGTCGTATATAGATTATATTCCCGTAAGCGGAACAATTTTAAATATTTCAAGAGGAAATGACTGTTGCAGTCAAATGATGTCCCTGCGGACAGAGGATGGAATCGTCAATTTTATGGTGGATTCACAGACACAGATCATTGATAACAGACAGCTCAGGACAGGGATGCGGGTAACAGCGTTTTATGACGGGAGCCTGCCGGTGCCGCTGATTTTTCCACCCCGCTATCAGGCCCGCATTATTGCAGTGACGGGAAGAAATGAGCAGGTAATGTTTGGCTATTTTGACCGCAATCTGTTAGCAGGGGATCGTTCTTTACAGTTAAACATTGGGGGAAATACAAACATAGAGACTGTGAACGGGCAGAAGTTTAACTGCAATCCGGCCGACAGGACTCTGTTGGTTTATTATTCTGTGACTACAAGAAGTATTCCGCCCCAGACGACGCCCTCAAGAATCATAGTATTTTGCTGACAGATTTTCCAGCAAATGCCTATTGACATTCTTTCTATAAACCTATAAAATGTAAGTAGTAAGTAGTAAGTAGTAAGTAGTAAGTAGTAAGTAGTAAGTAGTAAGTAGTAAGTAG
>QXWO01000002.1 GCA_009911035.1 Lachnospiraceae bacterium
ATAAAGAGAGGGCGGTTTATATGAAAGAATATTCATTATCAGAACAGTTTGCATTAATTTCTCTTGACGGAATGGACGCCATACATGATACGGTGGCCAAGAAAGTGGCACTGTCAGGGATCGCTATGGCAGAAGTCCTTCAAAAAATGATTTCCAACGGAAGCATGAAAAATAGTGCTTCCTTTGGGGAACAGCTTGCAGGGGAAATCAGCAGAGTAAGGAAAATGTCCAAAAAGGAAAGGCACAAATTAGAAAAAGAAATGACTGCTGCCTTAAAGGCTGAAGAGGCGCTGACAGAGATCCCCAATCTTTTAGGCTGTGATATGACCTATTATACGGCCAATGTCACTATAAGGGAGTATCGCAGTGAGTTGAGAGAATACCAGCGCATTGTAGAAAGTATCCGTGCAGAAATACTGGAACCGGGGGAGGCTTCTTTAGAGACAGTATGTCTGTTGTATCTTTGCAGGGAGACCGGATGCATGCATGATATTTTTTCCGTGGAGGAACAGGAACAGATACAGAGCCGCATGATTGAAATGATGGCAGCAACACCTTTTTACAAAGCGCTTCTGGAAACCGAATTCTACAGCGGAATCCGCAATGCATATTTAGGATTTTTAAGGGCAAAGACCAATCTATTCAAAAATCCATATCTGGAAGGTGTCAATTTGCTGTTCCCTTTTCTGGACAGAAAGCAGGCAATATTTATTGATATGGTCATTGTCGGAACAACTGTTGAAGAACGGAGGAGGAAAACTATTGAATTTTTAAGAAGCAACGGACATGTATGTGAAGAAGTTCCCATGGGGAGTGAGCGTTTTATCAAAGTGGACAATAAGTATTACAGAATCTTTCCCAGCACCCGAAGCTGTAAGGTGCCTATTCAGGGAATAGAACTTTTGCCGGTATACAGGTAGGTGAGTATATGTCCAGACAGAGAACAATGGAAAAAATAATGGGGTCAGAATACGTTTCAATTGGTGAGCTGGTCAGAATTACCAACTGCCGCTACAGCACGTTGAAATATTATACGGAGGAGGGGCTTTTGGACTTTGAGCAGGAGGAGGAAAACCTGACCCGCAGATTTCCGCGGGAAAGGGCTGTGGGCCAGGTGAATGAAATCCAGAAACTAAAAAAAGAGGGACATAGTATAGCAGAAATAAAAGAGATTTTGAGGTGATTTTATAAGTTTTCTTTCGACGCCGCATTAAAATATTTGTATGGACATTTGGGGAGTCTTCCATTACAATAAAACTAAATACTTTTTTGATGTGGAAGAGGAGATAACATGAGCGAAGATAAGAAAACCATTTACTGTACGCAGTGTGGCAGTGAAAATGATGTAAATTCTAAATTTTGCAGTAACTGTGGTTCCCGGCTGGAGAGAGCATCCGCTTTGGCAGAACCGTCAGAACAGAAGGAAGGTGTATTTTCGGGCGGAGAGACAAAGCCTGTTTATGAAAAGATAACGGACGCCGAGGAAGAAAAGCCCACGCCCATTCCGGTTCAGGATGAGATAAAGATCAGCTACGGACCTGATTCCCAGGGGTATAATAGCAGCAGTAATTCCTATAACAATAGTTCCTACAATAATTATTATGATACGAACCAGACCCAGTACTATTCTTCCGGTCAGGATATGGAGAAGCAGGGGGGCGGAAATATCGGCTTTGCCATTGCCTCTTTAGTCTGCGGAATATGTTCCCTGCTTTGCTGCTGCCTAACCCTGTTCAGTGCCGTTCTTGCCGTTGCAGCAATTGTCCTTGGAATTATTACGATTTGCTTTAAATATGACGGTAAAGGCATGGCCATTGCAGGCATTATAACCGGCGGTTTTGCGGTAATGATTGCCATAGTTGCAATGATTGCCAGCGGTACTTCTGCTTACAGGACATTTCTCAATGAATTGACGGATGAGCTTTATTATTGATGAACGTATCTTATCTTTATAAAAATCAAAAACTCCACGCAGACGGCATATTTTATCAGATAGGAAAAGTTTTCTGGCTGCCCTTTTGTCTTGTGGGGTTTTGGTTTGCCCATGGAGGCTATGAGCGTTATGGAGAGTTAACTGCCTGCGGCATACGCAGAATGTGCGGTCTGCCATGTCCGGGGTGCGGCGGCACCAGAGCCTTTTATTACTTATTTCTTGGGAACTTTAGGGAAAGCTTTGTTTTGAACCCGACAGTGATTTACGGGGTTCTGGCGTATCTGCATTTTATGCTGCTCTATTTTTGCAGGAAACATTTTGGCGGCAGAAGCGGGGCATTATCCCGAAAGGAGATACACATACAATATTACATGTATGCGGCTATTGTGGTTATTCTGGTTCAGTGGGCAATAAAAATTATAAAAATTTTATCCTTTTTATAATTTCTTAATATATGCTTGCAAGAAATGTGTTTTTAAGTTATAGTAATCTGGTAAGCTAATATTTTACTTAAGGAGGAGTACAAATGGATACAAAGGCAACAAGTATTGTAGCATATCTTACCTGGATTGGACTTTTGCTGGCAATTCTGGCAGGAGACAAGGAAGGCGCTAAGTTTCATATCAACCAGGCGCTGGTGATCCTGCTGTTTTCCCTGTTGTCAATCATTCCCTGCCTGGGATGGATTTGGGGAATCTTCATGGTGGTATGCTGGATCATGGGACTGGTTGCGGCAATCAACCAGGAAGAAAAAGAAGTTCCGCTCATCGGTAAGATACGTCTTTTGAAATAATAGCTGAATAAAAATGCCTGAGATTTATTCTCAGGCATTTTTGTTACAATAAGCTGGCTCGCGGAGCGTGGCAGCGTTTGCGAAATGTCACTTTACGGAGCGAATCGGCGTCAAGGGGATTCCTGCCCCGTTTCCTGTTCGCTGCTTTCCACATCCCCGGTTTCGCCGCCGGGTTCATCGTAGGTATAGATCTCTTCGGGAATGTCACCATGAAGAATGGACACAATGTACTGGAGCCGGACATTTGCACGTTCATAATTTTGGCGGGCCGCATCTTCAAGAGCGGCGTCAAAGTTTTCTCCTTCATAAGCCTGATGATAATAAGAAACTGCTTCAGACATATACTGGCTGGCCTCGTCTGCCAGCACATCTACTCCCGGAAAACCCTCAGGAACTTCCAGAGAAGCCATTTGCGCAAAAGAGGTATTCATGGAGTCAAGGAGGGACAGAAGGTCATTTACTGCTGTTTCAGAATTAGGGTCGATAGCATTGATGGATGAGTCAAAAATCCTGACATTTTCAAAAAACTGGTTCATGTTCATCCTGTAATTTTCAAGTTCTGCATCCTTTTTGCCACAGCCTGCCACAGTTCCAGCCAGTAACAGGATAAGCAGAAAACAGAACCAATATTTTTTCTTCCGTTTATAACTATTCAAAATGTATCCTCCAAGCTTTTGTATACACATTTAAATTATCACAGTTGCAGGATGAACGCAAGGAATATTTGATTTACGCAATAAGCAGATTCATGGTTTGCGAAGCATATTATCGTTTGCCAATAAGATGGTTTGCGAAGCATACTGTCGTTTGGTAGTAAACAGGAGGGAAAGATGGGCTGTAAAATTATGATTATCGAGGATGAAGCAATTATAAGAAGGGAGTTGAAACTTCTTCTGGAAAATGCATTATATGAGGTGGATGCGCCGGAGGATTTTCATAATGTGGCGGATCATGTGGTAAGCTTAAAGCCGGATTTAGTGCTTCTGGACGTAAACCTTCCCGAATGCTGCGGCTTTGATGTGTGTACGCAGGTCCGGGGGCAGTCGCAGGTTCCGGTGATTTTTTTGACCAGCCGCACGGATTCCATGGACGAGCTGACAGGGATGTTAAAGGGAGGGGACGACTACATTATGAAGCCTTATCAGCCTCCAATACTTCTTGCAAGAATTGCGGCGGTATTGAAAAGGACAAAAGGGGCATCCTTAAAGGAAACGCTGCTTTTTACCCATAAAGGGGTAGAGCTGGATGTTTCCCGGTGCCTTCTGCGGGCAGGAAAAGAGAGCGCGGAGCTTACTAAAAACGAGATGAAAATTCTGCACCGATTGTTTCAGAAGCCGGGACAATACGTGCCCCGAATGGAATTGATTGAATATTTGTGGCAAAACAACATATTTATTGATGATAATACATTAAGTGTCCATGTCACAAGAATTAGAGAAAAGCTAAAGGCTATGAATGTGACGGACTTTATCGGAACGAAAAGAGGAGTAGGGTACAGGATATGAAACCGGGGCTGTTTATAAAGGACAAATTTTTATTACTTTTACTTCATGTGGTGTGTATGGGGCTTTTGTCTGCGTTCCTGCGCCTGACAGGGTACGGGGAGGCAAAGGTGCTGCTGGTTTTGTGCTTCTGGCTGCTGATTCTTACGGCCTGGCTGATTTTTAACTATGTACAGCGAAAAAATTATTTTGAAGAAACAGAAGGGATTCTGGATGGAATGGAACAGAAATATCTTCTGGGGGAGCTTCTGCCTGCTTCCTTCCGGCTGGAGGATAAACTATACCGGCAGATGCTTCACAGTTCCAACAAAGCGGTGATTGAGCGTATACGGAAGCTGGAATATGAGAAGAAGGAGTATAAGGAATTTATTGAGAGCTGGGTTCATGAAATCAAGGCTCCAATCACAGGTGTGGCGCTGCTGTGCGGGAATGGACGAAGGAACCAAAGTTCTGTGCCGGTCAGCGAGATCCTTAAGGATATCAGTCTGGAAAATCAGAAGATTGAAAACCTTGTGGAGCAGATCCTTTATTATGCCCGTATGGAGAAAGTTTATCAGGATTTCTTTATTAGGGAGACGGATCTGCAGAATGTTGCACAGGATGTTCTGCAAAAGAACCAACTTCTGCTGATTGGAAAGCAAGTCAGAGCAGAGGTGGCATGTCCGCATAAAGTTTATACGGACGGCAAATGGATTACCTTTATCTTGAACCAGATGACGCTTAACAGCGTAAAATACTGCGGCAGCCAGCCGGAATTTCTGATTACTACCAGGCCTTCACCCAATGGAGTTTTCCTTATTTTCCAGGATAATGGAAGGGGCATCCCAAAAGAGGATCTTCCCCGGATTTTTGAAAAAGGCTTTACGGGAAGCAATGGACGGAGTCGGAAAGGTGCAACCGGAATGGGGCTTTACCTTTGCAAAAGGCTTTGCGAAAAGATGGGTGTGGGGCTTTTCGCAGAATCAGTTTTGGGACAGGGAACAAAGATGATCATGGAATTCCCAGTAAGCAGTTATATAACGATGGAAGCCCAGAGAGACGGGCAGGTAAGCTGGCCGGATGGGGCAGTACCCGGTTATCTTAAGAAAATGTAAGATTATCGTAATTTATTTTTATACCACAAAATCCTATGTCTGTTAAGATACTTGTAAAGATGCTTGTAAAAAATATTTATAGGTTAAAACGGCAGTGCCTTTCTTTGCAGTATATTTATTAAATGACAGGGAGGAAAACCATATGACAGATTATTTAAGAGTGGATGACATAGAAAAATATTATGGACATGGGGCAAATGTGACGAAAGCCATAGACCGTGTCAGTTTCCGGGTGGATAAAGGAGAGTTTGTTGGCGTCATGGGCGCTTCCGGATCGGGGAAAACCACCCTGCTAAATCTGCTGGCTACCATAGACCAGGTTACAGCCGGGCATATTTATTATGAAACTACGGATATCACAGAGCTTTCAGAGGAGGCTTTATCAGAATTCCGTAAAACCAGCCTGGGATTTGTCTTTCAGGAATACAATCTCTTGGACACACTGACTATTGAGGAAAATATTCTGCTGGCCCTGACTTTGCAGGGGGGCGGAAAAAAGAAGATCGAAAAGGCGTGTGCGGAGATGATGCACCTTCTTAAGCTGGAGGAAATAAGGGATAAGTTTCCCTATCAGGTATCCGGAGGGCAGAAGCAGAGGTGCGCATGTGCAAGGGCGCTGGTAAACCACCCACGGCTTCTTCTGGCAGATGAACCTACGGGAGCGCTGGATTCCCGCTCGGCCCAGACGCTTCTGGAAACTTTTACCGGGCTGAATAAATCTATGGGGGCAACCATTCTGATGGTCACCCACGATGCATTTTCCGCCAGCTATTGCAGTCGGATTTTGTTTTTAAAAGATGGAAAGATTTTTTATGAACTGATACGGGGCGGGAAAGAAAGGGGGAAATTTCTACAGGAGATTCTGGATGTGCTTTCTCTGACAGGAGGTGAACGTTCCCATGCTGAATAAATTAAGTTTCCGCAATATGAAGCGTTCCTTACGTGACTATCTTGTTTATGTGCTGACCATGATGGTGGTGACTGCGCTGATGTATGCTTTCAACAGCCTGATTTTCCAGAACGGGCTGACCAGTTACTATGAACTGGAAGGCCTGATGGAGATCATGATTGGTCTGGCAACCGTTTTTATCGTGCTGATCGTGGCATGGCTGATTAATTATATGGTCCGCTTCATGCTGGAAAAGCGTAGTACAGAGTTTGGCATTTACCTGCTTCTGGGGATGAAAAAGAAGACGATAGCCAGACTGTATATGCGGGGAAATATGCTCCTTGGGGGTGTGGCCCATCTGGCAGGCTTAGGTCTGGGCGTTCTTTTACAACAGGTACTGATGGCGGTGATGTATTCCATGGTGCGGATGGAATTCCATCTTAATATAAGTTTTCATCCGGGAACCATTGGAATGACTGTCCTGTGCTATGGAGGATGCTATCTTCTGGCTCTTTGGCGCAGCAAAAGAAGATTCCGCAAAATGAATATTCAGGGGCTGATGAACCTGCGGCGTCAGAATGAGGAGATAAAGGAGAAGCATGAGGAAATAAAAAGAATCCTTCTGCCTCTGTCTCTGGTTTTTCTTCTACTGTTCTGGGCCTGGTTTGGAAGGCTATCAGGTACCGGGGAGACAATGGTTTTCCTGATTGGTCTGGTGCTCACCATTTATCTGTTTTATGTGGGAATCTCTGCCTGGATCATCTGCTATGTGCGGCGCAGGGGAAAGGGAATTTACTGGGGGCAGAATTTGTTCCTGCTGCGGCAGTTTGCATCCAAAATCCGTACCATGCAGTTTACCATGGGAACCCTGACCAGCCTGTTTACCCTGGCCCTTATGGGGGCATCCATTGCGCTGATGTTCAGCGAATACGAAAATACGGTATTGGACCGAAAATTTCCCTTTGACATTCAGTTGTTCAGCGATGAGATAAGGGAGGATTTTGCCCGGGAGAAAGCGCTGGTGGAGGAAAGCGTTCCGGTTCAGGAGTGGTATCAGTACCACATTTATACCGACAAAGGAAATCAGGTAAATACATGGATGCTGACCAGTCTGGATTGCTGGGGGGCCATGTACCAGAAAGAGGACGGGGAGGCGGATGAGGAAAAAATTAAAAATATGCTAGAAAATGAAAGTATTTATTATCAGTATGACACTTATATGGGGCTTTCCGATTACAATTATCTTCGCGCCATGCTGGGCTATGGACAGGTGAACCTTTCAGAAGATGAATATCTGGTTCATGTGAAGGAACGGCTGGCCGGACAGACGCAGGGAATCGGGGAAAGGATTTCAATCGAAGGGAAAACGCATGAATCTGCACTCCGGGGAAAATTACCGCAGGAAGAAGAACCGAAACGGTTACACTGTGGTGGGATTTATTCGGAACCCTTCTCACAGGACGGTCACAATGGAGCAGATTTAATCATCGTGGTTCCCGATGCAGTACTTGGGAGAATGGAACCATATTATACGGAACTTGTGGGAAAGCTTCTGGAAGATCCTTTGCCGGATCTGCAGATGCGGCTGGAACAGCTTGACAGACAGGAGGAATTGCTCTGGGCAGATGATGATGCTGATTATCTTGGGGGAATGCGGTGCGGCTCGGATAATATTATTGTATATGCGGAGCTGTGTCTTGTGAGGGCTAATCTGATCCCCCAGGTGAAATATATGCTGGCAGCCCTGATTATCCCACTGTTTTATATGGGACTGGTGTTTGTATGTGTGGCGGTTACGGTTTTGAGCGTACAGCTTTTAAGTGATTCTGCAAAATACAGATTCCGTTATGATGTTCTTGGGAAACTGGGGCTGGGCAGGGAGGATATTGGCCGCCTGATCCAGAAGCAGCTTGCTGCCTGGTATTTGTGCCCGGCTTTTCTGGCAGTACTGATCAGTGGAAAAATGATTCTGTATGTCAGCAAAATTTTCGTTCTTATGACAGGAGTCCCGGCTCCGGAGGGAGCGTTTTTTTTGAAAAGCATCCTGCTGTTTCTGGGAATTTACCTTGTGTACTTTGCAGTGACGGATATTACATTTAAGAGAAATATTGAACAGAAATAATTTAGGGGAAACCTTGCGTAAATCATTTTTTTAACATGATTTACGCAGGGTATGCCTTTTTTTGATTGTAGTTTAATTTATTTTATGATAACATTGAAAAAGCAGTATAATTTTTTATAAATATGGAGTAAAAAAGTGACAATTACTGAATTTAAAAAATTTACGGAAAACAGACTGGTTTATCTGGACGGTGCTACCGGATCCAATCTTATGAAGCGGGGGATGCCTGCAGGTGTGTGCCCGGAGAAGTGGATTCTGGATCATCCGGATATTTTTATTGGATTGCAGAGAGAATTTGTGGAGGCCGGGAGTGATATCATCTATGCACCCACTTTTACGGCAAACCGCATCAAGCTGAAAGAATACGGGCTGGAAGGGCAGATTGCGGATATCAATTGCCGCCTGGCGGCATTGTCCCGGCAGGCTGCTGATGGGCAAAAAGGCAGCGGCCAAGGCGCTGACGGACGGGATCCTGGCAGGAAAGTTTTGGTTGCCGGGGACATCACCATGACAGGACGGCAGCTTGTCCCGATGGGAGATATGGATTTTGAAGATTTGATTACGGTATATAAGGAGCAGATCAGGTTCCTGTATGAGGCAGGCGTGGATTTGCTGGTGGTAGAGACCATGATGAGCCTTCAGGAAACCCGGGCTGCAGTGATTGCCGCCAAAGAGGTGTGTGACCTGCCTGTAATGGCTACCCTTACTTTTGAATCTGACGGCAGGACCCTTTACGGCACTGACAGCATCACAGCCGCAGTCACTTTGGAAAAGCTGGGCGTGTGTGCTCTGGGAGCCAACTGCTCTACAGGGCCTGACAAAATGTTAAAACTGATTCAGGATATTGCCGGCGCAGTTTCCGTTCCTGTGATTGCCAAACCAAATGCAGGAATGCCCGGTCTTAACGGGGAAGGGGAAACGGTCTATGACATGGATGCCCATACCTTTGGCATGCACATGAAGGAATTGGCGGCCTCAGGAGCCTGTATTTTGGGCGGCTGCTGCGGAACCACGCCGGAATACATAAAGGAACTGGCAGATCAGACAAAGGACATGCTGCCTGTAAAAAAGCAGGCCCGGGGACTGCGGTATCTTTCCAGCGAGAGAAAGACCGTTGCTTTTGATCTGGACTCTCCTTTTATGATCGTGGGGGAACGCATCAATCCCACCGGAAAAAAGAAATTACAGGCACAGCTCCGGGAAGGCAGCCTTGATATGGTGGTTTCCTTTGCCGAAGAACAGGAGATGTGCGGCGCATCGCTTTTGGACATTAACGTGGGAATGAGCGGCATTGATGAGAAAGAAATGATGCTGAAAGCGCTGGAAGAAGTGACTGTTGCGGTCAATCTTCCCATTGCCATTGATTCCAGCCACGTGGAGGTGATGGAGGCGGCTCTGCGCAGATATCCCGGCAGGGCGCTGATCAATTCCATATCAGGAGAGAAAGAAAAGCTTAAGGAACTGCTTCCGCTTGCAAAAAAATATGGGGCTATGTTCATTTTACTGCCCCTTTCAGATAAAGGACTTCCGGAAAGTCTTGAAGAAAAAATTGGCATTATCGACCAGATAAGCCAGATGGCGCTTTCTATGGGCATGGAAAAAGAAGATATTGTGGTGGATGGCCTGGTGGCTACGGTAGGAGCCAACCCCAATGCCGCAAAAGAAGTTTTGGAAACCATCCGCTACTGTAAAAAGAAAGGGTTTGCAACCGTCTGCGGCCTTTCCAATATTTCCTTCGGCCTGCCGGAGAGAAGCTTCGTCAATGGGGCATTTCTCACTATGGCTATTCAGGAAGGACTTACCATGGCGATTGCAAATCCTTCCCAGGATCTTTTGGTGAATACAGCTTTTGCAGCGGATCTTCTGATGAATAAAGAAGGATCTGATATCAGATACATAGACCGGATCACATTATATAAGGAAAAGATGCAGTCAGCACAAAGCCTGCCGCAAGCCCAGGCGGGCGCCGGATTGGCCGGAACTGCACAGGCACCGGGTGGGCAGACTGCAGATTCAACGGTTCCCGCTTCCCCAGATTCTTTGGTGCAGCCTGGAAAAGCAGACCTGCACAATGGAATGCAGGACAGCCAGATCTACCAGGATGTAATGAAGGGAAACCGGAAACAGATCAAGGAACATACAAAGGCCATGATGGAGAGCGGACAGGAAGCCGCCAGCATTTTAAATGACATGCTGCTTCCCGCAATTGATCAGGTGGGGGATCTTTTTGACAAAGGAAAATATTTCCTTCCCCAGCTTATTGCCAGCGCGGAAGCCATGAAGCTGTCCATTGAATATCTGGAACCTTTCCTTGCAAGGGACACAGGAGCCGGAGAAATGCCTGTGGTGGTCATCGCCACAGTGGCTGGGGATATTCACGATATTGGGAAGAATCTGGTAGCGCTCATGCTGAAAAACCATGGATTCCGGATCGTTGACCTGGGCAAGGATGTGCCAAGGGAAGTGATCGCGGAAGAAGCCGTCAGAAATCATGCCAGAATCATTGCCCTGTCAGCCCTTATGACCACGACCATGCAGGAGATGAAGCGGGTGGTGGATCATGTAAGGGAAAAGCAGATCAATGTGAAAATTATGATAGGGGGAGCGGTCATCACCCCGGAATATGCAAAGGAAATCGGAGCCGACGGCTATTCCAAAGACGCCGCGGAAGCGGTGAAAACCGCCAAACGGCTTTTGGGAATGGAAGCAGCAGATAAATGAAGGAGTGGAAGGATAAGAAGATGATAGGAGCAGACGCAATCATAAAATGTTTGGAAGCAGAGGGCGTGGAATATGTTTTTGGTTATCCGGGAGTGGCCATCTGCCCTTTTTATAACAGTATTTTAAGTTCCCCTATTCAGACGATTCTCATTAGGACGGAACAAAATGCCGCCCATGCGGCAAGCGGCCTGACAAGGGTTTCCGGCAAGCCCGGCGTCTGTGCCGTCACCTCCGGGCCGGGGGCCACCAATGTGATTACCGGGATAGCCACCGCCTTTGCAGACAGCATTCCGCTGGTATGCATTACGGGACAGGTGAATTCGGAGCTCCTTGGAAGCGATGTTTTTCAGGAGGCAGATATTACAGGGGCAGTAGAGTCCTTTGTTAAATACAGTTACCTTGTCCGTGATGTAAACGACATCCCCAGGATATTTAAGGAAGCGTTCCATATTGCAAATACCGGGAGAAAAGGGCCTGTCCTGATTGATGTGCCTATTGATATCCAGAATGCAGAGATAAAGAAGTTTGCTTATCCCGAATCCGTTTCCATGCGTACCTACAAGCCTACCGTAAAGGGGAATATGGTACAGATCAAAAAGGTGGCGGCGGAACTTGAGAAGGCAAAGCGCCCCATTATCTGTGCCGGAGGCGGCATCCTTTTATCTGACGGGGAAAAAGAACTGCGCACTTTTGCAGAAAAACATCAGATCCCGGTAGTTTCCACCATGATGGGAATCGGTGTAATGCCCACCAGGCATCCGCTCTTTTTCGGTATGGTGGGAAATAACGGCAAGCCTTATGCAAACCGCGCCATGAACGAATCAGATCTTTTGATCATGGTGGGGGCAAGGGTGGCGGACCGGGCTGTGAGCCAGCCGGATTTGATCACCAATAACAAGGTGCTGATCCATATCGATGTGGATCCGGCGGAAATCGGCAAGAATGTAGGCCCTACCATTCCGCTGGTTGGGGATGCCAGACATATTTTTGAAGATTTGCTTTTACAGGAATTTGACTGCGAACATGGGAAGTGGCTGGATGCATTAAACGAATACAAAAAAAATATGGAGCCGAAGCGGAAACCCGATCCGGCTTATGTAGACCCGGCAGGATTCATCACCATGCTTTCAGAGAAAATGGAAGAGGACGGCATTTACGTTGCAGACGTGGGACAGAACCAGATATGGTCCTGCGGCTACCATATAGTAAAGGGTGGAAGATTCCTGACCTCCGGCGGTATGGGCACCATGGGATATTCCATTCCTGCTGCCATGGGCGCCAAGCTGGCGGATAAAACCAGGCAGGTGGTTGCCGTCTGCGGGGACGGTTCCTTCCAGATGTCCATGATGGAACTTGCCACCATGCGCCAGCACAATATTCCGGTGAAAATCGTTGTGCTGAAAAATAATTATCTGGGCATGGTCAGGGAATTCCAGCATTATACCTATAAAGACAATTATTCCGTGGTAGACCTTTCGGGAAGTCCTGACCTTTTGAAGCTTTCAGCGGCTTATGACATGAAATTCCTGCGCCTTGAGAATATGGATAAGGCGGATGAGATTTTAGATGAATTCTTAAAAGACAATGAATCCGTACTGCTGGAATGTATCATTAATCCCATGGATTTGGTAAGGTAAGGGGGAGAGGATATGAAAAGAATTTATTCCGTATTAGTGGAAAACCGCTCCGGCGTGCTCTGTAAAGTTGCAGGACTTTTTTCAAGACGCTGTTTTAATATTGATTCACTGGCAGTGGGGGAAACCGACGACAGGGAAGTCTCCCGCATGACCATTGTCAGCAGCGGGGACGAGCGGACCATTGAGCAGATCGAAAAACAGTTGAATAAAAAGCTGGACGTCATCAAAGTAAAGACCTTTGACGAGATAAGCAGCATCAGCAGGGAACTGCTTCTTATGAAGGTGAAGTATAATAAGAGCAACCGCAGGGATATTATGGAAAACTGCGAGATCATGAATGCGCAGATCGTGGATATGTCCAAACATACCATGCTCATCCAGATGTGCGATACCCCGGAACGGATACAGCTCCTTATCAGCATGTTCAAGTCCGTGAGCATCGTGGAAGTAGCCCGTACCGGAACCCTGGCCCTTCCCAAATGCAGCGAGACAGATTAATGACAGTTTGGCAAAAGAAAGTTGACTTTTGCCGTACATGTTGATAAAATTATTTGCAAACGTTAAGGAGGATGAAAAGTTGCGTAAGAAAGTCTTTCAGCTTTTAGTAGATAACACTTCCGGCGTTTTAAGCCGGATTTCAGGTCTTTTTTCAAGAAGGGGCTATAATATCGAGAGCATCACTGCGGGCCTTACGGCAGATCCCCGTTTTACCAGGATCACGATTGTGGCTTCCGGCGACGATGAAATATTGGATCAGATCGAAAAGCAGGTTGCCAAACTGGTGGATGTGCGGGATATCAAGGAACTGGCGCCCCAGGACAGTGTTTACCGGGAACTGGCCCTTATCAAGGTAAGGACGAACAGCGAACAAAGGCAGGGCGTGATATCGGTGGCAGATATTTTCAGGGCGAAGATCATTGATGTGGCACCTGACAGCCTTATTGTGGAACTCACCGGGGACCAGGCTAAAATTGACGCATTCATCAATCTGCTGGAAGGTTATGAGATATTGGAACTGGCAAGGACAGGCATTGCAGGTCTTGGCAGAGGCACGGAAAATGTTACTTATCTGTAAAAGCAGTGGGTATATAAATGAACAAAGGATAATGATACTTTACGCATCATAGGAAAGGAGTCAGAAAATGGCAAATATTTATTATCAGGAAGATTGTAACCTGTCTTTGCTGGAAGGCAAAACAATCGCAGTGATCGGTTACGGCAGTCAGGGACACGCACACGCTTTAAATGCAAAGGAATCAGGATGTCATGTGATCATCGGTCTTTACGAAGGGTCAAGATCCTGGGCGAAAGCGCAGGCACAGGGATTTGAAGTATATACAGCGGCGGAAGCTGCAAAGAAGGCCGATATTATCATGATTCTGATTAATGATGAATTACAGGCGGCTATGTATAAGAAAGATATTGAGCCCAATCTGGAAGAAGGCAATATGCTGATGTTTGCCCATGGTTTCAACATCCACTTCGGACAGATCGTTCCCCCTAAGAATGTTGACGTTACCATGATTGCACCGAAGGGACCGGGCCATACTGTAAGAAGCGAATATCAGGAGGGCAAAGGGGTTCCCTGTCTGGTTGCCGTTCATCAGGACGCTACCGGAAAGGCGCTTGACAAGGCGCTTGCTTATGCGCTTGCTATTGGCGGTGCAAGGGCAGGGGTTTTGGAAACCACTTTCAGGACAGAGACAGAGACCGACCTTTTCGGCGAGCAGGCAGTTTTATGCGGCGGCGTATGCGCGCTGATGCAGGCAGGCTTTGAGACCCTTACAGAAGCCGGATATGATCCCAGAAACGCTTATTTTGAATGTATCCATGAGATGAAGCTGATTGTGGATCTGATCTACCAGTCAGGCTTCGAGGGAATGAGATATTCCATTTCCAACACGGCAGAATACGGCGATTATATTACCGGGCCCAAAATCATCACAGAGGACACAAAGAAAGCAATGAAGAAGATCCTCAAGGACATCCAGGACGGCAGTTTTGCAAAAGACTTCCTGCTTGATATGTCACCGGCAGGAGGACAGGCTCATTTCAAGGCTATGAGGAAACTGGCTGCTGAACATCCCGCTGAGCAGGTAGGAAAGGAAATCCGCAAGCTTTACAGTTGGAACAATGAGGACGATAAACTGATCAATAATTAAACTTGAAAAGAAAGTTGCTGACTATAGACCGCCGGAGTCAATTCGGCGGTCTTTTTAGAAAAATGTAAATATTAAATTTTTTTGCAGGAGGTAATAAACATGGGAATGACTATGTCTCAGAAAATACTGGCAGCCCATGCAGGACTTGATAAAGTGGAAGCCGGACAGTTGATAGAAGCAGACTTGGATCTTGTGCTGGGCAATGATATTACAAGCCCGGTTGCCATTAAAGAAATGGAAAAGATGAAGGTGGAGGGCGTATTTGATAAGGACAAGATCGCGCTGGTGCCCGATCACTTTGTGCCCAATAAAGATATTAAATCCGCAGAGCATTGCAAGTGCGTAAGAGAATTTGCATACCGCAACGAAATCACCAACTATTTTGAAGTGGGCGAGATGGGGATCGAACATGCCCTCCTTCCTGAAAAAGGGCTGACTGTGGCAGGGGATGTGATCATCGGTGCAGATTCCCATACCTGTACCTACGGTGCCCTTGGCGCTTTCTCCACAGGCGTGGGAAGCACGGATATGGCTGCCGGAATGGCTACCGGCAAGGCCTGGTTCAAGGTTCCTGCCGCCATAAAATTCAATCTTACCGGAAAGCCTTCGGAATGGGTCAGCGGCAAGGATGTGATTCTGCACATCATCGGTATGATTGGAGTTGACGGGGCTTTGTATAAGTCCATGGAGTTTGTGGGGGAGGGAATCAGGAACCTGACCATGGACGACCGCTTTACCATTGCCAATATGGCAATCGAGGCAGGTGGAAAAAACGGGATTTTCCCGGTAGATGATTTGGCAGCCGCCTACATGAAAGAACATTCCAGTAAAACTTATACCGTTTATGAAGCGGATGAGGACGCTGTTTATGACGAGGAATATACCATTGATTTAAGCCGGCTTCGTCCTACCATTGCGTTCCCCCATCTTCCTGAAAATACCAGAACCATTGACGAGATCAGTGAGGACATTCGGATAGACCAGGTAGTAATTGGTTCCTGCACCAACGGCCGGATTGACGATATGCGCATTGCAGCAAAAGTGCTCAAGGGAAGACATGTGGCCAGGGGGATGCGCTGTATTGTGATTCCTGCGACCCAGGCTGTTTATATGCAGGCTATGGAGGAAGGCCTTCTTAAAATATTTATTGAAGCCGGAGCGATTGTCAGTACACCTACCTGCGGGCCCTGCCTTGGGGGATATATGGGAATCCTTGCAGAGGGAGAAAGATGCGTATCCACCACAAACCGGAACTTTGTGGGACGTATGGGACACGTAAATTCTGAAATTTTTCTTGCAAGTCCTGCCGTAGCGGCTGCAAGTGCCGTCATGGGAAAAATTTCCTGTCCATGTAAACTTTAAAATACAGCTTTAAGTATGCTTTAAGGAAATGATTAAGAGAGAATGGAGATTATTTATGAAAGCAGCAAAAGGAATTGTTTTTAAATATGGGGACAATGTAGATACCGATGTGATTATCCCTGCAAGATACTTAAATTCGTCAGACCCGGCGGAGCTGGCATCCCATTGTATGGAAGACATTGATAAGGAGTTCATAAAAAATGTGAAAAAGGGGGATATTATCGTGGCAGATAAAAATTTCGGCTGCGGCTCCTCCCGGGAACATGCCCCTATTGCCATCAAGGCAGCCGGGGTAAGCTGTGTCATCGCAGAAACCTTTGCAAGGATTTTTTACCGGAACGCTATCAATATCGGCCTGCCCATCATTGAGTGTCCAGAGGCATCCAGGGGCATTGCTGCCGGAGACGAGGTGGAAGTTGATTTTGACTTGGGCATCATTAAGAATCTTTCTAAAGGCACACAGTTTAAGGGACAGGCTTTTCCCGAATTCATGCAGAAAATCATTGCCGCAGAAGGGCTCATCAATTACATTAACCAGAAGGAATAGATCCCTTATGCAGAATCCATTTCTGTATAAGTATTCACAGGATAGACACAATTTACTGGTATGATGTTTTAGGTGAATTGTTACATGTAAAATTGGAAAAATGAGGAGGCGCTTTACAAATGGCTAAGAAAAATACGCCGGAAGTAAAAAACGAGCAGAAAGTAGTAACAAAATATGACCGGAAGATGGAGGCCAGAAAGCAGCAGAAAATCAAAGATGCACGGCAGGAGAAGATCACAAAGACCCTTGCAGCGGCTGTTGGCATCCTGTTAGCAGCATCCATCATCATTTCGGCAGGGATTTCCATTATCAGTAAGAGCTCAGCCCTTAAAGGGACTTACATTAAAATAGGGGATAAGGAACTGACACAGCTTGAGTACGATTATTTTTATAATTCGGCTGTAAACAATTATCTGGCAGCTTATTCGTCCATTCTTCCCTATATGGGGCTTGACACTTCCACAGACTTTGCCAAACAGCAGTACACCGACCAGCTTACCTGGAAGGATATGTTTGACGAGATGACTGTGGAGCAGATCAAACAGACAAAGGCAATGGCAGACGATGCCGTTAAAAACGGATTTGAATATGACGTTGCGGCGGATTACGAAAGTTTTAACACAAACCTTGAAGCTTCTGCAAGCTCTGCAGGCATAAGTGTCGGGGCTTATTATAAGCAGTATTTCGGTAAATATGCCACCGTCTCCAACATGGAGCCTTTTATTAAGGAAAACCTGCTGGCAGGCGCTTATTATGAAAAGCTTCTCACAGACAATGCGCCTTCGCAAGAGGAAATCAAAGCTTATTATGAAGAAAATAAACAAAGCTACGATAAAGTTGATTACAGAAGCTTTACCTTTACCGCTGATCTTGATGCGGAAGCGGATGAGGACGCAGTAAATAAGGCTATGGATGAACTGAAGGCTAAAGCGGAAGCCATGATGAAGGCACGCCGGGACGGGGAGGATTTTGAAACTCTCTGCCTTGAGAATGCTTCAGAAGACGCTAAAGCCAATTATGAAGACGCTGAAAATGAGTACAGTTTAAGTGAAGGCCGTACTTATGCAGGAATCCCTTCTGTTATGGCACAGTGGCTTTATGAGGATGGGCGCAAAGAAGGTGATATCACCGTGCTTGCCGATGAAGCCGGCCATCAGTATTATGTAGTGGAATTTATCAGCAAATATTATGATGAAGCTGATGACGCCAATATTTCAAGCACCATGGCAAGCCAGAGGGTGACAGAATATGCAGCAGCCCTTGTGGAAAATTATGAAGTGACTGATGTGAAAGGCGATTTGAAATACTTAACCGTTCCTCCTGTTCAGGAAACCGGAGAAGATGATAATTAAACGATTTGTTATTCATACCTGACATACAGCCGGATAAGGAAACTGACAAGCCCGCAGGGCGGCTTCAGCTTCTTATCCGGCTGTTTTTACGATTTATCCAACCTGAAAATGAGTGATGTTATCCCTGGAAAACTTCCGCAAAGCAGCCTGCTTTGGCCACGGGGACTCCTTTTTCCAGCAGATGATGGACATCCCCCATTGCCTGTACCCTGAAATACGCTTCGTTGCTCCAGCGTTCTTCGCTTGTAAGAATCGTCAGGGACGTGGTGGGGAGGAAAAACCCGTGAACCAAAAGCTGGAATGGAATATTCAGCAAGTGGGAAACCGCCAGACAGGTGATTCCCAGATGGCAGAAAATGACGATAACAGGCTCTTTGGACGCAGTATTTTCCGTTTCGTTTTTCGCAGCTTTCTTATCCCCCGGCTCAATAGTCCTTACTATAAAGCGTTCTTTGGCGTCCGGCATCCGGTAAAAGCATCCCTCTCGCACATAACCATAGGAGGCCAGCAGGGAGTCGAGCTTTTCACATACATTCTGATAGGCGGCAGGAATCTGGGGATTTGCCTGCATGACCTCTGCCTCCACCCAGCGGTCCATATCCTTCATAAGGGGGTCGCCGCTCCAGAAAGAGGGCACGAAATCCCAGGGCACACCATGCCTTCCTGTAACCGGGTCGTCAATAAAATAGGCAAATTCCTGCATCCAATCCAAAGTCTTGGCAGTGCGGTTCATTTTATCAAGGGTACAGGAGGCAGTGGCTTTGGCACGTCCAAGAGGAGAACAGTAAAAATCCGTTACATCCCATTTACAGATTCGTTCAGCCAGCGCCCGGGCTTCGCGCCATCCCTTTTCCGTTAAAGTGTCATTTGCATAATCAGGTTCGCCGTGACGGACAAATATAATTTTCATGATCCTTCCTTTCCTGAAGCGTGTTTTTGCATAATTTATTTTAGCCGCATTTTTATATCTTACCGGTTACGCAGTGGACAGTAACCATATTCATAAGTCTAACATAAAAGAATAGATTTGTCGCTTGAAACGTATGTTCGCATGTGGTAAAATGTTATTATGGAAAAGCTGAAAAAAGACATCATACTTCTTTTGGGAATCATACTTGCCGCTTTTTTATTATGGCTGATTCCTTATTTACTGAATAAAGATGCATCCGCCATGGTGACGGTGTATCAGAATGGACATGAGATAGGAAAGTATCCTCTCGGTAAAGAACAGACTATCTCTATTCCTTATGGAGAAGACGGTTACAATTTACTGTTTATCAGCGGCGGGGAAGCTTCCATATCGGATGCAGACTGTCCCGACGGCCTTTGCGTCAGACAGAGGGCGGTTGACCGGAACGGGGAGAGCATTATCTGTCTTCCCCACAAGCTGGTGATACAGATAACAGCAGGAAAGGAGAGGGAACTGGATGCATTCATCTACTGAAGATAACCTCCCAAAGCCACAAAAGGAGACAGGAAAGCAGGATGACAGCCCCTTTGACAATAGCCCGGACAGTTCCGGACAGCCCGGTACCGGGCGGACTGCATATATGGGACTTTTACTTGCCCTTGCCCTTATTTTGTCTTATGTGGAGACACTGATTCCATTCCAATTCGGTGTTCCGGGGATCAAGCTTGGACTGGCCAATCTGGCTGTCGTGCTTAGTCTGTATCTGTTCGACTGGAAAAGAGCATTTTTTCTCACTACCATAAAGGCCTTTCTCAGCGGCCTTTTGTTTGGGAATCTGTTTATGATCGCCTATTCCCTTGCAGGGGCCTGGCTTAGTGTACTTTTCATGATACTTCTAAAAAAAAGCCGCTGGTTCCATGTTCCGGTAGTAAGCGCAGCAGGCGGCGTGATGCATAATCTGGGACAGCTTTTGGTGGCGGCGCTGGTGGTGGAAACCTACGGGGTGCTTTATTACATGCCCATACTTATGGCGGCAGGACTGATAACCGGTCTTGTCATAGGGATTGCCGCCTTACTGACCCTGCCTTATATAGAAAATGTTCTGAACCATGTATGAAAGGAAATTCCGTAAATGATTGGTTTTGTTAAAGGGAAAATTGACGATATTACAGAAGAAAATGTGGTGGTAGACACCGGAAGCATTGGTTATAATGTAAAGATCTCCCCGGGAACGGCGGCGCTTCTTCCGGGCATGGGGGATGAGGTAAAACTTTATACCTATACATGTGTCAGGGAAGATATGTTCAGTCTCTATGGTTTTTTGACCAGAGACGAGCTGGAGATATTTAAGAAGCTGATCACTGTAAACGGCATCGGCCCTAAAGGAGGGCTTGCGATTTTGTCGGTGATGTGTGCAGACGAACTGCGCTTTGCCATTCTCTCTGGGGACGGGGCCGCCATTGCCAAGGCACCGGGCATCGGTAAAAAGACGGCGGAGAGGGTCATACTGGATTTAAAAGATAAGATTTCACTGGAAGATACGCTGGTGCACAAAGAAATCCAGATAAATGATATAAGAGCTCCCCAAGGCAGCCACGCCCAGAATGAGGCGGTGGAAGCCCTGACTGCACTGGGATATCCGTCCTCCGAAGCACTCCGCGCAGTCAGAGATGTCCAGATATCGGAGGATATGAGCGTGGAAACCATCTTAAAGCTGGCCCTTAAGAACATGTTTTAACGGATTGGATGGGCTTCTTAAGCATTTGACGGACAAAAAGGCTTTAGAACACAGGATCATGGAGGAGATTCTTAAGAATATACGGTTATCATGCGGTCTAAGAAAGATACGCCGGAGGATGTTGATAGAATTGTTGTGCAGGGAGCATAAATAATGGCAAAGAGAATGATAGAAACCAATTTACAGGAGGAAGACGTACGGATCGAAGGTTCCCTGCGCCCCCAGAAATTGGATGACTATATTGGTCAATCAAAAATCAAGGATAGTCTGAAAATATATATTGAGGCGGCGAAACAGCGACAGGACTCGCTGGATCATGTGCTTTTTTACGGACCTCCGGGTCTTGGAAAAACCACATTGGCAGGGATTATTGCCAATGAAATGGGGGTAAACATGAAAGTCACCAGCGGCCCGGCTATTGAAAAACCGGGAGAGATGGCAGCAATCCTTAACAATTTACAGGAAGGTGATCTGCTGTTTGTGGACGAGATTCACAGGCTGAACCGTCAGGTGGAGGAAGTACTTTACCCGGCCATGGAAGATTTTGCCATAGACATTATGATTGGAAAGGGTTCCACCGCAAGGTCGATCCGGCTGGAGCTTCCTCATTTTACTTTAGTGGGGGCAACCACCCGGGCGGGGCTTTTAACGGCGCCTTTAAGAGACCGGTTCGGGATCATCCACAGGCTGGAATTTTATACCGTTGAGGAGCTTCAAATGATTGTCATGCACTCCGCAAGAATTTTGAATGCGCCCGTGGAACCTTCCGGCGCAATGGAAATGGCAAGACGCAGCCGGGGGACCCCAAGGCTTGCCAATAGAATTTTAAAGAGGGTAAGGGACTATGCCCAGGTGAAATCGGACGGCGTCATTACCCAGCATGTGGCAATGACGGCGCTGGATTTGATGGATGTGGATAAAATGGGGCTGGATCATATTGACAGAAATATCCTGTTATCCATGATTCAGAAATTTGCCGGAGGTCCGGTGGGACTGGACACACTGGCGGCGGCGATCGGGGAGGATCCGGGAACCATTGAGGATGTTTATGAACCCTATCTTTTGAAGAACGGCTTTATTAACCGGACTCCCCGGGGAAGGGTGGCAACAGATTTGGCATATCATCATTTAGGACTTGAAATTCCTGTATAATCCGATTATAATATATATTGTATATACGTTCTAGGATAAACTATATATTTTGTGTATAGAGGGGTGAGCCTGATGTCGGTTAAAACGGATACAGAAGTAATCATTGGCGGTAAAGTGTTTACGCTGAGCGGATATGAAAGTGAAGAGTATTTACAGAAGGTGGCCTCCTATATCAACAATAAAATGGCAGAATATGGCAAGGTGGATTCTTTCAGGAGACAGCCGCTGGATACCCAGAGCGTTCTGCTTCAGCTTAATATTGCAGATGATTATTTTAAGGCAAAGAAACAGATCGATCTTTTAGAGGAAGACATTGCAGGCAAGGAGAAGGAGCTTTATAACTTAAAGCATGAACTGATTGCCTCCCAGATCAAACTTGAAAATACGGAAAAAAATCTGAAGTCCCTCCAGAATGAACTGAATGAAAACGCTAAGAAGATTATCAGGCTTGAAACACAATTAAAAAAGTAGTAAAAGCTGTCTTTTAAAGGCAGCTTTTTGTACGAAAGGGCAGGTATGGGAAATGTAGAACTGCTCTCCCCGGCAGGCAGCTTTGATGCCTTAAAGGGAGCCTTTAAAGCAGGCGCAGATGCTGTTTATTTGGGCGGGACATTGTACAGCGCCCGGGCATATGCAGACAATTTCACACAGGAAGAGATTTGTGCAGGAATTCATCTTGCCCATGTCTTTGGCAGGAAAGTTTACCTTACGGTGAATACCCTTGTCAAAGAGAGGGAACTTGACGGCCTGTATCATTTTTTGCTGCCCTTTTATGAGGAAGGGCTGGATGGGGTCATTGTCCAGGACATGGGGGCGCTGGCCTTTATCCGGGAGCATTTTCCGGGGCTTCCCCTTCATGCAAGCACCCAGATGACTATTACAGGTAGTAACGGGGCAGCCCTTGCCGTAAGGGAAGGGATTTCAAGAATCGTTCCTGCAAGAGAACTGTCCCTTGCAGAAATACAGAGGATAAAAGAAAATCTGGATGTGGAAATAGAAGCCTTTATCCACGGCGCCATGTGTTACTGCTATTCAGGCCAGTGTCTGTTAAGCAGTCTTCTTGGAGGGCGCAGCGGCAACCGTGGAAGGTGTGCCCAGCCCTGCCGTCTTCCCTACGGGACAGACACAGAGAAGGAGGGCGGTTACCTTCTTAGCATGAAGGACATGTGTACCCTTAAGGATATCCCTAAACTGATTGAAGCAGGGATAGATTCCTTTAAAATTGAGGGGCGGATGAAGAAGCCCGCCTATGCGGCAGGGGTGACAGCCGTTTACCGGAAATACATTGACCTCTATTATGAAGGTAAAGGAAATTATGAGGTTGATAAAAAGGATATGGACACATTAAAGTCCCTTTATATCCGCAGCGGAATTTCGGAAGGATATTATTTCAGGCACAATGGAAAGGAGATGATAAGCATTTCCTCCCCGGCCTATTCTGGCGCCGATGATTATCTTCTAAGTTCCATTGAACAGAAATATATCATCCCTAATATGCGCCATAAGGTCAGGGCATGGGTGCAGCTTAAAGCGGGGGAGGCCGCAAGGCTTACTTTGGAGTGTGGCCCGGTTTCAGTCACGGAAACCGGGGATGAGGTGCAGAAAGCCTTAAAGCAGCCCCTTACAGAGGAAAAAGTCAGGGAGCAGATCAGCAGAAGCGGAAACAGCCTTTTGGAGACGGTACAGGTAAAGGTGGAAATGGACGGCCCTGTTTTTATGCCTGTTAAGGCGCTGAATGAACTGCGCAGAAAAGCAGGAGCAGCCATGGAAAAAGAGCTGGTACGCCGCAGCGGCCTGCTGCATGGGGAAAGATACGCCCGGCCGCCGGAACCCGGCATTCCTGACCGGGCAAAGAGAAGGGCTCACACGGACCGGACGGCTCCCGGACGGATTACTTCTCACTTCCATGTGTCAGTGCAGACAAAAGAGCAGTTAAAGGCCGCACTGGAAGTGTCAGATGCGGCAGAAGGCACAATTAGGCGGATTTATCTGGCCTATCATCTTCTTTCCGAAGATATCCTGGAAGCTTTGAAAAACTACAGCAGGCAGCCGTATCCGTCAGAAGGGCCTGGGGGAAAAGGAAATGCGGCCTGTCTCAAAGCAGAATTGTATATAGCCGCGCCGTATATTGTGCGGGAAAAAGATTGCATTTATCTGGAGGAGATTTCCAGGGCGCTTTCTTCGGGCCTGTTTGCAGGGGTTCTGGTAAGGAATCTGGAGAGCCTTTGGTTTTTCAGGGAGAAAAAGATGCAGGAAAATATTGTCCTTGACGCAAATTTGTATGTATGGAACAGGAAGGCAGTCTCATTTTTCCACAAATACGCAGGGGAATTTTATCTTCCTCTGGAATGTAACAGCCATGAGTGGAAAGAAATAGACAGGGCTGCCTGCAAGGCGGGTTTTCCGGCTTCCATGATAGTTTATGGGAGAATGCCTGTGATGGTAAGTGCAAACTGTCTGAAAAAAACAGCAGGCAGGTGTGAAAAGAGGCCGGAAGTGGTTATGCTAAAAGACAGATACGGAAAACAGTTTCCCGTTGCCCCGGACTGCCGATGCTGTTACAATGTGACTTACAACAGCGTGCCTTTGTCCCTCCATAAACAGTTTCCCGGCTCCGGCGGAAATTTCCGGCTGGATTTTACCGTAGAAGATAAGGCGCAGACACATAAAGTGCTGGATTATTTTATGGAAATATCCGCACAATACAGGGAGCCTTTTTATAAAGAGTATACCACGGGACATTATAAAAGAGGAGTTGAATAGATGGAGTTATATGTCAGCGAATTTTCCAGATATGTGATAGCTTTGCTGATAATTTTATATACTTATGAGTGCTTTGCGGTATTCCGGTATGAGACGGAGGCGGAAAGAAGCGGTATTTATTTGAGACAGAATCTTCTCATGTTTGCCCTGCACTTTAGCTGTTTTCTGGTTATCTGTTTTGAGACAGGGGATATCACTTACCTGTTCTTTTATGCCTTTCAGCAGATTATTCTTTATGCAGTGGTGGCCCTGTACCGGATGATATATCCCCAGGGGAATCGGCTGCTGGTCAATAATATGTGCACCCTTTTAAGCATCAGCTTTGTTATCCTGACACGGCTTGATTTTTCAAAGGCAATCCGGCAGTTTATCATTGTTATGGGTTCTCTGGCAGTGGCGCTGATCATACCTTTTTTTGTCCATAAATTTAAATTTTTAAAAAATCTGAAATGGCTGTATGCTTTAGTGGGTATAGCGGCGCTGTCGGCGGTAATGATTCTGGGACAGACCACTTACGGAAGCAAACTTTCTTTTTCCATTGCCGGGATCACATTCCAGCCATCGGAGTTTGTCAAAATCCTTTTTGTCTTTTTCGTTGCCAGCGCCCTTTACCAGTCCTCCGGCTTTTTTGAGGTCTTTTCAACGGCAGTGGTTGCAGCGGCCCATGTGATCGTGCTTGTGATATCCCGGGATCTGGGAAGCGCCCTTATCTTTTTTGTGGTGTATGTGCTGATGGTGTTTGTGGCGTCAAAGAATGTTCTGTACCTGCTGGCCGGGGCCGCGGGTGGGACCGGGGCCGCCTATATTGCATGGCAGGTTTTTACCCATGTGCAGGTGCGGGTACAGGCGTGGAAAGACCCCTGGAGCGTGATTGACGCAGAGGGCTTCCAGATCACCCAGTCACTGTTTGCCATTTCCAGCGGAGGCGGGTTTGGGCTGGGGCTTTTTAAAGGGACGCCGGGATCCATTCCTTTGGTCACCACTGACTTTATTTTTTCCGCAATTGCGGAAGAACTTGGCATTATTTTCGTCATTGGCCTGATCCTTATATGTGTCAGCAGTTTTATTATGTTTATGCGGATCGCTGACCGGCTTACCGACAAATTTTACCAGTTAACCGCTTTTGGACTGGGAGTTACCTATATATTTCAGGTGTTCCTTACCATCGGCGGGGGGACGAAATTTATTCCCCTTACGGGTGTTACCCTTCCCCTTATCAGTTATGGGGGCAGTTCGGTGTTGACTACTCTGGTCATGTTTGCCGTGGGGGAGGGCCTGTGCATGATAGGGCAGGAAGAAGAACGGCAGCGAAGAGAGCTGGCCCGCCGCAGGAAAAGGAAGCGGGCAGCCGTAAGATATATACCCCAGGCCGGCAGGGATGAGGTTTTGGAAGAATCAGCAGGAGAGGAAATTGAAGACGAAGACCAGTAAAAAGAAAGTTAAAAAGAAAAACAGGGAAATCATGATCGTTACCTGGGTATTTACACTCCTTTTTATCGGGATGGCAGGGTACATTACCTATTATTCTGCCACCCACAAGCAGGAGCTGATCAATAACAGCTATAACGGCAGACAGCAGATCCTGATTGCCCAGAACACAAGGGGAAGGATTTTTTCCGCAGAGGGAGAGGTGCTGGCCCGAACCACTACAGACAGTGAGGGGAAGGAAAAACGGGAATATCCTTATCAGAACCTGTTTTCCCATGTAGTGGGATATGCCTCAAACGGAAGGATGGGGGTGGAAGCCCAGGCCAACTATTATCTGATCAATACAAGCGCTTCCCTTTCCCAGAAGGCGGCGCTGGACTTAAACGGGGAAAAATATCCCGGAGACGATGTGTACACCACCTTGCGTGTCGATCTCCAGCAGGTTGCTTCCACGGCATTAGGGGTTTATCAGGGGGCGGTCATAGTGACAGAGCCGGGGACCGGGAAGGTTCTCGCCATGGTGAGTAAACCGGACTTCGACCCGGAACAGATTTCCGATATCTGGGATGAACTGGTTGCGGACGAGGACAGCAGCATTTTGTTAAACCGTGTTACCCAGGGGCTTTATCCCCCCGGTTCCACCTTTAAAATCATAACGGCGCTGGAATATATCAGGGAAAATCCCGATATATTCCAGAATTACAGCTATAACTGCAGTGGTTCCATTGCGAAAGGTCCTGACCGGATCCAGTGTTATCATGGGACCGTCCATGGAACCGTGGACTTTAAGCGGTCTTTTGCCAAGTCCTGCAACACTTCCTTTGCAAATATCGGACTTTCACTGGATAAGTCTGCTTTTGGGGATACTTTGGAACAGCTCCTGTTTGGACAGGATTTAACGACAGCTTTCAATACCAATGTCAGCCGCATAGATGTCAGGGAAGATATCCCTGACGGTGATATGATGCAGATTTCCATCGGACAGGGCACCACATCCATTACCCCGCTTTTGCTGAATATGATCACCTGCGCCATTGCCAATGAAGGCAATCTGATGACGCCTTATGTGGTGGACTATGTAGCCGGCAGCGCGGGAAATACGGTTAAAACGTTCAGCCCTTCCTCTTACGGACGGCTCATGAGCCAGGAGGAAGCAGCGACATTAAAGGGACTTATGACGGATGTGGTGGAGGAGGGGACTGCTTCCCGGTTAAAGGGACTTTCCTACACAGCGGCAGGAAAAACCGGGTCGGCAGAGTACGGAACGGTAAAAGGCGACAGCCACGCATGGTTCACCGGATTTGCCCCTGCGGATGACCCGCAGATATGCGTTACGATCATCATTGAAGGAGCAGGGGCAGGGGGTGACTATGCAGTGCCTATCGCCAAAAGAATATTTGATGCGTATTTTCAATAAATGCCTATGATATCCAGGTCGATCCGCTCTGCCAGATCGATAAGGTCTCCTTTTTTGGTCTTTACCGTAGGGCGGGTGAGCAGGT
The DNA here is from genome assembly GCA_009911035.1 of Lachnospiraceae bacterium. Lineage (GTDB taxonomy): Bacteria > Bacillota > Clostridia > Lachnospirales > Lachnospiraceae > Suilimivivens. The sequence goes on from QXWO01000002.1 coordinate 27,608, forward strand.
TTTTGTTTATCATGACGATTTCCACGATCTGGTCGTCGCTTAACTGGATATTCAGTCCGATGGTGTGGGCGGCCAGATTACGCAGGATAGGGTCAAGGATATCCAAATCATATTTTTGTGCATCATTTTCAAAAATTTCGATTATTTCAAAGGGAGTCTTTGCCTGCCGATAGGTTCTGACTGCGGTCATTGCCTCGTAGGCGTCAATGATGGCAATGTATCTTGAAAAAATGTCGATCTGTTTGTCATGCAGCCTGGAAGGATAGCCGGTGCCGTCATACCGCTCGTGGTGGGTCAGGGTTGCCTTAAGGATCGCCGGGTCAAGGGGCATATCCTGAATCATCTGGAAGCCTAAAATGGTATGTGTTTTGATTTTTTCAAATTCTATGTCGGTAAGTTTGCCCGCTTTCCATATCAGTTCATTGGGCAGTTTCAGCTTTCCTACATCGTAAATAAATGCGCATTGTACCAGTTTGTCTGTATCTTCCTTGGAAAGGGAAAGCCATGAGGCAAACAGTCCGGCAATCAGGGCCGAGTTGAAACAGTGGGCATAAGTAAGGTCGTCTTCTGTGGGAGTCATGCTGTATAAATAGTCAATGAGCAGATCTTTCGGCTCGACCCGGTTGAAGACATTATGGTAAAGGTACATCAGTTTAAAAGTGCGGAAGGGGATGCCCTCATGTACAAGCTGGTTCATCATCTCTTTGTAAAGAGGCATGGAAGAAAGATAAGCCTCTTCAAAATCTGTAAAGCCTTTACTTAAACGTACTTTTTCAAAATGTGTTTTGGCAAAATCAACCTCTTCTTTTATGGGAACAAGGATAATACGGTGGCGTGTCAGCTTATTGATGACATTGGGATCTACTTTCGTCCCGTCGGCAATAAGCAATTCACCACTTTTGGTTAAAATATCCGCACCAATCACCATGCCAGGTTCTAAAGCCATACGTGCAATATTTTTCATAATACTCTCCATTCCTGCTTAACATTCATTATGCACTTCATTATTTATAATTTTTACATGATATTACATCATGCAATCAATATAAGTATAAATTATTCAATAAATTTGTCAATAATGTACTTTGGAAATTTCGCAATTTGTGCTATGATGATAACAGTCAGCAGGCGGCCGGAAAGCGCCCCGCCTGCCCGGCAGTAAAAAGAAAACGAAAAGGATACCGGAATGAAATTTTATAAATACCTCTATCTTGGCGATAATATTACTAACCCGGCAAAGATAAAACGGAAGTTAAAGCAGCATGCCGGAACAACTGTTTATGTGATCACCATCGCGCCGGGACCTGACCAGCTTGAAATATTCCACAGCGCATATTTAAAACAGAGGTACTACAGATACCACCCTCCTATTATAGTAGGGATTTCTTCCAATTATGATGAAGCATTGGAAATCATTGTGAAAATCACGCAGGAATGTCTTGAAGCGACAGGAAACTGCAATCTGAAGGAGTATTTAAAATTAAAGGCGAAACAAAATAACAGGCATGGAGTATAGTATGGTTTCAATACTGCTGACAATCTTAAAAATTCTGGGCATTTCCCTGTCCGTCATACTGGGCATTTTAGTTGTGCTGCTGCTTTTGGTACTTTTTGTCCCTGTCCGCTACCGGTTTTCGGGAAGCCGCAGGGCGGAGGGTGAGGGGCCTTTTTCCTTTCAGGTTAAAGTGACCTGGCTGCTTCATCTTATTAACGTGGCATTTTCCTACCCTGACGCCCCTTATCTGAAAGTGCGGATAGCCTGCATGACCCTTTTTAGATCGGATAAGACTTCCGCCAGAAAGGATGGGGGGGACGCACCATCCCCAAAAGAAAAGCGCAGGAAAGATAAAACCGGGAAAACGTCAAAAGAGCAGACGCAGCATGAGTCAAAAGGACTGCAGGACAATGAAATAGAAGAATGGTCTGCAAAGAAAGAAGGTGACAGCCTTCCCAAAGCAGAAACAGAAGAAAAACCAGAGCCGGACTGCGGGGCGGGAGAGGAAGATGATGCGGCAAAAACAGGATTTTTTAAAAAATTGATAGAATTTATAGGGAAACTTAAGGCCGCTTTTAAAAATATCAGGTACACAATTGCAAAAATATGTGATAAGATAAAACATATTGTAAATAATATCCAGTATTACACAGAATTTATCAGGAGCGAAACCTTTGGCCGCGCCTTTAAGGTTTGTTCCGGGCAGGTATTTTCCCTGCTGAAACATATTCTTCCGGGAAAGGTGGAGGGAAGTCTCCATATAGGAACCGGAGATCCGGCAAGTACAGGACAGGTTCTGGCAGTCTATGGTATGTTATATCCGTTCATTGGCAACCATATAGACATCCAGCCGGATTTTGAACAGCAGATCATTGAGGGAGAGCTTTTAATAAAGGGCAGAATCACGGTTTGTAAAGCGCTTAAGACAGCATGGATCATTTATTTTAATAAAGATCTGCGCCGTTTGATCAAATTATTTAAAAGGGAGGCAGCTTAAATGGCAGAAAATAATTTTACAGGAGTAATTGAGTCTTTGATGAGAGGGATGAATACGGTTTTGTCCACGAAGACGGTGGTCGGGGAAGCCACTAAAATCGGCGATACCATCATTCTGCCCCTGGTAGATGTGACTTTTGGCGTGGGAGCAGGCGCCAGCGTGGGAGACAAGAAAAACGGAGGGGCAGGCGGTTTTTCCGGAAAGCTCACCCCCAGCGCAGTTCTTGTTATCAAAAACGGAAGTACCAAACTTGTCAATATCAAGAACCAGGATACGGTCACCAAGGTCCTTGACATGATTCCTGACATTGTAGACAAATTCACTGCACCCAAGGAAGAGATGATGGATGACGGCGAGGCTGTGGATATTGCTTTCCCAAAGGAGGAAGATGACAGGCAATAATCTGCAGGTAAATGCATAAGATAAAGTAAGAAGCATAAGTGGGTGGGTACGCATGAAAAAACTGATAGGGTTTATTTCATTTTGGATTGCTGTAGGTATGTTGCTTATGCTTTTTCTTGCGCATCATTATCTGATTGCGCTTATTATTATTGCACTTTTACTGCTGATAGGATACAATTGCTGTTTTTGACGCACAGCATTCATCAAATGTCCGCAGGCAGGGCGTCAGGCTCATTGCCCTTAGATAAACGCAGGGCAGTATGGGCGGAGTTTTAAAATAGCAACAGCCGGTAAATTGAGGGGAGACGGCTGCGGAGGGTAGTAACATGGATTCCACAAAAAGAATACACGATAGCAGTAATCTGGACGAGCTGAATCAATTAAAGGTCTGGTTTTTCAAGGAAAACGTGCGGCTCCAGACTTTAGAGAGCGAACTGAAAAATAAGGAGGACGAGCTCTTAGAAATGAAGGAGCAGTTCCAGCGGGAGACGCTTGAGACGAAAAGGCGTCTTGACAGGGAGCGGCAGCGACTTAAAAATGATGAAGAATTTTTTGAGAAAAAACTGGACATCCTTAGAAATGGTTTTGCACAGCTTGATATTGAGAGGACGAAAATCAAAAATGACAGGATCCGCTTGGAAGCGGAACGAAGCGCCCGTATCAGTTACAGCAGGCAGGAGAGAAGCACAGACATGGCGGAACTTTTGTTTCAGGGAGTCAACAGCCTGATCGCCTTAAAAAAGCGTTACCGGGAACTGCTTAAAATATTTCATCCTGACAATACAGGGGGCGACCATAACATGGTGCTGACCATCAATAAGCTCTATGACGAAATAAAAAGCGGTTATGAGATAGGAAAAAGGGCCTGATGCCGGATAAGTCTGGCAGATTTTGCAGACCGGTTTCTACCGGCTTCTTAACAAACGCTGCCCACGCTTCGCGAGCCAGCTTATTGTAAAAAAAGAACTGACCTAACCGGTCAGTTCTTAAAAACCACTTTAAGCTCTTTCAACTCTTCCAGACTTTAAGCAATTTGTACAGACATGCATTCTTTTGGAAGCTCCGTTTACTTTACACTTAACTTTTTTGATGTTTGATTTCCAGATTCTGTTAGATCTTCTATGAGAATGGCTTACGTTGTTCCCAAAATGAACGCCCTTACCACAAATATCACATTTAGCCATCGCCGCACCTCCTAACAATTCATAATAAACACAACAATTGAATAATAGCAGAATTTGGTTCAGATTGCAAGAGAAAATTAAATTATTTTTTTTGCGGTAATTAAAATTATTGTTTCTTTTTTTCCATTTTACGGTTATAATACAATATATATGTTCAGAATATAAGGAGGCAGCCTATGAAAAGTTCTTCTATGAAAGAAGCGTCTATGAATACTCATATGGGGAATATTGCTATTGACAATGAAGTGATTGCCCAGTACGCAGGCAGTGTTGCAATGGAATGTTTTGGTGTCGTGGGAATGGCGGGCATAAGCGTGAAAGACGGTTTTGTGAAACTTCTTAAGAAAGAAAGCATGACCAGGGGAATTTATGTATCTGTCAACAAAAATAAGCTGACAGTGAATTTTCACGTGATCGTGTCTTACGGTGTAAGTATCCTTGCCGTCACCGACAATCTGGTCAGCAATGTAAAGTACAAAGTAGAGGAATTCACAGGAATAGAAATTGAGAAAATAAACATCTTTGTTGAAGGTGTTAGAGTGATTGATTAAGGAGGACTTGCTGTGACTAATACAATCGACGCTAAGATACTTGCAAAGATGTTCTTAGCTGGCGCCCAAAATTTGGAATCTAAAAAGGAATGGATCAATGATTTGAATGTTTTTCCGGTACCCGACGGCGATACTGGTACCAATATGACGCTTACGATCATGTCTGCGGCCAAGGATGTGGCTTCCATGGAAGAACCGGATATGCGTTCTCTTTGCAAAGCAATCTCTTCCGGTTCATTAAGAGGCGCCAGAGGAAATTCCGGGGTCATTTTATCCCAGTTATTCCGGGGATTTACCAAGTCCATCCGTGACAAACAGGAACTGGACATCCCTGTTTTTGCTGATGCCATCGAGAAGGCGGTAGAGACAGCCTACAAGGCAGTTATGAAGCCCAAGGAGGGCACGATCCTTACGGTAGCCAAAGGAGCGGCCGTTAAGGCAAGGGCTCTTGCAGACGAAGGCTGCACAGACTTAAGCGTTTTCTTTGATGAAGTAATAAAGTATGCTGATGAAGTATTGGAGAAAACTCCCGAAATGCTTCCCGTGTTAAAGCAGGCAGGTGTTGTTGACTCTGGCGGTCAGGGACTGATGCAGGTGCTGAAAGGCGCTTATGATGCATTTCTTGGCAAGGAAGTTGATTTCAGTATCAGCGCACCCGGGGAAAAGGCAGAGACGAAAGCCGCCGCCCAGAATAGCGGCGATATGGAAATCAAATACGGTTATTGTACAGAATTCATTATCCTGCTTAGCAGGAATTTCAATATCAAACATGAATTGGACTTCAAGGCATATCTGGAATCTATCGGTGATTCCATTGTGGTGGTGACGGATGACGATGTGGTTAAGGTACACGTACATACCAACGACCCCGGACTTGCCATCCAGAAAGCGTTGAAGTACGGTGCATTATCCAATATGAAAATCGATAATATGCGTTTAGAGCATCAGGAAAAGGCGGCCGGAAAAAAGGCGCCTGCCGCAATAGCAGAACAGCCGGAAGAAAAAGAGACGCCCATGCCCCATAAGGAAGTCGGTTTTATAGCGGTTTCTGTGGGCCAGGGCATCAATGAGATATTTAAAGGCTTAGGCGCTGACTATATTATCGAGGGCGGCCAGACCATGAATCCCAGTACGGAGGATATGCTGAACGCCATTGAAAAGGTGAATGCTGATACGGTTTTCATCCTGCCTAACAATAAAAACATTATTCTGGCAGCAAACCAGGCACAGATGATGGTGGAGGACAAGAAGATCATCGTAATTCCCACTAAGACGGTTCCCCAGGGAATAACCGCGATCATCAATTATGTTCCTGACATGTCGGTGGAAGAAAATGAAGAAACCATGAAACAGGAGATCGGCAATGTGAAGACCGGCCAGGTTACTTATGCGGTCAGGGATACTGTGATTGACGATAAGGAGATCAGGCAGGGGGATTACATGGGAATCGGTGATGCAGGCATTCTTTCCGTAGGCGGACAGGTGCCGGAGGTTTCCTTTGACCTTCTTAAAGAAATGATGGATGAGGACAGGGAATTGATCAGCATCTACTATGGGGAGGATGTTTCTGGCCAGGAAGCGGAAGCTTTCCGGGCGCGCATAGAGGCAGAATACCCATCCTGTGACATTGAATTACAGTATGGCGGGCAGCCGATTTACTATTATATTATTTCTGCCGAATAGAAATACAGGTAAGGCTGGATAATTACGCACAGAACGTGAGAGAAACTTTATAAATAGCAGACGGACAAAAGGACGGTAGTTCCGTCCTTTTTGCGTAGCCCAAAAAGTAGAATCAAAAGCCAGATGTTGTAGTTATGAGGAAAACCAGATGGAATGTCCAAATGATATTATAAGTTTAAAGGGAATTGGGGAGAAGACGGCAAAACTTTTTTACCGCATGGGAATCCATACCACAGAGGAACTGCTCTGTCATTATCCTAAAGACTATCAGGTCTTTGAAATGCCCATAAAGGCATCCCAGGCACAGGACGGTGCGCTGGTCACCATAGAGCTGTTCCTTCCGGCGGCCTTTAGCTGGAAAAAGGTGCGGAGCCTTTCTGTCGGCACAGGCGCAGGCAGCGACGGACGAAACCGGGTATCCATTACGTATTTTAACGCCTCTTACCTGAAAAAGAAGCTGACGGCTGGGAGCACATACCTGTTCCGTGGAAAAATAAAGCGGGCTGGGGAGACATACCACATGGACCAGCCTAAACTATATACCTGGGAGAAATACCGACAGCAGATGGGGCGGCTTCAGCCCTGTTATGCCCTCACCGCAGGACTTGGCAACAAAGCAGTGGCGAAAGCGGCGGCACAGGCGCTTGCCCTGTACCACGAGGAAGAATACCTGCCAGAGGAAATCCGGGAGGAATATGGCCTGATTCCCAGAGGGGAAGCTTTAAGCCGGATTCATTTTCCCGAGGACTGGGACAGCCTGCTGCAGGCCAGAAAAAGGCTGGTTTTTGACGAGTTCTTCCTGTTCCTTTTATCCATCCGGCAGATGAAGGATCACAACGAAGCTTTAAAGAGCGAACATCCCATGATAGAGACCGCCTGGCCGGGACGGCTTATAGAGGCCCTGCCATATCCCCTGACCGGGGCACAAAAGAAAGTATGGCAGGAGATAGAAGGAGATCTGGTTAGCGGAAAATGTATGAACCGTCTGGTGCAGGGGGATGTAGGTTCCGGGAAAACCATCCTTGCCTTTCTGGCCCTTCTGCTGGCGGTCAGCAACGGCTGTCAGGGAGCTTTGATGGCACCTACGGAAATTCTGGCCTCCCAGCATTTTGAACAGCTATGCCGCATGACCAGGGAGTATCATCTTCCTTTCCGCCCGGTGCTGCTCACCGGCTCTTTGAGCGCCGGGGCCAAAAAAGAAATCTATAAGCAGATAAAAGAGGGGACGGCCAATGTGGTTATTGGAACCCATGCGCTGATACAGGAGAAAGTGGTTTACCAGAAGCTGGCGCTGGTCATCACTGATGAACAGCACCGTTTCGGTGTCAGACAGCGGGAAATGTTAGGTCAAAAGGGGGGATGCGCCCACGTTCTTGTGATGAGCGCAACGCCGATTCCCCGGACCCTTGCCATTATTTTGTATGGGGATTTGCATCTGTCCGTGCTGGATGAGCTGCCTGCCCGCAGAATACCTATAAAAAACTGCGTGGTAGACACTTCTTACCGTAAAAAAGCTTATGAATTCATCACGAAAGAGGTGCGCGGCAAAAATCAGGCATATGTCATATGTCCCATGGTGGAAGCCCCCCAGGAGGGCATGGAAGGGCTTGAGAATGTAACCGATTATGGTGAAATGCTCAAAAGCCGGCTGCCCGAAGACATACATGTGGAAATTCTCCACGGAAAAATGAAACCGGCGGACAAAAAGAGAATTATGGACGCCTTTGCCGCAGGGGATATTCATGTGCTGGTGTCCACCACTGTCATAGAAGTGGGAATCAATGTGCCCGGCGCCACCGTTATGATGATTGAAAATGCCGAACGGTTTGGCCTTGCCCAGCTTCACCAGCTCCGGGGAAGGATCGGGAGAGGGGATAAGCAGTCTTATTGTATTTTTGTAAACGGCTCCGACAGTGAAAAATCCATGGACAGGTTAAAGGTGCTGAACCGGTCTAACGACGGCTTTTATATTGCGGAGGAAGATTTGAAATCCAGAGGTCCGGGAGATTTGTTTGGTATCCGCCAGAGCGGAGCGCTGGAATTTAAAATTGCGGATATTTATCAGGATGCAGATATTTTAAAGAAAGTAAGCGTGACTGTGGATAATATCCTTAAGGAAGACAGAGATTTAGAAATGGAAAAGTATGCATCCCTGAAACGGTATGTAATGGAAAATGCCGGAAAATTTGTTGACTTTAGGTCAATCTGACAGTAATATATATTTGCGTGTTTTTTGAAAGGAAGGATTAAAATTGAGTAAAAAAGTTGCAGTAGTTACAGATTCAAACAGTGGCATTACACAAAATGAGACAAAGGAGCTTGGTATAAAAGTGCTTCCCATGCCTTTTATGATCAATGAAGAAACATTTTTTGAGGATATCACCCTGACACAGGAAGCCTTTTATGAAAGGCTTGAGGGCGGCGCTAATGTTGTCACCAGCCAGCCTTCCCCGGAGTCAGTCGTGAATCTGTGGAAGGAAATCCTTGCAGAATACGATGAAATCGTTTATATTCCCATGAGCAGCGGCTTATCCGGTTCCTGTCAGAGCGCTATAATGCTCTCAGAGGACTTTGACGGGAAGGTGCAGGTGGTGAACAACCAGCGTATTTCCGTGACCCAGCGGCAGTCTGCCTTGGACGCAAAACTCTTAACAGAGCGGGGAATGGATGCTGCCGCTATTAAGGACTTCCTTGAAAAAGATAAGTTCAATTCCAGTATTTATATCATGCTGGACACCTTATATTATCTGAAAAAAGGCGGTAGAATCACGCCGGCGGCGGCAGCAATCGGAACGATCCTGAAATTGAAGCCTGTGCTCCAGATCCAGGGGGATAAGCTGGATGCCTTTGCAAAGGCAAGAACCATAAGCCAGGGGAAATCTATCATGATCAATGCCATCAGAAACGACATGGAAAACCGTTTCGGAGGCGCAGATGCGGATAATATCTGGCTGGAAGTAGCCTATACCAAAAATCTGGATGCGGCTAAGCAGTTTGCGGAGGAACTTTTAAAGGAATTCCCGGGATTTGACATAACGATCAATCCTCTGTCCTTAAGCGTTGCCTGTCATATCGGGCCGGGCTCGCTGGCAGTTGCCTGCTGTAAAAAAATAAAATAGTATCAACTTTAAATAAGAAAGAGGTTTGCAGTAATGGCAAAAGGGGCAGTTTATGACGCTTCCAGCATAACCGTACTGGAAGGACTGGAAGCGGTAAGAAGAAGACCTGGGATGTACATCGGCAGCGTCTCCACCAAGGGTCTGAATCATCTGATATATGAAATCGTGGATAATGCGGTGGACGAACATCTGGCAGGATACTGTGATACCATTTCCGTTACCCTTGAGGCGGACGGCTCTGCCACCATAGAGGACAATGGCCGCGGCATTCCCGTGGGTATGCATGAGAAAGGCATCAGCGCGGAACGTCTGGTCTTTACCACCCTCCATGCGGGGGGAAAGTTTGACGATTCCGCCTATAAAACCAGCGGCGGCCTTCACGGGGTCGGCTCCTCGGTGGTAAATGCCCTGTCTACATACTTGACTGTGCGGGTCAAGAACGGCGGGCTGGTTTACGAGGACAGATATGAGCGGGGGAATCCAATCGTGGAACTGGTGGACGGCCTGCTTCCTGTTGTGGGGAAAGCAAGAGGGAGCGGCACCCGGATCAATTTTTTGCCTGACGGCGAGATTTTTGACAGGACCCGTTTTAAGGAAGATGAAATCAAAAGCAGGATGCATGAGACGGCCTACCTAAATCCGGCCCTTACCATCATTTTTGAAGATAAGCGGAAGGAAACCACAGAGCATGTAGAATACCATGAACCGGACGGCATCATTGGTTTTATCAAAGACATGAATAAATCCAAAGATCCTGTCTGCGACGTGATTTATTTTAAAGGTGAAAGCGAAGGGATCTCTGTGGAAGGTGCTTTTCAATATATCAATGAATTTCATGAAAATGTCCTTGGGTTCTGCAACAACATTTACAACTCCGAGGGCGGCACCCACTTGACAGGGTTCAAAACCGCCTTTACCAACATCATCAACACCTATGCCAGAGAACTAAATATTTTAAAAGAGAAAGACGCCAACTTTACGGGCGCCGATGTAAGAAATGGGATAACGGCTGTTATTTCCATCAAACATCCCGACCCGCGGTTTGAAGGGCAGACCAAAACCAAGCTGGATAACCAGGACGCCGCCAAGGTGGTGTCCAAGGTATCCGGCGAAGAGCTGGTCCGTTATTTTGACCGGAACTTAGAAACATTAAAAAATATTATAGGCTGTGCAGAGAAAGCGGCCAAAATCCGTAAGACCGAGGAAAAGGCAAAGACAAATATGCTGACAAAACAGAAATTTTCCTTTGATTCTAACGGCAAATTGGCAAATTGTGAGTCAAAAGACGCCTCTAAGTGTGAAATATTCATTGTGGAGGGGGATTCTGCAGGAGGTAGTGCCAAAACTGCAAGAAATCGTGCATTTCAGGCCATCCTTCCCATCCGTGGGAAAATACTGAATGTGGAAAAAGCAAGCATAGACAAGGTTTTAGCCAATGCGGAAATCAAAACCATGATCAATGCTTTCGGGTGCGGTTTTTCGGAAGGTTACGGAAACGATTTCGACATCACGAAACTGCGTTATGACAAAATTATCATTATGGCCGATGCGGACGTGGACGGAGCCCATATTTCCACATTATTGCTAACCCTCTTTTACCGTTTTATGCCGGAGCTGATCTACGAAGGCCACGTGTATATCGCCATGCCGCCTTTGTATAAAGCCATGCCCTCTAAGGGAAAAGAAGAATACCTTTACGATGACAAAGCTTTAGAGCAGTACCGGAAGCGGCACAAAAGCCCTTTTACCCTGCAGAGGTATAAGGGTCTTGGGGAAATGGACGCGGACCAGCTCTGGGAAACCACCTTAAACCCCGAAACCAGAATTTTAAAGCTGGTGGAAATTGAAGACGCCCGGATGGCGTCGGAAGTGACAGAAATGCTGATGGGCACAGAGGTGCCCCCCAGAAAGGCTTTCATTTATGAGCATGCTGCGGATGCGGAGCTGGATGTATAAGCTAAAAAGTATAAGCGGGACAGAAAAGCCAACACCCCGGATAACCCCAGCGGACGTAACGTCCATGACGGGCCTTATGGAAAGCGGTTAGCAGGACTTAATATCCCCTGTCATACCAGCGATCAGCGGACAGGATTTCCGGGGCGTTGTCCTCCACAGGCTGTTGCTTTTTAACGAAAGGTTGTATTATTTATAGAAATTTCCGGCAGGAGGAAGAAATGGAAGAAAAAATCATAAAAACCGAGTACTCTGAGGTGATGCAGAAATCTTATATTGATTATGCCATGAGTGTAATTATTGCCAGAGCACTGCCGGATGCAAGGGACGGACTTAAACCTGTCCAGCGCAGGGTTCTTTATGACATGCATGAGCTGGGGATCAGGCACGACCGGCCCTACAGAAAGAGCGCCCGTATCGTGGGGGACACCATGGGTAAATACCACCCCCATGGGGACAGTTCCATCTATGAAGCTTTAGTGGTCATGACTCAGGATTTCAAAAAGGGGCTTCCCTTGATTGACGGTCATGGAAACTTCGGGAACATAGAAGGGGACGGCGCCGCCGCCATGCGTTATACGGAGGCCCGCCTTTATAAAGTCACCCAGGAAGCCTTTCTTGCCGATTTAGATAAGGACGTGGTGGACTTTGGCCCTAATTTTGACGAGACGGAAAAGGAGCCTTTAGTCCTTCCGGTAAAATTCCCAAACCTTCTTGTAAATGGCTCTGAAGGAATTGCAGTGGGGATGGCTACCAGCATCCCGCCCCATAATTTAGGGGAAGTGGCAGAGGCAGTAAAAGCTTATATGCTCAACGAAAATATCACGACAAGGGAATTGATGAGATATATCAAAGGCCCGGATTTTCCCACCGGAGGCATCGTCATCAACAAAGACGAGCTTTTAGGGATCTATGAAACGGGGACCGGGAAAATCAAAGTCCGTGGAAAAGTGGATATCGAAAAGGGAAAGGCCGGAAAGACCAATGTTGTTATCAGTGAGATCCCTTATCCCATGGTGGGGGCCAATATTTCAAAATTTCTGCTGGATGTGGCATCTCTTTCGGAGACGAAAAAGACCCAGGACATTGTGGATATCTCCAACCAGTCCTCCAAAGAAGGCATACGGATCGTTATTGAGCTGAAAAAAGATGCAGATGTGGACAACTTCATCAACATGCTTTATAAAAAGACACGTTTAGAGGATACCTTCGGTGTCAATATGTTAGCCATTGCAGATGGCAGGCCGGAGGTCATGAGTCTTCGTCAGGTCATTAAACACAATGCGGACTTCCAGTTCCAGACAGCCGCCAGAAAGTATGCCAACCTTCTGGCAAAAGAGAGGGAACGGAAGGAAATACAGGAAGGACTGATCAAAGCCTGCAACGTGATTGATCTGGTCATTGAAATCCTGCGGGGCTCCAAAGACCGGGCTATGGCAAAGGCATGTCTGGTAGAAGGAAAGGTGGATGGCATCAAATTTCGCTCCCGGGAATCCAAAGTCATGGCCGCCCAGCTTAATTTTACGGAAAAACAGGCCAATGCCATATTGGAAATGCGCCTTTATAAATTGATTGGCTTAGAACTGGAAGCCCTCATCAACGAGCATGAAGAGACCATGGCAAATATCTACCGCTATGAGGATATTTTAGAACGCCGGGAATCCATGGTGCAGGTTATCGTAAACGAGCTGGAGGCCATACGCAAGGCATATGCACGTCCCAGAAAAACGGTAATTGAAAATGCGGCGGAAGCGATTTATGTGGAGAAAAAAGCGGAAGAAATGGAAGTTATTTTCCTTATGGACCGGTTCGGATATGCCCGTACCATTGACGTGTCTGCCTACGAGCGGAATAAAGAGGCGGCAGAAGCGGAAAATAAATATGTGTTCTCCTGTAAAAATACCGGCAGGATATGCATTTTCACCAATACCGGCCAGCTCCACACAGTGAAGGTCATGGATATTCCTTTCGGAAAATTCCGGGATAAGGGCGTCCCCATAGACAATATCAGTAATTTTAACGGGGAAAAGGAGACGGTGGTTTCTGCTTTCAGCCAGACTAGCTTGAATCTCTACCGCTTGATTTTTGTCACTGCCCTGGGGATGATGAAAGTAGTGGACGGGGGAGAATTTGATGTGGCCAAGCGCACCGTTGCGGCCACCAAACTGACAGAAGGGGACGAGGTGGTAAGCGCTGCCATTTTAAATGACCAGAAACAGATTGTTTTACAGAGCAGGGAGGGATATTTCCTAAAATTTGATGTGGAAGAAATACCTGAAAAGAAAAAAAATGCCGTGGGCGTGAGAGGGATGAAACTGGGAGAAAAGGACCGGATAGAGCATGTGTTCTATATTTTGGGCGGTACGGATTCTTTCACTACCTATAAGGAAAAACCGCTGGATCTGGGGAAACTTAAAACTGCAAAACGGGACGGCAAAGGGACAAAGATAAGAGTATAGCTCTCTTAAATGGAAGAAAGGAAACAAAATGCGCGTAATAGCAGGAAGGGCAAGAAGCCTGAAATTAAAGACACCGGAAGGGCCGGGCACCAGACCCACAACGGACAGGATCAAAGAAACTTTATTTAATATCATTCAGGGAGAAATTCCCGGATGCATTTTTATTGATTTGTTTGCCGGAAGCGGCGGTATCGGCATTGAAGCCCTAAGCAGGGGAGCTTCCTATGCATACTTTGTGGAAAACGGCAAAGAAGCCATCGGATGCATTCAGGATAATCTTTCCTTTACAAAATTTACGGATAATGCTACACTGCTGAAACAGGAGGTATTCTGTGCCCTTCCCCTTATCCATGAAAAGGAGGCGGACATTATTTTTATCGACCCGCCCTATCAGGCAGGATATGAAGAAAAGATCTTCCAGGCTCTTATATGCCAGCCATATGTGACGGAAGATACGCTGATCATCTTAGAAGCAGAAGTGGATAAAAGTATGGATTTCCTTAAAGAGATGGGATATAACGTGGTAAGGGAAAAGAAGTACAAGACGAATAAACATGTGTTTGTAAAGAAAAATCTGTCAGCATAATTGCCGGAAGAAAAGAGGATGAAATGAAAACAGCAATCTACCCCGGAAGTTTTGACCCGGTCACTTACGGACATCTGGATGTGATCAAGCGTGCATCCCGGATTTTCGATGAATTAACAGTCAGCGTTTTAAATAATAAACTAAAGACTCCATTGTTTTCTGTAGAAGAACGTGTTAAGATATTACAGGAGACAGTCAGGGATATTCCCAATGTAAAAGTGGAATCTTTCAGCGGTCTTCTGGTGGATTACGCCAGGTCCCGGGATGTCCATGTTGTCATCAGAGGCCTGCGGGCCATCACCGACTTTGAATACGAACTGCAGAACGCACAGACCAATGCGAAGCTTTCAGACGGCGGCCTGGACACTGTTTTCCTTACCACCAGTCTGGAATATGCTTACCTTAGTTCCTCCAGCGTGAAGGAAATCGCAAGCTTTAACGGGGATATTTCCATGTGCGTGCCAGATTTCGTGGCAAAGCTGGTATACAGAAAGTATGGTTTTGAAAAAATGTAAGCGGGGGAAAGTGCATGAGCAGCAGAATCGAACAGTTAATTGATGAGATTGAAGAATACATTGACGGTTGTAAATATCAGCCCCTTTCAAACAGCAAAATTATTGTAAATAAAGAGGAAATCGACGAACTTCTGCGGGAACTGCGCATGAAGACGCCGGATGAAATCAAAAGATACCAGAAGATCATCAGCAATAAAGAGGCTATTTTAAATGACGCCCGGGCCAAGGCAGAGGCGCTTATTAACGATGCAACCCTTCATACCAATGAACTGATCAATGAACACGAGATTATGCAGCAGGCTTACGCCCAGGCCAACGAAGTAGTGAAGATGGCTACCCAGCAGGCACAGGAAATCTTAGACAATGCAACCATTGAGGCCAACAATGTGCGTATGGCCGCCATGCAGTACACGGACGATATCTTGGCCAATGTGGAAAACCTTATGAACCAGACCATCAGGACCACTGCAGACCATTATGAAAGCTTTATCGGTGCATTGAACCATTATAATGATGTGGTAAATGCAAACAGGGTAGAATTAAATCCCCCTGAGCCGGATAAGTTTATCGGTGAACTTCCAGAGGATACACCGGGAGGAAATGGCGGCGCAGACAGCCTTAATCTGGATTTAATTTAACAACACGGATTCTGACCCGGTTTACCTAAGAAAAGGAAGCCGGGTTTTTTCATAAGGATGTCCGGGACGCGTGGCATCCTTTGCAGGAAAGGACGGCATCTCCCGGCCTGATCTGCAGAAATAACAGTCTGACAGGAGAGGTACCGATTTGAAACAGTTATTTTTTCCCTTTAAAAGATTCAGCATCTTTCTGGCAGTTCTCTTCCTTCTTGGGGCCGTCCTTTTTCCCATCATGGCAAAGGCGGACCATACGGTCGTCATCGTCATTGACCCTGGACACGGTGGTAAAAACCTGGGAGCCCAGTATGAAGGCTTAACAGAAAAGGAAATGACCATGATCACGGCAAAAGCCATGAAGGAGGAGCTGGAAAAATATGAAGGGGTGGTCGTCTACCTTACTCATGAAGGGGATGAAAACATGAGTATCAAAGACAGGGCCCTTTTTGCAAAAGAAAGAGATGCTGATTTCCTGTTCTGTCTTCACTACAATATGTCAGAGCAGCATACCCTGTTCGGCTCCGAAGTGTGGGTTCCTGCCCAGGGGGAATATTATGCCAAAGGTTTTTCCTTTGCCCAGATACAGATGAAAGAATTTACAGATATTGGGCTGTACTCCAGAGGCATTAAGACAAGGCTCAACGACAGGGACGAAGATTACTACGGCATTTTGCGGTACTGTACCCAGGAAAGCATCCCCTGCGCACTGATTGAACACTGCCATCTGGACCACCCTAATGACAAGCCTTTCTACCAGCAGGGGGAAGAACAGTTAAAGGAATTCGGCCGGATGGACGCCACGGCGGCAGCAAAATATTTCGGCTTAAAGTCCTATGAGCTGGATGTGGATTACAGCGGATTTCCGGTGCCGGAGACAAAAGTTCCGGCGGATATTGTAAGACCCGACAAGACGGAACCGGATCTGTGCCGGATGGAAGTGACAAAGATCGATGAAGAAACAGGGCAGGCAACGGTCAGAATGGAGGCCCTGGACAAAGACAGCTATATCCTATATTATAATTACAGCCTGGACGGCGGAAACACTTTCACCATGCCGGAAGAATGGCCCAGACCGGATGCGTGGAACCAGTCTGCCAGAGAGCATACTTTTACCATAATCCTGCCTTTTGACCAGCCAGTTACCCTTGTAGCAGGGGCCTGTAACGGTTACGATGTGTGGGCACAGAGCAGCCCAGTTTCCATTGAACCTGTCCCGGACCCGGCACGGCTTAGGGAGGAAGAACGGCTTGCCCAGGAAAAGGCCCTTAGGGAAGCACAGAAGCAGTATCAGGAAATCACCTATGAGGACCCGGCAGGGCAGGAGGAGAGCAACGGAAAATCCAATTGGATTTTCCCGGCGCTTCTGGGCGTCATTTTTCTGTGTATGATATTTGTATCTTTTTTTATGGCAAGAGCCATATCTTCGCTGTTAAAAGGTAATAAAAAACGGTGAGGGCGGTGAGGATCATCTTGTGCATCACATACTCCGTGACAGAAAGACTGGTGTTTTTGATCATGCTGTAGGTCTGGGCAATGCAGGAGAGCCCGCCAAAAGGAAGCACGCACAATACAAAGGCCGGCGCCTGGTTTCCCAGAAGGCCGATCCCCCCGGTGATTTCAAGAAGACAGCCTGCGCTTCCCACAAAAGTCCGGGAAGCCTGACTGCCCAAATGGAGGATTCTGGAAGTAAGGTCCGGGAGGATGAAAAGGAGATTGAAAAAGATCATATAACCTCCCAGCCTTGCAATACTGGTAAGTGAATTGAAAACCGACTCGTCAAGAGCCTTTGCAAGAGAAATAGTGCGCTGACCGGAGTAGTATTTATGACCATCTGGGTCAATAACGTTCCGGTACATGGTATAGCGGAGAAACAGCCCGTAAAGCAGGGGAAGCCCATACATGCCCATCAGAAGACAGAGCTTTATTCCGGGAGAAATATTTCCTGAAAAAAGGGTGGGCAGCACAAAGCTTAAAAAATAGACCGGCCCTATGTTGTTACAGAAGGCCAGCAGGAAGGAAGCTTCACCGGTGGAAATCTGTTTTTGTTCACAGAGCTGGGCAGCCACATGGGCGCCCATGGGAAAACCGCACAAAAAGCCGATCACTATGCCATAAATGCAGGAAGGATTTACTTTAAAAATTCTTCCCAGTACAGGATTTAAAATTCTGACAAAGGCACCTGTCAGATTCATGCGGATCATGATGCCGGAAAGGACCATAAAAGGAAAAAGAGTGGGAATCATTTTCCCAAACCACAGATTCAGCCCGTTTAGGGCAAGGGAAAGGCAGTCTGCCGGAAAAAGAAGGATGACTGCAGTCAGGCCAACGGCCATAAGGGTATAAAATTTTTGTTTATGAAACTTTCGTTTATATAAATTAAGTTTCATTAGGCTCTTTTCCCCTTTTGTGTTATGATAATATTTATGAGAATTGACAGATTATTATGCAAAATGAATATAGGTTCCAGAAGCCAGGTGAAGGAACTGATCAAAAAGGGGCTTGTGCTGGCAGACGGGGAGCCGGTTAAACGGCCGGAAATACAGGTAGATGAAAGAAAGGTACGGATTACCTGTAAAGGACAGGAATACGGTTACTGTCCTTATGTCTATTATATGATGAATAAGCCTCCCGGTGTGATCACGGCCACTTCTGATGAAAAGGAGCGGACAGTTTTGGATCTTTTGCGGGAACATCTGCAAAAAGAGAGGGAGGAGCTTACAGGAATCCCCATAAACGATATTTTCCCTGCGGGACGGCTGGACAAGGATACGGTGGGGCTGCTTCTGCTTACCAACGACGGGGCCCTTGCCCACCGTCTGCTTTCCCCCAAAAGGCATGTACCGAAAAAGTATTTTGTAAGGACAAATGGGCCCATAACCAGAGAAACCGCGGATTTTCTTGAAAAAGGGGTCGATATGGGGGACGGGGAAACAAGCCTGCCTGCCCTGTGTGAGCTGATGGGAAGCCATGAGTGCCATCTGACTATCACAGAGGGAAAATTCCATCAGGTAAAGCGGATGTTTCAGGCGGCGGGACTTACCGTCATCTATTTAAAACGCCTTTCCATGGGTTCCCTGACGCTGGACGGGGAACTAAAAGAGGGGCAGGTGCGGGAATTAACACAGAAAGAGGTGGCAGATTTATGCTCCATGACATAGAAGCAGTATTATTTGATTTGGACGGTTCACTGGTAGACTCTATGTGGATATGGCGGGACATTGACATTGCCTATCTGCAAAAATTTAAAATCACCATGCCGGAAGGGCTCCAGACTGCCATAGAGGGCATGAGTTTTTCAGAGACGGCGGTTTATTTTAAGGAAACTTTTCTGATACCCGATCCGGTAGAGCAGATCAAACAGGAGTGGACCCAGATGGCATGGGACAAGTATGCCAGTCAGGTACCCCTCAAAAAAGGAGCGGATGCCTTTATAGCCTACTGTATAAGCCAAAACATCCGTCTGGGCATTGCCACCAGCAACGCCAGGGAGCTCGTGGAAAATGTGTTGAAGGTTCATGGTCTGCTGGAACATTTTGACGGCATTGTAACGGCCTGCGACGTGTCCATAGGAAAGCCTGCCCCGGATGTTTATCTGGAAGCTGCCAGACGGTGCCGTACCGCGCCGGAAAAATGTCTGGTGTTTGAAGACATTGTGCCCGGTATTCTGGCAGGAAAAGCTGCAGGCATGAAAGTCTGCGCCGTGGCCGATGAATATTCCGCTTACCAGAGCCGGGAGAAAAGGGAACTGGCAGACTATTACATAGAGGACTATTTTGAAATTTTAGCAGGGACCTCCCTGCCGGGAGGTTTGATTTGAGCAGCGGATTTTTACCCATTTCCAGACAGGATATGGAAGAAAGAGGGATTGACCAGCTTGACTTTGTGTATATAACCGGAGATGCCTATGTGGATCATCCTTCCTTTGGTCATGCTGTTATCAGCCGTGTGCTGGAAGCTCATGGCTACCATGTGGGGATTATTTCCCAGCCGGACTGGAAGGATACAGAAAGCATCAGCATATTAGGGCGGCCGAGACTTGCTTTTCTTATATCCGGCGGCAACATGGATTCCATGGTAAACCATTATTTTGTCTCCAAAAAAAAACGCCCTGCTGACGCCTACACACCGGGGGGCATTATGGGGAAGCGGCCCGATTATGCCACTACCGTATATGGGAATCTGATTCGGAGAAAATATAAAGATGTGCCTGTAATCATTGGAGGGATTGAGGCCAGTCTGCGGCGGCTTGCCCATTATGATTACTGGAGCGACTCCTTAAAACACTCCATTTTACTGGACAGCCAGGCGGACCTTATCTCTTATGGAATGGGAGAGCGTTCCATTGTAGAGATTGCCGATGCCCTTAATAGCGGTCTTGCCGTAAAGGACATTACCTTTATTCCCGGTACAGTCTACAAGACCAGAGACAGCTCCGGCATTACCGGATTTACCGATAAGAATCTGAATGCTTTGCTGCTTCCGGGTTATGATGAGATGAAAAAAGATCCCTCCCGGTATGCTGAAAGTTTTGCTATCCAGTACCAGAATACAGACCCCTTTACCGCCCGGACTCTGGCAGAAAGTTACGGCGGGGGCCTTTTCGTGGTGCAGAATCCGCCCCAGAAGCCTTTATCCGAGACGGAGATGGACGAAGTTTACGGACTGCCCTATATGCGCACATACCACCCATCCTATGAAGAGGCAGGCGGTGTTCCGGCAGTGGAGGAAATCAAATTCTCCCTGATCAGCAACAGAGGGTGTTTTGGAGGATGCAGTTTCTGCGCGCTAACTTTTCATCAGGGACGGATCGTGCAGACCAGAAGCCATGTATCCATTCTGAAAGAAGCCTGGGGGATGATTCAGGACCCTTCCTTTAAAGGGTACATCCACGATGTAGGCGGACCTACCGCCAATTTCCGCCATCCTTCCTGCGAAAAGCAGTTAAAATCCGGGGTGTGCCAAAACAGACAGTGCCTGTATCCGTCGCCCTGCCCGAATATGAAAACAGACCATGAGGATTATCTCTCCCTTCTTAAGAAACTGCGGTCCCTGCCGGGGGTGAAAAAAGTCTTTATCCGGTCGGGCATCCGGTTTGATTACCTGTTAGCAGACGGAAATGATGCCTTTTTCAGGGAACTGGTGGCTCATCACATAAGCGGACAGCTTAAAGTGGCGCCGGAGCACATTTCGGACGTTGTCCTTGCCAGAATGGGCAAACCAAAACGCAGCGTTTACGAGAAATTTGTCAGAAAATATAAAAAGCTGAATGAGGAGATGGGTAAAAGCCAGTTTCTGGTGCCTTATCTGATGTCTTCCCACCCGGGCTCCACTTTAAAGGAAGCCATAGAGCTGGCAGAATACTTACGTGACTTGGGGTATATGCCGGAGCAGGTACAGGATTTTTATCCCACACCCTCCACGCTTTCCACAGTCATGTACTATACAGGAATCGATCCCAGAAACGGACAGCAGGTGTATGTATGCCGCAATCCCCATGAAAAGGCCATGCAGAGGGCTTTAATCCAGTACCGGAATCCCAAAAACCGGGGCCTTGTGGAGGAAGCCCTTTTAAAGGCGGGAAGGGAAGATTTGATTGGTTTTGACAAAAACTGTCTGATACGTCCCGAATGGAAAGGGGCGAAGGCCTCTTATGGGCAGACACGGAAAGACAGGCCGGCTTATGACCGACCTGGTCAAAAACAGCCCGGGCGGAAGAAAAAGAAAACCATCCGTAATATTCATAAAAAGAAAAGTTAAAAAAGGAGACAGGAGTTTGAAAAGAGCAGTAAAAGGAAATTTCGGATATCTGGCGGCAAGGCGGCGCTGGGCGGTGGCAAGGACGGTCCTGTATTTTGGCATATCCCTGTCTTTGTTTACAGCAGGATATGTGGCTGCAGGTTCCAAGGAAAACCTGCTTACCATTGTGGCTGTGCTGGGATGTCTTCCGGCCTGTAAAAGTCTGGTGGATGTGATCATGCTGTTTCGGGCCGCGCAATGCAGCCAGAAGGTGCGGGATACGGTTCTCCCGGCGCTGGGAAGGCTGACCGGTATGTTTGATATGTATTTTACCTCCTACCGGAAGAATTTTCCCATCAGCCACATGGTAGTGGAAGGCAAAATCATTTTAGGATACACAGAAAGTGGAAAGTGTGATGTAAAGGCATGTCAGGAGCATTTGCAGACCATGTTAAAACAGAGCGGATTTAAGGATATCACCATCAAAATATCCAATGATCTGGAAACCTACATAGGGCAGCTTAAGAATTTAAACCAGATGAAAACAGACAATGACCCGGAAAAAGACGATGAAGTCAGGGTAGTTCTTTATGATATTTCCCTGTAAAGACGGAAGGGCTGCCATGCAGGTCTATCGCAAAAGACCCATTCTGCGGCGGACGGCAGGGGATAAGAAGTTTTGGAACAAAGCAGGTAGGAAAGATGCAGGAGACGAAAATAGGAACAAACGAAGCCGGGCAGCGGCTGGATAAATATCTTCAAAAATATATGCCGCTGGCCCCGGTTCCCTTTTTTTATAAAATGCTCCGCAAGAAAAATATTACCCTCAACGGAAAAAAAGCAAAGGGGAATGAAAAGCTTGCATATGGAGACCGGGTTTCCTTTTTCCTGTCGGAGGAAACCATACAGGGGTTTAAAAAAGAGGCAGGGAAAACCGGAGAATATGAGGACGCTTTTTGCAGGATGAAAGGGATTTCAGTGGTTTATGAAGATGACCATATCCTTGTCATGAATAAGCCCCCGGGAATTCTCTCCCAGAAAGCAGAAGCAGGCGATCTGTCTTTAAATGAGTGGATGATCGGTTACCTTCTGGAAAACGGGACACTGGAAAAGAGCCAGCTTGCCACCTATAAGCCTTCCGTCTGCAATCGTTTAGACCGTAACACCTGCGGACTGGTCATAGGGGCCAAGTCCCTTCCGGGCAGTCAAATGATAAGCCGGCTTATGGGCGCCCGGGCCATAGGTAAATATTACCAGATGCTGGTGAAGGGACATGTGGAAAAGGAGGAGACCCTTGAAGGATATCTGGTAAAAGATGAAAAGACCAACCGGGTATCGCTGGCCCAGCAGGGCGCCGGGGGCGCCTATATCCAAACCAGATATTATCCTGTCAGACATCTTTTTGACAGAACGCTGGTGGAAGCCCGGCTTATTACCGGGAAACCCCATCAGATACGCATTCATCTGGCACAGGCCGGGCATCCCTTGCTGGGGGATTACAAATACGGCGATAAAAAGTGGAATGACGGATACAAAAATAAGTATGGGATAACCAGCCAGCTTTTGTGTGCGTGCCGTCTGGAATTTCCTCTCATGGAGGCTCCCTTTGAAGATTTGAGCCGGAAAATCATTACGGCGCCTATCCCGGAAATTTTTCAAATACTGACGATGGAAAGCAGAAGGACATAAAAGAGCATGGCTACATGGAATTCCAGAGGGCTTCGCGGCTCTACCTTAGAAGACCTTATCAACAGGACAAATGAAAAATATCTTGAAAACGGCCTTGCGCTGATACAGAAAATTCCCACTCCTATTACGCCCATCAACATAGACAAGGCCACCAGACACATTACCCTTGCCTATTTCGACCAGAAAAGCACTGTTGACTATATTGGAGCCGTGCAGGGAATTCCCGTCTGCTTCGATGCTAAAGAGTGTGCCATCGACCGTTTTGCCCTCCAGAATATTCACCAGCATCAGGTGAATTTTATGGAGCAATTTGAAAAGCAGAAGGGAGTTGCATTTTTTCTGATCTACTTTTCCCACAGGGATGAATTCTACTATCTGCCCTTTGAGATCTTTAAATTTTTTTGGGACAGGGCAAAAGAGGGCGGGCGGAAAAGTTTTCTCTACGAGGAATTAAATCCCGATTACATTCTGCCCAAAAAGCATGGAGTGTTGGTTCCCTATCTTGATGTGCTAAGTAAAGATTTGGAGGAGAGGGATGCCATTGACAAATGAGAGGGGATTTAGTATACTTATCGGTGGTTTAGTCTGCTAATACAGTAGTGAATCATCGCTTTAAAACGATAAAGACAGAAATGAGGAAATCTATGAACCGACAACTGCTTCATACACCGGAAGGCGTCAGGGATATTTATGGAAACGAATATGCCACGAAACTGGCGGTGGAGGAATTGATCCACAACCGCCTGAATCTCTATGGATATCAGGATATCCAGACACCTACCTTTGAATTTTTTGATGTGTTTTCCAGACAGATGGGT
This sequence comes from Lachnospiraceae bacterium, assembly GCA_009911035.1. GTDB lineage: Bacteria > Bacillota > Clostridia > Lachnospirales > Lachnospiraceae > Suilimivivens. Next base: position 51,430 of record QXWO01000002.1, read on the forward strand.
ACCACACCGTCCAAAGATTTATATAAATTTTTTGATAAAGAAGGAAATACCCTTGTACTGCGGCCGGATTTTACCCCTTCCATGGCAAGGTGTGCCGCCAAATATTTTATGGATGAGAACGTGCCGATCCGTTTCTGCTATGTGGGAAACACCTTCACCAACACCAGCAGCTTACAGGGAAAGCTGAAAGAAGTAACCCAGATGGGGGCCGAGCTTATCTGCGACGGCACCCCGGAGGCAGACGCAGAGATGATTGCCATGGTGGTGGAATCCCTTCTTGCCGCCGGGTTGAAAGAATTTCAGGTAAGCATCGGCCAGATCGAGTATTTTAAGGGAATCTGTGCACAGGCAGGGCTGAATGAACAGACAGAAAACGAACTGCGTGAATTTATATCCGGGAAAAATATTTTCGGCGCACAGGAACTTTTAGCAGGCTGTGGATTAAAGGATTCTTACTGCGATATGCTTCTAAAGGTTACGGACTGTTTCGGCTCCATGGAAATCCTCAAGACCGCCCGGGAGCTGGCATCCAATGAACGCTCTCTAAAAGCCGTTGAGAGGCTGGAAAAGCTTTACGCAGTTTTGTGCCAGTATGGGGTAGAGAAATATATTTCCTTTGATTTGGGCATGCTTAGCAAGTACAATTACTATACCGGGGTAATTTTTAAAGTGTATACTTACGGAGTTGGGGAGCCGGTGGTCAAAGGCGGCAGATATGATAACCTTCTTGGCTGTTTTGGTAAAAAAGCCCCGGCAATCGGTTTTGCGGTTGTTATTGATGACCTGCTTTTAGCCCTTGCCAGGCAGAACGCGTCTTTTGTAAAAGAAGATATAACTTACCTTTCTTATAATGAGTCCGATTATGGAAACAGACTGGCTGAGGCAAAAGAATTGAGGAGGCAGGGGAAGCGGACCGCCCTTATACCCAGGCAGGAGGACAGGCATGAGTAAAGACAGATATTTAACCTTTGCACTTGGAAAGGGCAGGCTTGCGGATAAAACTCTTGCCCTTTTAGAGCAGACCGGCATTACCTGTCAGGAGATGCGGGATAAAAATACCAGAAAGCTGATTTTTGTCAATGAAGAACAAAAGCTGAAATTCTTTCTCTCCAAGGGCCCTGATGTGCCCACCTATGTGGAATACGGGGCAGCGGATATCGGCGTGGTGGGAAAGGACACTATCCTGGAAGAAAACAGGAGAGTGTACGAAGTCCTTGATTTAGGGTTTGGCAGATGCCGTATGTGTGTGTGCGGGCCTTCCCCGGCAAAAGAACTGCTTCTTCACCATGAACGCATCCGCGTTGCCACCAAGTATCCTATCATCGCCAAAGATTATTTTTATAATAAAAAGCATCAGACTGTGGATATTATCAAGCTGAACGGCTCTGTGGAGTTAGGTCCTATTGTGGGACTTTCTGATGTTATTGTGGATATTGTGGAGACAGGTTCCACTCTGAAAGAAAACGGGCTGGAAGTGCTGGAGGAAATCTGTCCTTTATCTGCCAGGATGATTGTCAATCAGGTAAGTATGCAGATGGAGACAGAACGAATTAAAACTCTGATTTCCCAACTGAAAGAATTATTATGAGAGGAAAAATCTATGCGTATTGTAGAATTGAATGATAAGACGAAAAATAACCTGCTGGAAAATCTTTTAAAAAGAAGTCCCGGCAGTTACGGACAGTACGAGCAGACAGTAAATGAAATCATCAGCGAAGTGCGGGAGAAAAAAGACGAAGCGCTCTTTGCCTACACGTTAAAGTTTGACAGGTGCGCCATCACCCCGGATACCGTGAAAGTTACAGAGGAAGAAATTAAAGAAGCCTACGAAACGACGGATCCTGAGTTTGTGGCAGTCATGAAAAAAGCGGCGGCCAATATTACGAAATTCCATGAAAAACAACGGCACAACAGTTGGTTTGCGCCGGAAGATGACGGAACGATCCTGGGCCAGAAGATCACCCCCATTGAAAGGTCGGGAGTCTATGTGCCCGGAGGTAAAGCGGCTTATCCTTCCAGCGTCCTTATGAATGTGCTGCCTGCAAAGGTGGCAGGGGTTTCCCGGATCATTATGACTACGCCGCCCGGTGCAGAAGGAAAGGTCAATCCCGGGACGCTGGTTGCCGCCCACATTGCCGGGGTAGACGAAATCTACAAGGCAGGGGGCGCCCAGGCTATTGCCGCCATGGCCTTTGGAACGGAGAGCATTCCCCGGGTGGACAAGATTACCGGGCCGGGAAATATTTTCGTGGCACTGGCAAAGAAAGCATGTTTCGGCTATGTGAGCGTGGATTCTATTGCAGGGCCAAGCGAGATCCTGATACTTGCCGATGAGAGCGCCAATCCTAAATTTATTGCCGCGGACCTTCTTTCCCAAGCTGAACATGATGAGATGGCAAGCGCTATATTGATCACTACAAGCCGGCCTTTAGCAGAGCAGGTTTCCCGTGAAGCCGGGGCGTTTGCGGAAAAACTTTCCAGAAAAGACATCATAAAGGCGTCTCTTGACAATTACGGTTACATTCTGATAGCGGAAAACATGGATCAGGCCATAGAGGCGGCAAATGAGATTGCCTCCGAGCACCTGGAGATCCTTACAGTCAATCCTTTTGAGACGATGACAAAAATCAAAAACGCAGGGGCCGTTTTCCTTGGAGAATATTCTTCAGAGCCTTTAGGGGATTATTTTGCAGGGCCTAACCATATACTTCCAACTAACGGCACCGCAAGATTTTTCTCCCCCTTAAATGTGGACGATTTTCTGAAAAAGACCAGTATTATTTCCTATTCCAGGGATGCCCTTTTTAATGTACATAAAGAGATTGAACTGTTTGCCCAAAAAGAGGGCTTGACGGCTCACGCAAACTCCGTTAAAGTTAGATTTGAATGATATACAAATGCCAAAAAAGGAAATAACTAATAACATGAACAGTTACAAAAAATTGATACCATGTATTTACCTTTCAGATAAAAAAGCCGTTGCAGGATTTAAGGACAGCACTGTGATCAGTGAAGATCCGGCGGCCCTTGCCAGATTTTACGGGGAAAATAATGCCGACGAGCTTATTGTCTTTGACCTTTCCTGTGAGGATGAAGCCCACGAAGAAGCTCTTGACATGATACAGATCATATGCAGGGAGGCCCAGATTCCCGTCATAGGCGCAGGCAATGTGAAACGCATGGAGGATATTAAGAAACTCCTTTATGCAGGCTGTGCAAAGGCGGCGCTGAATTATTCCAAAGAAGACAATGTGGAGCTGACCAGGGAAGTTTCCCTTAAATTCGGCAAAGAAAAGATAGTTGCCTGTATTGCGGAGGCTTCGGAGATCGAGAAAAACGAAGGGATGCTCACGGAATTTGCAGACCAGGTGATTTTAACCGGCGTAAAAACCATCAAAAGGGCCATTGAAGTATCAAAAATACCAGTCATTGTCACCCTGCCGGAGGTATCTTTAGACAAAATCATAGAACTTTTGTCCTGCGAAATCATTGCAGGTATTACCGGGCCTGCCATCAACGAAAATGTAAAGGAATTAAATGATATTAAAGATTTATGTGCAGGCAACGGTGTAAAGGTCAAAACCTTTGAGCCTGCCATTAAGTGGGAGGAGCTTAAGAAAAATTCTGAGGGGCTTGTGCCTGTGGTGGTACAGGATTATAAGACACGGGAAGTCCTCATGGTCGCTTATATGAATGAGGAAGCTTACCTTGCCACCTTAAAGAGCGGCCGGATGAACTATTACAGCAGAAGCCGCAAAGAACAGTGGCTAAAAGGCGGAACCAGCGGTCATTTCCAGTATGTTAAGGAAATAACTGCTGACTGTGACAAAGATACTATTTTGGCTAAAGTTTCCCAAGTGGGAGCTGCCTGCCATACAGGAAGCCGGAGTTGTTTCTTCAATGAAATCATGAAGAAAGAATATGAGGTGACCAATCCCCTTGAAGTCTTTGAATCGGTGCTGGGCGTCATCAAAGACCGGAAGGTCCATCCAAAGGATGGTTCTTATACCAATTACCTTTTTGACAAAGGCATTGATAAGATTTTAAAAAAGCTGGGGGAGGAAGCTACTGAAATCGTTATAGCGGCCAAGAATCCCAACGCCAATGAGATCAAATATGAGATTGCTGATTTTCTTTACCATATGATGGTTCTTATGGTGGAAAAGGGTGTGACATGGGAAGAGATCACCGATGAACTTGCCCGGAGATAATACCCATTAGTTTTATGCGCTGTGTAAGTTTACGCGGCGCATATTTTACCTGCGGCGCGCATAATTTTTATAAACATAAGCATGGACCTATATTATGAACAAATCCAACAGCAGAATGAATACAAAAATAAGCGCCGCAAAAAAACTGGAACTTGTAAAGGCGATTCGTATGCAGAACCAGTATAACAGACAGCTTTTCAGAAACCGGGAGGGATTTCTTTACGCTGACACGCCCCAGGACAGGGGGCATTACGGGGAATTATATAGTCTGGAAGAACCGCCAAAACCTGCCGCTTCCTCAGCCCCGGAGGACAATAAAAGCACCATGGGCGGATTCCGTCTCCGCTTTATGATTGCATTGATTTTACTACTTTCTTTTGTATTGTGTGATGCCAACAATATCAGCTATGGAGGGGAGAATACAAATACTATTTTTGAACGGATTACCAGCAGCCCGGATGTGGGGAATTTGCTGGAGCTGTTAAAATAATAAATCCGAGATTGAGTAAACTTTAGATACATGGTAGAATAGAGCATGTCCAATAAAGTATTAGAGCATATAGCAAAAGAGTATGATTCTGTCAGAAAGGGAGTGAAATCTGTCATGGGTGGAAAAGTTTTGGAATATGAAGCGAAAACACCAAACGCTGCCACGCTTTGCGGGACAGCTTATTGTAAAGAAATGAAGGAATTCTGGAAGGCAGGGCAGAAGGACTGGAAGAAGGTCGGATTCTTACAGTCAGAATTTTCCAGACGGCTAGAAAAAACCCTTCTTACACAGCAGAGCAGATTGCGCAGGAAACAGGATGCACTGTTCAGAAAGTCACAGATACTTTAAAAATGTTTGATATGTTATAATAATATTGCATGTAAATTTACCAGTCTTGTATCTCGAGCAGGGCTGGTAATTGATTGTTTAAGCAGGAAATGAGGAAAGAATGAGAAATCTGGCATTAACTGACGAAATACTGATGCAGGTAGAGAAACCTGCCCGTTATATTGGAAATGAAGTGAACGCGGTCATAAAGGATAAAGACAAAGTGGAGATCCGTTTTGCCATGTGTTTTCCCGACGTCTATGAAATCGGAATGTCCCATCTTGGCATACAGATTCTTTATGACATGCTGAACAGATTTGAGGATGTCTGGTGCGAGAGGGTGTATTCCCCATGGGTGGATCTGGACGCCCTAATGCGCAGGGAAAAGATTCCCCTATTTGCCCTTGAATCCCAGGAGCCTGTTAAGGATTTTGATTTTCTGGGTATCACTATCCAGTATGAGATGTGCTATACGAACATCTTACAGATTCTGGATCTGTCAGGGATACCCCTTCTGGCGACAAAAAGAGGGGAAGACGATCCTATTGTGATTGGAGGAGGCCCCTGTACCTATAACCCGGAACCGATTTGTGACTTTTTTGATATTTTTTATATTGGTGAAGGAGAAACCCAGTACCGGAATCTGCTGGATCTATATAAAGACTGCAAAAAGAAAGGGCAGGGGAGGAAAGTGTTCCTAAAAAAAGCCGCCTCCATTCCCGGCATGTATGTACCGTCCTTATACGAAGTCACTTACCATGAGGACGGGACGATCAAAGAGAGGATTTCTCTGGAAGAAGGAATTCCGGAAACTATTGAAAAGGAACTGGTGCATGATGTGACGGATACTTATTATCCCCACAAGCCAGTGGTTCCTTTCATTAAGGTTACCCAGGACCGTGTGGTTCTTGAAATCCAGAGAGGCTGTATCAGAGGGTGCCGTTTCTGCCAGGCAGGGCAGTTGTACCGTCCGGTCCGAGAGCGGGATGTGGAAATGTTAAAGCATTATGCCATGGAAATGTTAAAGAACACCGGACATGAAGAGATATCCTTAAGCTCTTTAAGCTCCAGCGATTATTCAAAACTGCCGGAATTGCTGGATTTTCTGATTGAAAACTGTGCTGGAAAGAAAGTCAATATTTCCCTGCCTTCTCTTAGAATCGATGCTTTTTCCCTGGATGTCATGAATAAGGTGCAGGATGTAAAGAAAAGCAGTCTCACTTTTGCACCGGAAGCAGGTTCCCAGAGACTGCGGAATGTTATCAACAAGGGATTGACAGAAGAAGTCATTCTTGAGGGGGCCCGTCTTGCCTTTGCAGGGGGATGGAGCAGGGTGAAGCTTTACTTCATGCTGGGTCTGCCTACGGAAACCCCGGAGGATATTCAGGAGATTGCTACTTTATGTAACAAAATTGCGGCGGTATTTTACGAGACGGTCCCTAAGGAAAAGCGGACAGGCCGGGTACAGATCGTGGCCAGCACCTCCTTTTTCATTCCTAAGCCCTTTACCCCTTTCCAATGGGCAGGACAGTGCACGAAGGAAGAATTCCTTGAAAAGGCCTACCAGACAAGAGGCGCCATTGCCAGTCAGTTAAACCAGAAAAGCATTAAATATAACTGGCATGAGGCGGACGAAAGTGTGTTGGAGGGCATTATGGCCAGAGGGGACAGGCGTTTAAACCAGGTAATTTTAAAGGCTTATGAGAAAGGCTGCATGTATGATGCGTGGAGTGAATATTATAAAAACGATGTGTGGTTTGAAACCTTTGATGCATGCGGCATTTCTCCTGATTTTTATACAAGGAAACGGGATGATAAGGAAGTATTTCCATGGGATTTCCTTGACTGCGGCGTAAAAAAGGAATTTCTCCTCCGGGAATGGCATAATGCCCAAGAGGAAGCCGTTACGCCAAACTGCCGGAGCAGATGCAGCGCCTGCGGCGCCGGGCGTTACCAGACAGGTGTGTGTCTGGAGGATAGGAGGAAACAATTATGAAAGTAAGAATTAAGTTTTCCAAATATGGCCCAGTGAGATTTCTCGGACATCTTGATGTGATGCGTTATTTCCAGAAAGCCCTGCGGCGGGCAGACATTGATGTAGCTTACTCCGGAGGATTCAGCCCTCACCAGATCATGTCTTTTGCCGCCCCTTTGTCTGTGGGACATACCAGCAGCGGGGAATATTTTGACATTGAGATTCATACTTTTACCAGCGAAAAAGAATTGCAGGACCAATTGCAGGATGTCATGGTGGAAGGATTTGACATTTTGGAAGTGCAGTTGCTGCCCGAAAAAGAAAAAAATGCTATGGCAGGGGTAGCAGCCGCGGATTATCTGGTTTCTTTTTCTGACAGCGTATCCCTTCCAACAGACTGGAAAGACAGGCTGTTGGAATTTTATGGACAGGAAAAGATTCCTGTTACCAAAACTACCAAAAAAGGCCAGCGGCAGGTGGATCTAAAAGAGGGGGTTTACGTCCTTGAAGTACGGGGGGATGCAGTATATATGCTGGTGGATGCAGGCAGCGGCAGTAATATCAAGCCAGGCTTTGTGCTGGAAACCTTTTTTGAAAAATCCGGTCTTACACTGCCCCGGCATCCTTTTAGAATTCACAGGATAGAAACTTATAAAAGAAAAGAAGACGGCCATCTTGCGCCGCTTATATCATGAGCCGTGTTTGTTCCGGTATGGGAGATTATTTATGGGAAAAATTATTATTACAAAACAGCACAACAGACTCCTTTTAGCCTTATTTGACGGCAACAAGCCCTATCTTATGAAGTCAGCGCCCCTGCTTGACGAGGAAGATATTCTTGGGAATATTTATTTGGCAAAGGTAAAGGATATTGTCAAAGGGATTCAGGGAGCGTTCCTTTCTATTGGTGCAAAACAGGCCATTTATCTGCCCATGGACCAATGCAGGCAGGTTCTGTCAGCAAACCGGGAAGTGGCTGGCACCATACAGCAGGGAGACGAAATCGTGGTGCAGATCACGGGGGAGGCCCTGAAATCCAAACAGCCTTCTTCTTCTGCACTGCTTACTTTAAGAGGACAGTTCTGTGTGTGCAATTATTTCGGACACGGCCTTCATTATTCCAAAAAGCTTTCTTCGGAAAAAAAGGAGCTTATTGGCAGCTACCTTGAGGGTGCCTCCATAGAAGGGCGGGAAAAATATCATTTTACTATACGGACTAATGCAGATAACCTGACGGATTTCACCCTTCTTTCTAAGGAAATGGAGTCCTTTATCCACATCTTTGACAACATTACAGCTACCTATAAATACCGCACCTGCCATACCTGCTTTTACCACCGGGAAACGGAGATCCTCAACCAGATCAAAAATATTTCCCTGAAAATGTATGATGAGATCGTCACAGACGAAGAAGGCGTCTGGAAACTGCTTTCGGAAGAAATTACGGACAAGCCCGTCCGGCTTTATGAGGATAAAATGCTTTCCCTGGCCAGTTTATACAGCCTAAACACCCATTTACAGGAAGCCCTGGGTAAACGGGTATGGCTCTCCGGCGGCGGTTATCTGGTCATTGAACCGACGGAAGCCCTTGTGGCCATTGATGTAAACTCCGGCAAAGCCCAGAGCAGTGAAAAAAAGAGCAGTGAATATTATCTGAAAATAAACCTTGAAGCGGCAAAGGAAGTTGCCAGACAGCTCCGTATCAGAAACTACTCTGGCATGATCATGGTGGATTTCATCAATATGAATTCCGCCCATGACAAAAAACTGCTGATGGACAAACTGGAGAGTTACCTGAAAGAAGATAATGTCAGGACAAACCTTATTGACATGACTGCACTTGGAATTGTGGAAATTACCAGAAAAAAAGTAAGCAGACCTCTTTCCAGCTTTTTTAAACTGCACCCGGAAACCAATTTTCAAAGTTGTACTTAAATGCTTGACAGAATGAAGGCAGGATGTTATATTGTATGAGTATGCCGCATAACGGGGCTTAAGTGTGTCCGGATTCCGGATCCGCCGCAGTTAGCGAGTAAAGCCAGGTTAGTCTGGTTAGTATAGGAGGTGCCATATGTACGCAATCATTGCAACAGGTGGAAAGCAGTACAAAGTTTCCGAAGGAGATGTCATCAAAGTTGAAAAACTTGATGTAGAGCCCGGAGCTACTGTAACATTCGACCAGGTTGTCGCAGTCAGCGATAACGGACTTAAGGTTGCCGGTGATGTAGCGAATGCCAACGTAACTGCTACAGTTATGGAACAGGGCAAATACCGCAAGGTAATCGTCTACAAGTATAAGAGAAAAACCGGTTATCATAAGAAAAACGGTCACAGGCAAGCATACACACAGGTAAAGATTGAAAAAATCAACGCTTAAAAGTATGACTACCATTACGATCATAAAATCCAGAAACGGGAATTATAAAAGGGTGATCTGCGAAGGCCATGCAGGATTTGCGGATGCAGGCAGCGATGTTGTATGCAGCGCCATTTCCGTGCTTGTCATAAATACCATCAATTCACTTGACGAGCTGGTGAAAGCACCCATGCAGGTGGACAGCGACGAAGAAAGAGGTATGATTGACTGTCGGTTTACGGAAAACCTTAGTGAGGGCGGCAGGCTCTTATTGGATTCTTTGGTTCTTGGATTAAAAGGTGTCGTTTCACAATACGGCAGGAAGTATTTAAAACTTAAATTTAAGGAGGTGTAAATCATGTTAAAGCTTAACCTTCAATTTTTCGCTCATAAAAAAGGTGTTGGTTCTACCAAGAACGGCAGGGATTCCGAATCCAAAAGATTAGGTGCGAAGAGAGCTGACGGACAATTCGTTAAAGCAGGAAATATTTTATACAGACAGCGCGGAACAAAAATCCACCCCGGCGTCAATGTAGGACGCGGCGGTGATGATACTTTGTTCGCATTAGTTGACGGTGTACTTAGATTCGAAAGAAAAGGAAGAGACAAGAAACAGGCTTCCGTATATCCTGTAGAAAAATAATGCGAATTATGGCAGGCTTCAAACAAAAATCATGTTTGAAGCCTTTTCCTATCCATTAAGCCGATTCGCAGAGCGTATTGAGGTTTGGTATTCCTATCTGAAAGGAAAATGTTATGTTTGCAGACAGAGCTAGAATTTTTGTAAGGAGCGGAAAGGGCGGAGACGGTCATGTTTCCTTCCGCCGTGAAAAATATGTGCCCAACGGCGGACCGGACGGCGGAGACGGCGGAGAGGGCGGCAGTATTATCGTGGAAGTGGATACCGGATTAAATACCCTTACCGATTACCGCCATGTGAGGAAATACCGTGCCCAGGACGGTGAGAATGGAAAAGGCCGTAACTGCCGGGGCAGAAACGGAGAGGATCTGATTTTAAAAGTCCCCGAAGGAACCGTGCTCAAAGAAGCCCAGAGCGGTAAAGTGATCACCGACATGTCCGGTGAAAATATGCGTTTCGTGCTCCTTGCAGGGGGACATGGCGGCAATGGGAACCAGCATTACGCTACCAGCACCATGCAGGCGCCCAAGTATGCACAGCCTGGACAGCCTGCCAGAGAATTAGAAATCCTCATGGAGCTGAAAGTTATTGCGGATGTAGGGCTGGTGGGATTTCCCAACGTGGGCAAATCCACCCTTCTTACGCAGGTTTCCAATGCAAGGCCTAAAATTGCCAATTATCATTTTACCACCTTAAATCCCCATCTTGGTGTAGTAGACCTGCCTGACGCAAAAGGATTTGTCATGGCGGATATCCCCGGCCTTATTGAAGGGGCATCAGAAGGCGTAGGTCTTGGATTTGAATTCCTCCGCCATATAGAGCGCACAAAGGTTATTATTCATATGGTGGATGCCGCAGGCACCGAAGGTCGAAATCCCATAGAGGATATTTATGCCATCAACCGGGAACTGGAAAATTACAATCCTCAGGTTGCAAAGCGTCCCCAGGTAATTGCCGCTAATAAGACGGATCTGATCTACGCGGAAGAAGGTGAAGAGGATCCTTTAACCCGGCTTAAAGATGAATTCGAGCCCAAAGGGATAAAAGTGTATCCGATTTCAGCAGTCAGCGGCAAAGGCGTCCGGGAACTGCTTTACCATGTCAGAAATATGCTGGATATGTCTGACGACACCCCCCTTGTTTTTGAGCAGGAATTTTTCCCGGAATACATGCTTACCGATGACAATGATCCCTACACCGTCACTTACGATGCAGATGCAAACGAGTATGTGGTGGAAGGTCCTAAAATTGAAAAAATGCTTGGATACACCAACCTTGAATCCGAAAAGGGATTTACCTTCTTCCAAAATTTCCTGAAACTGAATGGAATTTTAGGACAGCTTGAAGAACTGGGCATACAGGAAGGCGATACTGTCAGAATGTATGGCCTGTCATTTGATTACTATAAATAACAGCATATGCCCGCACAGGCACCCAGAGGAAAGTATGGCTGCAAAGCAGACAGAGTTTCCTCTGCTGGTAATGGCGCATGGAAGGGAATATGCGGAACTTTAAATAGGAGGCACTGATGACGAGTAAACAGCGTGCATATTTAAAAGGGCTTGCAATGAATATCGAGCCTGTATTCCAGATTGGAAAATCCGGCCTTACTCCCGAAGTGACGGAGGCGGTCAGGGAAACTTTTAACACCAGAGAACTGGTTAAAATCGGCGTGCTGAAAAACTGCGGTGAGGACCCAAACGCAATGGCGGAAATGATTGCATCCCGTACCGGTTCGCAGGTAGTACAGGTGATTGGGAAAAAAATTGTTTTATATAAAGAAAGCAATGAGCATAAAAAAATAATACTCCCTTAAAGCAGGAATGGAGATTATTATGGGAAAAAAAGTCGGTATCATGGGCGGTACCTTTAATCCCGTCCACAACGGTCATCTTATCCTTGCAGAAAATGCAAGGGAAGTCTTTTCGCTGGATGAAATCCTTTTTATTCCCAGCGGCAATTCGTATATGAAAGATACGGCATCCATACTTGCAGGCTGCATAAGGGCCCGTATGATTGAGCTTGCCCTTGAAGGAAACCCTTATTTCAGCCTGTCCTGGATAGATTTAAAACGGGAAGGTCCCACTTACACCTGCGACACCTTAGCGCAATTAAAAGAGATGAACCCCGAAGACCAGTATTATTTTATTATGGGAGCCGACAATCTGCTCACCATGGAGAGCTGGAAAAATCCCGGGTTTATTCTGGAAAACTGCATTGTCATAGCGGCTGTAAGGGGAAACGGCACAGAAAGCAGGATAGAGCGTGCTGCCGGATATCTGCAGGACAAATACAATTCCCATATCAACATCCTGCCTGCCAGATATATTGACATATCTTCTTCCGAAATCAGACAAAGGCTTAAGGAACATAAATCGGTCCGCTATATGCTGCCCGGAAATGTTCTCAGATATATTGATGAAAAAGGATTATACCGGGAGGTATCAGGTTAACATGAAAAACGTCAATATAAAAAAAATAAGAAAAAAACTGGAAAAGACATTAGATCCCAAAAGATATGAACACACCTTAGGCGTTGCCTATACAGCCGCCGCCCTTGCAATGTGCAGCCAGGCGGACATTGAGAAGGCTAAAATTGCAGGCCTGCTTCACGACTGTGCGAAATGCATGAGCAATGAAAAAAAGATCGCAGTCTGTCAGAAGCAGGGAATTGAAATAACCGAGATAGAAAAGAAAAACCCCTTCCTTTTACACGCAAAAGTGGGAAGCTATCTTGCACGGAAACAGTTTCATGTAAAAGATGAAGATATCCTCAATGCAATTCTAAACCACACCACCGGAAGACCGGGAATGTCCCGGCTTGAAAAAATTATATATATTGCGGATTATATTGAACCTGAAAGAAAACACGCGCCGAATCTTACACAGGTACGTAAACTTGCTTTTAAGGATATAGATGCTGCGTTACTGCAGATACTGAAAGATACCCTGGGGTATCTGCACAATATTGAAAGCCCGGTGGACCCCATGACACAGGAAACTTACAATTATTACGTGTTAAACAAACCCTCTGATGATTCGCAAACCGACTTATTGTAACAAACACTGCATGCCTGGCAGGGCAGCTTATCGTAACAAACGATGCAGGCTTGGCAAGGAAGCTTATTGTAATAGGAAAGAATAAGAAATGGAGGACTACAATGGAAAAATTTTCCTTGGAAGAAGTAAAAGAGATGGCCAGGCTGGCCATAAACGCTATGGAAGATAAAAAGGCTGAAGATATAAGAGTGATTGATATCAGTCAGGTCAGTGTGCTTGCCGATTATTTTATCATTGCAAGTGGAAGCAACCGGAGCCAGATACAGACTCTTTCGGATGCCGTGGAAGAAAAATTAGGTAAGGCCGGATATCCTGTAAAGCAAATTGAAGGATATCAGAATGCCAACTGGGTACTGCTGGACTTTGGCGACATTATCGTCCACATTTTTGACCAGGAGAACAGACTTTTCTACGATTTGGAAAGAATCTGGCGTGATGGCAGAAGCATGGACATAGACGGACTGAAATAACCGGACGCCCTGTACATTTTGCAGGGCGTCCGTCATTTTAAAACAAATTATTCTTTTGCATGTGCGCTGCCGCCGGTGTACATATAAAATGTGATCAGATAAAGACCGCTGATTCCGACAACCGCATAAATGATTCTGGATATCCAGGACATGTTACCAAAAATAAATGACACCAGGTCAATGGAAAAGAATCCAATCAACCCCCAGTTGACTGCACCGATAATGGCAACTGTCAATGCAATACAGTCTAAATATTTATTATTCATTTCAGGCACCTCCATAAAAATCATTTTGAGATCTCCATGTTTTAAGATCGTCAGTTTTAGTCTCTCCGAAAACAGAAAAGATATACTTTTTGCATAAATATAAGGAAAATATAGAAAAAAATCAAATTACAAAGTTGACAATAATTTGCATTTGCGTTATTATTGCTCATGAAATAAAATTTTGAGGAGGAATAATTATGAAGAAATTTAAAAAAGCAGTGAGCCTTTTAGCTGCAGCGGCAATGACTGCCACAATGCTTTCCGCATGCGGCGGCAGCGATGCCAATCAGGGTGCAGATACCCAGGAAGCAGCCGGAGCTGAAACTACAGAGAGCGCAGGCGGAACAGAAACCTCAGAAAGTACAGGAGCTTCCTTCAAAATTGGAGCGATTGGGCCTTCCACAGGCGGAGCGGCAGTTTACGGTATCGCAGTCCAGAACGGCGCTGATCTTGCTGTAAAAGAAATCAATGCAGCAGGAGGTATCAACGGACACCAGATCGAGTACAATTTCCAGGACGATGAATGTGACAATGAAAAATCTGTCAACGCATACAATACCTTAAAGGACTGGGGGATGCAGATGTTAGTGGGAACCACCACCAGCGGATGCTGTATTGCAGTTGCTGCAGAATCAGCAAATGATAATCTGTTCCAGCTCACCCCTTCAGGTTCTTCTGTAGATATCCTTAAGGACAATGACAATGTATTCCAGGTATGCTTTACAGACCCTAACCAGGGGGTAGGCGCTGCACAGTACATTGGAACAAACGCAGTTGCAGAAAAGGTTGCCGTAATTTATGACAGCTCTGACGTATATTCTTCAGGTATCTATGAGAAATTTGCCCAGGAAGCTGCCAACCAGCCATTTGAAATCGTTTCTGCAGAAGCTTTCACCGCTGACAACAAGACAGATTTCTCTGTACAGCTCCAGAAAGCGAAAGACGCAGGTGCAGAACTTATTTTCCTGCCTATTTACTATACCGAGGCTTCCCTCATTCTGACACAGGCAAATGGAATGGGCTATGCGCCCAAGTTCTTTGGTTGCGACGGCCTTGACGGTATCCTTAATGTAAAAAACTTCGACACTGCTCTGGCAGAAGGCGTTATGCTTCTTACACCTTTCGCAGCAGATGCAGAAGATGAGGCAACAAAATCTTTCGTAAGCGCATACCAGGAAGCATACGGGGATACACCAAACCAGTTTGCCGCTGACGCATACGATGCTGTATATATCCTTAAGGCAGCCCTTGAAAAGAGCGGCGCAGCACCGGACGAAAGCGTTTCCGATATTTGTGAGAAGCTTAAAGGCGCTATGGTAGAGATTACGGTGGATGGCCTTACAGGCGAAGCAATGTCATGGGATTCCGACGGTGCAGTCAACAAAGCGCCCAAGGCTATGGAAATTGTAAACGGCAACTATTCCTTAATCCAATAATGGATTTATCCAGTAATGGATTTATAATTAGTTACTGTATAAATGGATTTTTCCTATATTTTAACAGCCAGAGAGGGTTGCCGGAAAGCAGCCCTCTTATTACAATAAGCTGTCTCGCAAAGCGTGGCAGCGTTTGTTGCAATAAGCCGGCCCGGGAATCGTGGCAGCGTTTGTTAATATTTGAATTTACTTGCAAGTATACTGGTATATCTGCTATACTAGATAAGTCGGAATCTGCCTGGATACAGTGCAGAAATATATTTTCATACAGAGGTGTTCTTATGAGTTTTATATCTTATTTGATCAATGGAATAAGTTTGGGAAGTGTATATGCTATTATAGCCCTGGGCTATACCATGGTGTACGGCATTGCCAAGATGCTGAATTTTGCCCATGGGGATGTTATTATGGTAGGCGGATTCACCATTTTTTTTGCAGTCAGTATGCAGGGACTGCCTGCTTTTGTGGGGGTTCTTCTGGCCGTTATTCTGTGTACACTTCTGGGCATTACCATTGAATATATTGCATACAGGCCCTTAAGACAGGCAGCCTCATCTTTGGCGGTTCTGATCACGGCAATCGGTGTCAGTTATTTTTTACAAAATATCGCCCTGTTGATTTTTGGAGCAAACACCAAAGCTTTTACTTCTGTTGTCACCATTCCGGCAGTTAAACTTGCAAATGACCAGATTATTATATCCGGCGAAACCATTGTGACGATCATTTCCTGCATTGTCATTATGATTGGCTTGAGCCTTTTTATCAACAAGACCAAAGCCGGACAGGCTATGTTAGCTGTTTCCGAAGATAAAGGCGCCGCACAGCTTATGGGAATCAATGTAAACGGAACCATTTCCCTTACCTTTGCCATTGGCTCTGCACTGGCGGCTATTGCCGGCATGCTCCTTTGTTCCGCCTATCCGTCCCTTACGCCCTATACTGGTTCCATGCCCGGAATCAAAGCCTTTGTTGCTGCTGTATTCGGAGGGATCGGTTCCATTCCCGGTGCACTGATTGGAGGAATTGTTTTAGGAATTATTGAGATATTAGGCAAAGCCTACATTTCCTCTCAGATGGCAGATGCCATTGTGTTTATGGTTCTGATCGTGGTCCTGCTTGTTAAGCCTACAGGCATATTGGGCAGGAAGATTCAGGAGAAGGTATAGGGAGGATACATCTGTGAAAAATTTTAAAATAAGTAAAAATATGAAAGATAATGTCATTACTTACGGAATCGTAATTGCTGCCTATGTGATTATGCAGATTCTGGTAAGCACAGGACATGTGTCCAGTCTGATGCAGGGCCTGCTTGTTCCCTTATGCGTATATGTGATTCTTGCTGTTTCCCTGAATCTGACGGTTGGTATTCTTGGAGAATTAAGTCTTGGACATGCAGGATTTATGTGTGTAGGGGCTTTTGCAGGGGCATTTTTTTCCAAATGCATGAAAAACGTGATTACTTTCGGCCTTATCCGTTTTGTGCTGGCAATTCTGATTGGAGCGGTAGCGGCAGGTATCATCGGCTTTCTGATTGGCATGCCGGTACTGCGGCTGCGGGGAGACTATCTTGCAATCGTTACCCTTGCCTTTGGAGAGATTATCAAGAGCATAATCAATGTATTATATATAGGAAAGGACAGCCGCGGCCTTCATTTTTCCACAAAGGATTCCTTGTCCTTAGGCTTAGAGCCGGAAGGGGATGTTATCATCAACGGTGCCCAGGGCATTACCGGAACTCCGAAGGATTCTACCTTTACAATTGGAATCATACTGATTATTCTCACCCTGATCATTGTCCTTAATCTGATTCATTCCAGAGACGGCAGGGCGATTATGTCCATCAGGGATAATCTGATCGCAGCAGAATCCATCGGTATTAACATTACCAAATATAAACTTATGGCATTTTCCATTTCTGCAGCTTTAGCAGGAGTAGCAGGGGTTTTGTATTCCCATAACTTAAACAGCCTTATGGCTACGCCTAAGAATTTCGGTTACAATATGTCCATTATGATACTTGTGTTTGTGGTTCTTGGCGGAATTGGAAATATCAGGGGTTCCATTATTTCGGCAGTTGTCCTGACCCTGCTTCCCGAGCTGCTGCGCGGACTTAGCAACTACCGTATGCTGATTTACTCTGTCGTGTTGATTGTAATGATGCTGTTTAACTGGAGTCCGAAGCTGATTGACTTAAGGAAGCGTTATTCCCTTAAACGGCTGTTGAAAAAAAACAGGGAGGTGCAGTAATTATGGCAGCATTATTGGAAGTTAAAAACCTGGGCATTTCCTTCGGCGGCCTCCGGGCAGTGGATGATTTCGAGATTTCCATCAAAAAAGGACAGCTTTATGGCCTGATTGGCCCTAATGGAGCCGGAAAAACGACCATATTTAATCTCCTTACAGGCGTCTATAAACCCAGCGAAGGCGTAATCTCTCTGGAAGGCACCAACATTACCGGATTAAAGACCATTGACATCAATAAGGCAGGGATTGCCAGAACTTTCCAGAATATCAGGTTATTTAAGGATTTGAGTGTGCTGGACAATGTCAAGGCAGGTCTGCACAACCATTACAAATATTCCACACTGGAAGGAATTTTAAGACTGCCTAAATACTTTAAGATGGAAAAGGCCATGAATGAAAGGGCCATGGAGCTTTTAAAAGTATTTGAGCTGGAGGAAGAAGCGGATTATCTGGCAGCAAATCTTCCTTATGGCAAGCAGCGTAAGCTGGAGATTGCCAGGGCTCTGGCCACAGAACCCAAACTGCTTTTGTTAGATGAGCCGGCAGCCGGCATGAATCCCAACGAAACTATGGAACTTATGGATACCATCCGTTTTGTGCGGGACAACTTTGATATGACGATTCTTTTGATTGAACATGATATGAAACTGGTTTCAGGCATATGTGAGGAATTAACTGTGCTGAATTTCGGACGTATTCTGTCACAAGGTAAGACCAGCAGAGTGCTCAATGATCCCCAAGTTATCACGGCATATCTGGGCGAATAATTGCAAGAGGCATAGAAGCGGCAGTCCAGTCAGCCTGGACTTACTTTCAGCGTGGAGGATGAAGCTATGGCAATGCTTGAAATAAAAGACTTAGAAGTATATTATGGAATGATACAGGCCATAAAAGGCGTATCTTTTGAAGTAAATGAAGGCGAAGTCATCGCCCTTATCGGTGCAAACGGTGCTGGAAAAACCACAATTCTGCATACTGTAACTGGTCTTCTGGAAGCAAAATCCGGTTCCGTAACATTTGACGGAAAAAATATTACAAAAGTTCCTGCACACAAAATTGTGTCCATGGGAATGGCGCATGTCCCAGAAGGAAGGCGCGTTTTTGCCAATCTTACAGTTTTGCAGAATTTGAGGATGGGTGCCTATACCCGGAAGGATAAGGACGAGATTGAAGAAACCCTTAAAACCGTATACCAGCGTTTCCCAAGGCTGGAAGAACGGCAGAACCAGCTTGCAGGCACATTAAGCGGCGGAGAGCAGCAGATGCTTGCTATGGGCAGGGCCCTTATGTCCCATCCCAGAATTATTCTGATGGATGAGCCCTCCATGGGACTTTCACCTATCTTTGTAAATGAGATATTTAATATTATACAAGAAGTAAGAGCCAGCGGTACTACGGTGCTTCTGGTGGAACAGAATGCAAAAAAGGCGTTGTCCATTTCAGACAGGGCTTATGTTCTTGAAACTGGAAAAATCGTCTTAGAGGGAGATGCAGAAGAACTGCTTAACAATGATTCCATCAAAAAAGCGTATCTGGGTGAATAAATCCGGCATTTATTTTGCTAAAAAAGGGGGTATGTTCCATGAAGGACAAAATTGTTATTACCATTGCAAGGCAGTATGGGAGCGGCGGGCTTACCATAGGAAAAATGCTTGCACAGAAGCTGGGCGTACATTTTTATGACAAAGAGCTTTTAAAACTGGCTTCAGAGGACAGCGGAATCAATGAGGCTCTTTTTGTCAATGCTGACGAAAAAATCAAGAATACCATTCTTTTCAAAATCGCCCACAGTGTATACCACGGAGAACTGATTCCGCCAGAGAGTGATGATTTTGTATCCACGCAGAATTTATTTAACTATCAGGCGAAAATCATTAAGCAGCTTGCAAATGAAGAAGCATGTGTGATTGTCGGGCGGTGTGCAGATTTTATATTAAAGGACTATGATAATGTCCTTAGCGCATTTATTCATGCACCCTCTGAATACTGCATGGAACAGGCCGCAAAGAAACACAGCATGTCCTCAAAGGAACTGGAACGCTTTATCCATAAAACCGATAAACACAGGGCTGAATACTATAAATATTACACTGGAAGGGAATGGACGGACGCAAGAAATTATGATTTGTGTCTGGACAGTTCCAAACTGGGATATGACCGTTGTGTTGAGGAAATCATTTCTTATATAAATGTGCGGTTTAAATAAGTTTTAAGACATCCGGCGGTGTCAGGGTAACCTGTCCTGCCGGATTTTGGTTACAAGAAACTGTTCCGTAAGCGTGGCAGCCTTTGTACAATAAAGCTTCAATTTCAATACGGATATCCCATGCAGATCATCTACTGCAAAAGGCACCTGACAGACTTATTAATTAAAAAGCCGGAATACACCAAAAACAATGCCAAGAATCTGACAGTCATCTACAATAATAGGATCCATTGTATCATTTTCAGGCTGAAGTCGCACGTGCCCGTCTTCCCGGTAAAAGGTTTTAACCGTGGCCGAATCATCAATGAGAGCCACTACCATGTCTCCATTTCTGGCCGAATTACAGGCATTGACAAAAATCTTGTCGCCGCTTAATATTCCAGCATTGATCATGGAATCCCCTTTAACCCTTAAGATAAAGGAATCCCCGTGGGGAACCATCTCCGCCGGAACGGGAAAGTAACTCTCAATATTTTCTTCTGCCAGAATAGGTAGTCCCGCAGCAACCTGGCCGATTATTGGAAGGCTGACCATTTCTGTGCGTACCATCTGAAAGTTATCGTCACATATCTCTATCGCCCTTGGTTTGGTAGGGTCACGGCGGATGTATCCGTTTTTCTCAAGTGTTTCAAGATGGGAATGGACAGAAGAAGTTGACTTTAAGTGGACAGCCTCACATATTTCCCGGACAGCAGGCGGATATCCCCGCTTCAAAATCTCTTCTTTAATATAATCTAATATTTCCTGCTGTTTACTGCTGATTTTCCCGTATCCCATGAATATCCTCCTTTTACATGATAAAAATGTAATGAGCTAATATACCTGTTAACAAATAAACTCATTCTGTTTTTATATTATATCACATTAAATCAGAAATCACAAACGTATATTCCAAATATTTGTTCGATTTTTTGCCTGAAAGTATTGACATAAGAATATTTGTTCGATATAATTCAATTATGCAAACAACTGTTCGCAACATTTGTTCGCGTCATATGATGTGGAGGTATTCAGAATGGATTTTCAGGTAAGTGAACGTAGAATCATAAATAACAAAATCAGAAGGAGACGTCAGCTCCGCCGCAATATATGTATGTATCTTGTGACCATACTTTTAGCCATAAGTTTATCTCTGTTTTTTTTCAGTTTCAGAGCTAAAGCCCAGAGCAGTGATGAGGCACTTGTGTATAAATACTATAAGAGCATTGTGGTGCGAAACGGAGATACTCTATGGGACTATGCCGGCATGTATGGCGGGGATGGCCAGTACAGCAGCAGGGACTATATAAAGGAGGTTATGCAGTTAAATTCCCTTCATGACCATAAGATCGTGGCAGGACAGTACCTTATTCTTCCTTATTATAGCCCGGCTCCTTTAATGGAGGATGCCACCTGACTTAAAACAATACAAACAGGCGCCAGCTCATTTTTCGCGCAGGCGCACTGCCTTGGCAGCTTTTCGGCGGCGGTTATCCTCAATTGCGGCATAATGTTTTCTGGTCGTATTTACATCCTTATGTCCCAGTACATCGGCTACCAGATAAATATCACCGGTTTCCTGATACAGGGTCGTTCCGTAAGTGCTTCTAAGCTTATGTGGAGTGATTTTTTTAAGACCTGTTACATTTGCGGCATATTTTTTGACAAGGTTTTCCACTGCGCGCACAGTAATGCGGCGGTTCTGCATAGACAGGAACAATGCGTTTTCGTGTCCTTCCAGGGGGATGATGTGATGCCTTTTTTCCAAATAATCGTGAAGTGCATCTGAAACCTCTTCCCCAAAATATACCACCGTTTCATAGCCGCCTTTTCTTCTTATTTTGATTCCGTTGTTTTTAAAGTCCACATCATTGATATCAAGACCCACACATTCCGACACACGTATGCCTGTCCCCAAAAGGAGCGTCAAAAGTGCAATGTCGCGGACTTTTGTTTTTGAATGGTATTTAAGCTGGCTCTTGGTAAGATTTTCCCCCTCTTCGACCTGATCCAGGAGAATTGCCACCTCGTCCGCGTCCAGCCGGATAATTTCCTTTTCATGTTGTTTAGGGAGTGGTACCAGTGCTGCGGGATTGGTTTTGATAAGTTCAGCACAGAAATAGTAATTATAAAAACTTTTCAGCGCAGAAAGTTTTCTCTTTTTACCTCTTTCAT
Organism: Lachnospiraceae bacterium; assembly: GCA_009911035.1. Taxonomy (GTDB): domain Bacteria; phylum Bacillota; class Clostridia; order Lachnospirales; family Lachnospiraceae; genus Suilimivivens. The sequence goes on from QXWO01000002.1 coordinate 73,265, forward strand.
TATTTGTATACTCTCTGCCGTCCTTTATGTAATAGGTAATAAAGTCCATGTATTCTTCAATATCCTCCCGAGTAATCTGATCCAGAATGGATAATGGAAAATCCTCAATTTCCATTTTTGCGCATACGCTGTTGTTTGTATGAAGGAACTCAAAAAACACCCGTATATCATAAGCATAGGCAAGCCTTGTCCGGGAGGACGTATATTCCTGGATTCCTCTGAAAAACTGTTTGCAGAAAGAGGGCAGTGCGGCAAGTACTTCCCGCATCTTTAAGGTATTTATATTGTTTTGTTCATCATGATAGTTTCTACTGTTTTCCATAATAATTGTTCCATCCTTCCAGCCTGCCGTTTTGTATTGCGGTAAACATCCGCTCCTTTACGCCGGGATTTTCCTGATTTAATTTCTGAAGCAGGTTTTTGATATATTCCCGTTTCGTATGGCCGTCAGCAGGGCAGGGGCTTTTCACTACAGGCATCTGGAATTTATTTACAAATCCAATCACATCCTGTTCACTCATATACATAAGAGGTCTGATTACCGTCAAGTCCATACGATCCAGATAGGTGACCGGGTTAAAGGTATGAAATCTTCCTTCAAAAATAAGGGACATCAACATGGTTTCCACCACATCATCTTTGTGGTGTGCATAAGCTATTTTATTACATCCTGCCTTTTTGATGGCTTCGTTTAACGCACCTTTTCTCATTTTTGCACATAGAGAACAGGGATTAGTTTCTTTACGCTCATGAAATATGATATCCGCTATGTCTGTCTTTACAATTGTATATGGAACTTCAAGTTTACTGCATAATTCCTGTATTCCGGTCAAATCAAGATTATGGAATCCCAGATCAACGGTGACCGCGTGAATGGTAAAAGGCTGCGGATAAAAGCGCATAAGCCCCTGGAGGCCATAGAGAAGGGTTAAGCTGTCTTTACCGCCGGAAATGCCAACCGCAATTTTATCTCCAGCTTCTATCATATGGTAATCATCGGCGGCCCGCCGGATATAACTAAGTACTCTTTGTAATGTCATAATTCCTCCCACGTATATTTTAAATAAGTTCAAACATATTTTACAATTATACCATAGTATCCCTAAAAAAAAAATGTTATACTAATAAAGACTAAGTTAGAAAAGGAGGCTGGAAAAATTGAAAATCCAGTTCAATAAAAGATATCTGCGCATAGGTTTAACCGCTTTTTTAGTGGTTGCAGCATCTATTTGTTTTTACTATCTGATTTTTCACGGAGACCGTTTTTCCGCACAGTTACATGCTCTCATAAAGGTAGCCAGCCCGGTGATATATGGCATAATTTTTGCCTATCTTATGACACCTATGGTAAATGGGCTGGAAAGCCGTTTTTTAATGCCGTTTTTTTTCGCTAATAAGGGGAATCCTGTTTCTGTCAAACAGAAAAAATGGATGCGTGTTATTTCCATTCTTCTCACCATCTATATCGTAGGGTGTCTGATTTATGGATTTTTCTCCATACTGATACCGAATATAACAAAGAGCGTGAGAAGCATTTCCTATCAGTTTCCCTATTATGTACAAAACCTTATGAACTGGTCGGCTAAATTTCTGGATGATAATCCTGACATTGAAAAGATGGTATTTAATCTTTTTGATATATATTCCGGGGAGTTTACCAGCTATTTGAACAACAGCATTGTCCCCCAGATGGAAACGCTGGTAAAGCATGTATCATTGAGCATGATCAGTGTTTTAAAATTATTGTGGAATTTTATCATTGGGATTATCATATCCATTTATGTCCTTTACAGCAAGGAAACCTTTGCAGGGCAGGCCAAAAAAATTGTATTTGCTGTATTTAAGACCAGTACGGCGAATCAGTTTATAAAAGATGTCCGTTTTATCAGTAACACCTTTATCGGTTTCATCAGTGGAAAAATCGTTGATTCCATTATTATTGGAATTATCTGTTTTGCCGGAACCAGTATTATGAAAATGCCTTATGCGCTGCTGATCAGCGTAATTGTAGGAATAACAAATGTAGTTCCTTTTTTTGGTCCCTACCTTGGGGCTATACCAAGCGCAATACTGATACTTATGGTCAACCCAGTTAAATGTGTTTATTTCATTATTTTCATATTGATATTACAGCAGGTTGACGGTAACATAATCGGTCCTAAAATTCTTGGACAGTCAACTGGTCTGTCCGGATTCTGGGTAATTTTTTCCATTACTGTATTTGGCGGTCTTATGGGGATTCCCGGAATGATTATCGGCGTGCCGTTTTTTGCGGTCATCTATGCAATGATACGGCGCATGACAAATAAGCTTCTTACCAAACGAGGACTTCCTTTAGAAACCAGCCGATATCGGGATGTGGACTACATACAAGGTAACGTGTTTATCCCCATGGATGAAACAAAAAATACTACGTTTTTCAAGCTGGGAAAAAAGAAACAGGATACAGCAAAGGATGGGAAAAACGATTCAACAGATGAAAAGTAGGAGAGAAGAGTGAAAATTGAAATTTTCACTCTTCGTATTTGGGCCTATTCCCACATGGGAAGGGCCCATGCGGGAGAGGCGTGGGTATAAATATGAGATTTGTTATTCAAAGAGTAGATGAGGCAAGTGTTTGCGTGGAGGGGAAAGCCGTCGGAAAAATCAAGAAGGGATTTGTGGTACTTGTTGGTATCAGTAATACAGACACATGCGAAATTGCTGATAAAATGATACGTAAATTGATCAATTTGAGAATATTTTCCGATGAAAATGATAAAACAAACTTAAATATTAATAGTATAAACGGAGAGCTGCTGATCATCTCCCAATTTACCTTATATGCAGACTGTCGGAAAGGAAACAGGCCATCCTTCACAAATGCAGGGAATCCGGAGCTTGCAGAAAATTTATATGAATATATCATAAAAAAATGTTCCGAAGAAGTTCCCCATGTGGCACATGGCGTTTTTGGCGCGCATATGGATATTTCCCTTATAAATAATGGACCATTCACCATCATCCTGGATTCAGATGAAATGTAACAATCAATGCAACAATTCCCAGAACATGACTTGTAGGGCACCGGAAGGGAGGATTTATGATGAAAGCTTTAATTATATTCATTGTAGTAGTCGTAATTATTATCAATGGCTATACCTTTTTAAAGTATAAAAAGAAAAAAAGGAAAAGTTTCAATACAGTAGACAGCTTTAGGAATGTGTATTCTAAAAGCAGGACAGCATCACCAAAATCTAATCATAATACAGAAAATTATACCAGATATACCACACGGTATAACAGCATGGTAGATTATATTGAAAAAGATGAATATTTTAAAGAGGCTGCCAGTCATGCAAATCCATCAACGCTCCGGCATGGTTCAAAACGTACGGGGCAGAAGCAAAATAGTTTACATAATAATTTTATGTAAACTATTTTCTGGATTTTATCAGATTCTCCACAAAATCCACAAAACATACATCATTGTTTTTGCTTTATCTCTGTATTATTTTAGATTTACAAATTTTTCTAAAAAGTCCTTTTCCAAATTACGTTTATATATTATAATAAATATGCTTGCATTAATTTTATAGGAGAAAAGTATCAGATATGGCATATTTTAGAGTACGTACAGACCGCCTGCGTAAGGGCATGGTAATAAAAAATGATGTTTATGCCAGAACTGGTGCAGTTCTTGTCCCAGTAGACACACCTGTAACAAAAGAAGTTGTAGCGATTTTGACGAAACACTTTATTGAATATGTCATGGTAGATTATCAGGCAACTCCTTCTGTTCCTGCTGACATTCCTTCTCCTGAATCAGAGCCTCAGATTGAGGAAAAACAGCTTGAAGAATTCAAGGAAAGCTTTCAGGTCGCAGAGACTGTATTGTCTGACACATTAAAGGACGTTGCTGTAAAAGATAAAGATGTTGATATTTCCGTCCTTCTTGACGCATTAAACGGTATCGTGGACAAATCAAAAAATGAAGTGAATTTGTGCAACATGCTTTTTGCCATGAAGAATAACGCAGAAGGGCTTTATGTGCATTCTATCAATGTTGCGCTTTGGGGACAAGTGCTGGCAAAGTGGATGGGATTTAAAGAAGATGATATCGAATTGGTGGGTGTTGCAGGGCTTTTGCATGACATCGGCCTGTTAAAGTTAACCAACTCTGGAGAACTGCCCAGCGGGTTTACTTTTCATGCAGAATTGAATGGAGATAAGTACAGTAAACATACGGTACTTGGTTATAATCTGCTTAAAGAAAAAAATTTAGATTTAAAAATCAAACAGACGATTCTTACCCACCACGAATGCCGGGATGGCAGCGGCTTTCCGCTGAAAGTAACATTAAAAAATATCAATCCTATTTCCAGGGTTATTTCAATTGCAGATACATATGATACAATGACCATGAAGGAGGAGGGGATAAAGCCCAAATCATCTTTCTGGCTTTTAAAGCGTTTAGAGGATGTGGGATATCAGAAATATGACCCTAATATGCTTATGACCTTCATCGCACGTATCACAAACAACTTTATCAGACATAATGTACGTCTAAGCAATGGTCTTGTAGGTCACATTGTACTGATCAATAAATTCAATCTGACCCGTCCCTTGATTCAGGTAGGGAACAGCTTTATTGATTTATCAGCCCGTAAAGATATATCAATTGTAGAAATACTGGATTAAAAATAAGCCCTTTAGAGGGCCTATTTTTATAGAACTCCATCCAACTATTCGTTAAACTTGTGTTTTGCGAATAGTTGGATGGAGCCTTTATTTACTCTTTGCCTCAAAATCCTCAATGTATTGTATCAGAAGCTTCACAGTACCATCAGGGCCAAGAACGCTGCTGTTAATACATAAGTCATAGCTGTCAGCGCGTCCCCATTTTTTTGAAGAATAATAATTATAGTAACTTTGACGCTGTTTATCTTTTTTCACGCACATATCCTTAGCCTTGGAAGCATCCAAATCGTATTTTTTCATAATACGTTTCGTTTTAGTTTCCTCGTCACTGTATATGAAAATGTGTACGCAGTTTTTCATATCGCTTAAGGCATAATCTGCACAGCGGCCAACGATAACACATGGTCCTTCCTTTGCAATCTTTTTAATTGTGTCAAACTGTGCCAGAAAAACTTTGTGGCTGATAGGCATATCCACAAAGTGTGATGCATTGTAGCCAAAGGAATAGGTATCCATAACCAGATTGTAAAGAAAAGAATTGGTAGGTCTTTCATCATGATTTTCAAGCATTTCCTCACAGAAGCCGCTCTCCTTTGCCGCCCTGCTTAATAGCTCTTTATCATAACATTTTATTCCAAAGTGATCTGCTACTTTCTCACCGATTTCACGCCCCGCAGAGCCGAACTGACGGCCAATAGTAATTACTGTATTCATAAAAATACCTCCCTTATATTCTGATAGAAATATTATACAAAAAATAAGCAAAAAATTCAATCTATTGTCTGAAAATTTAAAAAATTTAACGAGACAACCCATTGTTATAAAAATACCGGCAAACCCCAAGGATCTGCCGGTACATATCATACACTGATTTTATTTTTTATGGGACTTCTCAACCTGCATAAGAACTTTGACGCCTTCCACTACAAGGATGATGGCAAGTATTACAATAGGTATAATGATAATACACTGCAATCCCTCTTTGATGATGGTACCTGTTCCGCTTGTCAGATTCACAATATTATTTTTAAATGTCAGTACTAGTGATGTCAATGTTGCACAGAGCATGAATACCATTGGGAAATAAAGCATTTTGTTGTTTTTCCCTTTTCTTGCAAGGAACACTGCAACTGCCAGGAATGCGGGAACCGCAACTAACTGGTTACAAGCGCCGAACAAGGGCCATACATTCTGATATCCTGCCAGACACAGTACGAAACCAAAGAACGCTGTGATAATTGTAGCAACATACATATTGCTCAATATGTTCTGCTTCTCTCCGTTTCCTGCAAAAAGTTCTTGGAACATAAAGCGGCCAAGTCTTGTGGCAGTGTCAAGTGAGGTTAAACAGAAAGCTGAAACAGCCAGTGCAATAATGGTATAAGTGGCTGTTGCTGCTGTCTGTCCGAATCCGATTGCAATGAAGAAATCTCTGATTGCAGATGCAAACACTATGGTAGGTGAGGCCATGCCTTCGGGCATTGCTCCGTTTGTGGAAAGAACGCTGATTGCGATCAGGGAAATAACGGCAAGCACACATTCAATCAGCATGGAGCCATATCCGATTGCCAGCGCATCTTTTTCACTGTCAAGCTGTTTGGATGTGGTACCGGAACCAATAAGTGAGTGGAAGCCCGATACTGCACCGCAGGCTACCGTGATAAACAGGGTGGGGAACAGATAATTACTGCCCACCTTAAAGCCCACAAAGGCAGGAGTGCTGAAGGTTGCCAGAGGGCTTCCCACAACAGAGGCGCCTACAATGCCCACAATTGCTGCAATAATCATAAAATAAAGCAGGAAACTGCTCAAATAATCTCTAGGCTGTAACAGAATCCAGACGGGTGTCACTGATGCAATCATAACATAGATGAACACAAATCCAATCCAAAAATTCTTAGAAAGGCTGACAGGGCACAAAAGGCCGATACCCACGCACACTGCCAGTAAAATGACGCCGACAACAGAAGCCAGCCCCATAGGAACATTCTTCCTGTAAACAAAAAATCCAAAAGCAATTGCCAGCGGAATAAATAAAATGGACGCAGTTGCCACAGAGCCGTTGGCTGTGCTTCCTCCTTCAGGAATTGTAAAGGAGTTTGCCACAATATCTGCAAAGGCAGCCACTACCAGCAAAAGCACTAACCATGCAAATACCGTGAACAGAACCTTACATTTATGGCCAATGTTCTCCTCGATAACTTCCCCAAGAGATTTGCCCTTATGTCTGATCGATACAAAAATGGAACCAAAATCCTGAACGGCACCGAAAAAGATACCGCCGATCACGATCCATAAAAATACCGGAACCCACCCAAAAAATGCCGCCTGAATCGGTCCGTTGATGGGGCCTGCACCGGCAATGGATGAAAAATGATGTCCCATAAGTACAGGAGTCTTCGCCGGACAATAGTCCACGCCGTCTTCCATTTCATGGGCAGGGGTCGTAACTGAAGGGTCAATGCCCCACTGCTTTGCAAGCCACTTTCCATATGTAAGATATGCTGCCACGAAAATGACAATTGCAATTAAGATTAATAATAATGCACTCACACTACTTTCCCTCCTTCTTGTTTCGTGTTTAGAGCCTCTTATATTAATGGGAAATCCCCAATATAAGCAGAATACTATACTTTTAAACAGCCTTCCCGTTACGTTTGCTCTTGGGAAAAAATACTGCGGTACAAATCTTTCTGCATTCGCCCCTGGAAATTGCTGTAAAACTTCTCGTCTTCCATGGAACAGCACATAATCCTTCCCTGGGAATACCCGCGCATACCAAAGCGGTACCCCTTTTCAAATTTATATCTGCGTATCATGCGGATACATTCTTTAGATAAAGGCTTTTGCACCAGCAGGGCTACACTTAAATAGCTGTACATATGGTTTTTTTCCGGAAAGGCACCTCCCTTGCGCACAAGCTCCGGTTCCATGTAGTTTTTGAAAACACTGTCTATCTCACAGATAAGATCCGGCGTACATTCATCCTGTGTCAGAAATAAAATATGCTCAAAACTGTTAGAAGTCCACATGTTTGCTTCCCGCACAAGTACATACTTTTCAACGGACGAAAAAAAATACCCGTACGCCGGGTATTCCTTATTATTTATCTTATATGGCTGATAAATATCAAAGCTGCCCGCATAACGCAAAAGGAGTCTGTCAAGATATTCAGCCGTATTCATCCTATTACCCCTTTGTATTATAATCCTAATGTCAATTATAAAAATATTATAAAAATTCTAAAATAAAAATAACTTATTTTAGAATATCTAAAAAAAGGTAATATGTCAACTGTTTTTTTACTAAAATCAGCAAGAAAATAATTGCAAAAGTTTTTGGAAATACTCAGGAAGAGGTGCGTCCGTCTCAATGTAGCCGCCTGTTATGGGATGGCAGAATCCTAAAACCTTTGCGTGAAGCGTCTGCCCTTCCAGGCGAAAGGGATTGTTATTAGGTCCATATACAGTATCTCCAAGTAACGGATAACCAAGATAAGCCATATGAACCCTGATTTGATGGGTGCGCCCGGTTTCCAGCATACATTCAATATACGTGTATTTTCCAAAACGGGAAAGCACCTTGTAATGAGTGACGGCGTCCTTTCCGCCGCTGCCAAGGACTGCCATCTTCTTCCGCTCCTTTGGGTGACGGCCAATCAGTGTATGTATAGTCCCTTGGTCATCTTTTATATTTCCATGCACAATGGCATGGTACTTTCTTACAATACTGTGTTCCTTTAGCTGTCCGGCGATGCCTGCATGGGATTTATCATTCTTGCAGGCAATGAGGGAGCCTGTGGTATCACGGTCGATCCGGTGGACGATTCCGGGACGCAGGACGCCGTTGATGCCGCTTAAGTTTCCCTGACAGTGAAACAACAGGGCATTTACCAGCGTACCGCTGTAATGGCCCGGTGCCGGATGCACTACCATGCCCTTAGGCTTGTTGACTACGATAACATCCCCGTCCTCATAGAGAATGTCAAGGGGAATATCTTCCGGCAGAATATCCGGTGTGACCGCAGGGGGAAGGGCTATCTGTATCCGGTCATTTGTCTTTACCCGGCTGCTATTTTTGATGCTCTGGCCGTTGAGCGTAATTTTTCCTTCCGAAACAAGCTTTTGGATGTAGGAACGGGACAAAGAGTCCACAAGGCTTCCTGCGCACTTATCGACTCTTTCATTTTCCATATCTTCTGTTACAACAAATAAAAAATCTTCCAGCTTTATTTCATTCCTTCCGTAGGTTTTCTTTGGACTCTGCTTCCGGTGCCGGATGGAACCCCAGAAATGCAAAATCATCCTCTTTATAAACGAAAAGCATAAGAACAACAAGGATTGCGGTGGAAATCGTTACATACATATCAGCCACATTAAAAATAGGGAAATTAATCAGCACAATGTAGATAAAGTCCACCACATAATCAAGGCGCAGCCTGTCAATCAGATTTCCCACTGCTCCGGCAGCTATCATAACAAGCAGAAAATGCAGGCTGTTATATTTATTCTGGCTGGGAGCTTTCAGCAGCACATACACAATTGCACACAAAAATACTACCGCCACAAACACAAAAAAGATTTTCTGATTTTGCAGCATCCCGAAAGCCGCCCCACGGTTTTCCAGATAGCTTAACTCAAGAACACCGCCGATAATGTCAAAGGACGGCTGGTCTTTCAGCTTTATGACAGCCAGATACTTTGTAAACTGGTCGGCTGCCACCAAAACAGCCATCAACAACAAATCAAATATCAGTAATTTTCTTTTCTTACCGTCCATATCCACCTACTCACCATCTTCCACGTAATGTATTTCGGAAATGGCATTCAGAATGTCTTCATCTGTCACATTCCTGTCAATCAGTGCCTTTCCAACCTTCTTCAGCAAAATGAACTTGATGGTGCCGCCTTCCATTTTTTTGTCGGATTTAGTCAGTTTCAGGATCTCCTCCGGATCTATATCGCTGATGGAAATAGGCAGGTTAAAGGGCACAAACATATCCCGGATCTCATAATATTCTTCCATGGAAAGCCATTCATGTTTCCAGGAAATGAAAGCGGCGGCAATAGCGCCAAGCGCCACACATTCCCCGTGGGACAGGGAAAAATTGCTGGCCTTTTCTATGGCATGTCCAATAGTATGCCCAAAATTTAAAAGGGCCCTGTCTCCTTTTTCCGTGGGATCTTTTTCTACCACAAGTTTTTTTATTTTACAACTACGCTCCACCATCTCAAGAAGTATATCCGGATCCCTGTCACAGATTTCATACATTTTATCAAGGAGCCATTCATAGTAAACACCGTCCTTGATAAGACCATGCTTCATTACTTCTGCAAAACCGCTGAAAAACTGGCGGTCATCCAAAGTTTTCAGGGTGGAGACATTCATGTAAACCAGTTTCGGCATGTAAAAAGCGCCTACCATATTTTTATAGCCATCAAAGTCAACCCCGGTTTTCCCGCCTATGCCAGAGTCCGCCTGGGCCAGCAGGGTGGTTGGAATCTGAATAAAATCAATTCCCCGAAGGTAAGTGGCGGCTGTGAATCCTGCAATATCTCCCACAACGCCTCCGCCCAGGGCAATGATTAAATCCCTGCGGTCAAACTTTTCGCTGATCAAGAAGGTATAAATATCTTTTACCGTCTGCAAAGTTTTATTCTCTTCCCCTGCCACAAATGAAAACAAAACATTCTTGCGGCAGATGCCTCCAAGAATATCCATAACCTCATCGCCATAAAGGGGCAGGACATGGGAATCTGTTATGATACAGACTTTCCTGTTTTCAATATCCAGCTTTTTAAGTTCTTCTACAAGAGACTGGAAGTCTGTGGAAAAGACAATGTCATAGCAAGGTTTTTTTTCGTATAAAATCGTAAGCCGGCTGTTCATAAATCTGAATTATCCTTTCTTATTGTAACAAACGCCGCCGCACTTTGCGAGACGTCTTATTGTAATAAAACTTCCTGCCGTGGCAGGAAGCCTTTAAATGAATGTCAAACTTAACCGTTATTAATCGGCACATCGAAGGAACCTGATAAAATTTCCTGGAAATCACCTGATATATCAACAACAGCAGGTGTGATAATAAATATGTAATGAGAAATCTTCTGCAGATTACCGCTGATGGCGAAACAGGAACCGGATGTGAAATCAATAATGCGCTGTGCAATATCTACATCCAGACCTTCCAGATTCAGCACTACAGTTCTGTTGGCTAACAGTGTCTCTGTAATCTCCCTGGCATCCTCAATGGAAGTCGGTTTAATAACACATACTTCCATTCCCGGCCCGGTCTTCTTCGTCTGCCTCATAGGCGTGACCTTAGGCGTGGTCTTCTTGACAGGTTTATCTTCCTCCATAGAGATATCTTCCCGTGCTGCCGGAAGCTTTTTGGGCTTTTCTTCTACAGGCCGTTCCTCATAGTAATCATCATCGTAAAAGTCGTCATCGTCTTCATTCAGTTTCATGTAATTAAGGAATTTATCCATTACTCCCATTATAAAATGCTCCTCATTAAACCAGATATTGTCGTTCCCCAAAGATGCCTGTTCCCACCCGGACGCAGGAAGCACCCTCTTCTACGGCAGTCACATAATCTCCTGTCATTCCCATGGACAGAATACTCATATTAACATTATCAATGTTTTTATAAATTATGTCAACAGCTAATTGTTTTAGCTGTTTAAAATATTGCCGGTTATCTTCTGCATCTTCAACATATGGCGCAATGGTCATAAGCCCTTTAATGGAAATGCCGGGCAAAAGGGAAATTTCACGTATCAGTGCTTCTGCCTCCTGTGGTTTTACGCCAAATTTTGTTTCCTCTCCTGCCATATTTACTTCTATGAGAATGGATACATTTACCTGTTTTTTAACGGCCTGCGCACTAATTTCCTGTGCAAGCTTTAAGGAATCCACACTATGAATCAGACAGACTTTATCCACAATATATTTTACCTTATTGGTCTGTAAATGTCCAATCATGTGCCATCTAATGTCTTTGGGCATGACCTCGTACTTGGAAGTCAGCTCCTGGACTTTATTTTCACCAAAATCCCTACACCCACATGCATAGGCTTCTGTCAGCATGGAAACAGGCTTCGTTTTGCTTACTGCGATCAGCGTGACTTCATCTGTATTTCTATCGGCGCTTTCACAAGCTTTTCTTATATTTTGATGTACAATGGCAAGATTATCTTTTATCATGGCATATCTCCTGTGTTAATTATAAACCAGTTCGTCGTCTGCCACAGTAGTGGCATCCAGCACAATATAGTCATACACACTAAGACCGTACTGAGTGTTAGATTTCACTATAGAATATTCATCATTTTCATATAAAACATTTATCTGTTTAAAGTCTGCATAGCCTTTATTGATATTGTAAACGCCCTTTAAACTGTCCCGCTTGCTTAAGGCAAACTTTTCCGTCGACTCGGGCTTAATGATATACTCCCCGATCTTTAAAACGGAATCGTCAATATAGTATTCCGTTTCTGTCTCGTTGTAAATCGTAGTTTCGATAAACTCCGTAGTGGGCGTTCCGTCTTCGGTGTAAGTTTCATGGAGTACACCGTCGCTGCTGCTGTTGCCGCCTTTGGTCACATACTCTTTGGGAACAATAAAAAATTCCTTTTCAACAATGGAGGAATTGGGAATCTTAAGTCCCGCTTCATCCTCCAGAATCAGCTCAATATCTATAAAACGGTCTGTACAGAAAGTTACCATAGAATTATTAAAGGTCAGGGCAACAAAAATCTCCCCCTCCTCGTTGGTATAGCTGGAAACTTCTCCCCAGGAAGTATTCTGGTTCTTAAGGAATTTTACTTTGACAAACTCTTTTTCCAGCAGTTCGTCGGCTTTCTCCTTATCCGTCTGGATCACAATGGACCAGTCCTCACTGGTGGATATTTTGTATACCGGCTGGCCTACTTCCACCAGCTCATTGCTGATAAGCTGGGTCTTCTCATACTCTTTGTTATCAAAAAGTGCGCTGGTGAACTGCTCCAGTTTCAAGTCTTCGTAACCGTCCACAGAATACACTAAAATTCCGGTAGAAGGCGCATTGCAAAAAGAAATCAGCTCGGACAGCCCGGAACTGTTTATTTTATCAATATTTTCAAGAATGCTCACATTTGCCAGTTTTAATACGGTTCCCTTTACGTTGAATTTAAAATCATAGACAGTAGAAAAATACTGGGGGTCAAAATTAGTGGTAAACCCCAGAATTTCACTTTTTAACTCTGACAAATCACTTGAGGTAAGGGAGTTGCCGTCGGCTTCTGCATTCATGTAATCTGCCAGTCTGCCAGACTCATCTAATGTATAAACCAGATTGCCCACCCCCACACGCTCGCCTTCGCGGCTGTAATAGTTGACATATCCGGCCTTGGAGGCGGTGACGATCTCCTCATCCCGGATGGCAATGCCTTTATAGATATTATTGGTGGACAAAGATCCCATCTTTACCTGATGGCCTTCTATATGCTTCTGTGTAAAATACATGAATACACAGATAACGGTATATATAAAAATAACTGCAAAAATGACCATCCCGATATTGATGTTGAGGGGTCTTCTATATTTAACAATCTTATTGCTGCCATTTCCTTCCAATGTGCCGCTCCTAAATCTAAACAAAATACTAAACAAACGCTGCCGCACTTCGCGGACCAGCTCATTGCAACAAAGGGATAACATGCTTCGCAAACTATCCTTATGCTAATAAAATATTCAACGAAAACGCCCCGGATGACTCCGGGACGCTTATGTAGTTTACGCAAATCTTTTGTATTTATAAAGAGACAATAATTTTATCTTTAACACAAGCAGGAAGCTCGTCTTCGTCCAGTGATACGCTTATGACGAAATTTACATTAAATGTTTCGCTGATTTTCTCCAGTTTCTTGATTACCGGTTCAACATCTCCATCTTCAAGACATGCTATCTTTAAAAAGCTGTCAAAATACATCTGTTCCAAATCATGATCCTGTGAAATGATACCGCTGACAAAACCGGCAAACTCATCTGGATTTGTAATCAGGTATGAAGATACGTCAATCAGCCTGATTTTATTATTCAATTCGTACATGTGCTTTGTGCTCTTATCCAGATATACAATATTGCCGGATACATTCTGTACCTCAGTATTAACCTTCTCTAATAAATGTTTGGTTTTTCCCTTTCCCTTTTTTCCAATTATAAACTGAACCATTGGTAATCCCTCCTGAAGTATATTGGCTGTATGTAAATTTCGGTTATGCCTAATCTAATTATAAGTGATAACAGATCAAAAAACAACTGCTAATTATTTATTTCTTCCAATAAATCTGTCATCTGTGAGTAAAGTAGATCCCCGCTCTCCGCCTTCATGACAATGGAAATATACGGATTACCGGAAGAATCCTTTGTTATCAGTGACAGACAGTGTCCTGCCGCGCTGGTAGTTCCTGTTTTCCCTCCCAGGACCGTCAGCCCTTCAGGAACCGCTTCCCCCTGCAGATAGCGGTTGGTATTGTTTACGCTTATTTCCTTGGAAGCGCCGTTTTTGTCCGTATACACTGTGGTGTAGGAATCCATGCTTATGATCTCATTAAATAAAGAATAATTGACTGCTTCATTCATGATCAGGTACATATCATAAACGGTAGTATAATGGTTTTCATCGTTAAGACCGTGGGGGTTTGTAAAATTGGTATTGGTCGCCCCAAGAGCCAGAGCCTCCTCGTTCATCATAGCCACAAAAGCTTCCACGGACCCGGCAACCCCCTCGGCAACCATTATAGCCGCATCATTGCCGGAATTAAGCAGCAGAAGATGCAGTGCCTGGTCAAGGGTCATCTTGTCCCCTTCTTTAATGCCGCTGACCTGGGCGCCGGATTCCAGAATCCTGACATTGGCCGAGGCCGTGAGCATCATGTCGCCTGAACTGTGCTTTAATGCCACCAAAGCCGTCATCATTTTCGTAAGGCTGGCGGGATAAAGCCTTTCATGGACATTTTTTGCGTAAAGGGTATTATGTTTATTTAAATCAAAAAGCCCTGCTCCCTGGGCCTTTGACATATCCACGCTGCTAGAAGTGATATCAGAATTCACCACACACAAATCAGAGGCAAAAGGGACTGCCGTCCCCCGCTCCTCCTCTAAGGTAACGATTCGGAAGCTGCTGACTTCCAAATCGGCTGTATAGGGCATGTCAAACCGGTCCTGTCCGCAGCCTGTCAAAAACAGAACCGTCAAAAACAGGGCCGAAAATAATTTTCTGGCATATAGGGTAAATCTTTTATTGCTGCTGCAATTCTTATCGGTACATTTCACGCCACTCTAAATCTCCTCTGTCCAGGGACTTGATCAATAATTCCGCCGTGGCAATATTGGTTGCAAGCGGAATATTGTACATATCACATAATTTCACTACATTGTTGACATCCGGTTCATGATTTTTGGATGT
This sequence comes from Lachnospiraceae bacterium, assembly GCA_009911035.1. Lineage (GTDB taxonomy): Bacteria > Bacillota > Clostridia > Lachnospirales > Lachnospiraceae > Suilimivivens. The sequence goes on from QXWO01000002.1 coordinate 88,395, forward strand.
CAGCGGGTCTCTTAAGAAAATAACCAGGTCCATCTGATTGTGTTCGATCTGGGCGCCTATCTGCTGTTCCCCGCCAAGATGCCCGGCAAGGAATTTATGAATTGAAAGATTTGTCACTTCTTCCACCAGCCTGCCGGTAGTACCTGTTGCATATAATTCATTTTTACTTAAAATCCCCCTGTAAGCGATACAAAAATTCTGCATTAATTTTTTCTTGGCGTCATGCGCGATCAATGCAATATTCATATTGGCCCCTCCTATTATATAGTTACTCCTCTATAAGACTGCCAGTCGGAATTTCTGGTCAGACTAAATTTATTATACATCATTTTTGCCGGCATTGTAACCCCACATTTAAAACAAATCCAATCCCGATAAAAGAACTTACTAACGAGGTAAGCCCGTAGCTGACAAAAGGCAGGGGAAGACCTGTGTTGGGAAGAAGATATGTGACTACGCCAATGTTGATAAAAGACTGCAGCCCCAGCATCGACCCTACTCCCGCCGCTATAATGGTTCCCGCGATATCCTTTGCCCGCCTTGCAATAAGAAGACACTCCACACTGATCAAGATCACCAGCACAATAACTGTGCATGCCCCTGCAAACCCGAATTCTTCCCCGATAACAGCAAAAATAAAATCGGTCTGCTGCTCGGCAATGAAATCGGCATTTTTAACGGAACTGATTTCATTATTTTTATAGCCCTTCCCTGTAAGCTGCCCGGAGCCAATTGCCATAACCGAATATTCCTGCTGGTATCCTAATGTATTGGAATATTCATCTTTGTTAAAAAAGGAAATAATACGGTTTAACTGGTACATATGCTTTTCGGGAATGATTTTCTGGTCCGGCTGTAAAATCAGATACATGAAAATAAGGAAAACAGGCACCACAACTGCCAGGATTCCGCCAATCACCTTCCAGCTCAAACCTCCCGTAAACATAATAATACAGAAAATCATACAGATTACAATGGTAGTGGACAGATCCGGCTGGTAATAAACCAAAAATGCCGGAACAGCAAACAAAGCCACACATAGTGAGATATATTTAAAGGTATTGAGTTCCTCCCTGTGTTTGTAGATAAACTGTGCAAAAAACAGAATGATCAGTATTTTGGCAACCTCCGACGGCTGGAAACGGATCCCTGCAATTTCCAGCCATCTTTGTGCCCCCTTGGAATCGTCCCCCATGAAAATGACCATGGCAAGCAGCAGGATATTAAAAAGGTACATAAGCCAGTACAGGTTCAGCAGTACGGAGTAGTCAAAAAGCGAGATCACCAGCATCAGGAATACGCCGAAGGCAAACCCGGCAATCTGCCTGTTCTGCAAAGACGGCTCGGCGCTGCCTACGGCAACGATTCCTATGACCGCTAAGGCAATCACCATGATTACCAGCTTAAAATTATAGTATCGTATTTTATATTGTCTTAGCATTTTCGCTTCACCTTCCCTGTGAGGCTTTTGCGCTTACAGCGCAAAAGTCGTCAGTTGACATTCTTATGTAAATCCAAAATAGGGATATTGGCATATAAGGTAGGCGTTTTATCTCTTCCCTTGCTGTCGGTTTTACTGATTTGTATCTCCATACTCTGGGTATCTATCTTCATGTACTTGGATATGACCTTGGCGATATCCGTCTTTATCATTTCCATCATTTCCGGCGAGCAGTTTACCCTGTCGGAAATAAGCAGTATTTTTAAGCGGTCTTTTGCAATTTCCCTTGATTTTCTTCTACTGAAAAAATTTCTGATTCCCATATGCCACCTCCTAATTTTTATGGAAAATACCTGTCACTTTCGTCCAGAAGGATACCCCTTTCTCAAGTTCAAGATAAGGGATCTCCTTTCCCGTTACCCGGTAGCATATATTTTGATATGCTTTTCCCGCCAGTGTATTATTCCCTACCAGAGGTTCCCCCTGATTGGTGGCTATGACCACATTTTCATCATCGGGTACAATACCGATTAGACTGATAGCCAGAATATCCACAACATCCGCCGCACTCATCATATCGCCGCGTTTTACCATGTCATACCGGAGCCTGTTGATGATCAGGTCGATCTTGCTGAAATCACTGGCCTCCAAAAGACCGATAATACGGTCCGCATCCCTGATTGCAGATACTTCGGGAGTAGTCACCACAAGGGCCCTGTCGGCGCCTGCTATGGCATTTTTAAATCCCTGTTCAATTCCTGCGGGACAATCCAGTATGATATAGTCAAACTGTTCCCGGAGCTGGTTGATCATTCTCACCATCTGTTCGGGATTTACCGCAGTCTTGTCCTTTGTCTGGGCCGATGGCATCAGATACAGGCTGGGATAGCGCTTGTCTTTGATCAGAGCCTGCTTGATACGACACTTTCCTTCCACTACGTCCACAAGATTGTATACGATTCTGTTTTCCAATCCCATCACTACATCGAGATTGCGAAGGCCGATATCTGTGTCAATAAGTACCACACGTTTTCCCATAGCGGCCAGACCTGTTCCTATGTTTGCAGATGTGGTGGTCTTACCCACACCGCCTTTCCCTGATGTGACGACAATTACTTCACTCATACATACCTCCGTTTCGCCGCCCCTAGGCGGCTGATATAATGAATTATCGTCCCCTGAGAAATATCCTTATTTTAAACAGGCAATTCACTCAGTAAATCTTTTGTAAGAGAATCAATGATTACTTTTTTATCTTTCACGTATGCAATTTTCGGCTGTACCTTCGGTTTTATGGACCATTTAGAAATTTTATCTTTGGATTTGTATTTGAAATCACCGATTTTAAGTCTTTCTGGTGACATTTCAAGCGCTGCCACATAGTGGCCTGAACTGCCGTTTCCCCCGGCATAGGCTTCCCCGTAAAGTCCCCCAAGGACAATCACATCCCTGGCAGATATAATGGCGGACCCGGGGTACACATCCCCCAGGATCACAATACTGGATTCAGTTTCCAGTACTTGTCCGTTCTTCAGTGTCCCCCTGTAAAAATGGCCTTCATTGTTCAGGGAAAACTCCCCTGAAAAGTCGGTCTGCTGTAAAGCTTTTACAAAGCTCTGGTTGGTTTCGTCATCCTCTCCCACCAAGCAGATAATGCGGAGCTGGGAGTTTGTCTGGATGGCATAGATAATTTTCTGTTCTTCCCGGGGCGATAGATCCCGCCCCTTAATGGAAAGGGCCATGCGCGCATCTTTGAAAAAGCTGCTGGATTCCCTAAACTTTTCTTCAATATCTACCAGCAGAAGCTCAAAAGGCATCTCCGCATCCAGATACAGCACAATTCCGCTGGGAAAACTTTTTATAATGACCGAATTTTTCACAATAAACCGCTCCTTTTAGGTGTTAATCTGTGACAGCCGTGCTGACATTCATCTGATCGACTGTTCCCTTGATCAGTTCTTCCTCATCCACCAGGTCAAAATAATACTGGATGACATCTTTGGTGGTACGGGCCGCATAGTTCGAGGTGTAACCGTAGGCAATTCTTGTGACCACGGCAATCTCCGGATTTTCATAAGGCGCATAGCAGACAAAAAGGGCATGGTTGGCACGATTCTTGTTTTCTTCCGCAGTACCTGTCTTTCCTGCAACATTGATACTCAGATCATTATAATAGCTTTTGGCTTCGATTACCTGCCTCATACCCTGATGGATGGCATTCCACCCTGCCGTGTCCAGATCTATGGTATTTCTTACCTTTGCGCCGCCTTCTTTGAGCAGGATCCCACTGTGGTCCGTAATATGGTCCACCAGTGTTAAGTCATAACAGGTACCACTGTTGGCTACTGCAGTGATATATCTGGCAATTCCCGCTGTGGAGTAAGCGCTGTTATCCTGTCCAATAGCACCACGGACAGGGTCCATGGAAGAAACCTCCGGCAGGGATTCTTCTATTTCAATACCGGAAGGCTCCGTAAGTCCGTACAAATCTGCGTAATATTCCATTTTCCTGACCCCTGCTTCGGGTGAATAGGTATCCCCTACGGTTCCCATCCTGTATGCAAGTTCGTAAAAAAACGGGTTGCAGGAATGTCTGATGCCTCCGGCCAGATTTAGGGAACCATGTCTGCCGGGATTGATCCAGCAGGTGGGAGGGGGCTCGATCTTGTCAAAAACCCCGTTACAGGGGAAAGTAGTATTTGTGTTTATGATGCCTTCCATAAGCCCGGCGGTTGCCGTTACAAGCTTGAAAGTTGAACCGGGCGCCGTCATCTGCCTTGTAGCGTAGTTGATCAAAGGGGTCGACTGGTCATTTAAAAGCTGGGAATAATATTCCGCATTGACCCCATTGGCCATTTTATTGTTATCATAGCCGGGATAGGATACAAGGGCCAGTACATCCCCGGTATTCACATCCGTGATGACCATGGAAGCCGAATGGGGGTCCAGGGCGAGCTGGGCCGGGGTGATATCCAGATTTTTGATCCGGTTCATCATAAAGGTATAGGCACTCTCGCTCCCTTTAAGGAACTGTTCCTCCTCCTCGTCCGGGATTTCCACCAGATTCTGCTCCAGCAGTATCCGGCATATCTGGATTCCTGAAATGACATCTTTCTTGATCATAAACCGGTATACTTTTTTGGTAAAATCCAGATCATCGTCAAGCCGGCCGAAAATGTAATCCACTATCTGGCTGTAGATTTCGTCAGAATCCGAGTACTGGCTGTCCAGTTCCAGACGGGTAACATCGATCCAGTTCATGGCAATACAGTAATTTAAATATTCATTGAGACTGATGACCTCCTGGGTGGTCCATGCAATGTAAGTCTCGTCAGAAGTGTCCACTTTCTCCCTTACGATAATTCCATTCTCATAGAGCATTTCCGCAATGTAGCTTTCATATATCTGATATTCCATGTCCAGATTTTCATAAGCTGTAAGGGTTTCAGTCAGTTCCCTGCGCAGGTTTTCAAAAACAAATTTTTTCCGTTCCACATACTGGCTGTAGACGGCCTGTTCCGTTTCCGCTGCCCCGGGCTCATTAAAATGCCCGATATCGATCACGTTATTATTTATAAGCGCAAAGTAAACATCATAAATAGGAATTTTGATCTTACTGCTGCTTACGCTGGAAGTATCAAACTCCTTGGCGTTAATGATGGTAGAATATAAGATGCTGGCAAGCCGTTCCTCTAAGATCCTGTAGGCGGCTATCTGCAAATCCTTATCAATGGTAAGGTACACATTGTTTCCTGCCACCGGCTCCACGTAATCCGTGGTTTCCGTCACTTTTCCCACACTGTTTACAAAAATCTTTTCGCTCCCCTTAGTTCCCTGGAGGTAAGATTCCATGGACTTTTCAATCCCCAGCTTTCCTACCGTATCACTGCTGTCATAAGACTCTGCTCCGTTTTCCTCCAAAAGAACGGCAAGCTCGTCCTGGGATACCTTGCCTGTATAGCCAAGGATGTGGGCAAAATAAACGCTGTCCACATATTTGCGGATGGTGTCCTCTGCAATGGCCACCCCCTCTAACTCCAGAGAGTTTTCCATGATGACTGCCACTGTCTCCTCGCTGACGTCGGTAGCCACCGTGGTGGCGATGTATTTCTGAAAGCTGTTGTTGTTCATGTCATAACGGATAGTCAGTATTTTAAGGGCTTCTTCCTTTGTATAACCATTCCCCGGGACAAAGGTTTCCTTCTTGTCATCCTCTGTATAATTGCCGATACGGAACCTGTCCCACCCGCACAGATAATCCACTACCTCTGCTGCTGTGGCAGTCCGTTCTGCTTCTTTTAAGTCTTCTATGGTAAGATGTCCATACACATCCGCCAGAAAGCGGTAAAGCTGTGTCCCTTCCACGGTAAAGACGTATCGTCCGTTTTTGTCAAGGACAATCTTGAAATCGCTTACGATATTGTCCCCGTTTCCCTCTATAATCTGAATCAGCCGGTAGATGGTGTTGTTGATATTTAAATTTTTAAACCTGCCGCTCTCATAAACGTCTTCGATGGTCACAGAATGGGCCAGTTCATTATAAGCAAGCAGGTTGCCGTTCCTGTCATAGATGCAGCCGCGGCTTCCCTTAATGGTGCGTTCCTTCATGATTTTCATTTGGAAGGAATCCAGATACTCCTCCCCATGTACGATCTGCAGGTCAAAAATCCGGTTGATCATAATGCCGCCAATACAGATTACTACCAGAATCAGCACAAAAACCCTTGAAGTCACCATATTAATAAAGTTTTCTTTAAAATTTTCAAACAAACTTTCTAGCTCTCCTTTTTTCTGACTCCTCCAGTTTCTTGTTGATCCACAGGACAAGAGGATACAAAAGCAATGTCACCAGTATGGTGTAAACCACTTCGGGCAGTATAATATGAATAAAATAATAACGGATATTAAACCGTGCCCTCATCAGAAACAGGGTGACATAATACAAAAATCCGTAGGCCAGATCGCTTAAAAAGATAAGGCCCAGCGGTAGCTTAATATCTTCCTGGTAAAATATCCGGTTGAATTTCCCGTTAGCATATCCTATGTACATGTAAATCATGGCGTTTAAGCCCAGCACATTTCCGAAAAATATATCTGACAGAAAACCGCAGGCAAATCCCATGATAAGGCCCGTTTTCTCCCCCCGCATAAAGCCGAAAGAAGCGGTAAGGACAATCATGATATTGGGCACGATCCCTCCAAAAGCAATGCCCTGAAAGACTGTCGTCTGGAATAAAAAACATAGGACGATCAATAATACCGATACAATAAATCTTCTCAATTACTATCACCTGCCGTCTGTTTAAGCTGCGTTACCACTAGAACTTCCTCCAAATGTTCAAAATCCACCGCCGGTGTGATCAGACCGGATTTCGTCAGATTATTGGAGTCTACATTGATATTGAAAATATAGCCAATCAAAATCCCGGGCAGATATTTGTCGCTGATATGGGAAGTCACGATCTTATCCCCCTCCACCACTCTGTCCGCGCTGTCAATAAGCTTTTCAAAGCTGATCAGGCCGTCTGAATAAAGCTCTAAGTCCCCGCATACAATCAAATTGTCAGAGGTGGAAAGCACCATGCCGCTGGTCTTGGCATTGTCATCAATGATGGACATGACCTTGGACCAGTTTGGCCCTACATCCACAATGCGTCCTACAAGACCGCTGCCTGCCATAACATTCATATCGATCTTAAGCCCGTCGTTGGAGCCTTTATTGATGACAAAGGAATGGAACCAGTTACCGGAATCCTTGGCGATGATCCGGGCGCCAAGCTTTTCATACTCGTCGTACTGTGCATCAAGGTCGTAAAGTTCCCGCAGATTGGTCAGTTCGTACCGTCCCTGCTGGAGCCTGATATTTTCCATGGTCAGTTCGTCAATCTGGGCCTTAAGCGCCTCATTTTCATTAAGCAGGGAACGAATCTGCACCAGTTCCTCGGACCGGTTGGCAAGCCAGCTTCCCGCCTTGCTCACGCCCTCCTGCAAAGGTGCGATCAGGGAACCGCCCACAGCACTGACAGGCTCACTTAAAAAGTTGGTATTAAAAGTTATTACAATCAAACCCGTACATAGTAATGTTAAAATAAAAAGGAGATATTTACCGGGTAATGTAAACTTCTCTCCTTTTCTCTTTACGATTGGACTCATGTGCTCATTCCTTCAATTGCATAGGCAACCGATTTATAGTTATCATCTTTAATGATCTTTGAGAGTCCTAATGCCACACTGGTAATGGGATTCTCCGACACATTGACTTTAAGCCCTGTCCCTTTCTGGATCAACTGGGCTAAATGGTTCACCTGGGAAGCCCCGCCGGTTAAATAAATGCCGTGACGGTAAATATCCGCTGCAAGTTCCGGGGGCGTCCGTTCAAGGATGACTTTCACATTGTCAATGATGGTATGGAAATGTTCGGTTAAAGATTCGTCAATAAGCTGGGTAGGAAGTTCCCGTTCCACAGGAAGCCCTGTGACGATATCCCTTCCATAAACTACCGCGCCCTTGCCTTCTTTTTCCAGATCACTTAAGGCCATTTTCACATTTTCTGCGGTCTTGCCGCCTATTATCAGGCTGAATTCCTTGCGCACTGCCGCACGGATGGCATCATCAAATTTAAGTCCCCCGGTTTTGATCAGACGGCTTAAAACAATGCCTCCTAAAGAAAGAATGGAAATTTCCGTGGTATGGAATCCCACATTGACTATCAAAACCCCCTGGGAGTTCTTTACGTCGATATCAAGGCCCAGCCCGTCGGCCACTGCCTTTTCCACCACCATGACCCTTCTGGCCTTTACCCCCGCATTTTTTACCAGATCATAAAATGCCCTCTTTTCCACACCAGTAACATCTGTTGGAACAGCGATGTAGTAATCCCCAGGCCTTATGTTGCTCCTGGTCATATCGCTGATAAAGTATTTCACCAAAAGCTCCATATTTTTAATATCGGCAATAACGCCGTTGGAAAGCGGGTAGGAAATATGGATATTCCCCGGCGCCTTCTCATACATCTCAAAAGCGGAATCGCCGTAGGCAAATAAGGTATCCTTATTTTCAATGGCAATCATATTTTTTTCAACCAGAATTGCATCGTCTGCACGGTTGTAGATTTTAATATTGTTGGTTCCAAGATCAATGCCAAATGCGTTAATAGACAAAGTGAGTACCCCTTTCTATAATAATTCTTCTTCTTTCAAACTGATATAACAGTTGTCCCCTAAGATCATATGGTCTATCAGAGGTATGTCCATCAGTTCACCTGCTTCTTTTATCTTCTGCGTAATTTCGATATCCTGTGTGCTGGGATGAGGATCGCCGCTGGGATGATTATGCAGCAGCATCAGATAACAGGCTCTGCACTTTAAGGCTTCAACAAAAACTTCCCTTGCAGATAAAAGGGAAGCCCTCACCGTTCCCAAAGATACCATATATTCTTCGATCAACTTCAATTTATTATCCAGCAATAACAATAAAATAACTTCTTTTTCCTGGTGGCGCATTTTTTCCATATAATATTCCGCCACCGTGGGAGGCGACTGGAAGCTTAAGCCTTTCGCTGCCCGCTCACACGCCATCCTTACCGCAAATTCAGTAAGGCACTTGATTTTCACTGCCTTTACTTCCCCAATGCCGGGAATCTCCATCAGTTCTTTCAGGGAAATATGGTGCAGGCTGTTAAGCCCCATATCCCCTCCCCTTGCAAGGGAAAGCACTTTCCGGGCCAGCATCAACGCCGGACAGTCTTTCGTCCCTGTTCTTAAAATCACTGCAAGAAGTTCCGCTTCCGTAAGGGCGCCGGGCCCTTTTGCAAGAAACTTTTCGTAAGGCATTTCCCCGTTCTTTTCCGTATTACTGTTCATCCATTTCCTTTCTAATCCCTTCTCTCAAGCTGGAATAAAAAGAAAAATCACAACCCTCCTTTGTATGGCTGAAAATAAACATAGCCAACAATTATATTAACACAGTTGGAAATTTATGTATACTGATTTCATGGAATTTTTATAAGTTTCGTTAGCCAAATTCCTTCATAATAATATTTTTTTCCACTAATTTCTGTAAGGTTTTCATAATTCCGAATTTTCCGTGCTGCCAGGTCAGCCCGCCCTGGAAAAAGACGCTGTAGGGAGGCCTCAGGGGTCCGTCTGCGCTAAGTTCAATGGAAGAACCGGACACAAAAGCCCCGGCTGCCATTATCACCGGACTGTCATAACCGGGCATATCCCAGGGCTCAGGCGTCACGTGACCGTCCACAGAAGCCGCCTGCTGGATCCCCTGACAAAAGGCAATGACTCCGTCCGGATTTCCAAAAGTCACTGCCTGAATGATATCATGTCTTGATTCCCTTCCGTCAGGAACCACACGAAATCCCAGACTTTCATAGATATTTGCCGCAAAAATAGCGGCTTTTAATGCGTTTGCTGTAACCGAAGGGGCAAGGAACAGTCCCTGATAAAAGGCGCCGAGCACCTGCAGGGAGGCTCCAACTTCCTTCCCAAGTCCCGGGGAAGTAAGACGGAAAGCCGCATTTTCAATACATTCCTTTTTTCCTGCCAAATAACCGCCTATGGGGGCCAGGCCGCCTCCCGGATTTTTGATAAGGGAGCCTGCGATAAGGTCCGCGCCCACATCAGAGGGCTCCAGCGTCTCGGTGAATTCCCCGTAGCAGTTATCTACCATACAGATTATTTCCGGTCTGATCCCTTTTATAAAGGAAATCAATTCCCCTATACGCTCCACAGACAGGGTCGGTCTTGTCTGGTAGCCTTTGGAGCGCTGGATAGTTACCAGCTTTGTTTTTTCATTTATGGCCCCTTTAATGGCATTAAAATCAAAGCCGCCTCCGGGCAGAAGGTCCACCTGCCGGTAGCTGATTCCGTATTCCTTTAAAGAACCTTTGGAAGGCCGGATACCGATAACTTCCTCCAGCGTATCATAGGGCTTTCCTACCGGAGAAAGGAGTTCGTCACCAGGACGCAGATTGCTCATAAGGGCAAGGGCAAGGGCATGGGTTCCGCAGGTGATCTGGGGGCGCACGAGCGCATCTTCCGTATGGAAAATGTCAGCGTAGACCCGCTCTAATGTGTCCCGGCCAAGGTCGTTATATCCGTATCCGGTAGTGCCCAAAAGACAGGCTTCGCTGACCTTGTTCTTCTGCATGGCGCCAATCACCTTTAACTGGTTATATTCCGAGAGGGCGTCAATTTCATCCCATCTGTCTTTTAAGGAATTCCATACCTTTTCCCCGTAATCATATACCTCTTTGCTGATTCCCATTTCTTTATAGATCTGCCTTGTGGAGGCAGCGTTCTTTATCCCGTCCATGGTGTAGGTCCATCCTTTCTATATATCCCATCATAAAATCCAGTATCCGTTCCTCGTCATAGTCAAAATCCGGTTTATTGATCCATATCACATCCCGCTCCCGCCGGAACCAGGTGAGCTGCCGTTTGGCGAAGCGCCGGGTATCACGCTTGATCAGGGCAACGGCTTCCTCAAGGGAGCACTCCCCCTCCAGCGCAGATAAAATTTCCTTATAGCCAAGTCCCTGCATGGATACCATATCCCTGCCATAGCCCATGTTCCTTAAATTTTCCACTTCCGCCCCAAGTCCTGCTTCCATCATTGCATCCACACGCTTTTCAATTTTACCATAAAGCTTGTCCCTGTGGTCATTGAGAACAAAATAACAGGCGTTATAGAAAGCTTCCTTCTTCCGCTGTTCCTGATTATGGCCGGAAATGGGCATACCTGTCAACTGGTAAAATTCCAGGGCCCGGATAATGCGTTTTAAGTTGTTTGGGTGGATGGCCTTGGCGGAGGCTGGGTCCACGCTTCGCAAACATTCGTGAAGATACACGCTGCCTTTTGTACGGCCATCTTCCTCCAGCCGGGTGCGGATAAGGCTGTGATCCTCCTCAGAAGAAAAATCAATGTCATACAAAAGAGCCTGAATGTAAAAACCAGTTCCCCCGGTCACAATAGGGATATGCCCCCGCTCATAAATAGCCTTTAGTGCCTCTAAGGCAAGGGACTTGAAGCGGAATACGTTAAACGCCTCATCTGGTTCAAGAATGTCAATCAGATGATGGGGAACCCCTTCCATTTCCTGTGGGGATATCTTGGCTGATCCGATATCCATATGCCTGTAGACCTGCATGGAATCCGCCGACACGATCTCCCCTTTTATTTTTTTGGCCAGCTTTATGGAAAGAGCCGTTTTCCCCACCGCCGTAGGGCCTGTCAGAATAATCAGTTTGTTTTCAGGTTCCATACATTTTCCTCATACACTACTATATAATGCGTTTAAACTTCTTCTCAATTTCATACTTGCTCATAGATATAATGGTGGGGCGTCCATGAGGACAGTGATAAGGATTCTCAAGAGTCAACAGTTCGTCAATTAATTCCTTCATCTCCCTTATATCCAGCCTGCTGTTTCCCTTGACCGCTGATTTGCAGGCCATGGAAGCCAGCTTTTGCAAAATCACATCAGGCTGGGCTCCCCTTAAAGGATTTTCTGACAGTTCATCTAAAATAGCAAGGAACAGCTCCTTTTCATTACAGCCGTACAAATCTGCAGGCATACTTCGCAAAGCGACAGAACCGCTGCCAAAATCTTCTGTCTCAAAGCCCATGCGCAAAAAGAATTTTTGGTACTCTTTTAAAAGTTCTTCCTCTTTTCCTGTGAGGGTTATGATAATGGGTGGATTAAGCATCTGGGAAGCAGCGTTTCTAATTTTAAGTTCTTTCACAAGGCGTTCATATTTGACCTTCTCATGGGCAGCATGCTGGTCTATGATAAACAGTTTGTCCTTAAAAGCCACCAGCCAGTAAGTGTCAAAAATCTGCCCCATAATCTGATATTCTTCCTTAGCTTCCTTGGTTAAAAATTTCTCCTCAAACAAATTTAACTGGGCGGGGCGTTCCACCAATATGTGCTCTTTTGCCTTGATGACATTTGCATGAATTCCTTCATTGGAGCTTGATCTGCCGTTATTTCCCGTTCCAATGATCTTATTAGTGGTTACATTTTGCAGGAAATGATTGGCTCCAGGCACATCCGGACTCTCTTTAGCAGCAGCCGCCGTCTTGCTGCTGCCTAAAGGCGCCGGCTCTTTGAAAACCACGGCTTCCCCTCCAGCCAATGGTTCTTTAGATGCCCCGGGTGCTGCCGCACTTTTTCTTTCTGTATGGTACAGAGCGGGATCTTCCTTAAGCATTGCCGTCCGTTTTACCTCAAAAGGTTCCGGGGCTTTCTTAGGAAGCTCCTGTTTTTCTTTAAGGGCCGCCTTATGTTCTTTGGGGTCATCCAGTTTCACATCAGGAATCAGTTCCCTGTTGCGGAGCTGGTTTTGAACAGCCATGGAAAGCTGGTCATAAAGTTCATTTCCCCGGATCAGCCGGATTTCCATTTTGGCCGGATGCACATTCACATCCAGCATATCCGGCTCCATGGTAAAATGCAGTACAAAAAAAGGAAACTTATGCTGCATCAGATAAGTCCGGTATCCTTCCTCCATGGCCTTTGTGATAATATCATTTTTAATATAGCGTCCATTAACAAAATAAGTTTCAAAATTTCTGTTGGAGCGGTTGATTTCCGGCTTCCCCAAAAATCCGCTGACCGAAAAAAGCTCCCCTTCCCAGGCAAAGGGTACAAGAGCCTCTGTGATGTCTCTCCCGTAGATGCGGTAAATGACCTCCTTTAAGTTCCCGTTGCCGGAAGTGCTGAACTTGATCTGACCGTTTAGGATGAACTTAATGGATATATGGGGATGGGACAGGGCAAGATGCTCCATCATATCTGACACATAACTGCCCTCCGTCTGGGGCTGTTTTAAAAACTTTTTCCGGACAGGGGTATTGAAAAATAAATTGCGGACAAGAAAGGTAGTGCCCCCCGGTGCTCCGATTTCTTCCAAAGCTTCCTCCACGCCTCCGGCAATGCCATAGCGCACCCCTGTCAGGTCATGTTCCGTCTTGGTGATCACCTCCATCTGGGACACAGCGGCAATGCTGGACAAAGCTTCCCCACGAAAGCCTAAACTTTTCACATAATTCAAATCGTCAATAGAGGTGATCTTGCTGGTAGCATGTCTTAAAAATGCCTTCTTCACCTGCTCTTTCTCAATGCCGCATCCGTTGTCAGTTACCCGGATAAGGGAAATGCCGCCCTCCCTGATCTCCACGGTAATCGCTGTGGCCCCGGCATCTATGGCATTTTCCGTGAGTTCCTTCACCACACTCAAAGGCCGCTCCACCACTTCCCCTGCAGCAATCTTATCTATCGTACTCTGACTTAGCAAATTAATAACCGGCATAATTACCTCCATTTTCAAAAGTTATTCGTTAAGAGATTTCATTCACGGGAAAGGAGACGTGCCGCAGCAGGCCGGAGACTAAGGTATTCGGCCTGCCACAGCACGTCTCCTTCCATGAACCATTGCTTAACTGAATGTTTACCACCTGTTTTTCAGTTTGTTCTGAAGTCTGTACAAGGTGTTCAAAGCATCCAAAGGGGTAAGGTTTGAAACATCAATCTCTTTTAACTCATTCAGTACATCCTCGTCTGTTACGGTGTCAAACAGGGACATCTGGCTTAAGTCCACTTCATCATATTTTACGGGTTTATGTCTGGTGTCCTTTTGTTCCACCGCGATGCTTTGGACTTTTTCAAGGATATCATTGTCGCAGAGCTGGGCCACAATTTCTTTGGCACGGTCAATGACCATATCCGGCACTCCCGCAAGCTTTGCCACCTGAATGCCATAGCTTTTATCCGCACCGCCTTTGATGATTTTGCGTAAAAAAACAATATCGTCCCCTTTTTCTTTGACCGCAATACAGTAATTGTTTACATTGTTCATTTTGCCTTCCAGCTCCGTCAGTTCGTGATAGTGGGTGGCAAAAAGAGTCTTGGCCCCCAGCAGCTTTTTGTTGCTGATGTGTTCAATCACCGCCCAGGCAATGCTAAGGCCGTCAAAGGTAGAAGTTCCCCTTCCGATTTCGTCCAGAATCAGAAGGCTGTCTGCCGTGGCGTTTCTTAAAATATTGGCAACTTCATTCATCTCCACCATAAAGGTACTCTGGCCGCTGGCCAGGTCGTCAGAGGCTCCCACCCGGGTAAATATCCGGTCCACAAGGCCAATGTTTGCACTTTTTGCTGGCACAAAAGAACCGATCTGTGCCATCAGCACAATAAGGGCCGCCTGCCGCATGTAGGTGGATTTCCCTGCCATATTGGGTCCTGTGATAATGGAAACACAATATTTGCCGTTATCCAGATAAGTATCATTGGCGATAAACATATCCCCGTTTATCATCTGCTCCACCACCGGATGACGCCCGCCTTTGATGTCGATAACTCCCTTTTCGTTTATGACCGGCCGCACGAAATGATTCCGCTCCGCCACAAAGGAAAAGGAAGCAAGGACGTCCAGTTTTGCAATAGCCTTTGCAGTTCTTTGTATCCGCTCCATTTCCCCGGCTATGGTGTCCCGTATCTGACAGAAAAGGTCGTATTCCAGAGTATAAAGCTTATCTTCTGCATTTAAAATCGTGTCTTCCAGTTCCTTTAAGCGGGCATTGGTATAGCGTTCCGCATTGGCAAGGGTCTGCTTTCTGATATAATCATCGGGAACCATATCCTTGTAGGAGTTTGTCACCTCATAGTAATAGCCGAACACTTTGTTATAACGGATTTTTAAGTTTTTGATTCCTGTCCGCTCCCTGTCCGTTTCTTCCAGCTTTGCCAGCCAGTCTTTTCCTTCGGTCTTGGCCCTGCGCAGATTGTCAACGGTTTCGTCAAAGCCTTCCCGGATAATGCCTCCTTCCCGGATGGCTATAGGCGGTTCGTCACAGACCGCTTTTTCAATCAAAGTACAGATATCCGACAATTCGTCCATTTCTTCCCGTATCTGTCCCAGCATCTCCTCCTGGAAATCTCCCAGCAGGGTTTTCAGATGGGGAAGCATCTTTAAGGAATTGCGGAATGCAATCAGATCCCGGGGATTGGCAGTCTTGTAGCTGACCTTTCCAAGGAGCCGTTCCAGATCGTAAACAGGATTTAAGTATTCCCGGATCTCGTCCCTGCTGATGGCCTGTCCGGACAAACCCTCCACACTGTCAAGACGCTGTTCGATTTCTTTCCGGTCTATCAGGGGCTGTTCAATAAACTGACGTAAGGTCCTGGCCCCCATTGCAGTCTTTGTTTTGTCCAAAACCCATAGCAGAGAGCCGCGCTTTTGTTTTTCCCGCAGCGTTTCCGTCAGCTCCAGATTCCTTCTGGAGGAACTGTCAAGAAGCATGTATCTGCTGGTAAGATATGGGTACAAATGAGTAAAATGGCTTAAGGAGGTAGTTTTCTGGGTATCCGTCAGATACAGCATAATCCCTCCGGCGGCAATCAACCCGGCGGGAAAGTCCTCGATCCCCATGCCCTGCAAAGTGGTCACATGAAAATGCTTAAGGAGAATTTTCCGGCATCTGTCCTCGTCAAAATAATGGGCTTCCAGAGGGTAGACGGCGACCCCTAGCCTGCCTTTCAAATCCTCTATGTCAATGCCGCTGACTAAAAATGCATCATTACAGATAATTTCGCTGGGGGCATATTTATTGATTTCGTCCAGAAGCTTTTTGTTGTCTTCCACTTCTGTCAGGTAATAATCACCGGTGGTCACATCCGCAACGGAAATCCCTGTTTTTCCCTGGAAATAGGCAATACTCATGAGAAAATTGTTTTTTCCCTCGTCCATTCCCAGCACGTTTAGATTGGTGCCCGGCGTAACGATCCTCGTAACGTCCCTTTTCACCAGCCCTTTTGCCTGCTTCGGGTCTTCCACCTGTTCACAGATGGCAACTTTATAGCCTTTTGAAATCAGCTTATTCAGATATCCTTCCACTGCATGATAGGGAATACCGCACATGGGCGCTCTCTCTTCCAGACCACAGCTTTTTCCTGTAAGGGTGATTTCCAGTTCTTTGGAGGCGGTAAGGGCATCCTCAAAAAACATTTCATAAAAATCTCCCAGTCTGTAAAAAAGGATACAATCCGGGTATTCCTTTTTTGTTTCCAGATATTGTTTCATCATTGGTGTCATTTCTGCCATTTTTTCACCATCCGTATTTTACTGGGCACAGCTTTCATCCCGGATTTCCCCGAGATAATAAAAGCCATGACATTCTTTTAAGTAAACAGGCACTATCTGCCCAATCAGACTCCCATCTCCCTTGAAGTGGACGATTGTATTGTTGGAAAGCCTGCCTGTAATCAGGGAAGGATCCTGTTGGTTCACTTCTTCCACCAGTGCCTTTTGCACCTGCCCTTCTAAAAGGGCCACCCGGTTTCTTGCAGTATCCTGCACCACTTTAAGAACCTTGTCAAAGCCTTCCTTTACCACATCCTCCGGCACCTGATTTTCCATAGCTGCCGCAGGGGTTCCTGTACGTTTGGAATAAATAAACGTAAAGGCATTGTCATACTGCACCTGCCTGATCACATCTATGGTTTCCTCCACATCTTCCGGTTTTTCCCCTGGAAATCCTACAATGATATCGGTGGTGAGGGCAATGTCCGGTATTTCTTCCCTGATTTTCAGGGCAAGGGCAAGGTACTGTTCTTTCGTGTAACGTCTGTTCATAGCCTCTAAAATTCTGGTAGAACCTGACTGCAGGGGGAGATGAAGATGTCTGCATATTTTTTTGGACTCCTTCATCACCTGGATCAGCTCGTCGGATAAATCCTTGGGATGCGAGGTCATAAACCGGATTCGTTCCAGCCCTTCAATCTTCTCCACTTCCCTAAGGAGACCGGCAAAAGTCATGGGCCGGGCAAGATTCCTGCCGTAGGAATTGACATTCTGCCCCAACAGCATAACCTCCACTACCCCTTCTGATACAAGTCTGCGTATTTCTGCAAGTATGTCTTCCGGATTCCGGCTTCTCTCCCGCCCTCTCACATAGGGAACGATACAGTAGCTGCAGAAATTGTTGCACCCAAACATAATATTGATGCCGGATTTAAAAGGATACTTGCGCTCTACCGGCAGATTCTCCACGATCTGGTCTGTATCCTTCCAGACATCCACCACCATATCCCTGCTTTCAAACATAACGGTCAAAAGTTCGGCAAATTTATAAATATTGTGAGTACCAAAGATCAAGTCCACAAAACGATAGCTTTTCCGAATTTTTTCGATAACGGAATGCTCCTGCATCATACAGCCGCACAGGGCAATTTTCATATGGGGATTTTTCTTTTTCAGGCTGTTTAAATGGCCCAGCCGGCCGTAAACCCGCTGGTTGGCATTGTCTCTGACCGTGCAGGTATTGAAAATGACAAAATCAGCGTTTTCGTCCTCTGTCAGCTCATAGCCTATGGTCTCTAATATTCCTGAAAGCTTTTCGGAATCTCTGGCATTCATCTGACAGCCCATATTGACCACACAGGATCTTGGCAGGCGGCCCTGTTTTTGTTCAAAATCCTTTACCCACTCCCGGCATTTTGCCATAAAATAATATTGACGGGCGGATTCTTCTGTCGGAGGGGCTGCATTTATATCTATATTGTCTAAATTAATATCATAATACATTTCTCTTGACTTTCTTTCCTTTCTGTTATACAAGATGTAACCGGTACGGCCCATATTTTTTATACTTTTAAATCTATTTCTGCTGCACGGTAAACATATGCTCTCCCTTTTTTCCCGCACTGCTCCACAATATGCAGATAATTTAAAATATGCAGAACCTTTGCCGCGGTTTCTTTCCGCTCTTTCACTGCCCTGCCAAACTCCTGCGCCGTAAAAGGTTCTGGCAGTCCGTCGGGTATAAGCTGCATGTAATCGTCCAGTTTATTAATTCTGAATTCTCCAAGCAATGCCCTGGGAAACCTGTCATAGCGGCTGGAACCTCTTTTTTTATCCCGGCTCCATCCGTTAAGGAGCCTGTATTCTTCCACTTCCATGAACGGAAAACAGAGACGGAGATTGGGATGGGAAAGGTATGGTTTTATTTTATATAACTCATAAAAAGCCCTGTAAACAGAGCCTTTCACCGTGCTTTTTCTGGGTTTGGAACATTCGCCTGTATCCTCGTCCATCCAGCATAAATATTTAATCTCCGGAATGGGATAAACAATCGTCACCGGATAATTGGGCAGAAAACAATCCAGCCTGCTTCTCATTTTATTAAAATTTCCGGTCTGTATCTCAATAATTTCTTCTCCCGTAAAAATATCCGCCACATAGCCATTCACAGGAATTTCTACCATATCCGGCTGTGGTGCATAGTAATCCTTAAAAACGGCATGCACTGTTTTTTCCTTCAGCGTTCCAATGCCATGAACCTCTCTTGCACTCCCAGCAGCCATATTTCTGATTTTTTCAAAACGTGCCGTGTCCATATAACCACACAAGCCTCCCTGATTCCGCCCTATGCGGAGAAGACGTCCCTATCCTCCCATACAGCTTTAGAAGCACATCCCACACTATTTTCTTTCAAGAAACAGCTTTCTTGATATGAAATTATATACCATAACTACTCCCGTGGCAACAATCGCGCTTATAGACACCATAAGCTCACTGGAAATTAGTTCCTTAAGAGGTTCACTGTGCATATAAACGCCATCAATACATACATACATGACAATTTCATTGATAACAAGGCCGATGGCGGAAAGAATGATAAATACGGAAAACTCTTTCTTCTTGTCCATTTCCTTCTTGTGGGTAAAAACAAATTTAATGCTTAAAATATAATTTACCACCGCCGAAACCACAAAGCCAAGCAATTTGGAAATCAGATAGTGCACCCCAAGCAGGTTGGTAAAACCTGTTGTTATTCCAAAATCAATAAAAAAACAAAAGAATCCTACAACACCGAATTTAATAATCTGATTCAATAAATCTTTCATCATTACCCCCAAAAAAATGTCACAAACTTGTTAAATGCTCTTTTCTCCGCCAAACACTCTGGAGACTATCCTTATTGTAACAAACGCTGCCACACTCCGCGAGCCAGCTTATTGTAATTAAAAAAGAATGTCATGCGCATATAAAATCATTATAACATGACATTCTCATTTTTAATTATTAAATTTTTATAACTTTCCTTACTTTCCCAATTGTATACACTATTTGCATAATCCAGGTCTGCCTTATACAAGGCTTTTCTCTTATATCCTCTGCTGCCGGACAGATTCATTATCTGACACTGGACTTATAATAAAAACAGGTCTTTTCAGGAATTCTGTCATGTTGTTCTTCACCGTCCTCATCCGTATCATATCTGTATTCACTGCTGTATGCCAGAACAATCCTTCCGTCCGCAAGCGCGCACCTCAGGGAGCCTTCTACATTGCAGGGCGTCTCGTAGGCAGGCATTACCACTGTTGCCCCCTCTTCGCCTAAATTATAGGAAAAAATTCCGCTGTAGCTCCATAGCACAAAGTCCGCGTCATATGCCGGGGCGATGATGTCCGGCGCTATCGTCCGCTCCGGCAGAATATCCATATGGATGTTTTCCATTTGTCCTGTGACAGGATTTACCGATGCGATTCCCAGGCCTTTCCCTTTGTCCGAAAGTACGGTATAGGCTTTCCCGTCTTTTCCAATCCCAAGGCCGTAATAGCTTTGGACGCTGTACTCCCCTTCAGGCACCCTTGCTGCTTCTTTTCCATCCCCGTCCAGGATAAAGAGCAGTTCTGCCCCCTTAATTCCAAGCCCCCTTAAATAAATATATCCCTCTTTATCCACGGCTATTGAACTGATGAATCCAGCATGCCCTTCGTTTAACAGTTCTGCCTCTTTAATATAAGAAGAAATATCAATTTTCCTAAGCAGTGTGCCCTGTCCGTCCAGTACCCACAGAGCGGGATTCCACTCGCCAGAAGGCATTTTCTGGTAAAGTCCCAGGTAAATCTCTCCCTGCGGCGTCTGGTATAAGGCGGAAATGCGTGTCCGTGCATCAAATTCATCGAAAAACAGTACAGAATCACTGCAACCGATTTCCATTTTATGGATTTCATTCCATCCAGTCAAAAACAGGCAGTCCCTTCCGGCCGCCATGTACAGAATTGAAAGACCTCCCTCATAGGGTATGACAAGCTCCTGCTCTGGGTTTAGTACGGCCTGACTCTGCAGCACAGAAGGGTCTGTTGCGTTGACGGACTCACCGCTTTCCCCTGCTTTTGCCAAAATCCCAGTCTCTCCTGAAGCTATTTTCTCATTCATTTTTGCCAGACTGTAATCCCGTTTATGGTAAAAGTCCAAAAGCTGCAGTAACTGTTCGTCGTCCATTTCATCTTCCGGGAAAAAGAACGTGCTGGTGCTTTTAAGAAAAGCAACACCTTTTCCCTTATACTGGCTGGCTCTGTCAAGCATAGTAAGTTCCCCTTTGGGAAATACCCCCTGCTCCTGATAAGCGGGCAAAAGCTCTTCCATTCTTTCCTTTTCTTTTGGTGTATAAGGGCGGTTATAGTTATCCATACCTATTTTTGCGGTATAAATCTGGGCAAAGTACTCCTCCATCTTTTCCCTGTTCAGCGCTTCCATCCGCTGGCGCAAAAATCCTGCCGCCGCCGTTGCCGTTATGGACAGCAACATGACAAGAGCCGCCGAGAGAACAAGGGCTTTTCTGAAATTCATTTTAAAGGAAAAGATTTTCTTTCTGCCCATTGTGACTGTTACCCCGGATTCGGGCAGTCCGGTAAGAATTATCTCAATTTTGTCCCCCAGGGTTTCCGGTGGAATAATTTTTTCCCTGCCTGCCAACTGAAACAATTTTTTTTCAAATTTATCTGCCATAAGATTCCTTTCTGCCTGTCAGTTGTCCAACATGCCCTTTAATATCTTTTTACCTCTGGAAAGTCTGGATTTCACGGTTCCCTCTGCAATATGGAGAACCTGTCCCACTTCTTTCACAGAAAGCTGCTCGTAAAAGTAAAGGATAATTACTTCCCGGTACCAGAGCTCTAACTTCATGACCGCATCCCATAGTTCGTGATGGTCGTCAAAAAAAGCTGGAACCATTTCCTCTACAGATTCCACACAGGCGGTCCGCCGCCTTTTCCGGTATATTTTCCGTGATTCGTTTGCCGTTATCTGCATCATCCAGGACTTAAAGCTTTCCGGCCTGCGCAGACTGCCTAAGTTTTCCCAGGCTTTCAGGACAGCTTCTCCCACAGCATCCTCTGCATCCGCAGGGTTATTCAGTATTCCACAGGCAAGCCTGTACATATTGGGCATATATTCTTTTACAAGTACTGCAAATGTTTCCTGATTTATTGTGGACACAAATCCACCTCCTTTATCTCCGCCAGCTTATACTTATAAGATTACCCGCCTTTTAAAATGGTTCCACATAATTTAAAATTTTAGGTTAAATATAATAGCGGATGTCGCACATCTTAAAACACACTCTGTCCCAAAACTGTCACACTACCCAAACCAGCTTCTTAACAAACACTGACTCACTTTGCAAATCAGCTTATTGTAACAAACACTGCCACGCTTCGCGAGCCAGCTTATTGTAACAAAAAATGTGCGGAAATACTCCGCACATTTTTCAATCCAGTATAAAATTTACGAAACATGTCAGTGTTTGGTCCAATAAACGTCAGTGTTTGGTTTTAACAGTCGCAGTTATTCCTAGGCTGTTCCTCACATCCGCATCCGCTTCCCTGACCGAACATAAAAGGTCTCTGCTCAAAACGGGGTTCCGGGCGAAGCTCGGGCCTGCATCCACAATCATTGTTATCCTGGCATTCCCGTTCTCTTTCACGCTCGCATCCACAGTTATTTCCCCCACCCACATTTACCGTTACGGTACCGCAGGTATTGTTTCTGTTCCTGCACCCACATCCGTGATGGTGGCCGTTGTCTCTTGCATCACAGTCGTTTTCCATGCAGCAACCATTGTTCTGGCCGCACAAAAGTAGTAATACTAAAATCAGGCAATTCATTTTTTATCGCTCCTTTTTCATTCAATACGCTGGTTCGCGAAGTACATCTTCATCTGATTCAGCAATGGATACCTGATCCTGGGCCGGTATCCATATGTTAACAAGACAATTCGCGAAGCGTATCAGCGTTTGATATGCTTTATCATATGCAGAAGCAACAAACGCTGACACACTTCGCGGGCCAGCTTATTGTAATAAAATTGGTTAAGCGTTTTTACATAGTACTGCCTTTTTTATATAGGCAAAGGTGGCTTTCTCTCCCTTTTCAGCAAGCATATGGAGAAGTTTCTCCAAAAGTTTCCGGGTCTTGGGATGGATAGGTGCTTTCTCCTTTCCCTGCTGGTAATATTTTAAAGGGGAGGCATCGGTGTACCGTTCCTTGTTGTAAACCTTAGACGCTGCAATCCGGTCCATCAGCATTTCCACCACATATTTTTCCGGCATGGGCGCCGGGGCCATGCCCCCGTCAATATTTTTGGTACTGTAGTCGATCCAGTATTCATAATGGTGTTTGTTCCTGCCTTTGTGGTGGAGCCATGCAGAGGAATATCCAATATCTTCCCGCTCAGCATTATTAGGGCTCCTGTTGCCTTGATAGTACCTTGCCCCAACAAAAAATTCGCTGGGGGTGTACTTGGACATATCATGGAGGAGTCCCTGTTTATACAGACCTACCCTAAAACATCCTTTCATCACCAGATATTTATGATAGGTTATCGTTTTAAAATGTTTCCAGATTTTCATGGGCATGATTATCTTTCCTTACTCTTATCTTTCTTTCTCTGGCTTCTGGCAGGGGATCTACGCTCTTTTTTTCCGCTCTTTGTTTCTTTACACTTCTTTGACATGTAGACGGATATGCTTCTGCTGTCTGCTGTGACTACATGGTCATCCCCTTCCTCCTTCCAGTTTTCTCCCTCATTTTGGGACAGAGCATCCACAGACAGGGATGTATCTGATATCTTGACCCACTTTTCATCCCTTGAAAGCTTGGGAAGTGCCAGTTTGTGGGATTCCCAGTGCATGTTGCAGGCAATGTAAAAAGATGCATCCTCCTCATCCGGCGCATATTGGCCGCACAGAACAATACCAATCATCCGGCTGATATGTCCGAAATCCGGCCGCCATGCCTCTATCCCGTGATAAGAGATATCCGGGCAGCCACAGCCTTTAGAATCCATCACAAGCAGTTCATCCTTCATATGAAGGATTGGATGTTCTTTCCGAAGTTTGATCAAAAACTGGGTATAAGCCAGGATTTCCCGGGAGAATTGGTTATCCTTCCAGTTGACCCATCCGGTCTCATTATCCTGACAGTAGCAGTTATTATTTCCTTTCCGGGAGGAGGCAAATTCATCCCCGCTGTAAATGAACGGAATGCCCTGTGATAGGAATACAAAAGAAAGGGCGTTTTTTATCTGTTTCATACGAAGATCCATAATGGATTTTTTGCGGGTATCACCTTCCACGCCGCAGTTCCATGTAAAGTTTACGTCTGCGCCGTCCCTGTTGTCCTCCCCGTTTGCCTCATTGTGCTTCCTTTCATAGGAAACGCAGTCATACAAGGTAAAACCGTCATAGTCTGCCAGATAATTCACAACCCCGTGTTCTTTGGGGTTACAGCGGTGATACCCCAGTGCCTGGCTTAAAAGCCCTTCGTCCCCTTTCAGAAAACGTCTGATATCATTCCGGTAATTGCCATTATCGCTGATAAAATTTTTAAAGATGGGATTTGAAATAACCGGAAAATCCTCATTAGGCAGATAGTTGCACCATATCTTGGTATTACGGAGCACCGGTTCTTCTGCCAGCAGCCGGAAAGGAATATGGAATCCGCTGATGCGCACGCCGTCGATATGGTATTCCATCACCCAGTATTTAATCACATCCAGCATATAAAGCTGCCTTATCTCCGGTGGGAAATAAAACTGCATTATCACTTCTATGCCGTTTTTGTGAAGCTCCCGCACCATAGTCTTAAATGAGATGACAGGCGGCTTTTCTTTACAGTATGCCGACTTGGGTGCAAAATAAAACCCTTTTTCAAAGCCCCAGCAGTTCAGTTTCCTTTTCTCTGCCTCCGAGGCAAAGTCGGGCGCTGCCTCTTTAACGATACGTACCGGAAGATAGTCCGTTCCCTTGGGAAGGGAAATCTGGGGATAATTTGTCTCCTGCACCATACATTCATCATATTCATAACAGGGCATCAGCTCTACTGCCGTGATTCCTAAAGATTTAAGATAAGGAATCTTTTCAATGATTCCCTCAAAAGTCCCCCTCTCTTTCACCCCGGAACTTTTGTGCATGGTAAAAGCACGCACATTCAGCCCGTAAAAAATGCTGTCTGCAAGGGGTGTCATAAGAGGCGCATCCTCCTGCCAGTCAAAGTCATAGCAGGCCAGGACACCATATGTAGTCCGTTTCCGTGTCCCTTTCGCCCCCCACTTTTCAAGACCTCTTACTTCCCTTGCATAAGTGTCTGTGATAATCTGGTCATCCACATAATAGTTGTAAGTATAATTGTGGACCCCTTCCCCTTCTATGCGAAGCCCGTGCAGGGCGCCCCTTTTTCCCACCTCCTTAAAGGGGAAACGCCGCTGTCTCCCTCTGCTGTCGTATAATATAACCCCACATTCCTTGTCCGTCAAAAGGCAGGCCGCAAAACTCACACTGTCCTTTGAGGGATATACTCCCTGTCTGTCCGGTTTAAAATATGATATCTTCCAATCTGTTTTCATGCGCCCTCCTGTGTAAAAAAATAAAGTCTACTGCGCCACTTATATCATAACATAAAATTACTGTTTTTTGCAAAAAATTTAAGCTTTTTTTGCACAATTTCTTGCATTACTGCCTGCCAAAGGGTAAAATAAGTGACAGAAGCCGCCAACCACAATACGGACAAAGGAGATTTTATGGGCAAAGATAAAAAAAATGAAAATTTTACCAGCACACCGGAAACAGATGACGAAGAAATGACCGTCACACTGGATTTAACAGACGGAACTACTGTCAACTGTGCCGTCGTTACGATCCTTACTGTAGAAGATACGGATTATATCGTACTGCTTCCTTTAGAGGAGGATGGCGAAAATCATGACGGCATGGTCTGGTTCTACCGTTACCGCGAGAATGAAGCTGATCCCAATGAGGAACCGGTACTGGAATATATTGACGACGATGAGGAATACGAAATTGTCTCTGATGCCTTTGACGAATACCTTGACAATGTAGAATTTGACGAACTCACACAGGAATAAGTCCCTCCAGAAAACGGGACGGTTTTCTGTTCCGCTCCTTGGTGTAATAAATAAAAAGTTCCTTTTTGGCTCTTGTAATGGCAACATACAGGAGCCTTCTTTCTTCTTCAAGGGTATTCGCCTGTATACTCTCCCTTCCGGGAATCACCCCTTCATTCACATCAGGCAGAAACACTTTGGAAAACTCCAGACCTTTGGCTCCGTGCATGGTAAGGATACTGACCCCTTCCTTTCTGTCAGTCTTAGGACGGTCCTCCCCTTCCAGCTCCGCCTGTTCGTTTATGAACCTCCTTATGGGTATACCGCAGGCATATTTCTTAAAGCAGGACTGGATTTTGTCAGCCTTGGCCATCCATCTTTGATATTCTGCGTAATCTCTGGCCTTCTGCCTTAAATAATCGTCATATCCGAGGGTTTTCCTGAAAAAGGAAAGGGCAAGATACGGCTGCAGGGAAGCAGCTATCTGTATCTGTCCAAAGAAATAACCGATTTCTGCAAGCATTGCCGGATTCTTTTGGTAATACTGCTTCATATGTTCCGAAGCTACTGTCTCAAATGGAAGGGATGCCCTTGCAAAAAAGCGGTTTGGCTTATTCATAAATCCTATAAAATCTTTCCGCTGCCTTCCCTCATAAAGGTAACACAAAAAAGAAAGCATATCCTCCATCATAAAACCATGAAACACATTTTCTTCTGAAAGGCATATTCCCTTCACGCCAATGCCTGCCTCTTTCAAAAGCCCCGCATACTGCATCACTTCCATATTGGTCCGCAGAATAATAGCAGCATCCGGCAGCAATTCTGTCCTGATACAGGACAATTCTTTCAACAGGCACATCTCCTCCTCTTTCCGGGTATCAAAACAGGAAAATGTCACTTTTCCTCCCGGATTTTTCGGATGGAACTTTTTTGGGAACCGTTCCTTATTGCGCCCGATCATTTTGCCTGCCAGTTCCACAATGGCCGCACCACTACGGTAATTTTCTGTCAGAAAAATCTGGTTTCCCGCAGATATTTTTTCCCCAGCGATGTTTTTTGCAGGATATTTTCCCGGCACCGCTCTGCGGACGGCGGTATTTCCCACAGAATTTTCTGTAAAAGCGCTTTTTATGAAAAAATCCCCGGCAAACCGCTTCATGATTTCCGGTTCTGCACCTCTGAATCCATAAATCCCCTGGTCGTCATCCCCTACCACGAAAAGGTTATTTTCCGGCAGTGCCAGCAGTTTTAATATCTCATACTGGGGATTATTGATGTCCTGGAATTCATCCACGAGAATATAAGAAAACATTTTTTGGTATTTCCTGCATACTGCAGGATTTTCCGAAAGGAGCCCAAGGCACTGGATGATCATGTCGTCAAAATCCAGCATCTTCTGTTCCAGCAGATAACTGTCATATTCTGCCATCAGCATGTGCAGTTCCTGAAAGGAAAAATTCGCATTTTCCTGTAACTCATCCTGCCAGCGGGAATTTCCAAGGTTTTTTATGCGGCTTATGGTATTGATCAGAAAAGAAATGTTGTCGTAGGTACATTTAGAAGAAAGTCCGTGATTGCCCAGGAGAATCTGGAAAAGTTTTCTTTTATCGCTTTCTTTTATTAAGGAATTGCTCTGGGATATCCCGGATTGTCTTAAGATATTGTAACAGATACTGTGAAAAGTGCCGAAGTTTACATTGCTGTGCGTGCCTCCTGCACTGTCATCCTGCGCTGCCCGGGCTTTTTCAAAACGCTCTTTCATTTCCTGTGCGGCGGCTTTGGTATAGGTAATTACGAGAATCTGTTCCGGCGGGATATGGTGATGCCTGATAAGATGTAAGATACGGCAGGTGATGACAAAGGTCTTTCCACTGCCTGGGCCGGCAATTACCTGGGCCGGCCCTGACAGATGATCAACCGCCTGTCTTTGTGATTCAGATGGCTCTCTCAAGAAGTTCGATTCCTTTCTTTATTCTTGCTATGGACTCTTCCTTCCCCAAAAGCTCCATGATTTCCGTGGCCCCTGCCGGGGTCATCTTCTTTCCGGAAGCCGCTGTCCGTACAGGCCAAAGCACATAGCCGTTTTTGCAGCCCTTCTTTTCCACATAGGAAATAAGAAGCTGGTAAAGTGCATCATTGGAATAGTCTTCCTGTTCTTCCAGTATGGGGAGAAGCTCCTTTAAAACTTCCAGGGAAGATTCCAAAGAAGTCTTCATCTTCTTGTGCACATACATGGCAGAGTCATACTCTGGCAGCTCCTGTAAAAAATCAACCAGTGCAGGAATATCCGGGAAAACTTCTATCCGGGTTTTGACCATGGCAGCGATCTTCCTAAGATCCATATCCCTTTTTATGGCCTGTTTAAGAAGCGGCTCTGCTTTCTCATAAAAATCATCCTCGTCCATGGCTTTGATGTACTCGCCGTTCATCCATTTTAACTTGGTATAGTCAAATACTGCCGGGGATTTGGACATATGGTGATAGTCAAAAATTCTGGCAAGTTCTTCCAGCGAGAAAATTTCTTCATTGCTCTCCGAAGGGCTCCAGCCAAGAAGCGAGACGAAATTTACCACTGCTTCCGTCAGGAATCCCTGCTCAATCAAATCTTCATAGGAAGAATGGCCGCACCGCTTGCTCAGTTTGTGATGTTCCTCGTCGGTAATAAGGGGACAATGCACATACACGGGAACCTCCCAGCCAAAAGCCTCATAAAGCCTGTTATATTTGGGCGAAGAAGAAAGATACTCGTTTCCCCTGACCACATGGGTAATCCCCATTAAATGGTCGTCCACCACATTGGCAAAGTTATAGGTGGGATAACCGTCGGATTTGATCAGTATCATATCATCCAGTTCCGAATTATCCACGGTAATATCACCGTAAATCTCATCATGAAAGGTGGTGGTCCCTTCTGTGGGATTATTCTGCCGGATCACATAAGGAATCCCTGCCTTTAGATTTTCTTCCACTTCTTCTTTGGACAGGGAAAGACAGTGCTTGTCGTATACGGTGATCTCTTTTCCTTCCACAATCTGCGATTTCAGCCCTGCAAGGCGTTCCTTGTCGCAGAAACAGTAATAGGCTTCCCCTTTTTCAATCAATTTTCTGGCATATTCCAGATAAATGCCGGCCTTCTGCCTCTCAGACTGTACGTAAGGCCCGACGCCCCCGTCTTTGTCCGGCCCTTCATCGTGGATAAGCCCGGTCTTTTCCAGCGTCCGGTAGATAATATCCACAGCCCCTTCCACATAGCGCTCCTGATCTGTGTCCTCGATCCGAAGTATGAAATCCCCGCCCTCATGTTTTGCAATAAGGTAGGCGTAAAGGGCTGTCCGCAAATTCCCCACATGCATCCTTCCTGTAGGGCTTGGGGCAAATCTTGTTCTGATTTTCGTCATCTATGGTTATTCCTTTCTGGTACTCTTATTATCATCCGGTCTGCCCGGACTGAAGGAAAAATTTATCCGGTAACCATTGCCGGCAAAGGACCCGATATCGGATTACCGCATCATTCTCCCAATAGGTATACAGGCATACCCCCTGTTGGCTACTAAATAAGCAGTTCAAAGAAGTATCAGTGTTTGACTTCCGGGATTTTCCTGTCTGCAGACGCCTTGAATCCCGCCACTTCCTTTGCCGCCTGGGGCACTGGTATGTTGGTGCCTGCTCCGGCTATGCAGCCGCCGGGACATGCCATCCCTTCAATCAGACAGCCGTTCTTCTTGCCTGCCTTGGCAAGCATAAGCATTTTTTTGCATTCTGCCAGACTTTCCGCATGTTCGATGTTTACTTCCACATCCGGATAATATTCCCGGATACATTCCTCTATGGCATTGGCAACGCCCCCTGCCACACCGTATCCCCTTCCGGCTCCGGTAGCGTCATTCATCTTGTCAATGGCCTCCACAGCTTCCGGCAGAAGTCCTTTGGCTTCAAACATGCCTGCCAGTTCCTCAAAAGTTATGACAAAGTCTACGTCTGATCGGATGGTCCTGCGGGAAGCTTCCAGCTTCTTGGACGCACAGGGACCTATGAACACCACGCTGGCGTCGGGATGATCCTCTTTAATCTTGCGGGCTGTGGCAACCATAGGCGTAAGGGCATTTGAAATCTTGTCGATGGTTTCCGGGAAAAATTTCTTGGCAAGCATGGACCAGGATGGACAGCAGGAAGTAAGAAGGAAAGGAAGTTCCCCTGTAGCTACTTCTTTCACATAGTGTTCAGCTTCCGTCACAGCCCCCATATCGGCTCCGATCGCTGTTTCATATACATCATAAAATCCCAGCTCTTTAAGTGCCTCCTTAATTTTGTCGGGAGTGGCGTCTTTTCCAAACTGCCCGACGAAAGCAGGGGCTACCTGGGCGATGATTTTGCGTCCCGACTGCATGGCACGGATCAGCTGGAAAATCTGGGACTTATCCGCAATTGCTCCGAAGGGACAGCTCACCATACACTGGCCGCAGGAAACACACAAATCTGTATCAATATAGGCACGCCCCTTCTTATCGCTCTTGATGGCGTTCACTCCGCAGTGGGCAAGGCAGGGACGCACCTGATGGGAAACCGCATCATAAGGGCAGACAGATTTACATTTGCCGCACTTAATGCATTTCTCCTGGTCAATTATGGATTTCCCGTTTTTCATGCTGATGGCCCCTCTTGGGCAGACTTCCCTGCATGGATGGGCCACACAGCCCCTGCACTGGTCAGTCACTTCATATCGGTTCTCCGGGCAGGCATTACATGCCGAAGGTATTACCTGCATCAGCGGCGGTTCATAATACTTTTCATCAATATTGCTTTCTTCCAGTCCCTGGGTCACATGAACCGGCATATTTTCCGGCCGCAGGGATAATCCCATAGCCAGCCGGATACGCTCCCTGACAATGGCACGGTCCCGGTATATACTTTCATATTCTGATTCATCATAATCAACAATCTTATAGGGCAGGGCCTCCACATCATCCTTTAAATTGGTGGATGTATAGGCCAAATCTGCCACTTCCTTAAAGATACGTCTTCTGTTTTTACGGACCTGAGTATCTATTCCTCTCATTTTTCTTACCCTTCCTGTGCAGATGCGGAACCGGAAATCTTATAGGTATCCGGCTGGTTCCGCAGGCACCTGCCCTGCTCTTTCTTTAAGTTTCTATAAAATATACTGGCTTCACTTGTATATTCTTACACAAACTAACGGGAAAGTCAACATCCCAGAAAGCTTCCGGTCTGGAAAACAAGGACAGCGGCCAGATAAGCGAACAGAATCTGAAAAAGGGCCAGTTTCCATGTAAATGCCGCAGAACCACTTTCCTTACGTATGGTCCCGATTGCCGCCGCGCAGGGCACATATAGCAAAACAAAAAGCATCATGCAGTATGCGTTTAGAGGGCCGAATCCCGGATCAATTGCTTTCAGATTTTCCGCCACTGCCCCAAGGCTCGCCGCAGTCTCCGCATTCCCCACACCAAAAAGCACGGAAAAGCTTGATACTACCACTTCTTTTGCGGAAATGCCTGCAATCAGGGATACGATGATCTGCCACAGGCCAAGACCAGCCGGACGCATCAGCGGCTCTAACCATTTTCCGATAGCCGCCCCGAAGCTGTCTGCAGGATTGTCTACCATGCCCGATGTGCCAAAGTTCAGCACAAGCCAGATAAGGATAGATGCTATAAATATGGTGGTTCCCGCCTTGGACAGATAGTCCTTTAATTTGTTCCACACATAGATTCTGATGGTACGTCCGTTGGGCCTTTTATATTCGGGAAGTTCAATCAGGAGGCTGTCATTGGTCTTTTCCTTTTGATATAGATGCAGGACTTTGGCAACCAGTATAGCGCACAGCATACCGATTACATACATGGAAAATGCCGCAATATGGGCATACTTTCCAAAAAACATCCCGGAAAAGAGCACATACACCGGAAGCCGTGCGGAACAGGACATGAAAGGCGTGATGATCATGACCCTTCTCCGGTCTTTTTCTGTTTCCAGGGCACGGGAAGCCATGATTGCCGGAACCGTGCACCCAAATCCAAGGACCATGGGAAGAAAGGCTTTGCCTGAGAGCCCTACTTTTCCCATAATTGTATCCATCACATAGGCAACCCTGGACATATAGCCGCTGTCCTCCAGGATTGCCAGTGCAAGGAATAAAATGGCTATATTGGGAATAAAAGTGAGTATTCCCCCTACTCCGGCAATGATTCCGTCAACAATCAGCGATATCAGCCATTCGGCAGTATGTATCTTTATAAGGAAAGCTCCCACATTCCCCGCAAAGACATCGAGAAAAGCTTCAAAATAACCCTTCATCCAGTCTCCTATGGTAAAGGTCAGGAAAAATACAAAAGCCATGATCCCCATAAATATGGGTACGCCCCACACCGGATGGGTTAAGGCTTTGTCAATCTGATCTGTGCTGTCCTTGCTTTTTTTCCGGTAAAACAGCACTTCGTTTATGATTTGTTCAATATGCGCATATTTGGCCTGAATGATCTCTTTTTCATAATTGTGATCGGCAATATTGGTAATCTGCATGGGATGCTCATTTCTTACATCCTCATCGTCCTCCAGAAGCTTGATGGCGTGCCAGCGCACGGAAGAATGGGTGGGATAATGGGCCTGCATCATCACGGAAAGCTTGGCGATCTTGTCCTCTATTTCCCCGCTGTAATGGAGCACGTCCCCCTTTGAACCTTCTTCATAGTGATGAATGACGGCATGAAGCAGAATGTCCAGTCCTTTCCGCCTGGACGCCGATACCGGAACCACCGGGATGTCCCCCAAAAGCTCCGGAAGCCTGTGGAGATCGATCTCCATGCCCCTTTCTTCCACAATGTCCATCATATTGAGGGCAAGAACAACAGGCTTGCCAAGTTCTAAAAGCTGTAAGGTAAGATATAGGTTCCGCTCTAAGGAAGAAGCATCCACCACATTGACAATAACCTCGATATCATCATCCATGACACAGCTTCTGGTAACTTTTTCTTCTATAGTATAGCAGGTAAGGGAATAGATACCCGGTGTGTCTACCAGGGTCATATGTACCTCTTCATACTCCGCTTCCCCTTCTATCTTTTCCACTGTGACACCGGGCCAGTTGGCTACTTTAAGCTTTGATCCCGTGATGGCGTTAAATAAAGTGGTTTTCCCGCAGTTGGGGTTCCCCACAAATGCTACATGGACTGTATCATTGTATTTCATCCGGCGCTCTCCTCCACTTCAATCCCCTGGCTGATATGGTTGCCAATGGCAAGACGGGTGCCCCTTACACGAATAATAAGCGCCCCATTCTTTTTCCTGTTCAACACTGTAACCAAAGTTCCGTCATTCAGGCCAAGTGCCTGTAACCGGCGGGTGATCCCCTCTTCCACATACAGCCCCCTGATTTCATAATTATTTCCTTTTAAACCTTCAAACAGCGACATAATGACCCCTTCTTTTGTAATTGATAATAATTATCAGTTACATTAAAGCACAATATATTGTTGATTGCAAGTGCTATCATTTTCCTGCCCACCCCTGTTTCCTGCATCCTTTCCATCCTGCCGGAAAATGCAGCAGTAAAAGAAAGTATGAAAAAATTGTGTTTATGGGGAACCGGATATTTTCCCAATCATACTATGTTATTAAAATACTTTTCATTTTATGAGAGGAAAATTATGCAGGACTACAGTTTCAACGAGTATTTTGACCGTTTTCCGCTTGCCATGGCTTATGTTCCCTGGCAGCACCTTACCAACGTCTTTGAAAATCTGGATGAAGGATATAAAGCAGGAACCATATTCCCTGAACTGGAAAAACCTTTTACAGGAAGGAGATGCGTAAAATGATGACGCCAAACAGCGAACAAAGCAGGCTCTATCATGATATCGGGGTTATTGATTTCGTGATAGTGGAAATGAATGAATACCTGGACACCCATCCCACAGACAAAGAAGCCATCGAATACCTGGGTCATTACGTGCGTATGAAAAACCAAGCCATGCGGGAATATGCCATGAAGTACGGCCCCTTACGCATTACCGATGTGGACGGCTGTAATGAAACCGAATGGAAATGGGCAACACAGCCCTGGCCCTGGGAAGGAGGATGCTGATTTATGTGGAGTTATGAAAAAAGATTGCAGTTCCCGGTTAATATCAAAGAACCCAATGCCAAAATCGCACAGGTAATTATGTCCCAGTACGGCGGTCCTGACGGAGAGCTGGGGGCATCCATGCGGTATATCTCACAGCGGTATTCCATGCCTTATAATGAGGTGGCGGCTATTTTGACGGATATAGGTACAGAAGAACTGGCACACCTTGAAATGGTATCAACAATTGTGCATCAATTGACAAGAAATTTATCTATGGAAGAAATTGAACAGTCCGGTTTTGCCAACTATTATGTAGACCATACTGTCGGCATCTGGCCTATGGCAGCAGGGGGGATTCCTTTTAATAGCTGCGAATTCCAGTCAAAGGGAGATGCCATTACGGATTTGTTTGAAGATATGGCAGCAGAACAAAAGGCACGCACTACTTACGACAATATACTGCGTCTTGTAAAAGATGAACCAGATGTATGCGAGCCTATTAAGTTTCTCCGAGCCCGTGAAGTGGTACATTTCCAGCGTTTCGGTGAAGCCCTCCGCATCGTTCAGGATAAACTTGACTCCAAAAACTTCTATGCATTTAATCCTGAATTTGACAAATGTAAATCATAAAACAAACCATTTCATCCTCAAAACACACAGGGCTGTCCGCATTTCCCGGCAGCCCTGTATCAATTCCGAAATATTCCCTTGATACATACGCCGCCAGATACGCTGGCAATCGCTTCTATTCTCCAAGGAACAGCTTATTGCAACAAAGGATAGCATGTTTCGCAAACTATCCTTTGTTGCAATAAAAGAGCGAGTGAAAACATAGTTCTCAACTCGCTCAGTGTAAAAGGGGAATTTTACCGAAAATTATTTATCAAGTGAACTTTGCGTTCTTCTTGATTACATTTATATTGTATCACCAATAATCTGTTTTGGCAAGTACTTTCTAAAATTTTTTTTAAATATTATTTAATCATGATAAGCTGTGCAAAAAAATGCCGGAATAGCTGTTTCCTACCCAAATCTCTGCCTGTCATACGCTAAATACCATCATGCCAAGTTTGGACACAATAATTTCCATCACAATCATCCCGGACGCTTTTTTGCGGGCAAGGTTCATCTGAACCAGTTCCTGCAATGTAAAAATTTTTTCTTTATATTCCATTCTTGTCTTACCGGATAATGTTTTCTTTTCTTTTTGTATCTGGGTTTTGACGCGGACTTTAAGCTGTTTGTAGGTTTCGTAAAGAAAGTCATTCTCTTCCAGATAATAAAACTGGCTCTCTAAGGTTGTTTCCGGGGAGGCCTCCGTCAGCACGTAACGAATCAGAATTGTTTTCAGCTTAAAGGGAATCATTTCCTGCTCCAACAGTTCCTCATAGGAATATTTGGCGCCAATATAAAGATTCCCGGCATCCTGCATAACATATTTGTAATCCTCATATCGGGTCGTGTTTTCTCTTATCTTCATGTACCGCTCCCTCGCTCTTCCAGGCAAATCTGAAACCATAGGAATTCAGGGTATGCCACTATAGTAAATACTTTCTCCCTTGGCAGGAAATGGCCATCCTGTAGGCGTTTCAGCCGCATTCTATATCCTCAATGGCAAAGCCGCTCATCCGCATGGCTTCCTGTATGGCTTTGACCGTCATCCCTGTTTCCGAAGCAAGTTCTTCCACAGTCACCTTCCGGTGAAGGTCCGCGGCAAGTTCCTTGGCCTTGTCCGCCACATGGTTTACCCTTTCAAGGACTTTCCTGTCTTTCTCCATCTCCCTTACGGTTCCGGTAATACACTCTTCCATGGCATCCATGATCATCTGGACCAGTATCCCTTCCGCTTCCTGTGCGTGTTCCATGCATCCAAGCATGGTAACAGCCATAGAAAGAGCCAGATTGCCCTCTCCGATCAAATCCTCAATAAAAACCCCCTGCCCTGCATAAAGTTTGGAGATTTCCACCACCTGGGGCAGATACAGGTCGATCAGCCGCCTCTGGGCATTAAGTTCCCCTGCCATAGCGCTAAGGAACACCGCTTCCTTTTCCCCGCTGCTTATCTGTCCCATACTGGCAATTTCTTTTTTATATTCTTCCAGATAATCAATTTCTTCCTCTGAAAGGCCGTCTTCCGGGTCCATTGGCTTCCCGATGCCTATTTTATGTTTTTCCAGATAATCATAAATCATCTGAAATTGTTCTTCCTTTAGTTCCAGTTTCTTAAAGGCTTCCTTTACCTGTTCCCTGGAAATACAGCCCTGCTGCTTCCGTGCAAGCTTTTTTACATCTTCAAGGGTACGGGCAAAGACAAGCTCCTGACCTGTTTCCATTTCCATCCTCCCTGCCTTCTTAACAACGTTTTTCCGGAAAAACCCGGTATTTGCTGTTTAAACAGCTGCCGTCCTACTTCCTGCTTACATGGGTATGAGTAAACAGGTGATCCTGACAATACTCATAATTTCCTTCACATTTTGAACAGAATCTGAATTCCAGCTCCGGGTTACTCTCCTCTGTCCTTCCGCAGATGGCACATTTATGCCTTGTAATTTTACTGGTACTTTTTACCTGGCGTTTAAATTCCTGCCGCCGTTTCGCCTGTCTGGGCGTCATATGGACTTTTCCCCTTCCGGCAATGAAAAACACAATAAAATTCATAAGGGAAGCTGCAATCACAATTTTAATAGCAGCCGGTCCCATGATAAACTGGTATACAAGGAGTACACCATAAATTATGCCGAGAATCTTTATTTTGATAGGAATAAAGAAAAACAGCAATACCTGCATATTAGGATAGGTGGCGGCAAAAGCAAGGAATATAGACATATTCACATAATAGGTGCTGAATAAAGGGGCATACGAAAAACTGTTGCCCATCCACATAAACAGACCTGCCTCCCCCTGAAAAAGGATGGAATATGCAAAAAGCAGGAAAGCGCCCAGGATGGTAAACAGGATACCCGAAAAAATATATACATTATATCTATAAGTTCCCCAGGTCCGCTCTAAGGTCGTTCCAAGCGAATAGTAAAAATAAAGCATAAGCAGCGTAAAGAAATCGAACGATGAGGGAGGTACAATCAGCCATGTGAACAGCCGCCATATCTGCCCATGAAAAATAATCTCATACGGATTTAAATACAAATACTTTAAAAAGCCGGGATGCATCATCTGGAAAAGATAGCCGCACCCATAACACACAATCAGCACAAGAGACAAGTTCCTGATTGCATACTTTCCGAATTTCCTTTCAAAACTGCCTGTAAACTTCATAATCTACTCCTTTAAAGGTTTAGTCATTACCCGATTTGGAACTTCATATATTCTATCATCCCTTGTTTTAAAAGTAAACAAATCCATGGCTTTTTTAGAAATTTACAATTTTTTCTTTACAAAATGTTTACTTTCCTGCATTGCATTTAAAAAAAACCTGTCGTATAATTACATCGCATGTCAAATTAATGCGACAAAAAACAACGGACAGCCCGCTTCGCAAACTGTCCTTATGTTAAAAGAAAGGCGGTAGAATAATGAACAACCAGCATTATACCCTGGGCATTGACATTGGATCTACTACTGTCAAAATTGCCATTTTAGATGATGAACACAACATCCTTTTTTCAGATTATAAAAGACACTATGCAAATATCCGGGAAACCCTCTTTGGCCTGATCGGGGACGCCAGCCAGAAACTTGGGAACTTAACGCTCCATCCCATGATCACCGGTTCCGGGGGACTGACTTTGGCAAACCACCTTGGTATCCCTTTCGTGCAGGAAGTGATTTCTGTGGCCACTGCCTTGAAGGAACTGGCCCCTAAGACCGATGTGGCCATTGAGTTAGGCGGCGAAGATGCCAAGATCATTTATTTTGAAGGCGGCAACGTGGAGCAGCGTATGAACGGTATCTGTGCCGGCGGTACAGGTTCCTTTATCGACCAGATGGCTTCTTTATTACAGACAGACGCTTCGGGCCTGAATGATTACGCTAAAAATTTCCACTCCCTGTACACCATTGCTGCCCGGTGCGGCGTATTTGCCAAATCGGATATCCAGCCTCTTATCAACGACGGAGCCACCCGGGAGGATTTGTCTGCGTCCATCTTCCAGGCAGTAGTGAACCAGACCATCAGCGGTCTTGCCTGTGGAAAGCCTATCCGGGGACATGTTGCCTTTTTAGGCGGTCCCCTGCATTTTCTTTCCGAATTGAAGGCTGCTTTTATCCGTACCCTGAAACTGGATGAGGAACATATTATAAATACCGGACACTCCCACCTGTTTGCGGCAATCGGCTCCGCCCTGAACGCAAAAGCTGAGGTATCCTGCACCATGAAGGAACTGACCGGAAAGCTTTCCTCCGATATCAAGATGGAATTTGAAGTGGAACGTATGGAGCCTTTGTTTTCATCTCCCCAGGAATATGAAGAATTTAAAGTCCGCCACTCCCTCCATCATGTAGTGACCGGGGAGCTTGCTTCCTATCAGGGGAACTGCTATCTGGGCATTGATGCAGGCAGCACCACCACCAAGGTAGCCCTTGTGGGGGAAGACGGATCGCTTCTCTACTCTTTTTACAGCAGCAATGACGGAAGCCCCTTAAGCACCGCCATCCGTTCCATCAAAGAGATCTACTCCCTTCTGCCTAAGGGAGTTAAAATTGTGCGCTCCTGTTCTACCGGATATGGGGAAGCGCTTATGAAAGCTGCATTCCTGTTAGACGATGGGGAGGTGGAAACAGTTGCCCATTACCATGCTGCCGCCTTCTTTAACCCGGAAGTAGACTGTATTCTGGACATCGGCGGTCAGGATATGAAATGTATTACCATCAAAAATCAGGCGGTAGACAGTGTACAGCTTAACGAAGCCTGCTCCTCTGGGTGCGGCTCTTTTATCGAAACTTTCGCAAAGTCCCTAAACTATACGGTAGAAGATTTTGCCCATGCCGCCCTTTTTGCGGAGCATCCCATTGACTTGGGAACCCGCTGTACAGTGTTTATGAACTCCAAGGTAAAGCAGGCCCAGAAAGAAGGGGCCTCTGTCCCGGATATTTCCGCAGGACTTGCCTATTCCGTTATAAAAAACGCCCTTTTTAAGGTCATCAAGGTCTCCGACGCTTCCGCGCTCGGGAAAAACATTGTAGTCCAGGGAGGAACTTTTTATAATGACGCAGTCTTAAGAAGCTTTGAAAAAATCGCCGGATGTGAAGCCATACGCCCGGATATCTCCGGCATTATGGGAGCTTTTGGCGCTGCTTTGATTGCCCGGGAACGATACTTTGAAGGATATGAGACTTCCATGCTCTCCTCCCATAAAGTTAACACCCTGCAGTTTGACACCAGCATGGCCAAGTGTAAAGGCTGTACCAATAGCTGTCGTCTGACCATCAATAAATTTACAGGAGGGCGTCAGTACATTTCCGGGAACCGGTGTGAGCGCGGCATTGGCAAACAGAAAAACACAAACGCCGTTCCCAACCTTTTTGACTATAAATTAAAACGTATTTTTGGATATGAGCCTCTTGC
Source organism: Lachnospiraceae bacterium (assembly GCA_009911035.1). GTDB lineage: Bacteria > Bacillota > Clostridia > Lachnospirales > Lachnospiraceae > Suilimivivens. The sequence continues at coordinate 127,638 of QXWO01000002.1, forward strand.
GGCAGACCAGGCCAAACGCGGAAGTGTGGGAATTCCCAGGGTCCTCAATATGTATGAAAATTATCCCTTCTGGTTCACCTTCTTCACGAAGCTGGGGTACCGGGTAATCCTCTCCCCCGTCTCCAACCGGAAAATTTATGAGCTGGGCATTGAATCCATTCCCAGTGAGTCGGAATGTTATCCTGCCAAGCTGGCCCACGGACATGTAAACTGGCTGATAAACCAGAAAGTGGACTTTATTTTCTATCCTGCGCTTTTTTATGAGAGAAATGAGTTTGAGGATGCCAACAACCATTACAACTGCCCTATCGTCACCTCCTATTCGGAAAATATCAAAAATAACGTGGAGGAGATCGGAAAGGGTGAAGCCATCCTGCGCAATCCATTCATGTCCTTCAAAGACTTAAAGACCGTATCAGAAGCCCTTTCCCGGGAATTTAAGGAAATCCCTGTGGAGGAAGTGATGGAGGCCGCCCGCCTTGGCTGGGAGGAACTAAAAGCAGCAAGAAAAGACATGCAGAATAAAGGAGAAGAAGTACTCTCCTGGCTGAAAGAAACAGGCAGACGGGGCATTGTCCTGGCCGGCCGCCCTTACCATATTGACCCGGAGATCAACCACGGCATTCCGGAGCTTATCACTTCCTATGATATTGCGGTGCTGACCGAGGATTCCATTTCCCACCTTGCGGCGCCAGAGCGTCCGTTAATTGTCTCTGACCAGTGGATGTACCATTCCCGGCTTTATGCTGCCGCCAGCTATGTGAAAAACGTGGAGAATCTGGATCTGATTCAGCTTAACTCCTTCGGCTGCGGCTTAGACGCTGTCACCACTGACCAGGTAAAGGATATTCTGACAGGGTCCGATAAAATATATACCTGCCTGAAAATAGATGAAGTAAACAATTTAGGTGCGGCAAGAATCCGCATCCGTTCCCTGCTCTCCGCTATCTGTGTCAGGGAAAAACAGGATAAACAGCGCAGTATCCGTTCCAGTGCCATTACAAAGGTGAAATTTACAGAGGAAATGCGCAAAAACTACACGATCCTCTGTCCCCAGATGTCGCCCATTCATTTTGATATTCTGGAAGCCGCCTTTGCTGCCTGCGGCTACAATTTTGAAGTCCTGTCAAACGACAATAAACAGGCCGTAAATGTAGGGCTGAAATATGTAAATAATGATGCCTGCTACCCTTCCCTCATTGTTGTGGGGCAGATCATGGATGCCCTGCTTTCCGGGAAATATGACCTTGACAAAGTAGCGGTTATTATGACCCAGACCGGCGGCGGCTGCCGCGCCACCAACTATATAGGCTTTATCCGCAGAGCCTTAGAAAACGCCGGAATGTCGCAGATTCCCGTTATTTCCTTAAACATGTCAGGACTTGAATCCAATCCTGGCTTTAACCTGAATCTGAATCTGCTGACCCGTGCCGCCTATGGCGCTGTATTTGGCGATATCTTTATGCGCTGTGTATACCGTATGCGCCCTTATGAAAAAGAAAAAGGAAGTGTGGAAGCTGTTCATCAGAAATGGCTGGAAAAATGCAAGGATTTTGTTTCTGCAAAGCATATAAACTTTTTTACCTTCCGCAAAATGTGCCGTCAGATCGTGGAGGATTTTGATGCTGTCCCCATTACCGGGGAAGTAAAACCCAGAGTCGGTATCGTAGGGGAAATTTTAGTAAAGTTTGCCCCTGCAGCCAATAACCATCTGGTGGAATTACTGGAAGCCGAGGGCGCTGAGGCTGTGGTTCCTGACCTCCTTGATTTTATGCTCTACTGCTTCTATAATCAGATATACAAAGCCGCAGAACTGGGTACCAGTAAAAAGACAGCTTTTCTTTCAAAGGCCGGCATAAGCGCCCTTGAATTCCTGCGGGGCAGCGCTTCCAAAGCCCTCGCAAAAAGCCGCCACTTCGCGCCCCCTGTAAGCATTTACCAGACTGCCGGCTATGCAAAGGACATCGTTTCCATCGGAAACCAGACAGGTGAGGGATGGTTCCTTACCGGAGAAATGGTGGAACTTATCCACAGCGGCGTCAATAATATTGTATGTACACAGCCTTTTGCCTGCCTTCCCAACCATGTGGTGGGAAAAGGCGTTATCAAGGAGCTGCGCAGGCAGTACCCTTTGAGTAATATCGTGGCGATCGACTACGACCCGGGAGCCAGCGAAGTCAACCAGCTTAACCGAATCAAGCTGATGCTCTCCACCGCCCAGAAAAATTTAAAGGAACAGAAAAATAGTACAAAAGAAACTGCATAAACAACAAGCGGAACTGCTTTTTTTAATAAGGCAGATAAGGGGATCTTTTATGATTAAACAGGAAATCAACGAAATCAAGCGGCTTTATACGCCCAGCAACTGCTCCATCACACGCATCTGCGGCTGCTATGTGGACGGCGAGAAGAATAAAAAGACGGAATTTAGAGAAGCTTTTCTCTCTCTTCCGGAAGAAGAAATATTTAAATACTTTGAACTGCTCCGTAAAACACTCTCTGGCAGCCCGGGCAAAAACCTGCTTGATCTTGAATTTCCCTTAGCCAGCGAGGAGGAAGGGGGCACACAGGAATTTCTGTTGCGTCTGCGGGAGAGCAGATTAAAAGATGATGCCCTTCTTGAAGAATTCTATGATAAAGTTATAAGCTCCTACGAATATGTGGGCAACTATCTGATACTGTTGATCCACGATGCCTATGACGTACCGGGAAAAACCAGTGACGGGCTTACCATGGATGATGCATCGGACACTGTGTATGAATACATTCTGTGCTCCATCTGCCCGGTCAATCTCTCAAAGCCCGGATTAAGCTACGATGCTACAGCAAATGAATTCCACAACCGGGTCCGTGACTGGATCGTGGAAATGCCGGAAGCCGGATTTCTCTTTCCCGCATTTAACGACAGGGCTTCCGATATCCACAGCGTTCTTTATTATTCAAAAAAACCGGAGGAACCCCATCAGGAATTGGCAGACAGCGTTTTAGGCGCTGTGCTCCCCCTTTCCGCCGGAACACAAAAAGAAACCTTCCAGACCCTGATAGAGGAAACCCTGGGGGAGGAAGCAGAATATGAAGTAGTGAAAAGCATCCACGAAAACCTTACGGAAATGATTGAGGAACACAAAGAAATTCCTGAACCTCTCATGCTGGATAAGCAGCAGGTTAAAAATCTTTTTGAAAAGAGCGGCATACAGGAAGAAAAACTGACCGATTTTGAAAAACTTTATGATGCCGCAGCGGGGGAACACACTTCCCTTCTGGTGGATAATGTGGCAAATACCAGAACATTTGAAGTGAAAACACCGGATGTGGTAGTCAGGGTCAACCCGGACCGTGCAGATTTGGTAAATACCAGAACACTGGATGGAAAACGCTGTCTGGTGATTGAAATCAACGACCATGTGGAAGTGAACGGCATCACAATCAAAAACGGCCGCGCTTACGATGAAGAACCGTAAGCGCGGCCGCGCTTTTTACATTAAATCACTTATTCTACAAACAGATTTTTATACCATTTAAGGGCCTGCACATAGGCATCATGAATCCGCTCCATCTTAATGCTCCTGATTATCATTACTCTGGAAATCTCCTGCCAGTTGGCGGCTTCATACTGTTTGATGAAATCATAAACAGGCGCCAGAATTCCTTTATGCTCCGTTAAGGCATCGCCAATTTCCCTGGATACCTTCACCTCTTTTAAAGCTTCCGACATAGGCTGATCCATGATAATATCAAGTACCGAGAAAAGACCTAGCAGGAACAGTTCACCTGACTGCATGGCAAGGTCAAAAGCCGGCGCAAGATTTTCTGCAAATTTGGCACGCATCAGGGACAGTCTCGTTACTTCGTTGGGCTTATCTGCATACATTTCATTTGTTACTGCTGTGTTGATCCATTTCTTCAGTTCATACTGTCCTAACATGGCCGCTGCATGACGGATAGAGGTAACTTCTGAATTTACCGCCATCCTGTTTACCATTTTCAGCATGGAAATCACAAGGGCCGTATCTCTTTCAATAATTTCAGCGGCATCCGTCAGCTCAAAGTCAGGAGCATTTACAATATTGAGAAGTTCTATGTAATTGACCTTCAAAGGAGTTACTTCCCTCTGGCCTTTCGTAACAGGAACACGATAGAATTCCCCTTCGTAAAGCTGGTATCCGCCTTCTTTTTTCAGTTCGTCAAATATTTCCTGCGTCTGGATATTTCCTGCACAGAGTTTAATGCCGGGATACCTGTTGGAAAAATAAACCTTCGCCTTTGTAATGTCGATTTTCTTGTGGTCCAGCAGAATATAGTCCATCAAAAGGAGAATCTCTCTGTACACTTCAAATTTCTGCACTGGCAGCTTCCGCATGGCCAGCTTGTATCCAATTGCTTTCAACGCGCGGAGCCTGTTGATAAATACTTCCTCCGGCTGTATGGAATCATCCAGAAGCAGAATGATTCGGCTATACGGAGCCCGGCACTGGGTAACAATGTCAGAGAAAAGAGAAATACTATTTACTGATACAAATATTTCTTTGTCTGTGGCAAGCGTATCAATTCCCATGCTGTTAATCATTTCAAGACCAGTCACCTGAACCGCACCATCATTATAACTGGTCCCGTTAAAGCTGGGATTTAATAAGGTGTTATTTTTCTGCGTAAACAGGGAGTAGGCCCGTACGCTCATATCTTCATCAAATAAGGGCACTAATGTTACTAGCATATCTTTCTCCTTTTTATTTCATTTGTAGTATAGTCTGTACATATTTATTGTACACCTTTTACTTATTATACACAATATTTTGGGAAAATTCTATATATGACTAAAAATATTTTTATTTTTCTTATTTATATACAGGTTTAAGTTCCTTATCACCAGATTCTGCAAGAGTCTGTTTCTGCACAAAATTTACTGCTATGATTTCCGGAATATTACAAAAACGGAACGGGTACTGGGTCAGTCCAATGCCGCTGGTAACATACATCTGCATCAGCCCCCTGGCTCCAATTTCTGTCCCGGTGTAAAATCCTTTGACAAACTGGTCTGAACCTGTCGGAATAAGCTTCCTTGTTAAATAGGGAACCGACACCTGCCCTCCATGTGTATGTCCCGTCAGTACAAAATTGTCACCGGCACCCTCAACCAACTTGGCTATCACAGGCTCATGGGCCGCTATCAGGTGAAACTGACTGCTCTCTATACGATAGGAATCCGGTTCCGTATCTCCCAGCAGATAATCGTCAAAACCGGTCAGCTCTATTTTGTACTTTTCAAGAACCACCGTTTCATTGACCAGCACTTTGAACCCGCATTCGTTCATAAAATCTTTATAGATACGGTATGCCCCGCCGCCGTAATCGTGGTTTCCAAATACTGCAAATTTTCCTTCCCGCGCCTCTATCCGTCCCAGTTCTTTTTTCAGGTAATCCAAATCCAGCATTTCTGCATCGCGTCCATAATTATCCAGCAGATCCCCTCCGAAAATAACAATATCCGCTTCCAGAGCATTTATCCTGTCCACGATCTGTCCTGCATGTGTTTCTTCATATAATATTCCAAAATGGGTATCAGAAAAAAATACTGCCCTGCATTCTTCAATATCCATATCTGTTTCCACTGTTATTTCCCTAACAATCAGAAGTTCCGGCTCTACATACCGGGCATAGCCAAAGATCAGGGCCATGGCCGCCAGCAATAACAGAACCCATAATTTTCGTAGTTTTCTCATAAAATCCCCCAATGTGCCCAGTTTTCTTTAACCTCTGTGATTATCTGCTCCCCCATGCTCACGTTCTCCGGGATTTCCTAAAACAGCTTATTGTAATAAAAGCTTCCGGCCACATCAGATATACCGGAAGCTTCTACTTAATATATTTGTTTTCTGCTTATTAGAACAAACACTGCCGCTCTTCGCGGGGCAGATTATTGTAATGAAAAACTATCATGCCGTCTGCTGGCCGGACATATGGTCTTTGAGGTATTCCTGCAGGATATCGGATGCTTCATCCACATTAAGTCCCGATTCCTCCAAAAGCCTGTTTAAGCCTTCCAAATCCCTGTCCCGCTTTTCCCTGTAAAGACCATCCAGCTCATTTTGTTCTGATTTGAGCCTTGTCCGAAGTGCCTGGATAAGTTCTTCTTTCTCTGATATTTTCTCTTCAATTGTCTTCCTCTGTCCTCTTGCCATCATTTACCTCCTACAAATCATAGTTATTATAGTATATGGACAAGACAGGGAAATTATTCCATGATAAGGAAAATTATTCAGCAGGCTGTGCCTTTGGGCATGACGGTAAATGATGCTCCATAATATAATCAAGAAGCCGGGTGGCTACTTTTTCCTTGCTCATGATAGGAAGATGCAGGGTATTGTTTCTGGACATCAATGTAACAATATTGGTGTCTGTGCCGAACCCTGCCCCTGACTGTTTTAAATTGTTGGCAACGATCAGATCCAGATTCTTTTTCATTAACTTCTTGTAGGAATTTTCCTCCATGTTCTCTGTTTCCATGGAAAATCCGCATAAAAACTGCCCCGGCCTCTTATGGCTTCCCAGAAATTCCAGGATATCTTCTGTCCGTTCCAGTTCTATGGCCATATCGGCGTCTTTTTTCTTCAGTTTTTCGTCAGAAATATATTTGGGACGGTAATCTGCCACTGCCGCTGCTTTGATAATAATATCCTGTTCCTCTGCCCGGATTTTTACTTCCCGGGCCATATCTGCGGCAGATATGATCTCCACTGTACGCACACCCACTGGCGGTGTCAGTTCTGTTTTTCCTGTAACCAGCGTTACTTCGGCCCCACGCATCATAGCCGCCCTGGCTATGGCATATCCCATCTTTCCAGTAGAATGATTGCTGATATAACGCACCGGGTCTAATCTTTCCCTGGTAGGTCCCGCTGTCACCAGCACTTTCAGTCCCTCCATATCCTTGGGCTGTAAACTTTTGACGATATATTCCAGCAGAAGTTCCGGTTCAGGCATTTTCCCTTCTCCCACATCACCGCAGGCAAGATACCCGCTGGCAGGGGCAACCACTTCCATCCCATAGTCCTTTAAAATACGAATATTATCCTGCACGATGGGATTCTGGTACATCCGCGTATTCATGGCAGGGGATATGATTTTCGGACACTGACAGGCAAGCAGCGTGGTGGTAAGCATATCATCAGCAATGCCGTGGGCTGCTTTTGCAATCACATTGGCAGAAGCCGGGGCAATCACAAAAACCTGTGCCTTTTTAGCCAGAGCCACATGTTCCACTGTATGCTGGAAATTCCGGTCAAAGGTATCCATCAGACATTTGTTTCCCGTCAGTTCTTCAAAAGTAATGGGATTGATAAAGTTCGCGGCATTCTCCGTCATAATTACCGTAACGTCCGCTCCCTGTTTCTTTAGCATACTGGCAAGGGAAGCCGCCTTGTAGGCCGCAATACTTCCGGTCACGCCAAGTACAATTTGTTTTCCCTGCAACATTTCCCACTCTCCCTTCCGGCACTCCAAAATATATCTTAAAGTTACTTTCCGGCGGATGCCCGCCGTACTTTCATACAGATTCCACATTTTTGCGGTAAATAATCCCCAGCCCTTTGAGGGTTAGTTCATTGTCATAGATGATCTCATGCCTGCAATAGGGCACAATGCACCCTGCTAGTCCGCCTGTTGCCACGGCCTTTGCATGATATCCCAATTCATCCCATACACGCTCCACCATGCCGTCCATAGAAGCCGCCTGTCCCATGATAATCCCGCTTTTCATGCAGTCTATGGTGTTTTTACCTATAATCTTTCTGGGCGCTTCCAGGCTGATTTTCGGAAGCTGGGATGTGCGGTTGACCAGGGAGTCCAAAGATACCTTGACCCCCGGAAGAATCATGCCGCCAATATAGTTCTTTTTGTCATCCACTACACTGATAGTGGTAGCCGTTCCCATATCAATGATGATAAGGGGGGCGCCGTAATGCTTCAGCCCCGCCACCGCATTGACAATCAGATCCGAACCCACCTGGGCCGGATTGTCCATCAGTATATTCAGTCCTGTCTTAAGCCCTGGGCCTACAATCATGGGAGAAATCCTTAAAAGCTTTTCCAGGGAAGCCCTGACGATATTGATAAGCGGCGGTACCACCGAAGCAATGATACAGCCTGTGATTTCCTTCACCTTGATCTGGTACAGTTCTAGAAGTATCTTAAACTCCACCATATATTCCAGCTCCGTTTTCGATATATTGGTGGAGGTTCTTTCCACAAAATAAATCTTTTCCTTCTCAATGCATCCAATCACTATATTTGTATTTCCAATATCTATCGCTAAAATCATTGATTTTCCTTTCCTGCACGCCCAGAGCCTATTTGCATGACGTTGAATACTTCTAACGCACTCTGGAAAGTCAGTCTTTCAGTCCTTTTACCGGCTTTATCTGTGCCAGGGCTATACCAACCCCTGCCGTCAGAATTGCCGCCACCGCTGCTTCCACAATGCCGTTGAAACTGATAATTCCCATGATCACGTCAATCACCGCATCACCCGCCACACCAAGTGCCTGGGCATACGCCTCTTTATATAAAATAAAAATGCCGCTCATGACAAACAGGGTGTTGGTAAAGGCCCCTGCCAGCCCTGCATAGGCAAATGCCACATTTGCGGAAGCTTTCTTATGTCCCATGGCAGTCAGCCCCAGGAACAATACGGCTCCCAGCACAATACCTGCCGCTGTCCCGGCCAGTGTATTCCCGCTCTCTTTCAGCAGATTGTTTAAAAAGGCTCTGACAGAAATGCAGAAAATAACAGATACGGCCCCATTGATCGCATAACGCCATGCAGCCTGTCTGCTCTTTAACAAATTCCTTATCAAGATGTAAACAAAATAAGGAATCACTCCCACCAGAATTCTTGGCACAAAACAAATGTACATACTTTTAAAGACACCTGATATGCCAATCACATCAGCGGCAAGAATCGGCGAAAAGACAAACGCCGATGCAGTAACGGCTTTAAACGTATTGTTGATAAAGCTCGTCAGTCCAAATACAAATCCTAAAAATGCACCTTTTTTCGGTCCCAAAAATAGTGCTCCAAGGATTACCGGGATATGTATGACCGTTGCATTGATTACAACTAAAGGGATATATCCCAGCGGTGTGAATGCCATTATCACAATAATGGCTGTGAACAGGGCTGTCAGCACAAGTTCATAAGTTTTTTCATTTTTCATGGTACAAGTCCTCCTGTTATTATTCTCTTTGGAAATTATTTTCCGTGAGATACAATACTGTGTAATCATACCACATTGATAAATTATTGACAATAAAAACTTTCAGCAGTCCATGGAAATCTGTTTCCAGAGCCGGCCGTTCTATCTGAGCTCTCTGCGGCTTCCTATTCCCAGCTTTTCAAATATATTTGACACATGTTTTTTCACGGTTGCCTCGGATATGCAGAGTTCTTCCCCTATTTCCCTGTTGGTCATCCCTCTTTTTATCCGTTCCGCCACCTGCCTTTCCTGTCTGGTGAGCCGGGAAAAATCCAGCGTCTTTTCTCCGTCCATTTCCTCTGGCGGTTCTTTTATTTTGACTGGGACTTTACTTTCCCCAGATTCCTTCCCGGGAAGCTTCCCGTCTAAAGGCTCCTCCCCCGGTATTTTTTCCGCCGTTTCATCCCCAATGACCATATAACATACAAATCCATAGAACAAGGGCCGCAGGTTTAGGGCAAATGCCGACCACACCCCGCTTTCTTCAAATCTGTCCTGGTTCATACTGACGAACATGAGCATAAAGGTTTCCAGATATCCTGCAAGGATTGCATTTTTCTTAAAAATCTCCCTGCCTTCCTTCCAGCTCGTTTTCTTTTCTGCATAGGGAAGGCAGAGGATTCCGCATCCTAACAGAAACATGCCGATATGCCGGGGACTGAATAGCAAAATGGCATTGGTCTTAAGCAGCAGACACAAAAGCAGCATATACGCCACCACTGCCGCAAGACTTTTCACTGTTCTTTTCATAGGCTGTACATTATTCCTTTTTATAATAAACTTCCATCATACACTTCCTGCCGTCTGGCCATTCTTACGCAGCCCGCAAATTTGGGCGTAAGCATTTTCACGGTATTCCTGTATTTTTACATTCAGCCGGGACTTAAGGGGCAGAAGGACGACCGCCACACCCAGTCCATATACCAGGGAAAGCAACATGACCGCAAGGCTGGGGCCAAGGGTTGCAGGGTCTTCTGTCATCAGCAGGATCATTACGCCGCCCACCACGCAGATAAACGCTGCCACCGCCACCAGTACTTTAATTGCCAGACTGACCGCTTCCCGTGCACGGATCAGTTCGATAAGACCCGACGGTTCCTTTTTACCTATTACCAGCCGGAATGCATTGTTAAAATCTTTCAGCAGCCCGCCGGACACAAGCAGAGGGATCAAAGACAAAATCAAAAAAAGCATGGTGGGAGGATCCAGAAACCTTATCAGATAATTTTCCCCCGTTCCGTTTGAAAATACATACATGATTCCTGTCAGGACAATGACAGTTACAATTGAAAGTAAATACATAGCCGTTTCCTCCTTTTTCTCCCATATGGGTTTTTCCATAGTTTTATTCTATCTGCCTGGACCCGGGAAAAAAATACTCCTTTCCGGCCAAAAAGTAGTATTTTTCGTGGTATTTATCTCAAATCCCGGTTTCTTTCCACAGGATATCCCGGAGAGGTTCCCCGGTACAGACACAAAAGGCATACCCTTCTGTTTTTTGCTGTTCCCTGAAATAGGCGGCGCATTTTTCCCCTTCAAGAACCCTGCCCTCATTCCAGTCGATTTCAAAGCCGGAAAGCCCGCCAGAAAGTCCTCTCCCGGTGAGCTTTACATAAGCTTCCTTTATGCTCCACATACGGAAAAACAGTTCTTCCCGCTCCCCGCCGCTGCATGCATCCAGCTTCCGGTTATCCTCCTTCGTAAAAAAGCGCCTGGCAATTCCACTGCGGCACCTGGTCACCTTCTGTATATCCGCCCCCACCGGGATATCTCCTAAAGCGCAGCACACATATTCCCCGGAATGGGACAGGCTGTAATAGATATCTGGATATTTTGTTAAATAAGGCTTTCCCCCATGCCCAAAGGCCACGGAGAAAGGTCCGCTTTTTTCCGCAGAAATTCCCAGCCGCTCACAAACCGCGTCATGAAGCAGACTGCCGGCCATAAGACTGTGAATCCTGCTTTTTTTGTCTGTCATGGCAAGTATTTTTTTCCGGCGGTCTTCCTCCGCTTTTTCCAAATGTGCGAAAAAGGCGTCTTCCTCCAGAAAGGGAGACACCTTTGTATAATAAACCGTAATCATTATGCATCCTTACTTCAGTGGATTTTTATAAAATTCCTGGAACCGGGTATAGCCCTCTTTAGAAAGCTGCTCCTTCTGGAATTTCTTGTTCTTATTCATCCTTACTACCAGAACCTGCTTCCCTTCCTTGCGTTCTTCCTGTGCTCTGGCAATCACTTTGCACAGTTCTTCCCCGGGCAGGCCCTTTTCCAGAAGATATGCCACCTTTTCCGGCTGGCTGGGTACTTTGAATCCGCTTTCCATAAGCAACAGGATGATCCGTTCAAATCCAATGGAAAAACCGCAGGCAGGCACATCGTTTCCGGTAAATTTGCCTACCATCTTATCATATCTTCCGCCGCCTCCGCAGCTTCCGCCGAACTCCGGCATGGCAATCTCAAAAATCGTGCCTGTATAGTAAGACATGCCCCGCACCAGGGAAGGGTCAAAGACCAGCTCAAAGTCAGAACATTTCGTGGCCCGGACGCTCTCCATGATCTCCTGAAGGCTGGTCTTTACCTCTTCCTCCAGGAAATCCCCCAGTTCATCTGCCAGATAGACAAGGGGCTCCCCGGCTTCCCCGATCCCTTTAAAAAGGGCCAGGTATTTATCCACGCTTTCTTTGACAAAACCGTTCCCGAGAAGTTCTGCCTCCACACCTTCAAATCCGATCTTGTCCATCTTATCCAGCGTAATAAATACGCTGTCATAAGCTTCCTCGTCAAACCCGCTGTAGGCTGCCATGGCCTTTAAAATTCTTCTCTCGTTGATCCTGATCTGGAAACCCTTAAAGCCCAGCCTGCCAAGGGTAGTAGTTGTGGCAAGTATCAGCTCGATCTCCGCCAGATTAGAAGGCTCTCCCAAAATATCGATATCACACTGCATAAACTGGCGGTAACGTCCCCTCTGGGGCCTGTCCGCCCGCCATACATTTCCCATCTGGAGCGCCTTAAAAGGGCTGGGCAGTTCATTGGCATGATTGGAATAAAAACGCACCAGCGGAACCGTTAAATCATAACGAAGCCCCCCGTCCACAAGATCCTGTTCGCTTTTCGCCGTTTCAAGATTCAGCTTTTCGCCCCTTTTCAATATTTTAAAAATAAGCTTTTCATTTTCACCGCCCTGCTTATTGCTTAAATTAGCTATATTCTCTACACAGGGAGTTTCAATGGAAGTGAAACCAAACGCTCCGTAAGTTTCCTTAATCACGCTTATCACATAATCACGAATCTGCATCTCCTCCGGCAGAATGTCCTTCATGCCGGTAACCGGCTTTTTACTCAATGCCATAATCCCTACTCCTATCCTTATCACAAATGCTATTCTGTAAATTTTACACTTTTTAGTCTTATATTGCAAGAGCAATTGTACCTACATTTTTCTTGCGCTTCTCTTTTCTTTATATTATAATGTACACGGCCGCAGTCCAGTCAACACCTGCGCTGCCATAAAGGAGGAAAAAAGATGTCGTTTCATTTTATAAAACTACTGCCCACCCCGGACGAAATCAGGGAACAGTTTCCCGTTCCTGCTGAACTTATGCGGATCAAAGATGAGAGGGATAAGGAGATCCGCGATGTGATCACAGGTAAAAGCAACAAATTCCTTGTGATCATTGGTCCCTGTTCCGCGGACAATGAAGATGCTGTCTGCGATTATGTATGCCGTCTTTCACAGTTAAACGAGAAGGTAAAAGATAAGCTTATATTGATTCCCCGTATTTACACCAATAAGCCCAGGACCACAGGGGAAGGCTATAAAGGCATTGTCCACCAGCCCGACCCAGAGCAAAAGCCTGATTTCCTTGCAGGGCTGATTGCCATGAGGAAAATGCATATCCGTGCTATCGCAGAATCCGGTCTTACCGCCGCCGATGAAATGCTTTACCCTGAAAACTGGGGCTATGTATCGGATATCCTGTCTTATGTAGCCATCGGCGCGCGTTCCGTGGAGGACCAGCAGCACAGGATCGTTGTCAGCGGATTTGATGTTCCCGCTGGCATGAAAAACCCTACCAGCGGCAATCTCACCGTCATGCTCAACTCGGTTTATGCTTCCCAGCACCCCCACTCCTTTATCTACAGGGGCTATGAAGTGGAGACAAACGGCAATGAACTTGCCCACACGGTACTAAGGGGCGCCACAAACAAACACGGCGGAAATCTTCCAAACTACCACTATGAAGATTTAAACCTTCTCCTTACCCTGTACAATGAGCGGGATCTGAAAAACCCTGCCACCATCATAGATACCAACCACAGCAACTCAAACAAACAGTTTGAACAGCAGGTGCGTATTGTTAAGGAAGTCATGCACAGCCGCAAACTAAGTCCCGACATCCACAAGCTGGTGAAAGGGGTTATGATCGAAAGCTACATTGAAGAAGGCTGCCAGAAGATCGGGGACGGTGTCTATGGGAAATCCATCACAGATTCATGCCTTGGGTGGGAAGCCTCCAGGCAATTGATTTTCGATATTGCAGAATATGAATGAGCCTGAAAATAGCATTTACATTCTTTATTCAACGGGCTGTCCACGCTTCGCAGGTAAAGGTTTTATTATAAACTGACTTGCGAAGTATGGCAGCATTTGTTCTTTAAATATTTTTTCAGCAAAAAGGCACAGAAATAAGGAAAAGTATATATCTGTTTTTCATATCCAATGTTGCCACCGGTCAGCTTGATTCCGTAATGGATGTCCTCATATTTTTCACTTTGTATCAGCGTCCTTAAGGATTTGGCCCTTCCATTTGACGCCTTTACCTCAAGAGGAATCAGTTCCCCGGCTGTCCGCACAAAAAAGTCCTCTTCCAGGGTGGAATCCTCACGTTTATAATAGTAGAGTCCATACCCGCTCTTTACAAGTGCCTCTCCCACTACATTTTCATATAAGGCTCCCTTATAGACGCCCAGATTCCGGTTTGCACGCAGATCCTCCTGTGCCTCCTCGTCCAGCATGGCAACAAGCAGGCCGCTGTCAGCAAAATAAATCTTATATTTTGTCTCATCATAATTTCCTTTTAAAGGAAGTTCCGGGTAATTCATGCAATAGCAGACATTGATCATCCCTGCGTCTGCCAGCCATTCAATACATCCTCTGTAATCCTTAAATCTGGCTCCCGGCGCCACCTTGGAAATCTGGAATTTCTTATTGTCCTTTGAAAGCTGTAAAGGAATCTGGCGGAATACATTTAAAATCCTTGTCTGGTCCATTCCTTCTGCATATTTGCGCACATCTTCCTCATAATCGGAAAGAAGCTGTCTCTGTATGGAAAGGGACCCCTCAAATGTCCCCTTAGTGATATACTCTCTCACCACGGCAGGCATTCCGCCCAAAATGCAGAAGTCCAGAAAAAGTCCGCCATACACCGACATTTCAACTTCGTTAAAAGGATTTATGGAAATCATGTGCTCCAGCAGCTCCGCAGAAAAAGATTCCCCATACCCCTTTGCCCACAAAAATTCCTCAAAGTCGAAGGAAAACATCTCATAATCCACCTTGTATCCCACACTGTTGCTCTCTATCCTGCTGTAATTGATCCCCAGCATGGAACCGCTGCATATCACATCAAACCTTCCGTCCAGATAAAAAAATTTTAACGCCGTGGCAATTTCCGGGAACTCCTGTAATTCATCAAAAAAAATGAGCGTTTTACCCTCCTCGAAACATTTCGAAGGGTCTATTCGTGAAATATTTCTGATCAAATCAGTCGTCTTGTATCCGTCTGCTGTTATCAGCTTATATTTGGGTTCTTCCACAAAATTGATCTCTATTACATGCGCATAATGTTCAGTGCCAAACTTTCTGACTGATTCTGTCTTTCCAACCTGCCGGGGCCCTTTTACCACAAGCGGCTTTCTGTCGCTGCCACACTTCCATTCTTTCAAAAAATCATCTATTTTCCGTTTCAGATAAACCATAAATGCCTCCTGCTGATTTCTACAATTAGTATATGTCATTCTTTCAGGAAATACAACATGAGTGCAAAAAAATGAGGGAATTATTCATGAAATCTGCAAAAAAATGAGTGAATCATTTAAAATGTACACAAAAAAATGAGCGAATCATCCTCTAATGTCTGGGATGAGCCATGGCATATGCCTCCCGCAGCCTGTTGTGGTCTATATTGGCATAAACCTGCGTGGTGGAAATATCGGCGTGTCCCATCATTTCCTGTACGCATCGCAAATCCGCCCCGTTTCCCACCAGGTGGGCGGCAAAGGAATGGCGCAGGGTATGAGGAGTGATATCTGCCGTGATCCCGGCTTTTTTTGCATAGTATTTTACCAGCTTCCAGAATCCCTGCCTGCTCATAGGCTGGCCGGAACAGTTGACAAACAGATACCCGGAACCCTTGTCAGAAATCATAGTCTCCCGGGTCCCTTCCAGATAGCGTCCCAGCGCTGCCTTTGCCTCGCTCCCGACAGGGATGATCCTCTCTTTCCCGGACTCCCTGCATACCAGATAGCCCAGCTGCATATTGATATCCTGCAGTTTAAGCGTAATAAGCTCCGTGACCCTTATACCTGTGGCGTACAAAAGCTCCAGCATTGCTTTGTCCCGTATTTCTTTAGGCGTTTCCCCTGCAGGCTGCTCTAAGAGTTTTATCACTTCCTCCATGGAAAGAATCTCCGGGATCTTCTTTTCTATTCTGGGTGCGTGAAGTATTTCCGAGACGTCCTCGTTTACCATGCCTTCCCTGTACATATAATGATAAAATGCCTTGAGGGAAGCTATGCTCCTTGATATGGTAGCTGCCGAAAATTTATTTTTTTCCAGATATAATACATACGAATTTAAATTAGTAGAGGTAATCCTTCTGACATCTTCTATTCCCTTCTCCTTGAAATAAGCCTGGGCCTTCATCAGATCCCTGCGGTAAGATATTACAGTATTTTCAGATGTTTTCCTGATATTATGCAAATAAATGATAAAAGCATCGATTTCCGATCCCATATCCGAAACACCTCTCCCTTAATTTTTCGTCTGCATATTTTGTGAAAGTATTTTAAAACTAAAATGCATACAAAATCTATTATAATGAGAAAGGTCAGGAAAATCAAATGCATTTTAAAACATAGTCCAGGATTTTTAAAATAATTTTACAAGGTCGAAAACGAGAATGGGATTCACATAACTTTCCAGTATACAGCCAATGATAACCACAGCGCCAATCCATACAAGCAAAATCCCCTGCCGTACCAACTGCTGTTTTTTACTGCCTGCACATGTCGTCATATACCGCCCGGAAAAATGTGCCTTCCTGCTGTTTTCGTAGCACCATCCAAGGAGCATGATCTGAGCCGGAATCAGAAGAAGCTGATGGGGAAACATCCCACCAAGTATCAGCAGAAGCCCTTTTATGCCATAACGCATGACCGCCGCTGTTATGGTCATTCCAGCTAAAAGCCCCTGCCAGACAATACAGGCATATACGGAAATAAGCCCTATTCCTGTTGTGGAAAGCAGAATCATCACAATACTTTCCCCCATTCTGTTTTTCAGTACATATTTTAAAAATCTCCCGCTGTCAATCTCTATGTATTTCAGTCTGTTTACAGACGCCGCACTAAAAATACCGTCCTGGGAAAGCCAGAATCCATTTCCCATATTCATGATAAATACTCCCAAAAAGAAGCTTCCCACAAATAGATAAAACCAGAACATATAAATACTTTTTTTTCCTGCCCTGAACATTTGTCCACCATCCCCTTACATCTTTTTAAATATATGAAAAACAGGCAGTACATATGCACTGCCTGTTTCTGATTACAATAAGCCGGCTCGCGAAGCGTGGCGGCGTTTGTTATGAGCTTTAGCCTGTTGAGCATGGCGGAGTTTTTCGTGTTCCGAAAAACGGAGTCATGTGAAACAACCCCCCTGCTTTGCGGGGGGGGGGGCGACTCACATAAGGATAGGCTGGATAGGTGCTATCCGTTGTTTCCTTTCCCATATTTGTCTTTGTATGCAAGGATAGCCGCAACAGTCTTTGAATCCTGAATCTCTCCCGCATAAATCTTTTCTGTCAGTTCTTCCACTGTATAGGCGCCTGTCCGTATATATTCGTCCTCGTCCAGATGCTGTTTACCTGGAACCAGTCCTGTGGCCAGATAAATATCGATTTTTTCATTGCAGAAAGCAACGGTTGTGCGGATGGTAAGCAACAGTTCTATCTTCCCTGCCGTATAACCTGTTTCCTCCGTCAGTTCCCGGGCCGCCGCATCCTTTGTAGGCTCATTATCATTCAGTCCGCCTGCCGGAATCTCTAATGTATAGCGGTCCAGCGCATTGCGGTACTGCCTTACCAGTATAAGACGTCCCTTATCATCCACAGGAACTACTGCCGCCGCGCCGTTATGTCCGATGAAATCCCATTTCACCACATTGCCGTTGGGAACCTGTATGGTATCCTGATAATAATCAATGATTGCGCCGTGGGCAACCAAATCCCTTGACAACCTCTTAAATTCTTCCATAAAAATATCCATGCTCCTTTCTCAGGCTGCAAATTTGCAGTGTAAAAAATTCATTTCTTACACTATTTGTCCTGAAGCAGTTTTTCCACGCTTACCAGTTTGACACAGAGCACAAATAGATCTGCCGCCACAGAAAGTTCCTCCTCTGACGGAAATGTGGGAGCAATACGGATATTGCTGTCCCTGGGGTCTTTTTTATAAGGGTAAGTAGCGCCAGCTCCGGTCAGAACCACGCCTGCCTCCCTGCATTTTTCCACAATAGCTTTGGCACAGCCTTCCATAGCGTCAAAAGATATGAAATATCCTCCATTGGGTTTTGTCCACTGGCCAATTTCAAGCCCCTCAAGTTCCTCCTCAAGAACCTTCTCTACCGCCTCAAATTTAGGACGGATGATCGCCGCATGTTTCTTCATATGCGCTTTCATCCCCTCAATATCTTTAAAATATCTCACATGCCGGAGCTGGTTGAGCTTATCCGGCCCGATTGTCTGTATCGTCATAGTCTTTCTGATGGAATCCAGATTCGCCCTGGAAGATGCCAGTGCAGAAATCCCTGACCCGGGGAAAGTGACCTTGGAAGTGGAACCAAATTCATATACCATATCGGGATTTCCCGCTTTCTCACATTCACTTAGGATTTCCAGAAGACTGTCGCTTTTATCTTCATACAAATCATGGATCGCATAGGCATTATCCCAGAAAATCCTGAAATCTTCTGCCGCAGGCTTTAAAGATGCAAATCTCTTTACAGTTTCGTCTGAATAAGTATATCCCTGGGGATTGGAATATTTGGGAACGCACCAGATTCCCTTTACCGCCGGATCCTCATTTACATATTTTTCAACCAGATCCATATCCGGCCCTTCCGCCGTCATGGGGATATTGATCATTTCGATGCCAAACTGCTCGGTAATTGCAAAATGTCTGTCATATCCCGGAACCGGACACAGGAATTTTATCTTGTCCAGCTTACACCAGGGAGTGCTGTCTACCACGCCGAAAATCATTGCGCGGGCAATGGTATCATACATAATATTCAGACTGGAATTTCCAAATACAATGACCCTATCATCGGAAACGTTCATCATATCTGCCATCAGTTTCTTCACTTCCGGGATACCGTCTAAAAGCCCGTAATTTCTACAGTCAACACCTGATTTAGTTTTCAGGTCTGAATCTGAATTGATCACATCCATAAAGTCTCTTTCCATATC
Organism: Lachnospiraceae bacterium; assembly: GCA_009911035.1. GTDB lineage: Bacteria > Bacillota > Clostridia > Lachnospirales > Lachnospiraceae > Suilimivivens. The sequence goes on from QXWO01000002.1 coordinate 146,641, forward strand.
AAGCTGTGAAGCCGAAGGCTTTCCTCTGGACATATCGAGCTTCAATCCCTTTGCCTTTGCTTCCTCATACTGCCTGTTTAAATCTTCCCGTAATGCAAGCAGTTCTTCTTTATCAAGTTCCTTATATGCCTTCATAGTGCATATCCTCCCGCAAATATCCTAATAGTATGATTGAATAATTGTATACAATCCAACGTCCATATTATTCTACTATAATAATAGTAACCAAACAAGATATTTTTTTCCATTTTTGTATTTTTTTATGTACACAGCTTTTTTATGTACACAAGAAATCGAAGAGATTATCTTCTCTTAATATTTTCGGAATACCTGTTCCCTTTTTTTCAGATAAATCAATCTCCTTAAATAATTCTCCAATTCTTCTGTTACGATATTTCCTTCCTTTCACTTTACCTGATGTAAAGCTTTCAAGATTAATCCATTTAGCAAGTCCGGGATAATTAAGTATCTGAATGCTATCCACATATATACGGATTTCCACTGGCTCCGGCTCGCGATAGGACTTATGAAATACTGCATTTACCAGTGTTTCTTCCAATGCATTATATGGATAATTAAAATATCGTTCTGCTTCTGCCCGACCTTGAACCTTTACAACTTTTTGCTAAATCACAGTTGTCTTTATATAATCCAAAGCATCCTGAACCTGTTTCCATATTGGTCCTGTAAATGTTTTTTCTGTAAAATCATCAGATGCCTCGGCTTCTTTGGAATGAAATCTGATCAGCTCAATATATGCCCCTGGAATCAGCTTCTTCGGATGTTCCGTAAACATCAATACACCGATATTTCTGATATCTAATTCCGTATCTGTCTCATTTGCAACTTCCTGTGCAAGCAACAGTTCCTCTAATGAACTGCTATTCAGTTCCATCACCAGACTACTATTGCTCTTCCTAATAAAATCTTCAACATAGCCTCTCCTGATATTATCAATTTTTGCTTTTCTATTGACACGGTCATCAAATGGCACAAAATTGAATTTATCAAACAATTCGGATATTTCATCCTGTTTCGCATCTGTAGTAAGCGATGCCTCTCTTTCTGGTATGGATATTTCTTACTGCTTTAAATAAAATATCATTCACACTATATTCGAGATATGTGCACACCTTTTCTAAGACTTAATTAGATACCGGCTCTCCTTTTCCCATTTTGGCTGCTGTTGCAGAACTCAACCCTGCGTGTTCAACCAAATCCTGTTTTTGCAGTCCTTTTTCTAACAATATTTTCCACAATCCTATATACGATACAATCATTTATATATACCTTACTTTTATTTGTGAAACATTATAAAAATTCATTTTAAATTATAACACTTAACAAACAAATAATTTATATCCCCAAATCTGAACACCCCAGACAATACATCTGTTGGATACTCTGCAAATCTACCTACATCAATTTCCAACAGTTCCTTGTCCACCCGCTGTAAGCGGAATTTCAAATGAACCAAATCCAAAAATAATTTCACATCATATTTAACCACCGCCAGATACTCTTCCTGCAGCTTATGCATTTTCCATATCTGCTCACACAACTAAGCTGATTTGTACGTAAAACGCTTTTTCTTTGCCAGCCACAAACGATACATCCGTGCATAGCATTTTCTTTACATAGCAGGTGATTTAATAAAAGATTGCCTTACAGAAAAACAGCAGAATTCATTTTCATGAATTCTGCTGTCAATCAGTCCGTAAATTGAGTGAAATTATTTAGCATAATCAATTACTCTGGATTCTCTGATGACATTTACCTTGATCTGTCCCGGATATTCCAGTTCAGCTTCAATCTGCTTGGAAATATCCCTGGCCAGAAGTACCATGTCAGAATCAGTAATCTGATCCGGAACTACCATTACACGAATCTCTCTACCTGCCTGAATTGCAAAAGATTTATCTACACCTTTAAAATTGTTTGTGATATCTTCTAATTGTTTAAGCCTGCTTGTATATGTTTCAAGCGTTTCCCTTCTTGCACCTGGTCTTGCCGCAGATATTGTATCAGAAGCCTGTACAATACATGCAATCAATGACTGCGGCTCTACATCTCCATGATGGGATTCCACAGCATTGATGACTGTGGGGGATTCTCTATACTTCCTGCATAGTTCCACACCCAGTTGGATATGTGATCCTTCCATTTCATGATCTACTGCCTTACCAATATCATGCAAAAGTCCCGCCCTTTTTGCCATCCTTACATCAAGACCCAGTTCAGCCGCCAACAGGCCGGAAAGCTGTGCAACTTCAATAGAATGTTTCAGTGCATTCTGACCATAGCTTGTTCTGAACTTCATCTTACCCAGCAGTCTTACAAGTTCGGGATGAATACCGTGTACACCTACCTCTAAGGTAGCGGCCTCACCTTCCTCTTTAATCATGATTTCGACTTCTTTTTGCGCCTTTTCCACCATCTCTTCGATTCTTGCCGGATGGATACGTCCATCCACAATCAGCTTCTCAAGCGCAATTCTTGCCACTTCTCTGCGAATTGGGTCAAAGCCCGATAAAATAACGGCTTCCGGCGTATCATCTATAATCAGATCCACACCTGTCAGCGTTTCGAGAGTTCTGATATTCCGTCCCTCCCGGCCAATGATTCTGCCTTTCATTTCATCATTGGGAAGCTGCACAACCGATATTGTTGTCTCGGATACATGGTCTGCGGCACATTTCTGGATTGCCGTAACCACATATTCCTTGGCTTTTTTGTCTGCTTCTTCCTTTGCACGGCTTTCGATTTCTTTAATCATAACAGCCGCTTCATGCTTTACTTCATCTTCAACAATTTTTAATAAATATTCTTTTGCCTGCTCGGAGGTCAAACCTGAGATTCGTTCCAGTTCCTGTAACCTTTGTTCATTCAGTTTTGAAACTTCAACCCGCTGCTTCGCCAGTTCATCTTCCCTAGCGGCCAGACTGGCTTCCTTTTTCTCGATCGCATCTGACTTCTTATCAATGTTCTCTTCTTTCTGCTGAACCCTGCGCTCATAACGCTGTGCTTCAGCGCGGCGTTCTTTGATTTCTTTGTCCAGCTCGTTTTTCGTACGGATGGACTCTTCCTTCACTTCCAGCAAAGATTCGCGCTTTTTGGTTTCAGCAGTTTTCAAAGCCTCATCAATAATCTCACGCGCTTTCTCCTCAGCATTTCCAATCTTGGCTTCTGAAACTTTCTTGTAATATTCCGTAGCCAAAAACCATGCTATAGGAGCTGTTACTGCCAGTGTAGCGATGATCGCAATCAAAACCTGCATCATTTACAGGAGCACCTCCTTATTTAGTTTTCATTGTACCTTATCTATATAGAATGTATGTGATAACCTCTGTCACGAATGGAATGCATGATTATTGCAACAAGACATTCTAAAAGCAATCTACAACACTTAAATTTTAAACTCAAATAGATGTTATGTCAAGTGAAAGTACATTTCTTATGGTATCAATTGAATATCCTTTCCGAAAAAGGAAGGCTGTCATCTTATTTTTCTCCTGTAAAGTGGCAGTATGAGGGGTAAAACGCTTTTTTTCCATCCAGCGGATGATCTGTGTTTTTTCCAGTTCCTCACTGTCGGTTCCTTCTGCATTTTCCATAGCTTCCCGGATAACGACATCAGGAATGCCCTTTTTGCGCAAGTCCATAGACATTCTGTTTCTGCTCTTTTTTTCTTTGTTATACTCGATAAAGTCGGCGGCATACTGTGAGTCATTAATATAGCCAAAGGATTCCACATATGAAAGTGCTTCCAGAATTATTTCCCTGGGATAACCGCCCATCGTAAGTTTTTCCTCTAATTGGAAAGATGTGTATGCACGGCTCTTTAATAAATTCAATGCGCGTATTTTAGCTCTTTTGGGGAGAACCTGGGTCAGGATCGTCTGATAGTCCTCCTCCTTTATCTCCTGCCCTTCCTTTATGCCATAAGCGCGCAGTTCACCTTTATATACTACAAAAGCAGGTTCCCCGTCTATTGCCACTTTCACCCTTGATTTGGTTATTTCCTTTATTTCTGTTACTGTCATATGCCGCAGCCTTTCCAGAAGCCCGCCTCCGCCGCTTAAATGCTCATGCCTGCAATCAAAACGGCAGAGTATGTAATCTTCTATAATTTAAATTGTGTATGCAAAAGGGGTGACCTGCCCGCAGTGCGGGATCCTGCCTACACAGCTGTTGTCTTGCCCTTTGCATCAGCGCTCTTTTCCTTAGTGGGTGCTTTCTCCTTAGAGGATCCTTTTTCCTTAACAGCAGTCTCTTTCGCAGGGGCATCTTCCTTTGCATGGCCAGACTCTCCCTCTCCAATTCCATAGTGGACGCGCACCTTTTGGAAAATTTCTTCATATGTTTCCGGGTTATCTTTCAGATATTGTTTTGCGTTTTCACGGCCCTGGCCAATCTTGGTGCCTTCATAGGCATACCATGCACCGCTTTTATTTACAATACTGACATTTACCGCTAAATCAAGAACATCTCCCACCACGGAGATCCCTTCGCCAAAGATAATGTCAAACTCGGCTTCCTTAAAGGGAGGGGCGATCTTATTTTTAACTACCTTGACCTTCGTCCTGTTTCCGATATTCTCACCGCTTTGTTTGAGGGTTTCTGTTCTCCTTACATCCAGTCTGACGGAAGAATAGAATTTCAGCGCACGCCCTCCTGTAGTAGTCTCAGGGTTGCCGAACATAACCCCTACCTTCTCACGGAGCTGGTTGATAAAGATTACCGTACAGTTAGACTTGCTGATAACAGCAGTAAGTTTACGCAGTGCCTGAGACATGAGCCTTGCCTGCAAGCCCACATGGGAATCCCCCATATCACCTTCTATTTCTGCCTTGGGCACAAGAGCAGCGACAGAGTCCACTACGATGATATCAATCGCTCCCGAACGTACCATTGTTTCTGTGATTTCAAGTGCCTGCTCTCCGTTATCCGGCTGGGAAATATAAAGATTATCCACATCCACACCTATATTCTTGGCATAAACAGGGTCCAGCGCATGTTCCGCATCAATAAACCCGGCAATGCCGCCCCGCTTCTGGGCTTCTGCGATCATATGCAGAGTAACAGTCGTCTTACCGCTGGATTCCGGCCCGTATATCTCAACGATCCTTCCCTTGGGAATTCCCCCAAGGCCCAGGGCAATGTCCAGACTCAAAGAGCCTGTTGGTATCGTCTCCACGTTCATGCGGGCAGAGGAATCGCCCAATTTCATGACAGCTCCCTTTCCAAACTGCTTCTCAATCTGCCCAAGTGCGGCGTCCAATGCTTTTAATTTGTCATCCTTTTCCATAAATAATTTCTCCTTATTTGTTCAGTGTCTGCCTCCGCTTCGAGGCTGGTGCACGCATGAACATTTGTTCTTAATAACTATAAAACAAACGTTCGCATTTGTCAATAAATGAATATCAAATCGTTTCTAAAAACTATTATACAAAATCTTATGTCCAATAAAACTCTCTCAATGGCATTTCTCCCTTCTATTTTTAATTACAGTAAGCTGTCTTGCGAAGCGCGGCAGCGTTTGTTTTGCTCTGGATGCTGGGCAGAAAATGCCGGATATGCAAAGCAGATACCATCTTACCTTTAGATTTGCAGATGATTTATTTAGATAAATTTACCACACTCTCCTCATTCCTGCAACCTAAATATAAAAATACCTGTCACAAATTGGCGCCCAGCGGAAAAAGACGGCACAACTTTGAATAACATAACAGAGCTGCGTAAAAATATATTGAAGCTGATGAACAACTGGTTTAAAATGAAATAGATAGCTTATAATCTCGTAAGGAGGCTGTATTTATGTGGTTTTGGTGGTTTATATTTGTCTTTGATTTGCTTATTCCAGTATTAATGATTCTCTCTGGTAAGACAATGCAGAATCATTGTCCCCAAAATATTAATGGAATGATCGGCTACAGAACATCACGTTCCATGAAAAATATGGATACATGGAAATATGCGCATGAATATTGCGGAGGGTTATGGCAGAAAACAGGCTGGATCATTTTGATACTTTCTCTCCTCCTGCATTTCCCGTTTTATCATAGTTCAAAAGATGTAATAGGTGTGATGAGCGGCATTTTATGTGCCGCACAATGTCTGTTTTTGATAACCACGGTTTTTTTGACAGAACAGGCACTTAAACGAACTTTCACGAATGAAGGCGTGCGGAAATAAATTCCGCCGCCCTCAATCTCTTTGCCCTGACTTTTGTAATATCTCAAAAAAGACTTTCATACTCCTGATAATCCTGATAAGTGACTGTGACCCATCCGAAGTAATAGTTAAAACCCACTTCCATTCCCATGGGCGTGTAAAAAATAATCAGACTGGCGTCGCTGGTGAGCATTTCCGTAATATCCTGGTCAGAATACATGGAAAGGGCTTCGATTTCGCCATTCTGTTTTTCACAGCGGTTTCTGAAATCTATGGAAAACTCGTCATTGATTTCAAGCATCTGGGAATTGGTAAGGGCCAGACCACTCTCCATGTCAATATTAACGGAAATCACATAGCTTTCATAATATTCATCATCTAGATATCCGTATTCCACATAGGCAATACTGAGAATATTTTCGTCCATATAGGTGACATAACTTTCTGTTTCAAAATAGTAAGTCTCTTCTTCTGTGATCCAGTCGGCTACAGACTCCGTATATTCTTTTACTTCCTCGAATTCTTTCTGTATGGAGTTGTTGATGCCCGACAAATTTTCCACATTCTCCCCGGAAACTACGGGATAAGTCATATGGAGGGTGACATTTTCTTTTCCCCCCATCTGCTCATTATAGGTTTCAAACTTTACCTGATAGGGAAGGTCATTGCGGATTTCATCATGGAATTCATAATATTCCGAGTTGCCCGGATTTTCATCTTTGTACTGGCCGCCAGTGTTCTTCTCTTCCGCCCGGGGCTGGTTCTCCGGCTCTTTTCCCGCATCATTTTCCCTTCTGCTTTCGGCATCTTCCGTATCTTTGGCAACGCCTTCGTCCAGATCCTGCTCCTGCCGGTAATTATTTTTTGACCGGGCATCTTCCATTTTCATGACAAGAATTTCCTTTGTCAAGTGGAATACACTTAAATAAAACACAGTCAAAAGAAACATGCCTGCGCCGATGCTTCCAAACACAACGGCCGCAATTTTTCCTGGTCCCCATTTTTCTTTCATAGGCCATTCTCCCCTTATCCTAACAAAAGCGCTGTCAGATATGCCAAACCTGTACGCCAAATGCTGTAGGATATTCAACTATTAACTATATGCACCTGCAAAATTCTATCTGCTTATACATGTAAAAAGAAGCTCCAAAGCGGTCTGCGCGGTCTTTTGTCTGATTTCCAGACGGCTTCCTTTAAAGTAATTTTCTGTTACCACCGTTTCTCCCCCTGCAAAACAGCCAATGTACACAAGACCTACCGGCTTTTTGGGGGTGCCTCCGTCAGGCCCTGCAATTCCGGTAACTGCGATAGCCGCCTGTGCCCCTGCCTGCTCTGCCGCGCCTCTGGCCATCTGCTCTGCCACCTGTCTGCTGACCGCTCCCCAGGTATCCAGCGCCTCTTTGCTGACGCCAAGGAGTTTGTGCTTTGCGGAGTTGGAATAAGTGATATATCCTTCCATAAATATATCGGACACACCTGCCACATTGACCAGCCTGGACGCAATCATGCCCCCTGTGCAGGACTCTGCGCTTGTCACCTGCCACCCTTTTTCTTTCAACTTGTTTACAATTTTTATTTCTATTGCTTCCTCGTCCAAATCTTTACCTGACATTTTCCCTCCTGCAATTTTTAAAATACCCTTCCGCTGCGCCGGAGCTGTATGAGAATCCATTTCCTCCTCCCATGGACATGCCCGGTTTTCCTTAATCAAGACAAGTGGAGCAGCTTCCATTTTCAATATATAGACAGCCGGAGCAGTTCGGCACCTCTTGCTTACTGTCCCTTCATGACATCCTTATTCTTGATCAGATAGTCAATTAAGGACACCACCGTAAGAATAACCGCTATCCACAAAATGATCTGTGTAAGCACATTAAGAGCCGGAACATCCGCAATCAGGAGACATACCGCAACCATCTGGAATGTGGTCTTGAATTTTCCCCAATAGCTTGCGGCAATCACCACCCCGTTGTCCGATGCCACCAGTCGGAATCCGCTTATAATAAATTCTCTGGCTATTATGACTATAACCATCCACGAGGGTATTTTATTCAGTTCAATCAGACAAATCAGCGCGGAACAGACTAAAAGTTTGTCTGCAAGAGGGTCCATAAATTTTCCGAAATTAGTAACAAGATTGTATTTCCGCGCAATTTTCCCGTCCAACAGGTCCGTAAGACTGGCAATGATAAAGATGCCAAGAGCGATCCATTTATCAGCCCCGGTTATGGGAATCAGCAGAAATACAATGAAAAAGGGAATCAGTATCACCCGGAACATTGTGAGTTTATTTGGCAAATTCATTATTAATCCTCCATTTCTCCAATTAAATCATATTCGTTAGACCCTGTTATCGTCACAGCAACAAAATCACCACTCATAAGGCTTTTGTCCAGACATTCATCTGTATTGATAAAAAGATAACCGTCCACGCCGGGAGCATCCTTGTAGGTGCGCGCCACATAAACATCCTCCTGCTCTATCTTTCCCTCAACCATGGCATTTACCCTGCGACCGGCCATATTCCGGGCCAAGTCAAAGGCAATCTCCTGCTGGAGCTCCATGATTTCATTCCGGCGCATCTCCTTGACATCTTCCGGTACTTGGCCGGGCATTTCCGCCGCCGGCGTCCCTTCCTCCGGGGAATAGGCAAATACGCCCAGACGGTCAAATTCCATCTCATCTACAAAATCTAATGTTTCTTCGTGATCTTCTTCGCTCTCCCCCGGGAATCCGGTTATCAACGTGGTCCTGATACAGATATCGGGTATTTCTTCCCGCAGTTTTCCAATTATGGTCTTAATCTGGCCACTGTCTGTCTTCCTGCCCATTTTCTTTAAAATATTATCACTGCCGCTCTGGACGGGAATATCCAGATAATGGCAGATTTTAGGCTCTTTTTTCATAACTTGTATCAGTTCATCCGTAATCTCCTCGGGATAGCAGTATAAAATCCGAATCCAGACAAGGCCGCTGATTCTGCACAACTCCTGAAGAAGCCTGGGGAGGGATTTTCTTCCATATAGATCCATCCCGTAAAGGGTGGTTTCCTGGGCAACCAGAATCAGCTCCTTTACGCCGCCTTCCGCCAGAGCCGCTGCTTCTTTTAGCAGATCCTCTATAGCAATACTGCGGTAGCTCCCCCTTACTTTGGGTATAATGCAGTATGTACAGTGTTTATCACATCCTTCCGCAATTTTCAGATAGGCATAATGACCGCCAGTGGTAACAATACGCCTGCGGCCCCCCACAGGAGGTTTATCCAGTTCTTCCACGTGGTTTTGCGCATTTCCTTTTAAAACCTGATTCAAAGTATCCACAATGTCCAGAATCGCACTAGTTCCAATTATGGCATCTACTTCGGGAATTTCTTCTTGTATTTCCTTCTGGTAGCGCTGGGCCAGGCATCCTGCAACAATCAGCGCCTTGATCTGCCCGCTCTTTTTCAATTCCGACATTTCCAGTATGGTATTGATGCTTTCTTCCTTGGCATCGTTGATAAAACAGCAGGTGTTGATGACCACCGCCTCCGCCTCGGCTTCGTCATCGGTAAAAGAGCAGCCTTCCTCCTTCAGCATTCCCAGCATCACTTCTGTGTCTACCAGATTTTTATCACACCCCAGTGAAATAAACAGTATTTTCATGATTATATGAAGAAACGCTGCCGCGCCCTGCGTGACAGCGTTGTGTTTCCTTTCAAAATATTTTATTCTTCGTCAGAAAGAATCTTAATTTTTCCCTGATTTAACTCCTCCACAGCTACAGATAAGGGTTTGGCATCTCTGGAAATAATCAGCGGGTCTTCCCCTCCTATAATCTGTCTTGCCCTCTTTGAGGTAGCCATCACAATGGAATATCTGCTGTTGACCACCGGAGCTTCTCCCGGTTCAACCTCACTGTTTACTACCTTCATTAAATCAGAATAAGATGGATGCAGCATATTTTTCTCCTTTCACTTGAAAGCGGCTAACAAATCGCTTCCAGTTCCTCTCTCATATTTTCAATTAATTCTTTATTTCTTATAGGTGCGTCATGGGCTGCCCGGATCAGTTCGTGCATCCTCGCCGCACACTCCTCCAATTTATCGTTGATTACGATAAAATCATATTCCTCAATGCCTTCCGCTTCCTCAGCCGCACGCTTTAATCTCTTAGCGATGACCTCCGGGCTTTCTGTTCCTCTTCCCTCCAAGCGCCTGCGGAGCTCGCTTACGCTTGGGGGCATCACAAACATCAAAAGCGCTGTAGGAAATTTATTTTTTATCTTAAGGGCTCCCTGGATTTCAATCTCCAGAATAACATCCTTTCCCTTTTCTAACTGTTTCTCCACATACTCTCTGGGCGTTCCGTAATAATTGTCGCAATAACTTGCATACTCTACCAGTCCATCCTGTCTTATCTTTTCTTCAAATTCTTCCCTTGTGACGAAAAAATATTCTTTTCCTTCCTCTTCTCCCGGTCTGGGGGCTCTGGTTGTCATAGAAACTGACAATGCATAGTTTTCATAACTATGTACGAGCTGTTTCATAAGTGTGCCTTTTCCTGCACCTGAAAATCCTGAAACTACAATTAATATTCCTTTATGCTTTACTTTCATCTCTGCCTTCTGCCCGATTCGTTCGGAATCCTTCCCCGTTTCCTTTATTCTATATTTTGAATCTGTTCCCTGACCTTTTCAATATCCGTTTTCAGCTCGATGGCCCGGTTCGATATCTCCAGGTCATTAGATTTGGAAAGTATGGTATTGGCTTCCCGGTTCATCTCCTGGGCAATAAAGTCCAGCTTTCTTCCAATACTGCCACCCTCTAGCAGGTTCTCCTTTGTGGTTTCAATATGGCTCTTTAAGCGCACCAGTTCCTCGTCCACACAAACTCTGTCTGCAAAAATGGTAACCTCTGTCAAAAGCCTGTTCTCATCTATCTTGGCATCCTCTAAAAGTTCCTTTACCTTCTCCTCCAGCTTCTTCCTGTACTCTGCAATAATCTTAGGAGACCGCTCTGTAATAAAGGCAACATGTTCCAGCATTACGTTCAATTTATCTAATAGATCCGCCCGCAGGTTTTCACCCTCCTTGACCCGGGTATCCACAAAGCCTTCCGCTGCTCCTTTGACCGCCTTAAGCAGAAGCTGCCACAGTTCTTCCTCATCTATGGTCTGCTCCTCCATCACAAGAACATCGGGGTATCTGGAAAGACAGGAAATCCGTACGTCATTATCTAAGGAAAAGTCTTCGGCCATCTGATTTAAATAGCGCATATATTCAGCCGCCAGCTCCCTGTTATATTTCACACACACATTGGACTCTGAATAATCCTCATAGGCAATGAAAATATCGATTTTTCCCCTCTGGATATAGCTTTTCAGTTCATTTCTAATAGCCGCCTCAAAAAAATTAAGCTTCTTGGGCATCTTAATATTGATATCCAGATACCGGTGATTGACTGACTTCATTTCTACAGTGATTTTGCGCTCAGCCTCCTGAATTTCGCATCTGCCAAACCCTGTCATGCTCTTGATCATGCCATTCCTCCTGCTTTCGTACAGACTAACCATCTTAGGTAGCGTCCTGCCAGACGCCTTAGAACTGTTCTTCTTGTGTGAAGCTTTAACAGTTCTTAGGCGGCGTCCTACAGACGCCTTAGAACTGTTCTTCACACTATTATAGGCGAAGCATGTGAAAACGTCAAGTAACAGTTCATTCTGGCACGGAAACCTATATCTGTCCCGGACACACATTTGAATATTGATTTCCCGCATGAAAAACCCGGTTGTGGGATACTGGCAGTTGCTATATAATAGGAAGGAAAAGAAAGGAGTACAACTATGGCTTTTGACGGAATTACAATAGCGGCCCTGGCCAAAGAATTAAGGGACAATCTGACAGGCGGACGGATTTACAAGATTGCCCAGCCGGAAGGCGACGAGCTGATTCTTACCATAAAAACACAGGAAGGCCAGAAGCGTCTTCTCATTTCAGCAGGCGCATCCCTGCCTCTTATTTATCTCACGGAAGGAAATAAACCCAGCCCCATGACTGCACCGGGTTTTTGTATGCTTCTGCGTAAGCATTTGCAAAACGGGAGAATCACCGATATAACCCAGCCCGGTTTGGAACGCATTCTCCATATTCACATTGAGCATTTAAATGAGATGGGGGATTTATGCCATAAACGTTTGATCGTAGAAATCATGGGCAAGCACAGCAATATTATCTTTGTCAATGACGGGGATATGATTATCGACAGCATCAAGCATATTTCCGGAATGATCAGTTCTGTCAGGGAAGTGCTTCCGGGGCGGGATTACTTCATCCCCATGACCCAGGATAAGCAAAATCCCCTGGCTGTGGATTTCCCTGCCTTCCAAAAAGTAATTACGGCGAAAAACATGCCTGTATATAAAGCGCTTTACAGCCATTTCACCGGGATTTCCCCTCTGATTTCCCAGGAAATCTGTTACCGGGCCGGCATAGACGGCGATTCCTCCACGGCTTATTTTACAGAAGCAAAGGACGGCTCCGACGGGCTGGAAAAGCTTTTTGAAGTGTTTTCCGGTATGATGAACCAGATAAAGGAGGGGGACTTCCGCCCGGTAATCGCCTATGATAAAGGCGCTCCCACAGAGTACGCCGCCTTTCCCCTTACCATGTACAGCCAGAATCTTCGGGAAATTGACAGTATCAGCCATTTATTAGAGCAGTATTATGCAGAAAAAAGTGTTGTTACGCGGATCCGCCAGAAGTCCGTGGATTTGAGGAAAATTGTCCAGACTGCCCTTGAGCGGAATGTCAAAAAATATGATTTGCAGATACGGCAGATGCAGGATACGGAAAAAAAGGACAAATACCGGATCTACGGGGAACTATTAAATACCTATGGCTATGAAGTATCCCCCGGCGCCAAGTCCATGGAAGCACTCAATTATTATACAGGAGAAATGATTACCATTCCTCTTGACCCTCTCCTGTCTCCTTCTGAAAATGCCAAAAAATATTTTGACAAATACGGCAAACTGAAACGGACTTATGAGGCATTATCCACCCTCACTGCGCAGGTAAAGGAAGAAATCGACCATTTAGAGTCTGTCCAGACGGCCCTTGACATTGCACTTTTGGAAGAGGATTTGGTTCAAATCAAGGAGGAGCTGATTGAAAGCGGCTACATCCGCAGAAAAGGCGGCGCAAAGAAAGTGAAAATCACCAGCAGGCCTTTCCACTATCTAAGCAGTGACGGCTTCCATATTTATATAGGAAAGAATAACTACCAGAACGATGATCTGACCTTTAAATTTGCCATCGGAAATGACTGGTGGTTCCATGCCAAAGGAATCCCCGGCTCCCACGTTGTCTTAAAGACACAGGGAAAAACCCTTCCTGACTCTGCCTTTGAGGAAGCTGCGCGGCTTGCCGCCTACTATTCCAAAGGCCGGGAACAGGATAAAGTAGAAATAGATTACACAGAAAAGAAAAATGTGAAAAAGCCTAACGGAAGCAAACCGGGATTTGTAGTATACTATACCAACTATTCCATGATGATTGACCCGGATATTTCCTCTTTAACGCAGCTTGACTCTTAAAATAAATTTAAAGATTCTTCACTGCTGAACCGCATTGGGATAAATACGTTCCATTCGGGCATCGCCGAAATGTTCGTCCACAGCCTGCTCCCATCCATACTCTGCTGCTTTCCCGCTGGCCCTTGTGTCATACCGAATCAGGGCCAGCACGGAAACACAGATATCCAGCGCCATGAATGCCGCTAATGCCACCGTCAGCACCCGCCCGGTTTTTCTTAATATAGCATCCACCAGACGTGATATCTTCGGGTACAGCCCTTTGATCCACACAACCGCCGCAAGCCCCCAGAAAAAACAATAAAGGAGATTGATCCTTCCTCCCAGATTAAAGGGCATGGCGCTGTAATCCCAAAAAACCTTTCCGAACACGATTTCCGTAAAAACACTGCAAATATATTCATATGCACCGCCTAAGAATACCCCTACCCAGAAGATATGGCTGTCCTGTTTATCCCTGTCTTTATAAAGGAGCGCAGTCGCAAGGGCAATGGCAAGTCCCCAGACGATGCTGAAATCGCCCCATACCAGACTGCTCCTGCTCATCCACACGCCTGCGGTAATCCTGCAGAACAAAGTTTCCACAACGTCTCCCAGAAATGCGCCAATGAAAAACAGCCAGAATAGCTGCACGAGACTGCATCGTTCCCCGCTCTTTTCTTCCAGACCTGCTTTGTTTAATGTGACAGACGGGTACGAGCGGCCAATTCTGTTTTCAATGCGCCCAGATATTTTTGCTGCAAAGTCAAATGTCCATCTTTGCAGTGTATGATTCCATCCGAGAAGCCGGGGCAGCTTTTCTTCCACATGATAAACACACATGTAGGTGCCTGCCATATCAATAAATCCAATCCCTGCAAGTCCCCAGACAAACAATTTTCCCATAAGTTCCGGCAGCATATGGTAGACTCCCAGAATCAGCCCGTTTCCATATTTAACTGCCAAAAGTCCCAAAAATCCCCATAGCAGAGAATATTGCAGACAAATGTATCCGTCAAAGTTCCACCTTTTACCGGAATAATCCCACCATTTTTTCTGCTTCATCCGCTCCAGCGACTTTCCAGTAAACCACTCTATTGCGGTGGATACCGCCGCACTGCCAAGAAAGAGAAAAAACATATCATTTTTCAGTTCCTGGAAAAATATTGTCAGCAGCACCCCTGTAAACCCGTAAACAAAGCAAAATGGCCCCGATGCAAATCCACGGTTCCTGAAATTCTTTACCTTTATCGTGGTAACCGCCGTTTCTGCCAGCCATGCCAAAAAAGAATAAGTAAAAAACAAAATGGCAATTTCGTAAAATGTATGGTTCATCTTTCGTCCTTCCGTATAAATAATTTTGCTTTAAAGGGAATGGCTGTTCCCCAGTTCTATAATAGGCGAACTACCCGTTTGTAGTCTTTCCGAATTACCATAGTATATATTATTGTATTAACAATATCAACACAATGTGAAACATTTTATAAGGTAAGTTTTACACTATTGCCCATAAGCTCCGGCAGAACAATCAAGATTGGTACCAAGAATCAGCCCGTTTCCATATTTAACAGCAAGAACCCTCCAGAATTTAAGTATCCTGCTTTTCAATTTGAAACGTCAGTTCCCAGTGGTCCCTCCAAAATTCATTGATCAGTTTTACATAGCTGTTTAACTGTTTTAGCGGTATACCTTCCTTTAGGCGGCGGACAAAATTATCTATTGCAATAAACACAGCCGGATAATCAAGTGCTGAATGCCTGCCAATCTCCCCTGTATCAAATATCCAGGAGTATAAATTCCTATATCTTGTCAGTCCATATTCCACTGCAAAATCATAATGTTGTGCTACTGGCACTAACTGCCAGTTAAAATCTCTTCTTGATCTGCAATTTGTCAAAATGACATACTTACAATCATCTGTATTATCTAAATGCCAATAAAAGTTATTTCTATGAAACTTATCATATTTCTCAGTATCTATCTTTACAATTTCTTTAAATTCCTTATGCCACTCATGTTTCCAAGGCCTTATTTGAGGATTAAGGGCAACTGCTGTACATCCGGGAATATAATGGGCAATATAAATTGCGGCGGTTCCGCCTGCAGATGAACCGTATAGAACTATATTGGAAAATGGTACCTTTAGCGCTGATGCAGCATTTTTTATTAGAGCGGCTATTTCCTGTCTAAAATCAGTCTCACTGGTTCCCCAATACCATCCAATTGGAAGATCATGGTATAAAAAGTACATGGGATCTAAAACATTCAGAACATTTGCGTCAATTAAATTTGCCCATTTCCACCGGTTGAAATTGTTTTTGCACTTAATGTTTTTTCCAATGGCGCCATTAAAAAATACATATAAATAATTACTATCTTTCTTTTGGATCAGACAATTGTATTTTTCTTCCTGTCCTTCTCCAAAAGAAAGACGGCCATTTGGCAGATCCTCCATTTGATAGATATTATTGTAATGAGGACCATATAATTCAAGAAATTTTTTATCACCCTGCATGCTTTTTCTAACCCTGTCAAGATTGGCACCAAATTCTTTCATGCTGCAATTCTTTGTATATTGCCAGCAGAGTTTATCTGAGAAATACATTTTATTTTACCCCCCCCCGTAGTTTTCTGGGCAGAGCTGTCAGTAATAAGCCAATCCTATACGATTTAGATTTTCTTGTTTCGCTTAAGCAATAGTCTGCATATTGAAGATTTTTATTTTGAATTCTTAATTCAGATATTTGTTTATTCAATTCAGCATTCTTTATTTCTAAGGACTTTACATATTTATCCTCATAATTGTTGATTCCAATACAATCCTTCATCACACTCCACATATAATCCATTGTATGTATATACTGCATTTGCTTATACAGATATGGATCATAAAAATACTCCTCTTCCAAATCCAATAGTCCCAGTTCTTCAAAAACAACCGTTTTCAATTCTTCATATCTCTCTGCACATTTTTTGCCGTTTACATATTGATATTCGTGGAGTATTACTGCAAGGGCAAAATTATCAAAATCCTGCTTCAGTAACGTCCACTCTTTCTTTCCAGATAGTTCATTTTTCAATGTAAGTAAAGACAAATATATCTCTTTCCACGGATGAATTTCTGCATGTCTGAAAATACAGGTCTCGTCCTGCATAGCAAGTATTTCTGCCATATATGCTATTTTTTCAGCTTTCATCAATGAATTTAAAATGAAAGTAAAATCTCCATAGCAAGAACTAGTGTCAGAAAATTTGAAGTTATTCTTTTTAATAAAGTTCTTTAAATATAACTTGTCAGAAACCCTATACGTAAATGTATTAAATCTATCGCTTTTAAGATCCCTAAAACCAAATGTTGCCTGGGGAGGAATTCGAAAAAATTTCTTGTCCCATTCCGAACTTCTGTTTGTCTTCTCAATTGGATTAAAATAGTCCACTTTACATAAGGTGATCTCAGCGTTACTTACACATGCCTGATAGTATAGATTTTTAAGAAAATCATGCAGATAATAAATATTGGGATCACCAATCAACAGGTATTTACCCTGCGCATGATCAATGCCAATATTTGCCTCCCTGCCTGCATTCCAGTTTTTATTTGACAAATAGGTGACTCGCTCATCGTTTATAAGTTTTCTTCCTACATTCCCCTTTGAACCATTATCTATAATAATATACTGGACAGATTTTAATGACTGATGAAGCAGACTCTCTATATTCTGCATATTACAGTTATTATCATTTATGGGAATAATAACAGAAACCGCCGGGCTTAAAAGCAAATCAGAAATTTTACAATAATCAGCATAAATGTCAGAAAGAATATCCTCATTGAAATTCCTGCAATATTCTAATGAGGCTAAAAACTGCCTGTCATTTTCTCCACCGGCACGATTTAATTTATACAAAGCATTTTTCTGTGTTTCTTCTATGAGTGATATTTTAATATTCGGATAAGCGCACACTGTTTTTGTCCCATTTAATACGGACATCATTTTAAGCCAGATATCATCTGTTGTAGGACAGTTTTTTTCCAGCATCCTTATATTGAAAACTTCTTTATGCAGGCAATGAGGCGGATATAAAACCCCTCCAACCCCTGTGAAGAATAATGCAAAATTAGGTTCCTGCACTATCTGCTCTGTCTCCTGCGGCCATTGTACATATTCTGATATTTTTCTTTCTGTATCAAATCCCATCACATGAACACGATTTGCTGAAATGCTGTCAGGAAATTTTAAATATGACTTATATAGATAAGAAACGGTTTTGTCATCATAAATCACATCATCATCGACGGTTATGACAATATTCTCCGGGAACTGCATCATTGTGTAAAAATATTTTTTATGTGATCTTAAATTTTCGCACCATCTGACTTCCAGGCCCTGCCCCATGCATTCCAATAGCTCCGATGGAAAATCCTTTTCACGTCCGGGGAATTCTTCTTCTGCTAACCACAAAATTATCCGGTCAGGGATCTCACTTTGTTCAATCAATGATTTTATTGTATTATGGATATAATTCATCCGTTTAGGATAGGAAGTCAATGAAACGATCAGGTCGTTATGATTGATCAAATCAGAACCATCCATATTCATTGCATTCATTAATCTGGAATCATCTGCAATATTTTTTTCAAAAGATTTGATTTCTGAATCATCTGCCTGCTTTAATACTAAACGCTTTTTTAAATCTCTGTAATTTTTATACCATTTTCTTGCCATTGGCGATTCAACACATTTCCATGGCTTATCTTTTGATGCATAATGAATAATGGCCGCATCAGCATATATCTCTCTTAAGCTTTTATAATGCGTCCCGTATAGGATGTTCAAATCCTTAATTGTATAATTCTTTTTTGCACGAATCAGATTTGTATACAAAAAATTATATTTAATCGGCAGATTTACAATATTATTTCCTATAACTATATTAAATACATCCTGATCCATTAGCGTCTGGTCTGGCTGCTCTTTCTTTGTAATAATCAGATTGTTTATCACCGACGCCATTTTTACAAGATTCAGCAGCATTACGCCAGAGTTAAAATAACTGTTTTTTTCCTTTACAATTGGTCTGTTACTATATAATTTTGAGGAATCAATTACAGCCGCACCAAAATAATTTCCAATGTCAATTGAATATAGATCAGAAAGATCCTTTTTTACCAGGATATCGCCATCAAGATATAAAACCTTTTGGACATTGATTATTTGGGGAATAAAAAATTTTAAAAGAGCTGATGGCGTGGCAACACAAAAAGAATCTTTCATTGAGCCAGCTAACTCAAATACTTTGCTTTCATTAATCGTTACAATGTCAATTATGAAGTTTTCGTCTTCTAAGCTATTGAATATTTCATATTTTTCTTCATTTAAGGTGTTGGCAATAATATGCACCTTATAAGCTGAATTTGCATTTTTACTTTGAAACAAAGAAAAAACTGTAGTAAGTGTTGGAACTATATAACCATCATCACAAATCAATACAATTTCAATATCGTTCATTTATTTCCTTTCTGTTGCGTATGCTCTGGGTTCCCCCTGCACGTTTCCACTATCTTTTATATCTTTCATTGCGGTCTTCGGTAATACTGCCCATACCGCTGTTCAATATAATCCGCTATCTGTTCCTTGCTATATCCATTTTGATAAAAGCCTATTATTATTTCTTCCAACGTTTCTGTCACGATCTCCTTCTGGCTGGATGGTTTTCGTTCACTGTATTCCTCATACTGCCTTGCCCCCTGGTCTTTGCACAGCTCATATGACTGTATCCCGTTGCTGTCCTTGATATTATCCCGCGCCCAGATGATACCTTCCCGTATGATCTTTGCCGGACATCCCGCTATAATAACATTGGATGGGAATTTTCCTGACGTAATTGCCTTTGCCCCAACAATGGAATTATTTCCTATTTCCGCTCCGCCAAGCAATTCGCACTCCCTTCCAAGCCATACATGATTTCCTATCACAATATTTTTAGGATGATTGATCCTCTTATTTGTTTCAGCGTCAAAGATCAGATGCTGGTCTGACTGCATCAGTGAGACTGTATGGGAGATCATACAGTCCTTACCGATAGCGATGACACCATCCGAATTCACAATTGCATTGACTGAAAAAATAGTGGTCTTATCCCCCAACTCAAATTGAGGCTTTTCCCCCATGATTTTAATATGGAGTTTATCAGTTACCTTAACATCTCCGATTTTAATTGACCCATTACATGCCTCGGAGGTTTCTATGATAATATTCCCTGCTGCATTTTTGTGAATTTCTATACGATTTCCCCGTTTATCCGTATATTTTCCACCGACTGCCTTAATATATTTCATATCGTATCTGCCGTTGCCGATGAGAAACTGCGCATGGCAAAAAGGGATATTATATTTATTACACCATTTTGCAGCTTCTTCCACATCCGATACCTTTGCAAGGCTGATAACCACAAATGGATTTTCCAGTTTGAGTATCTGCTCACTTTTTTCCAAATACAAAAATCCTTCCAAATCCTGTTTTGATTTGTATACATATTTTATTGCAATAGATTCCTGTAGTTTCTCAATATTCTCTTTAAAATATTGGAACCCCCCCCATGAGACAATTTCCTGTTTTTGTGTGTTCATTGGATTTCACCCCCAATATGCATCAAATAGTTTCAAAACCAAACTTTATTTTACGGTTCATTATCATTTTTATTTTTGATCAGCTTCCGCTCCACATTACGATAGGGTGATGCGCCATAATACTTCATAAAAATATCGCTGCAAATGCCCATCTCGTAGATCCATGGCTTTTCATGACTGCCAAAATGTATAATGACTGCTTTTTCCAGAGCCTTTTCCAAATTATCATCAAAGGCTTCCCCATAGAAAGCTTCCAGCTTGTCCCTGCTCCACCATTCATAAAACTTATTTAGAAAATTAAACCGCGGTGAAACAAACAGCACATTATCCCGAAATACCTGATTTAGTGCATCCTGGTCCATAAAGTGGTTCTTTCCATGCAGCCTGTAGTCAAATAGTTTACCACAGACCTGCTCTGCCCTCATCTTTGACAGATTCATCAGCATTACGCCTGAATTAAAATAATATTTTCCCAGAAAACCAATGGATTTTAAATGCCCCGGATTTCTCTCTGAAATTACATCTTTAACCGCAGCAATATAGCTGTGTGTAATATCTATATTATATAATTCGCATAAATCCCCCTGAACGATGGTGTCCCCATCGATATAGATGACTTTATCCACATCCTTTAACACACTGGGTATCTGGAACTTCAAAATTGCTGATGGCGTAACGTGCAAATCCCCATCAGCCTTTGTATAATTCAAAAACGCATCTTCAAGGCTGATATCAATTATATCGATCTTAAATTTGTTTTCCTCCATTGACCTTAGTTTTAATTTTGCATCTTCAGAGATCTCCCTGGCAAAAATATGAACAATATATTCTGACTTCCTATTTTTATTCATCTTCATGGAAGACAGGGACACTGCCGTAGGCATAAGATAAGTTTCATCTGTAATGTAGACTATATGGACCCTCTTATTGATAAAATTTTTTTTTAATGTACCGCTACCTAATGTTTCGCCTTGCCCCCCCCCAATTAGTCTGGCGATTTTCCTTGGCAAAAATGTTACAGCAAGACCAATACGGCAGGACATTGATGTTCTTGTCTCCATTAATTCAAGCTGGAGCCTTGTATTTTCGTCCTTCAGTCTGATAATCTCCTGTTCGGACTGATTTCTGGATGTCATAACCTCTCTTGCAAAGTTCTCGCTGACTACTCCTCTGGTGGATTCAATACGTCTTTGTAATTGTGCAGTTTCATTTCTGTACCACCTTAATTTATCAAGCATATAGGCGTCAAATGTTTGATTGGTTATTTTCAGACATTCTTTATAATCATCTGCATTTACTTTCCAGATATCCGCCGGGTCTATTTCCAGTAAGCCTGTGGCCGGGAGCAGCTCATCATGGAGGAAGTTATATACATACAGATAGCTTGCCGAATCATTTTGCTTATTAAGATTATACATACAGCTTCTTACCAGAAGATTAAACCAGCTTTTTTTGAAAATTTCATATTCTTCCACAGCTTCGATCTCTTCATACAATTTCATCAAAGCTTTTGCAAAATCTACCGGCGCATCTTCATTCGTAGACTGACAGCTATTGGGATTGCCTATCCTGTAATAAACAAGCTCCCTGTCAACTGTAGTAATTCTCGCAGCTTTCATCAGGGCAGAATAAGTAAAGAACAAATCGTTTGTTCTCTTGATCTCCTGAAAACGGATTTTTTCCTTTTCGATGAAATGCCTTCTGAACATCTTATTCCAAGGCCAGGTCTGAAACGTTATAAAAATCTTTCCACGCATATCCTGCGGTGAAAACACATCTTTCTTTGGCATGTTTTCTTTGACAAAAGAACCTGTTTCTGAAGAAACCTTACCGGTCTTATCATCATACGTTTTTACCCTATAGATACATACATCAGCAGATTTTTTCTTACAGGCATGATACACCGTCGCAGCCAGTTCTTTTTCAAAAAAATCGTCTGCATCCAGAAATAGAAGATATTCCCCTCTTGCTATATCTAACCCCCTGTTCCTTGCTGCCCCTCCCCCTGCATTATCCTGTGTCAAAACCACCAGACGGCTGTCTGTATCCGCATAGTCATTGAGAATCTTAAGGCTTTCATCCTCAGAACCATCGTCAATACATATCACCTCAATATTTTCCAGCTCCTGGTCAAGCACAGAATCCAGACACTTTTTCAAATAGGGAGCAGCATTATAAACCGGAATAATTACAGAAACAGCAATACTCTCATCATTGTGCTGGAAAAAATAGTCCTTGGGATTATTTGCGATCCATTCAACCTCATCTAACTCGTGGCTGTTAAAAAACTCCGGATCGATCTCCCCTTTAGAGAGCGCCAGCTTAAATTCTTCTGAAACCTTCTCTAGAAATGCCAGCTTTTCCTCGTTGGCAATACGATTATAGTGAAATAAATAATTGTGATATTTCTTTAGCTGATACTGGGGTGCAAAAAAAAGTAACTTGTTTTCGTCTTTCTCTAATATGTGATAGATATAATTATATTCCTCAATAATAGCCTCTGCCTTCCCCTTGCTGTAAACAGAGGAATTGGGATTATCTCTGCGGTTCATATAGTAAGGTTTATTGACAACATAAACCCTTTTTGCATAAATCATCGACTGAAACCAAAAGCCATTGTCCTGAAACGATGCGCCTGGGGTCTCCTGATGCCTTATACTATTTGAAACAAGGAATTGGCGGCTGTAAATACCTGACCAGGTATTCATAATAAATCGGAAGGAAAAAGGTTCCTCCTGGGGCGAAATCACTCTGTTGTAATATTCCTTCTTTTTCGCCACATCATTATATGTATTTACAATAACACCCTTCTCGACAACAAATCTGTTAAAATCAGCTTTTACCCAGTCAAGCCTGTTTTCCTGCGCAATCTGATACAGATCCTCATACATATGTAAATCTACATAATCATCGCTTTCAATGATACCGATATACTCACCGGAGGCCATATCCATACCCAGATTCATGGTATGGCCATAGCCTGCGTTGTCCTTATCAATTACCTTTACACGGCTGTCCCGCCTTGCATAATCCAGCAATATTTCTAAGGAACTATCCCTAGAGCCGTCATTGACACAGATTATTTCTATATCCCCCAGGGTCTGATTGACCGCACTGTTCAGGCACTCTGTCAGATACTGCTCTACATTACATACGGGTATAACGATCGATACCTTTATTGGATTCTCCGGCTCAATATCAAAGTTTATTAGCTGATGAATTTTGACCTTGTTATAGGTGGCTTTTTGTTCCTCTGTATACATCCTGTCTCCTTTGTCTGTTCTCATTTTCCTATTTCAATAATATTTCTTCCTCTATCTCTTTTAACTGATAGGCTATATTGGCCAGTCTTATAAACATACAGTAAACTGCCCAGTTATGAACTGCCGGCACAACATCCGGAAGTTTTTCACACAGAAAAAACCATGGATAAAACAATGTCTCAGTTACTTTTTCATTCTGCACTACATTTATGATGTAATGGATAAGTTCAATGCTCCACTGCTTTAAATCGGTTGACTTACTTGTTATATTCTTATTTCTGATTTCATTGATCCTGCTGGCATATCCGGGCACTGTCTTTCTTTCTGCTTCATATGCCGTTCTCTGTTCTGTAAATTTCGTCAGATCCTTTGCATCCGGGATAAGTGTTTTGGTATACTCGCTATAATTTTTTAAAACATATTGATTATATTGCTGGTTTTTAAATTCATGGATTCCCAATAAGGGATTGAGATGGAACAGCACATCAAATTCTACTTTATATGCATCTATCTCACCAAATGTTCCATAAAATAATCTGACTATTTTTCTGTTTAATAAGGGAGAAATCTGTAATATCCCGTATCCTCCATCACGAATCGGAGAATAATGATATCTCGCCCGGTTAAAGTACATCCGTTCCGCCTTTTCAAAATCACATCCAGCCAGTCCGTCAAGCGTATTTAAAAAATTTTCTCTTAAGATCCCAATGCTTGTTCCTGAACATATAGCGAATCTACTCAATGCATCGTTTAACGTCTCTATGTCTTCCTCTTTGAAATCTTCCTTTAAAATTCCAAAATCATCAATAAAGTCATATCCCCTGAATAAAATATCGTTCAAAAAAGAACCCCTAAATCCTGCATCTCCGCCATTTAGACAGAGGACTCCGTCTCCTGCGTTGTATTCCTGAAACAAAACATGGGCATCAATCAGTTTATGCATAGACAAGCTCATTTTTTTCATCATAAGCTGGCGGAACTCTTCTGTTGAACTGTGTTCACCCCGGGCAAAATCAAAAGGAATGCCCATACGGTCTGCCAGCATGACAGGAATCGTAAATTCATTATCCTTCTGCTCTGCCCCGTTGTAGTACCGAAACTTATGTCTGTCCTCCAGTCTGGAAAGCGCTGCAAATACACATCTGCTGTCCACTCCTCCTGTTAACTCTGCGGATATCTTTTTTATTCTTTCATCCCCGGCAATAATTTGAACAGTATTTACAATCGACATGGCTGCTTCCTGCAGTTTTTTCTGGTATAACTGGCTGGACCAGACTGGTCTTTTTCTGTTTAAATCATTGTAGATTTCAGACTTACTTTTATTTATCACCCCATCGGCAATTTCAAGCCGTTCGTATATGGATACCGTCCTGATCTCATTGAACAGCGTATAATCGTCAAAGGGATATTCATTTACTCCACAAAATCCAGCCATGATATTAGAAATATAATCAGACCTGATGCTAAGATGAACATTACCCAAAATGCGCAATAAACGCATCAGCATATGATAATGATTACAGATTATGACCGTATCCCCCTGCTCAAAAAGATAAAAGGCATGTGTACCGAAATAATCACTGTCAAGCCTTATTTTATCTCCTAAAGCTGCCACCCTTGTATAGCAGCCCTCAAAATCTGTTTTTAAACAATCCGCTTCTTTTACATCATCATTACCAAAAATCAGTTTCCCATTGCAGAACATGTAGCCGGAAAGCAGGGCAAATCCATTTTCAATTGGTACCGGCTTCTCTAAAGAAATAAAACTGATATTTTCATTATATTTTGTTATAAAGTAATTTTTAAAACCGGCATTTTGCATGACAGCCAGGTTAGCTATATTGATGCAGACTGCGATATCCTGAAATGGCTTTCTATAGGAATAATAGTCTAATGGATGCCTGATATCTGAAACTTTCTCCCCTTTGAATCTGTCATATTTTTCCCTTGTATCCTGATGAAATAATTCCACGATCTGCTGGCTAAAGGAAATACGCCTGCCCTTTTTCTCCTTATAGGCTATAAACCGGTATACGCCCTGTTCATCCGCAGTGTATACGGTTGTGCCTTTACATTTTTCACTTTTTAACATCCCGCCATATCTGTATATATCCACAAATAATTCGTCATCATCTGCTGTGTTCCATTTAATCGTTATTGTTTTGTTATCTATATGAGTCTGATTCATCATTCTCTCCATGCATTAAAGTTTTCCCACTGCTCCCTGGTTAAAAAATCCAGTGCTTTTTTATCCTTACATTCCTCATATGTCTGTAAATCGTTTCTCTGATCATCCCTTGCCCAAAGCACATCTCTCCTGATTATCCGCCCAGGGCACCCGGCAATGATACAGGCTGGTTCCTCAAAGCGGCGGGTAGTTACCGTCCCCTCTCCTACGATGCAGTTATCCGGTATGCCGCTACCCCCCCCCAGTTTTGCATAGCGTCCAATCCACACATGATTTCCGATAGCAACATTTTTCCCTGTATTTAACCGCTTATGTGTCTTTAAATCAAATATGGAATGCTGGTCCGGCTGTGAAACCAAAAAGTCATGGGAAAACATACAATAACTTCCTATAGAAACTTTCCCGTTCGTAGTAACGTGAATGCTTCCACCTACAAAAGTCGTATATTCACCGACTTCCACCAATCCCCCATTCCCATACAGGCCAATATCCAGACTTCTCATCACATCTATGTACCCCAGTTGCAGCCGGTTATCTTTTATATCTATCCTGCTTTTCGATATTTGAATCGACCCGTTACCTGAAAATCTGTCAAAAATTATCTCATTCCCTGTAAAGTCTTTATAATCATAATAGCCAAGCGCCCTTAAAATCCTAAGCGACATCCATCTTCTGTAGTTCGTCACATGGTCTACTAAAATGTTTCCATTGATCTCCCTGATTTGGCTGCTTCTGATATGCAGACTGTTATTTCCACTTCCTAAATCTCTAAACATAATCACCGCAGCATTATCCATATGTACGAGCTCATCTTCTTTTATCTCCGGCAGTTTGTTAAATTGATTTGCAAGCTCCTTATTTCGAAATATGATTCCACTGTAATCCAGTATTTGTCTGGTATCGTTATAGTGTTTCTCCAAATACTCTAAACTGCACTCTGCAAAAATGATTTTCTGCGGTCTTTCTAAAATGTTCTTTGCGTCAAACAGATTTATGCTCTCCATATGCTTCCGTCCCCTATCTAAAGATGCCTTTCATCATTTTAAGGAATTCCTTTTTATAGACTTTCTCGGTTGCTGCCTGCTTATACGCCCTGCGCATTTCCATCCCCCGGATTAGCAGCTCCCTGCGGCTTGTAGCCTCACACATTTTCCGGCATAGCGCCTCCACATCTTCCGTGGGATAAATATACTTTTTTCTTTTATCCAGATACTGGGCTCCCACATGCTCCGACATGATCAGCGCTTTTCCCAGCATTGCGCCTTCAAGGGCAACCAGAGAACATGCTTCATCCCTTGAGGGAATCACAAACACATTCATCTTCCTGTACAATGCAAGGCGCTTTTCTTCGTCTGCTATCATCCCATGCTCGATGATCCGCTCATCATAGATTGCCCTTAGCCTCTCCCAGAACCCCCTTGACCACTCTGGCATCTGACCGGCAATATGGAGACGGGTCACTTTTTTTAATTCCTCCGGCATACGCAAAAAAGCGGCAATTGCAATGTCAAATCCCTTTCTTTCTTCATAGGTGCCAGATAGAAGGAAATGAATCCTGCCATCTCTTACCAGATTTAGCTGACCTTCATAGTCATCTTTTACAAAATTATGAAGAACAGAGAGCTTATGGGGCATACAGTTTTCCCTTATAAAGACTTCTGCATATTCACTGATACAAACCACCTCATTGGCATTTCGGATATGCTCCATATGCAGTCCACAGTCCCTGACCAGCACAGGAATGTTGCGCCCTTCTCTTATATATAAGACGGTTCTTGTGATTTTCTGGAATCTTTCAGCCAAATGGGCCGTAAAAAACGTATTCAAAATAATAAGCTGGTATTGCCTTAGCCTATCTTCCCCAATGGTTTTTGACAGGATGCTGACCGGAATCTGTTCCTTTTCAAATTCTCTTTGAAAATCTCCCTTTTTTAAAGTCCAGACATCCACCTCTGTGCCTGACTTTTTCAAAATTTTTGCTATATTCAGCAGACTTCTCGGTGCCCCGGTATATGTCATCTCATGGGATACCAGTAAAATCTTTTGCTTTTTCTTCATCTGCTATCCTTCACTATGAGTCAAAATCTTATTTTTTCTTAAAAATTCCTGATATTTTAGAAATTTCTTTTCATAATTTGAATTAAATGCCGTATAATCAGCCAATTCATAATAATACTCTATAGGTTTTCTGTCATCAAAATCCTGCATCTTCAAAAATGGTAAGTTAAAATAACGTACAAGCTCCTCCGTTCTGCTATCTATTATAAAAAACAGAGCAGGAATCCTATTCCATAGAGCTACCACATTTCCATGAAATCTCAACCCCATGGAAAACTGAAAATCTGCTAAATAATTTTTCCACTCATCCACATCAAAAAAGAGCTTTTTCTTATGATCGATCCATTTCGATACATAATTATAATAAGCCGTATCAGCAGCATTTTCAGGGGTAAACATATAGTCTGTCTGCTCTACAAAATCATACCTTCTATTTGCGCAGTACGTTAGAAAGTGTTTTTCTTTTACTGACAGCAGACCATAAAATGTCCTGAAATTTACACATACTTTTTGTATTGGATAGTTAGTCCTGCTTATCTTAAAATCAGGATTATTTCCATACTGTTTTCTTTTGTATAAAATAATTATCCTCATCTTTTACAAATTCAAAATTGTATCATCAGCATCTACAAAGGCAATATAGTCCGAATTTGAATGTTTAACGCCAGACATTCTTGCCTGATATAATCCCTGATTTTGTTCGTGCCTATAAACAGAAATGCGATTATCTATTCTTTTAAATCTCTCAATAAATTCTGCATAATCCTTATCATTTCCATCATCTACCAACACAATTTCTATTTCTTTATAGGTTTGGACAATAACGCTGTTTATACAATTCTCTACAAGTGTATGCTCCACATTGTATATTGGGATGATAATTGCCACCTTCGGCAATTTATCAGCATCTTTTTTACCCCCCCCCAATTTTTTTTCATGACAAACCTCACTATTTTCGTTCATTGTTTTATCCTGTTCCTCCCTATTTCCACTTTCTTATTACTGGCGCCTGTATCCCATAAAAATCATATCCCCACTTCCAGCTCACTTGTCCCTTCATTCCTCCCCTGCAGCAATATCTTCATCACCGCATACCCGTCACTTCCCGCAACTTTTTTCACCATATCATCCCTCAAATGCATCTTTTCCACAAAATCCAGAATTCCCTGTTGGATCTCTTTCACCATATTTCCGTCGGCATCCGGTTCTTTCAATTGCACCCGGCAGATTAGTCTATCGCTCTTATCTTTATCCAGATAAAATCCCTTAAGGCTTCCCCGGGCGGAACTGCACAAAAGCTCCACTCCCAGATTATGTTCCTTTGCCGCGTCATGCCATTTCCAGATATCCCTGTTCATTTCCTGGGAAAACAGATAACTGACCAGCCGTCCCTTCGCCAGACAGGGCTCGCTCATATTGGGTTCTGCATTGTGGACTGAGTTTGTCCCAGCCAGAAGCCCCACTATTTCACAGTCCAGATTCCATATTTTATTTACGATATACTCCAGTGCCATGGCGCCGCTCCCTGCCCAGCCCACATCCACCACAGCCACCCGCCTGCAGCCATTCAAAACTTTTTCATAATAAAGCTTTCCTGCGGCAAGCTGGTCCTGATAGTGGGAAAGCACTTCCTCCCAATGGGCAGTCAAATATGCCCTCACAAGCCCTGCATTTTTATTGGTCAGCTTCGTCTTGGGGGATACCTCTCCTTCCCCCCTGCTCTTTCCCCTGTAAGCAGGCTTATTGCTGGAAAAAGGGCTGCCCTCATCCCACAGCTCCGCTGCTAAACCCGGCAGTTCCCGGCACATATCATCCAGCATATCTTCAATTTCCATGCTCTGGAATATCTGCGCTAAGGTTTTGTCCTGATTTACCTTATGCTCCAGAAATCTTCTGAAATAGTCATATTTAAAATATCCGGCCGCCATCTTTGCCGCCGCCAGCCTGGACCAGTACACATATTCTGTCTTTTCTTCTCCTGATTCCTCAGGATAAAGCATCCGGTATGCCTTATGTAAGATTTCCCCATCCCGGGAAAGGAACAGAACCTTATCAATTTCATGGCATTTTACATATTCATGGATAAACTGGCAGTACCCTGTCACAAACAAGCCGCCGTAAATAAACCCCATCTCATATTCCCGGCTGTATACCCTCATTCCATTATGAATATGGGTATTTACGATCCCCCGGTACAGGGAGCCGGTTATCACAGACATATCCTCCGCCCGGTAAGGCATCCCTGCCAGATTGACATTCTGGTAAAATTCCGTGTCAAATCCGCATCTTTTTGCCATCTTAATATCTGCTTCCGGGTGATCCCCCACATGCACATAGGTTTTGTCTTTCCCATAGGTTTCCCTTACCTTTTCAAAGAGCTTTCCCTCCCCTTTCGCTGCGCCTGTCTCACAGGATACAAAACAATGGTCTATTCCATGGAAGCCGCACTTTATCAAAAGGGTTTGTATTACCTCACCGGAAAGGTACATATCGGAAACACAGACAATCCTTTTATCCTGCTTTTGTCCTTCCAAATGCCGGCTAAGATGCTGAAAAGTCTCCAGCATATAGGGATTTCCAAAGCAAAGTTCTTTCTCTGTCTCTATTTCTGTCCACATTCCTATTTGCACAGGAATTCCCGCCTGAATCTCCAGTTCTTCATAGATTTCTTCCAGCGTTACCTCATAACTGCCGCGTGTCCTTTTTGCCTTCTGTCTGGCATGCCACTCCGTCTCCCTGCGGATACGTTCAAAATCCGGGTATCCAAGCTTTTCTCCCACCTGGAAAAATAGATCCCCGGGGTTGGAGAAGGGGCGGAACAGCAACGTATCAAAGACATCAAAAGAAATAATGTCATATTGCAGCAGGCGCCGGGCAAATTCTTCCGGCGCCTCCCGAAGGGAAAGAGAAGACTCGCTGACCTTTTTCGGAGGGCATTTCTTCTCATCCGGATAAAAAATCTCCCGCTCCCATTTTCTGCGCAGAATTCCATAGGAAAGATTCATGCCGAGAAGAACGGCCCATGCATAGATCCTCCCCAGCTTTCCGGGTCTTCTCTGGCGCAGCCCGTGATACCTTCTTCTAATGGCAGGTACCCGGTTTACAAGTAACTGGTATAACTTCATTCTCATTCCTGATGATGTCCTTCCTGCGTGTTTGAAAATTGCTTTCCTTTGACCGGGCTATCTGTCATCAGCTCTCTGGCTGCATTCTCTGGTAAGCGCGGCAGACTTCTTTAGGATCTCCTGTCATCTGCAGCCTGCCCTTTTCAATCCACACACACCTAGTACAATGTTCCAGGATCGTACCCATTCCATGGGACACCATCAGCACCGTACTTCCTCCATGTATCATTTCCCGGATTCTTTTCAGGCTTTTTTTCCTGAAAAACTCATCCCCTACGGACAAAACCTCATCCAAAATCAGAATCTCCGCCGCCTCTCCCACAGTAGCAATGGCAAATCCAAGCCTTGAAACCATACCGCTTGAAAAGTTCTTTACCTTCTCCTCCATAAAATCCTGCAATTCGGCAAATTTGACAATATCTTCGTAATGTTCCTCCAGAAACTTCCTTGAATAGCCAATAATAGAACCGTTTAAGTAAACGTTCTCCCTTGCCGTAAGTTCTCCGTCAAATCCCGTTCCCAGAGTAAGAAGCTGGACTTTGCGCCTGTTGACCTCCACTTTTCCCTCTGTGGGCTTTAAGGCGCCGGATACAATCTTTAGAAGGGTGCTTTTTCCGGAACCATTCGTCCCTATAATCCCCACAACTTCTCCTTTATACACATTAAAGCTGACATGATACAGTGCATAAAGCTTCCGGTAAGTGATCTGTCGTTTGATCATCTGGATAAAATAATCTTTCAATCCTGATGGATTGCTGGAAGATAGATGAAATTCCATGGTCACATCCTTTACCCTGATAACCGGCTCCCCCAATTCCCGTTCCAGCTTTTCTTCCTGTATACGAGTGGAATACGGCTCATCCTTCAGATTGTAAATCAGTAGCTCTCCATCTTCATTATAGTCAAAATCATCTACCTGTATTTTCGGAATATAGTTTTCTTCGGGCTTCTTTTCTTCCCCGGTACCCCTGCCCAAAAGATTCCGAACTCTGAAAAGAATCAACTCCACTACTATGATCAAGATCAGAACTGTCAGAGCAAGAATCAGGTAAGTATTGTAAAATACTGACTTTTTTTGTCCTGGTTCTTTCTGTCCCTGACTGCTTTCTCCTCCAGCTCCTTTGGCTTCCAGATCTTCCCGCTTTATAGATTCCTGTGGATTTCCGGTTTCTTTTTCCCGTGGCGGTGGATTTTCATTTTCCGGTTGTGCCGCCTGTGGAACAGTCCCAGCCTCCGGAACCGCGGGTTCCCGGAGGGGTTCTGCTTCCCCGCCGATGCCTTCTGCAGGTTCCTGCCCCTCCTGCACATCTGCAGGGTTTTCTGCCGGAATCCGGGTGTCAACTTCCTCCCGGTCATCCCCCTCCGGTACAGGAACGCCAATATAGACGGGAGATGCGCCAAGCTGGGAGATCGTAAATTCTCCGCCCTCTGTCGTGCGGACAGAAGCGGCCGTGATTTCCAGAGAACCTTCTCCCGTGGCTATAGGCTGGAATTGAAGCCAGTATTTGATACTTTCCTCCCCTCCGGTTCCTGTAAGGGTCAGCACACCGCTTTCCTGATCCGCTTTATCCGCCCCGGAGATATACTGCATCCGCTGCTGGTCGTATTGAATTGTCACATGATATTCACCGATTCCGGCATCCCCGCGGATATAGACTCCTACAGGAAAGGTTTCGCCTTCCTGCCCGTTATACCAGTCAGAGCCAAAGGCAACGAATGCCTCCGCCGCCCACACATGCAATGGCTTAAGGAGCGCCATGCAAAGAAGGATGACGGCCAAAGCCCTCCCTTTCCTGTATCCATTCATTCTTTTTCCCCCATACATTCCAGATTTTCTCCGGGATACTGCGCCGCCGGGGCGGTGCAGACGGCCCTCCCCCTTTTGCGCTATATTTTCTGCATAACCTGATTTTCTTTTGATTTAAATATCAGCAGCCCCACCCCGAGGCTTCCAAAGCTCCAGACAAAGAGCTTTAACCACAGCTCCGGCCGGGGAACCGTTCCATACATGACACATTCTCTGGCAAATGCAATCATGGCATAAACGGGATTACACTCAATGACCCCCCTCATGCCCTCCGACAGCCCGCTTACTGGGTAAAAGATTGCTGACAAATACATCCACAGCGTAAGCAGAACAGAATACAGATATTTAATGTCTGCAAAAAACACATATGCCACAGCCAGTAAATAACCAATTCCCATAGAAAAAACCAGTCCAAATAAAACATCCAGAGGAAGCAGCGCCATCGTCCAGCTCAATTTTATGCGAAATACTGCCAGCATCATCACGTAGGCAATAAGCGTGTAGCCAAAGTTCACCAGTGACGTATAGATCCTTGACAGTATAAAGGTCTGCTTGGGCAGCTTTGCCCGCACCAGCAGCCCCTTATTATCCACCAGCGCTGTCATGGCAGAGTTGGTGGCGCCGGAAAACAGCGACCAGAACATTTGCCCGGTAAGAAAATAAATGGGAAAGTTCTCAATGGATCTTTTGAACATGGTGGAAAAAATCAGCGACATTACTACCATATTCAAAAGCGGATTGAGCACGCTCCATATAATGCCCAGAGAGCTTCTTGCGTATTTGCGTTTGATTTCCCTGGCTGTCAGTTCATTGATCACAAATAAATATTGTTTAACATCTTCTTTTCGTCGCAGGAACTTTTTTGTCCTCCTGCGTTTACGCTTATGTCCCACTTTTACATAAAGCCTTTCTTACATACATGAAATATTTGTACATCCGCTCCTGCCGCAGGTTTCCCCTTACAGTCCCCCCTGCTTTGGCAATACTTCCCTCCGGCCATCCGCTTTCCTTAAGCTTTTCCTTTTTCCTGTTAAGCTTTATTAAAATCTTACTGATAAATCTCTGGTTTTTGATTTCCGAAATACCCCAGTCCGCCGCCACCTTCTGTAACTGTAATTCCAGCACGTCATCACAAAACAGCAGTTCACCCAAAAGCAGCGCTTCTTCTTTGACAGGAGTCCCCATACACAGCTTAAGGAGTTTTTCCACAAATGCTGTATCTTCCTGTACCCCCTTAAAAAATCCCCAAAAAAAATCAAAAAAGAGAACGTCATGGTTTCTGCTGCCGCATCTTAAGCAGCCGGTATAGGCATGCAGATACTGTCCCAGCAGTTCTCTGTTGCGCTCCATCGTTTTTTGGTTGGGATTTCCCCTGCCATTTTCCCTTGGCAGATACCTTTCTCCCTTCTTTTCGTACCCAAGGGTCATACCTGCGGGGGAAGAACATACCGTCTCAAAAAGGCATACGGAAAATTTCACTTTTCTGCGTATCCCCTTTTTGGGGGTAAGGTAATATCCATGATACCTGCCCGGCTCTGCCTTGGGGGGAAGTTCATACAGCCCGAAATAAAAGCCCTCCATTTTCCGCTCCCGTCCCAGCGCCGCTGACACAAGCTGCTGGAGGCTCATTTGGATGGTACCCGTCCACCCGCTGTCCACCAGGGCATAGGGGATTTCTTCCAGCATTCCCTCCTGGGTGAGATAGCCAATGGTATTGTCATAACATTCTTCCGAATGTATCCTCACATATTCCAAAAAGGCAGGAATCCCTGCCAAAACCTTTTTCAATTCCTGTATTTGTGTATAATTTAGCGGCGTTAAGTACTGTTCGCCAAATCCGGCAAGCTCTGCCACATGGCGCGCCTCCTCCTCTGTAAGTGCCGCTCTTTTCATCATTTTCTGAAAAGAAATATCAATTCCGCCGATACAGATCAATTCAACGCATTTTTCCCCCAGCAGTCTGTACTGGGCCCTGCGGAGAGAATAGCGGGATACTTTCAGATATCTCATCTCAAAATCGTATCCCGCGTCTTCTGCAAGTATCTCCGCGGCGTATTGAAGAAGCCAGCCATCCCTTGCAAGGAAATACAGACGTCTGATCCCAAGGGAATGGGCCTTGTCCAGCGCCCACTTTGCAAAGGATGTTACAGACGGCGCAAATATATGTAAAAAGATTCTGTCATAATCAGACAGTCCATTCTGACGGGCTATGGATTTTTCCAATGCCTGCAAATGAGGCGGGTTCTGCTCCAGTATGGCTCTGTACTGCCAGAGACGCTGCTGGATACTCTCTTCCTTCTGTATTAGCCTGCCCATCCCATATGCCCTTCTTTCTGAATTTTCCCTCTGTTCTCTTGATCATTTCCAGTATCCGGGGCGGAATCACACATGCCGCTACAGGGCGCAGCGCATAAAACCACCCTGACGGAAATAAAATCCCAAGCTTTTTATAGCTGCGGTATCTGGTTTTTGCCTCATTGATGCGGTAATGTATCTTACGTTTCCGGTAGGATTCCCTGGTTTCCCTGTACCGGAAAAGAGATTCCTGAAGGTTATACCCTTTCTGCCCCCGTCCTACAAGACTCATAAATATTTCGTAATCCTCACAGCGCAGGGTTTCCTGGGTATCAAGATACCCCCGTTCCTGGTCAAACAGCTCCCTGCGGAACATGACAGAGGGATGGATATAAGGAGAATAACGGAAATAGTCTGCCATCTGGGGAATTTCCGGCATAGGACGCAGTCCCCAGACACCATTTTCATCAAACAGCTCCGCACTGGTCCCACACCATCCATATTCCGGATGACTTTCCAGAAAATCTACCTGCCGCTCCAGCCGGCATGGCATGGAAAAATCATCTGCATCCATCCGGGCAATATATTTTCCTTTTGCCAGCCGTATACACTCATTTAAGGAAAACGCCAGTCCTCTGTTTTCTTCCCTTCCAGCAATGATGATGCGCTGGTCCAGTCCTCCCAGAGCCTGTACATTTTCCGCCGCCTCCGGGCATGAACCGTCATCCCAGATAATAAACTCAAAGTCTCTGAAAGTCTGGTTTAAAATGGAGTTGACCGCATCCCGCAGAATTTGTCCGTCCCACTGATTATATACTCCCATAATGACGGAAACCATTGGCTGTTCCATGGGAAAATCCTCTTTTCCGCGCACGGATTCCTTATAGGGAACCCAGCGCCTTTTGATATACTTCTTTCATTGTCTTTCCTGTCTCATTTATGGTAAACTTCCCTGCCGATACCCTGCAGGCATCCGCCATCCGAATCCTGGTGCCTGCATCCTTACAGAGAAGCCAAATCGCTTCCTGAAAATCCTCCACATTATCCGGCCGGCAGACAATGCTGTTAATGCCGTTTATGGCATATTCTCTGGTTCCCCGGTTATCCGCTGCAATCAGCGGTACGCCGCATAAAAGAGCTTCAATGGCAGCAACCCCCAGCCCTTCACGCCGGGAAGGGAACGCAAAACAGTCTGCGCTCCTTAGCACATCCTCCATATCTGTCCGGTATCCCAGAAAGCGCACCTGTTTTTCCAGATGTTTTTCTCTGACTAATGCCTTTAACACTTTCTCATTCGGACCTTTTCCGCAGATACTGTAATATATATCTTTACTCCCAAGCCTGGAGATTGCTTCTATGATCACTTTCTGATTCTTATTGGCATTAAGCTCTGCCGCCGTAACAATGTGGAAAGCGTCCCTGGGTACCCCCAGCCTTTTACGCATCTTCTCTCCTGTTCCCTTATCCGGGCAGAATCTTTCAGGGTTCACACCCACGCCATGTATATGAACAATATTTCCCCCCGGGCGTAACAAAAAGCCCCGGGCTCTTACATAATCTTCTTTATTTATGGTCACAAGCTGATTGGTAAATCTGGCAAGAAATCTTTCCGCCGGATAAAACAACAGCCAGTTTAAAAGCGGCGCTCCTTTATAAAAATGAAAGCCATGAGCCGTATAGATCACATAGGGCCTGCGCCTTCCGGTTCCCGCCGCCGCCCTGCCTGCCACCCCTCCCATGGGATTGTGGCAATGAATGATATCAATATCATTTTCTTCGATTACAGTCCGTAATTGTCTGATGGCTGCAATGTTTTCCCTGATTTTGACCGGGCTTTTGGCAATATCTATATGATGCAGAAAGATTCCCTGGCTTTTTAATTCCTTTTCATCAAAAGCATAAACAGGATTTCTGAAATTAGAGGCATAATGTACCTGACATCCCATCTCTCCTAACAGCTTCACATCATTCTTTTCAAACTGCGGCAAAAAACCGCTGATCGTTGTTACAAAAAGGACTTTTCTCATTGGCGTCTGTTCCACTTATTTTTGTCAAACAGTTCCCCCGGCAGGGTTTCCCCTGCCAGGAGCTGTGTTCCTATATCAACCACATGATGTTCGGAATAAATAAGATCTTATTTTTGTTGATTTGTAAGCCGTCCCCAAAAGGTGCGGCGTTTGTTTCTATTTATCCAAAATATTTCTTTCCACAGAAAACTGCGCCTGCTATGCCAAAGATCATGACAACTGTCGCTGCCGCTGCGGTCTCTCCGGTTTTCGGAGCTGCTGCAAGGCTTTCAACTTCAAGCTTGACAATGCTGATCGGTGAAAGACTTGCTGCCTCAAATGTTACAGAGCCGTTTGCTACGTTGGTAGGGATAATGGTCTCCCATGCACTGCCTGTATAATGCAGGATGGCAATAGCGTCGTTACTTGTGATGCTGGCCACATTCATTGTCACCACATAATTGCCATTTGCAGCCTTGACAGCATTCTGGGCATTCACTTCCACTACAGAAACCACAGAAGCGGTAACTCTCTTTGTGGGATCTGCCGCTGCTGCTGCAATACTGCTGTAGCTGCTTGTGGACAACTGTGTATTTGCTTTTGCTGCTTCCATAAATGACGCACCAACAGAAGCCAGATTATTTAACAGTTGGTTCTGTACCGTTACTGCAACAGACTGTACGATCGTCTGGGATACTGTGGTCACAGTAAAGCCTTCTGAAACAGTTGTCACAGAAGTATATTCGGTGGCTGTCTTCATCTCAGTAACAACGGTTGACGCTGCCTGCCCGGGAGCAGGAGCCTCTGTGCCGGGTACTGTAGGGCTGGCTGCAAAAGCAGTCATTGATGCCGATGCCATTACTGTTATAGCAGACAGTAATGCTAAAACTTTTCTTTTCATGATAATAGTTCCTCCTTTCCTACATCTCATGTGGTCTATATCAAATCCAGCTTGTGGTTTCCGGATTTAATACTTGTATACATCCCTGCGTAATTACTGCCGGGTATCCGGTTCTTGAACCTGCTCATAAAAGATTGTGATGATCAGCTCCTGTAACGCCTCCTCATCTATGTAGAATTCTTCAAACAAGTTTCCCTGGACCGTTTCCCCTTTCAGGGAATACAGGCTGCTGATATCAAAGTCATAATCTAACGCCTCTGTGGCAAGATAAGTAAAGCTTCCCAGATCGATATCTGTCACCATATATTTCTGCACAGTCTGGTAGAGCCTGACTGCCACCCGGATATCCGCCATCGATTGGTTTTTCGCCTCCGCCGCAAAGGTGGTCAGATATTGTTTCTGTCTCTGCAGGCGCAGTTCATTGGAATTAAAGGCATTTTCATTCCGAAGCCGCACATACCAGTAGGCCGTTCTCCCGTCAAGAGTGACCATATCTCCCTGGTGAAGGTCCATATCATACTCCGGATAGATAATATCGTCCAGCACTTTCACTGTGATACCGCCCACCGCATCGTTCAGCGCCGGGATGGCATCCATGCTGATGGCGACATAGGCGTGTATGGGAATATCGTGGAACATACGGGAGACAGTTTTCACCTGTCTGATACAGCTTTCCTCCCCGCCGTCTCCATAACCGTGCTGCAGTGCCACCTGTTTTTTAAACCTGCCCACGTAATCGCCATTTTCGTCAAACACATCCACGTCCACCATCGAATTCCGGTTAATGGCAATCACATATACATTTTTATCATGTGGATTAAGAACAGCCAGAAACAGTGCGTCCGCCTGACCGCCGGCATACTCACTAGCCCCCTCCGCGCTCCAGCTCTGGCCTCCTATGGTTTCCACTGTCTCCTTGTCAATTCCCATCACCA
The DNA here is from genome assembly GCA_009911035.1 of Lachnospiraceae bacterium. Taxonomy (GTDB): domain Bacteria; phylum Bacillota; class Clostridia; order Lachnospirales; family Lachnospiraceae; genus Suilimivivens. Next base: position 185,574 of record QXWO01000002.1, read on the forward strand.
GGATCGTGATCAAATCCGTGTTCAGAGCGTAGCGCTTTCCTTCATAAATAATCTGGTTTTCTTCCAGCCCGCCGCTTTTTTCACCGGCCTCCGGTTCTGCCGCTGCTTCCGTATTTTCTGTCCCTGCAACCACTGTTGTGAGGTTATTTTTTCCAATCATCCTCATCACAAGGACAACTCCCAAAAACACGAAAACAATTGTAAGGATGGTGACTATGGTCATCGCGCCGATCCCAAGCTTCTTCCTTTCAACCGTTTCCTCTTTATCCAGCATGGATGCTTCCTCCTTCCTGTTACGAATTCCGAAGCACGCCCACCACCAGAAAACGCAGGCTGGCGTCATGGTCTGTGGTACAGGTTGACAGCGTGATGATCTTGTCTTTTTCTGTCACCTCAATGTCATGACGGATATTTGCCACTCTTGCATTGGTACTGTCCATGTTCAAAATGTCTTTTATGTACTGGGCATAGACATATTCATTGGTCAAGTCATAATTCACCAGAAGATGAATCGCAGGGAACTCATATGCTGCAAAAATTTCATAGGTAAACACGCCTGATTCCGTATATACGTATATGTAATGAGGCTCCTGCACCAGTTTATCCTTCCCGAAATTATGCAGGGTGGAAAACATGGTCTTGTCTTTTAAATTGTGTCCGTATACCACCGTATGCAGATCCGAAAAGTCCTTGCTATTATAATTTTCTGTATAGATACAGCCCGGGTATCCCTTAGACCCGTCCATGTTCCGGTTTAAATAATAAGCGTTGCTGGTAGGATGCTGGAGCACCGGATAATCCACTGTGGTACCGGGAACGGAAATCCAGGCATAGATATCCGCATTTTCTTTATGCAGGGCATCCCAGTCAAGATTCTTTCCGGTTACGGTAACATCTGGCTTTGATGAAAGAGCGTTTCCCTTTCCGCCGGAAAGCTCTGCCGCCGCATTCCGTTCAACTGACTGGGTAAGTCCTTCCTCTGTGCCTGCCGGAGGTGCTTCCGCTCTTGCTGCAGAACCATTTTCCTGGACTGCCCCGGACTCATTTGCCAAAGCGTCCCCGTCTGCTTCCGATTTCTGCCAAGCCCCATCCTTCTGCCCTTCCAGCCCTGCCTCTTGGTTTTCTTCCGGTATCCCGCTGTTTACAACCGCCTGCATCTCTTCATAGGCCTTATTGGCTTTCTGTCTGTTCAAATATCCTGTAGCGAAAAATATTCCCCCAACTACAGCGGTTACAGCAAAAGCACCGAATAATAACAGCCATATTTTTGATTTTTTCATTTTTCATTCCCCATCTTTAAAATGCACATAATTTTTACCCCAAATGGGCATACTAAATTTATAAAACATTCTTCGCAGATTAACACAATCTGCGAAATGTCAAAATGTATAAATCATCATGAAATCTATCAAGGTTATGTACTAATCTATATGAAATTATACTTGCTAAATGAAGTTCTGTCAACAACATATAATTTTTTGGATAATATTGGATGGCGCGGCAGTGTTTTTGTGTCGGAAACTGTCTGAAAAACAGGAAAAGTTCAGGAACCGGCTCTATTAAGGGTCAGGAAAATGGTCAGGAGGTTATTGGAAATGGCAAGACGTGGAGAAAACATCCGAAAAAGAAAAGACGGAAGATGGGAAGGAAGATATACTTTGCCGAACGTGGAGACGGGAAAAAGTGTAAGCCATTCTGTTTACGCCAGAACTTACCGGGAGGCTAAGGACAAGCTTTCAGCGGCAAAAAAGGAGGCTGAAAACGTCAGGGCAAAAGGCACGTCTCCCGGTGAGGTATTATGGGACATGGCGGCCAAGGAATGGCTGGCCTGCGTAGAGCGCAGAAAAAAATATGCCACCTATATGAAGTATCGTTCCGTTTATGAGAAGCACATCAAAAAAACGCTGGGAGAGATTCCCCTGTCCCGGGTGGATGAGAATATTCTTGCCAAAGTTTTTGAAGAAAGTGATCAAGATCCAATGTCTGACAGCTTAAGCAGAAGCGTGTCCTGTGTGATTGGGCAGATGCTTGCCTATGCTGCCTCCCATTACCATATAGGAATGCCCCGGTGTTCCTTCGGAAAGTCTAAGAGCATAAACTGCCATGGACAGGCGCTGAATCTGACAGAACAGGCGAAACTGCTTCAATGCTTATATGAAGGGATGGACATTCATAAGCTTGGAATCCTTCTTTGTATTTCTACAGGGCTTCGCTTGGGGGAAGTATGTTCGCTGAAATGGCAGGATGTTGATCTGGAAAGGCAGGTACTGTATGTAAACCGGACGGTACAGCGAATCGCAGTCGAGGGGCATAGGAACAAGACCATCCTTTTGGAGGGAGATCCCAAAAGCATATTCTCCAGACGTGAGATTCCTCTGTCAGATGAAATGGTTAAATTGCTGTCTTCCTACAAGGGCATACAGGAGGGGTATGTGATCAATGGCAGCCGCCCTATGGAGCCAAGGACGTATCAGAACAAATTTCAAAGATATCTTCAGGATGCGGGGATCAGCAGAAAAAATTTTCATATTCTCCGCCATACATTCGCTACCAACTGCATCAACAACGGGGCGGATGTGAAAAGCTTAAGTGAGATTTTGGGACATTCCGATGTAAAGATCACGTTGAACCGTTATGTACACCCAACTATTGAAACCAAACGCCGCCATATGAATTCACTGTCCGCTATTTATGGTCAATACGTGGGTCAGACGGATTAATAAATGGGATAATCAAAGAGGGGAAAGGTTATTTTTCGCAGATTGTGTTAATCT
>QXWO01000219.1 GCA_009911035.1 Lachnospiraceae bacterium
ATTTAGGGAATTTCCTACGCTTTTTTCGGGGAATTCCAACGCTTTTTTCAGGTATTCTTAGTGTATCATAAACATTTTCCTGCACCTTCCGCCCAAGGGCTGCCTCTATCCCCTCCATGACGGACCGCTGCGCAATGCCTGCAATGGTGGTGCGGGAAGCTCCATATGCGTCTTTGATACGGTCATATGTCCATGCCTTGTTTGCAGTTTTTTGGTTCAGCTTCAGTAGTATCTGCGCATGCTTTATGCGGTAACCCTTTCCGCCTTTTTGTATTAATACTTTCAGTTCTTGTATTTCATCGCTTGTCAGCGTGACAATGTAGCGTGGCATATCTGCGTCCTCCAATACCGTTTTTTATGGCGTATAGCAAATTTTTCCAGCACTGTAAAGTATCGCTACTAACCGGATGAAGTACTAGCCAAATTTGTAACCTTGTTTTGCTCCCGCAGACGGGGCAATAAATCCACTCTGTTTTCCCGCTCATTTTCTATTTTTTTCTGTTAAGGCATTTTCAACAGCTTTCTTTATGACGATGCTTGAATTTGTTGCCCCCGATACTGCGTCAACATCTATTTTCTGTTCTTCAATGATTCTGTCAACAACAACTTCTGCGTGGCTTCCACGCCTGTTTTTATGCTCCAGAATATCAATGTTTGTAATCACTCCGTTTTGAACTGTTACTTCCACTTTGGCATAAACAAAATCCACGTCATATTCTCCGAAGTGAATTGTTAGTAAAGTGGGTTTTGCAACAAACAAGAGGAATAAAAGCTGGTGTGCAGGTGGTTCTTATAAAATGAATATGGTAAAATTTTATAAGAAACGAGGTAAAGTAGTATGGAAAAGAAAGTTTATATCACAGAGGAAGAACGGGCAAAATGTCAAAAGGTACTCCTTTGATAGATAAAGGGTATCAGAGTGTGTTTGAGAATCTGCCAAAAGAAAAACAGTCGGAACTTATCAGGCGAAAAGCTGATTTTGCAATAATGGCAGAAATAGCTCTGTTGAAGTATTTTTATTTAAGAAATTAGCAGTGACAAATGGTTCGATTAAACAAGGAAAGGCTCTGTCAATGACAGGGTTTTTCTTTTAAGTAAAAAAATATAAAAATATTTGTAACAAATCGCACTTGAAAAGAACTAATAATATGAGGTGCTGATATGGATAAAGAAAAAATTGATGAAATATATCGGGAAAATGCCGCAATGATATATGAAGTGCTATACTAAAGTTGTAACGGGAGTGGCTAATGAGATATAATCAAAATCACAAGAAAAGAGGTACTCATTA
>QXWO01000220.1 GCA_009911035.1 Lachnospiraceae bacterium
ACCGGGATCTACCATATCCCGCTCCTGTGCTTCCTTCGCGATAAGGGGTTTGACTGCTCTGTCATTAATCCTATCATCACTAAGAATAGCACAAACATGAACGTAAGGAAACTGCATAATGATAAATTTGATTCAAAAAAGGCTGCCAAGGTCGGGCTGGATGCTTCCCTGAAGACTTCCATCATCCCAGATGATGAGGTCATTGACCTGCGCAACCTGGTACGGGACTACTATTACTTCAAGGACCTGCAGTCCACCGTTGTCCTGAAACTCACTGCGGAACTGAAAGTATCTTTCCCCGCATACCGGAATGTGTTCTGCAAGGCCACCACCCAGACTTCCCTAAAGCTTCTGGACGCATATCCCCTGGCGCAGGATCTTCTCGCCGCACCAAAGGAACTGGTGGTGGAAATGATCCATTCCACGGCACGCTTCGGGGAAAAGTATGCCCTGGCAAAATATGATGCCCTGTACGGCGCAGCAGAGGATGCCGCTGTTTTCGGGCGTGCCCTTCATAGCAACGCCCTCCGGATCCGGCTGTATATAAAACTCTACCGGGAATACCAGGAGCATCTGGACGGCATTCTTGAAGAACTGCATAAGGCTGTCGACAGGCTGGAAGGAACGCCGGTCCGTAACCGTATCTCCCTTCTCCAGACCCTGCCAGGCATCGGTTTCCTGAGTGCAGTCGTCCTGCTTGCGGAAATGGGTTCCTTTGACCTGTTTTCCTCGCCTAAAAAACTCTATGCTTACTTTGGGCTGGATCCCGGTGTAAACGATTCCGGCAAGTTCCATGGGGACAGGGTTCACATGTCCAAGCGGGGCTCCAGCCTTGCCAGGCGTATCCTGCATATGATTGCCATAAACAACCTGAAAGTGGATAAAAGAACAAAATCGCCTGTAAATCCGGTCATTTATGATTACTACATCCGCAAATGCGCCAGCAAGAAAAAGATTGTTGCTGTCGGAGCTGTTATGCACAAAATCTGCAACATCATTTTCGCTATGCTCCGGGATAATAAACCTTTTGAACTCATTACGCCGGAAGAACACTGTGAACAGTATCTGGCAGCTCATCCTGACAAAGCACCAAACGCTGCTTAACAGGTTTTCATGAATTTTTAACATTTCCACGTGAGTGGGCTTATTAAAGTTACCCTTTTTTACATCAACTGCTTGAAAAAAATTTCTTTAACATTTTTCATTTTACCTATTGACATTTCTTAGCTGGACTTATAGTTATTCTTGGAGAACTGCTGATGCAGTATCACCAAATAAT
>QXWO01000221.1 GCA_009911035.1 Lachnospiraceae bacterium
TGTCAGGATTATATTTTCCTTTGCATAAGATGTTCCCATACCCATGGTCAATGCCGATCCTGTAAACCTGTTCCATAAATTTTTCTCCTTTTCCTCTGAGTTTTCTGCGCTTATGTGCCATGCAGGTCATGGTTCACTTCTGCCCGGTAATAGCTGTCCATTGTCGCCGGGGCGTTATACAGTGCTGTCAGCAGGTATGCCTTGATATTCCCTACCTTTGTGGTGTTCCTGTCGATACAGCCAAAGACATACTCAAGGTGGCTGGAATTAATTTTGAGAAATCTGCTTCTTACAACATCCCTTGGGAAATCATCCCCGGCAATGCGGATATAGGGGCGTTTTGACAAAACTACTTCCAGCATCAGCTCCACTGTTTCATCCATCCGCTGTTCCCCATACCGTTCTGTTAAAATACTGTACTCAACATTCTCACGAATGATCTCCCGGTATGCTTCTGCCAGTTCCATCTGATCCATCCCATCCCGGCATCCTGCCGCCTCCTGCCCTGCCGGATAGATTGATTGATGTGTATTTAATCTGTCTGTGTTTGATGAATCAGTATTTAATTGTGCGGGTTTTCCCTGTCCAGGCTCCTCCTGTTTTGGTTCCCCCTGTTTTGGTTTTGCCTGTATTGGTTTTACCTGTTCTGGATTTTCCCGTTCAGGTGAATCCCCTTCTGGTTCCCCGCTTACCGGCTTTTCATGTATCATATATTCGATATCCCCCAGCCGCCCGTTTTCAAAACGGATGCGCCGCCTTGTGAGATACCCATGCTGCTCTAATTCCTTTAAGGCGCTTCCAATGGAATCCACCCCGTCCTTGCAGATGCAGGCAAGCCCCTTTGTTGTATAATCCCAATCCTCCGGCAGTGAAAGCATGAGGGATAGGAGCCCCTTTGCTTTCAGCGATAACTTCCCGTTGCGGAGATGGTGGTTGCTCATGACGGTGAAATCTTTTGTCTTCTCTACCCGGAATACTGCCATATCAAAACCCCCTTTCCAAATGTCCACTCTACCGGCTACGGTCTCCATCCCTGCTGTGTCCATAATGCAGATGGCCGCCCGGTGCAACCTTCGCATGGTTCTCTATCCTGACCTCCCCCTGCTCCTGCCTGCCCTTAAATTTCTGGTACCCGGCATCCGTCAGGAACAGGCGCACCCTGTCGCCTTTACTGCCTGCAAAGGAATCACCT
>QXWO01000222.1 GCA_009911035.1 Lachnospiraceae bacterium
AAGTCATGCTGATGAAGTTTTCCGTTATCTATATAAGGTGCAATTTCTGCATTGCTGAAGGAAGTATAGAGGGAAGATCTGGGTGATGACTGCATGATAATCAAACGGGCATCCGGATTATCAGGAAGGCTTGTGCATAAGAAAAGTTCAAAGGGAACTTCTGTCCGGTAATTAAAGGGCAGCACGAACCCGGATGGTTCCAGGATATTTTTATAGTCTCCCACAATATTCCATTTTCCTGTAGTGCCTGTACTGAGGTGATACATGTTAAGCTCCTTAAATTGAATATGATATAAAAATGGGAAAAGTTCTTTTAAATGCTATATAAAGTGATAACTATATCATTTACAATTATATTACAGCTTATTATCTGTGTAAAGAATATAAAGATGGGAGGAAGAGGAGGTATGGTCAAATCAGATTTTAATTTAGGATGGATGTTTTATAAGGAAGGGCATGAAAAGGATAAAAAAGAAGTAGCGCTTCCCCATGATGCCATGATTTATGAGCAGAGAAGCAGAGAAGCAGTTACGGCAGGGGCATGTGGATACTTTCCGGGTGGAAAATATGTCTATGAGAAGTCTTTTGAAGCGCCGGTTGAATGGAAAGGCAAAAAGATAATATTGGAATTCGAGGGAATCTATCAGCAGGCGCAGGTATATCTGAATGGACAGCTTACAGGCACAAATATATACGGGTATTCTAATTTCTATGTGCCGTTAGAGGATGGCCTTGTATATGGAGAGGGCAATCAGCTTAAAGTGGTTGCTGATAATTCAAAATGCCCGAACAGCAGATGGTATTCCGGCAGTGGAATCTATCGTAAAGTGAACCTTTATGTGGGAGAGGAATGTTATATTCAGCCGGAGGGAGTAAAAATCACAACACCGGAAATTGACAGGATACAAATTGAGGCTGACGTTACGGGCGGGGAACAGCTGAGAGCATTAATATTTGACAAGGGCAGGAAAATTGCTGAAGGTCTGACAGAGATCAAGGAATCATTGGTAAAGTTGTCACTGGACATACAGAAAGCGCAGCTTTGGGACGCGGAGAATCCTTACTTATATGAATATCAGTTAGAATTGATTAATGATGGAAAAGCAGTTGATTGTGTAAAAGGATTTCTGGGAATCCGGACATTGTCGTGGGATACAAAAGGCTTTCTGGTAAACGGGAAAGAA
>QXWO01000223.1 GCA_009911035.1 Lachnospiraceae bacterium
AAGTCATGCTGATGAAGTTTTCCGTTATCTATATAAGGTGCAATTTCTGCATTGCTGAAGGAAGTATAGAGGGAAGAACTGGGTGATGACTGCATGATAATCAAACGGGCATTCGGATTATCAGGAAGGCTTGTGCATAAGAAAAGTTCAAAGGGAACTTCTGTCCGGTAATTAAAGGGCAGCACGAACCCGGATGGTTCCAGGATATTTTTATAGTCTCCCACAATATTCCATTTTCCTGTAGTACCTGTACTGAGGTGATACATGTTAAGCTCCTTGAATTGAATATGATATAAAAATATGTAAAGTTCTTTTAAATGCTATATAAAACGATAACTGTATCATTTATAATTATACTACGGCTTGTTATCTGTGTAAAGAATATAAAATGGGAGGAAGAGAAGGTATGGTCAAATCAGATTTTAATTTAGAATGGATATTTTATAAGGAAGGGCATGAAAAGGATAAAAAAGAAGTAGCTCTTCCCCATGATGCCATGATTTATGAGCAGAGAAGCAGAGAATCAGTTACGGCAGGGGCATGTGGATACTTTCTGGGTGGAACATACGTCTATGAGAAGTCTTTTGAAGCACCGGTTGAATGGAAAGGCAAAAAGATAATATTGGAATTCGAGGGAATCTATCAGCAGGCGCAGGTATATCTGAATGGACAGCTTACGGGCACAAATATATACGGGTATTCTAATTTCTATGTGCCGTTAGAGAATGGTCTTGTATATGGAGAGAGCAATCAGCTTAAAGTGGTTGCTGATAATTCAAAATGCCCGAACAGCAGATGGTATTCCGGCAGTGGAATCTATCGTAAAGTGAACCTTTATGTGGGAGAGGAATGTTATATTCAGCCGGAAGGAGTAAAAATCACAACACCGGAAATTGACAGGATACAAATTGAGTCTGACGTTACGGGCGGGGAACAGCTGAGAGCATTAATATTTGACAAGGGCAGGAAAATTGCTGAAGGTCTGACAGAGGTCAAGGACTCATTGGCAAAGTTGTCACTGGACATACAGAAAGCGCAGCTTTGGGATGCGGAGAATCCTTACTTATATGAATATCAGTTAGAATTGATTAATGATGGAAAAGCAATTGATTGTGTAAAAGGATTTCTGGGAATCCGGACATTGTCGTGGGATACAAAAGGCTTTCTGGTAAACGGGAAAGAA
>QXWO01000224.1 GCA_009911035.1 Lachnospiraceae bacterium
CATGTACAATTCATGCAGGAAAGCCGCCCGGGATATCCCGGACGGCCTGTTTTTCTTCCAGTTTATGTAATTGTCCCGATTCCCCGCACACTTCGACTAACCTCTGTTTTGCGTATAGTTGCCATGCTTCCCTACAGCCAGTCTTTCCCTGTATACCCGGATAATGCCCGCAGGGCGTGGGCAACGGTTACAGCATCTGTTTCATTCATATTCGCTGACAGCCTCTCTTTGTTCCAGAATAAGTCGGACAGTCTGCTAAGCGGGCATCCTGTATCGATGTCCGGCATACAGATATACTGGCCGCTCATATATTTCCCGATCACTGCATTGATACAGCTGTCCCTCCCATAAATAATTAGCTCCGCCATGCCCGGGCCATAACTTCTGACTTTCACTTCCCCAAGCCATCTTTCTTCCCTTTTTCCTTCTTCCGCCGGCTCGGTGCATACAAACTCCATGCGCCCTTCCGGCCACGTCATCATCCCACACCTCCCAGCATCTCATGGTCCGCCACAAAACGCACCATGTGCTCGTCCACCAGCCGCTTCTGCTGCTGGCACGCATACATCAGCGCCTTTTCACATACGCGGTTTATCATCCGCGGTATGCCCGCAGATATCTTATAGACTTCGTCCTCCGCACCGCTGGTGAATATCTCTTTCCCTGCACCCGCATATGCCATATGGGATGCAACATATTTTCCTGTTTCTGCACGGTCCAGCCTTCCCAGTACGATGTTCATGTCGATACGCTGCCTTATGGCCTCATAGGCCTGGAGCTTGAGTTTCTGCTCCCATAATTCCGTCTGCCCTACAAGCACCAGCGACATCGGGCTTGTGGAGTCAAACCTGTAATTCAGCAGGAACCTCAGTTCTTCCAGCATGTCCTTCCTTGACAGGTGCGCTTCGTCCAGCACGCATACCACTTTCTTTTTCTGCTCCGTACTGACCGTCTGGATCTCTTTCTGCAGCAGCCGTTTGGAATCCCCGCTGAAATAATGCGGCTCCAGGCCCAGCTGCCCTAAAAGCCCTGCATACAGCCATCTCGGCGTCAGTTTCGAATCGGACAGGTATAACAGCAGGTATTTTTCCTTTCCAAGCCTTCCGTGAATATTATCCCCCTTGGGAGCCACCAGTTTCCCGCTTCAGAGCCACCCGGAAATGGTATTTTCCACCTTCAGA
>QXWO01000225.1 GCA_009911035.1 Lachnospiraceae bacterium
TTTTGCTACTTTATGTCGAAAAATATCACATTATTTTATTAAGGCTTATCGCATTACATAGCGTGTGCGGCTGTTCCCCCGGCTGCGCTTTCCGCTTCCAGCACTTTCATCATCTTGTCGGCGGCGGTGGCGGTCGTGCCTTGTTTGAAATAGCCGGAAACCACAAGGACGGTGTTCCCCCGGCGTACTTCTGTCACGCAATCCGGGCGGCGGGCGGTGGTGGCGGTGCTTCTCTTGGGCGTGTCGGTCATAGGCAAATCTCCTTTCCATTCAGTAGCTTTTTAAGCTGTTCCATTTTCTCCCTTGCGGCGGCTTTTCTGAAATTCTCCCCGGTAATGCGGACGGGGGTACACATTTCAATAAGGCGGTCATAAATGCGGGCGTGGGGCGTGTCCTCCGGGTTCTGCAATTCTTCCAGCGTCAAATTTGTGGTGACTATCAACGGCTTTCTGCTGCGGTATCGGCTGTCAATCACGTTATAGACTTGCTCTAAACCGTATTCCGTGCCACGCTCCATTCCGAAATCGTCAAGGATAAGCAGGGGGAAGCTGCAAAGGCGGGAGATATATTCGTTGCGGTCTTTGAAGCTGGCGGCAAGGTCGTTGAGTATCAAGGCAAAGTTTGTCATGCACACGGAAATCTCTTTTTCCATGAGGGCGTTAGCGATACACCCGGCAAAATAACTCTTGCCCGTGCCGACATTCCCCCACAAAATCAATCCATAGTTCCCGGTGCTTATCTGTTCCCATTGCTCCACATAGGAATAGGCTTTGTGCATTTGCGGGCATTTCCCGTTGTCGTTCCCGAAAGTCCATTCCCTCATAGCCGGGTCGGTGAAGCCTTTTCTTTTCAGCCGTTCCACTTCCTCCCGGTGCTTATGTTCCCGGTCTGCGGCTTCCAGCGTTTCCCGGCGTTTTCTCTGGCAGTCACATTCTTTGGGGTGGCGGTCACGTCCGAAAAAGGTTTTGCCCTCCGGGAAGTAGGCTTCTTTGGGCTGGCGGCAGCTCCCGCAGTATAAAAGCCCGTCCTCCCCTGTGTAGTCCTCCGGCTCTGCTTCCTGTGCCGTGGCAAGCCGGAAAATAGCGTTATCGTAATCACACATAAAATCGTCCTCCTTGTTCATGGTCTTTTACGCCCTGTTTACGGGGCGTTGTGTCTATGCGGTCAAAGGCTCTC
>QXWO01000226.1 GCA_009911035.1 Lachnospiraceae bacterium
TTATAGTGAATTACTCCAACTCGCAAAGAGCTGGAGTAATTTTATATCTGACCGCATTATTATTTGGCGCTTACTTTAGTCGAGGTACATTTTTCTGATACGAGTACCCAAAGCGTAGAGGATAAGCTAAAACGTGTCATTCTCCACGACTTAGAGCATGGGAAACAAGGCAGACCAAGAAAAAGTGATCAAAAATGATGAATACGTCCTTGACAAGTAGCAACAGGCAAGACAGCGAAAAGCATCTTAATTAGCTGTGGCGCACGTTTAGCCCCCTTTGACATCAAGGAACTGCGTGACCTGACAAGCTATGACGAGTTGGGGCTTGATATGTTAGGGGATGAAAAGACAGCATTGTTTGTCATTATCTCCGATACGGATGATACGTTCAACTTTATTGTGTCAATCATGTACACGCAGCTTTTCAATCTGCTCTGTGACAGGGCGGATGATGTGTATCATGGCAGGCTGCCCGTCCATGTGCGCTGCTTACTCGATGAGTTTGCAGTGCGCTCGTAAGCGGAACCCATTCGTTCCGCGCGGGCTTGTCTGTAATCTATCTTTAGCAAGATAGTAGGTTCAATGTGAGGGCTTCATTTGAAGCCTAATTCCTATCATCAACCGACTTATCCGAAAGGGAAACCCGACGGGGAGTATAGCATGTCGGCAACGGTGCTATTCAGCCAGTTATCAGGCTGTGAACGGGCATCAAGATGAAATGTCATGTATGAGGTTAAACAGCTACACTGCTTAAATGACAGCCAGAGGGGCTTTATCGTCAGCACTGACGGAAGATAGCTATTATACGTCAGGCAGTGCAGGGTGTACGCAGAGTTTGCGAACTGCGTCTACACATCACATTCCGCACTGACCAGCCGCAATAAGCGGAAAACGGCGAACGTCATAGCCGACAATATGACACGCTTGTACAGACAAGCCTAAACGAGGATAGCCTAAACAGGAACGCTTACCATTTTAAGCTATGGCATATAGTGTCTGAATATCCTGCATGGCTACGGAGTCTCCATAGTAGTCCGAGGCGGTAATACCGTTCACATGGCGAAGTGTAGTGGTCAAGCTTTTTTGTAACACTTGTGGCTAAAATTTATTGGATTGTTGCCGGGATGCTATCGGAACTGTC
>QXWO01000227.1 GCA_009911035.1 Lachnospiraceae bacterium
TCAGCAGCGTGTCTAAAAGATAACCCACATACTCCCGTTTCTGCATGGCTTCCACAAACAGCGGGTTCCACCCGTCCCCCGGTGATTTCGGCGCATATGCCGTTTCCCAACGCTCCAACAAGCGGAGATAATCACTAAGCACCCGGAAACACTTTTTCTCCGCCTGTAAGAACCGGAGTTCTGCCGACAAACTCCGTCTGGCTGGTTTTGGGGAAGCCCTGCCCCGGCTGTCATAAGAAATGCCAAAATCCGCAGCCAGCTTTTTCGCCGCTTCCAGACCGGGCAGCCCATAAAGCCTTGCCACAAAGTCAATCACGTCCCCGTCCGCCTGGCAGCCGAAGCAATGGAACCTCTTATCCACCTTCAAGCTGGGATTCCTGTCATCATGGAAAGGGCAGCACGCCATGCCGTTCCGGTTCACCCGGATGCCGTACATTTCCGCCGCCTGCCTTGCCGTTACATTTTCCTTTACCGCTTCAAATACATTCATACTTTTCCTTCCCGGAAATAAAAAAGCATCTGCCATCTCCACAACGGAAAGCAAATGCTTCAGATTTCCATATCTTTTTTTGTTGCTGTCCTTAACCCGTTCCTGCGCTCCATGCGCTCCCGGTTCGCCCGGTCAGCTTCTATTTTCCCCCTTGCAAGCCTGTCCTTAATGGATTCCCTTGCCTTCTCTTTAATCTGCTCCTTATTTGCACGGCTCACCTCCGGTTTTTGGAGTGCCGACTGGACTTTCCTTAACACTTTCTGCGCCGCATTTCTTATCTGCTCCTGAACCATACACAGGCACTTCACGGCGAAATCCCTTTTCTCCTGCGGGGCTTTCCGTTCCGGCGCAGCCAGCCACTTTTTATAATCCTCCACCGCCCGGATGTCCTCCTTCTGTGTTTCCGCCCGGACAGTATCTGTTACGACCTCGCAGGCTTTCTCATAAGCCGTGTCCGCCACTTCCTCCACCAGCGATTCTATGTCTGCAATCTTCATGGTGACCGTGGCAAGGGCTGCCTGTTTTTCAGAGAGTTCCCGCTCCTTTTCCTCAATCAGCCCCTCCTGCTTTTCCAGTTCCTTTTCTTTTTCTGAAACGGCTTTTGCGGCTTTATCAAACTTCTTTTCC
>QXWO01000228.1 GCA_009911035.1 Lachnospiraceae bacterium
TCAGCAGCGTGTCTAAAAGATAACCCACATACTCCCGTTTCTGCATGGCTTCCACAAACAGCGGGTTCCACCCGTCCTCCGGCGATTCCGGCGCATATATCCTTTCCCAGCGCTCCAACAGACGGAGATAATCACTAAGCACCCGGAAGCATTTCCGCTCCGCCTGCAAGAACCGGAGTTCTGCCGACACGCTCCGTCTTGCCGGTTTTGGGGAAGCCCTGCCCCGGCTGTCATAAGAAATGCCAAAATCCGCAGCCAGCTTTTTCGCCGCTTCCAAACCGGGCAGCCCGTAAAGCCTTGCCGCAAAGTCAATCACGTCCCCGTCCGCCTGGCAGCCGAAACAGTGGAACCGCTTATCCACCTTCAGGCTGGGATTCCTGTCTTTATGGAAGGGGCAGACAGCCATGCCGTTTCTCCCCACCCGGATTCCATAATGCTCCGCAGCCTGCCTTGCCGTTACATTTTCCTTTACTGCTTCAAATACATTCATACCGTCCCTTCCCGGAAATAAAAAAGCATCTGCCATTTCCACAGCGGAAAGCAAATGCTTCAAATCTCCATATCTTTTTTTGTTGCTGCCCTTACGTTCCTGCGCTCCATGCGCTCCCAGTTCACCCGGTCAGCTTCTATTTTCCCCCTTGCGAGCCTGTCCTTCATGGATTCCCTTGCCTTCTCTTTAATCTGCTCCTTGTTTGCACGGCTCACCTCCGGCTTTTGGAGCGCAGACTGGACTTTCCTTAACACTTTCTGCGCCGCATTTTTTATCTGCTCCTGAACCGTACACAGGCACTTCACGGCGAAATCCCTTTTCTCCTGCGGGGCTTTCCGTTCCGGCGAAGCCAGCCACTTTTTGTAATCCTCCACCGCCCGGATGTCCTCCTTCTGCGTTTCCGCCCGGACGGTATCCGCCACAACTTCGCAGGCTTTCTCATAAGCCGTGTCCGCCACTTCCTCCACCAGCGATTCCATGTCTGCAATCTTCATGGTGACAGTGGCAAGTGCCGCCCGCTTTTCCGAAAGTTCCCGCCCTTTTTCCGCAATCAGCCCCTCCTGCTTTTCCAGTTCCTTTTCTTTTTCTGAAACGGCTTTTGCGGCTTTATCAAACTTCTTTTCC
>QXWO01000025.1 GCA_009911035.1 Lachnospiraceae bacterium
CGTTGTGGAAAAAATTCATATTAAAAATTTATAAAAAACCTGCTAAAAAGTCTTGACTTTTGTTAGCAGGTTTTTATAGAAAATATCAATCTTCTTTTTGGCTTGTTTAACCACTCTATCTGCCTCTTTTAACGCAGTTCTTCTTATAACTCACTTACGAACCATATGATTCAAGCCTTAATATCCATTTCAATTTATCTAATTCTTCTTCACTTACTCTAATGCTCATAGAAATTGAGATTTCTTACTACTGCAATTATCTGATTGCTAATTAATTATCAACCGGAAATCTTCCATTAAACACCATAAAGTTCTTCATATGAAATATACTTATTTTCTGGTTCAATACAAGAGGACAACACACTATCTGGTTCATCTAACAAAAACCAATTACCTTGTAATGCCCCGCAACATTCACAATGATTCGCAAAGCATTTTCCACCTATTGTTTTTGAATATCCCGTTTTAACAGAATAGTTTTGTTTTAAGTATCTTAACAATTTGGAAAATGGCAGTTCCTTTCCATGAAAAAACTGCCACCTTATAAACTGATTTATTTAGCAGTAAACAATGTCATTTCAAGGCTCTTTCAAAAAATGGTGTAATAGTGGTGTAGTAAGCGCCATATCCCGCCGCGAAATCATTGATTTTGCAGGCTTTTCCGGAACTTTTCAAGATATTGGCGTGGCACACGAAAAGTATTTTTATCATAATAAATTTTCCTCCTAAAATGCCCCGATTTGCCGTGTTTTGGCACGATTTGCGAGGTTTGAAATTTCCGTCAAATTTGTTAAAAATGTAACGGAAATGGCAAAACGGGGCATATTGATTCCGTCAATCGTAGTAGGAATTGGGGGTTTTTACTACTGTGAGGTTTTAACCTATTCATAAATACAAACTAATACAAGGAAATATGGAACACTTTCCTGTTTCCGTTCTTGAAAACAATATGAATTTTGATTGTCACTTCAACATAAAAAATCATTCATTGTTGATAGCTTTTGCCTTTGCATATAAAACAGCAATCAAATTTAATGTATCAGTTGACTGTAAAATTTCACCTAATGCATGAGTAAACTCATCTGTATTATCACATATATATTTTGGATTGGACATCGCCATATCATCTTCGTAACTATTTCCAACCGTAATAGCAACTGGATATGTTGATTCCGGTTTTGAGTATACAATTAATAGCGTTTTTCTATATTTATCCAAAGCAGGAACCATCAGCTCAAAAACAGTTGCTATATCATATCCTATCTGCGAATTTTTAATTTTCATTAAACTTGATACTCCATATATGTTATATCCCGTCTTATCACCTAAATTATCCATTTGCTCTTTTAATATAGTCTCTGGTATGTCAACAACATATTTTTCCAATTCTCTTTCGTCTCTAAATCCCCACAAATCTTTACCCATTTTCTATTCCTCCATAATCTCAAATTTTAGCGGCAAATGATCTGAATATTTCTTTTTATCTATCTTTCCATTTTTCATAAAACTCATTTTGTTTATTTCTGTAATATAATCAAAATATGTCCATTCGAACCTGTCTATCAATGGAGGTCTTAATAAAACTTCATCAAATGAATACCAATACATTGACTTGCTTTGTTGATCATTTTCTGAATAATAAGAACCTTGTGCATTTCCCTTTTTTCCAATTAATTGCCACATAGGATTATAATAAAACAAACATTGTTCTCCGTTCACTTTTCTGCTTATAGTTTTTGCTTTTTCCATTGACATTGTAGCATTAAAAGCATTTACTCCTGCAATCCCATATGAGTACGGTTGTAAATTAAAGTCCCCTACAACAAAATGTTTACGGTTAGAGGGAAGTAATTTCAGATTAGGCGGTATAGCCCCGATTACAAGGGCTGTACCGTCTTTTTGAGTGTCTATACGCCCTGTCGCTTCGGTTGACTGGCAGAAAGGAAATTAAT
Source organism: Lachnospiraceae bacterium (assembly GCA_009911035.1). Lineage (GTDB taxonomy): Bacteria > Bacillota > Clostridia > Lachnospirales > Lachnospiraceae > Suilimivivens. The sequence goes on from QXWO01000025.1 coordinate 1,953, forward strand.
TTCCCCTACAAAGTTGAAAACAATATCTACTTTCTGTACCCGTTTCCCGTCCACCTTTTCCGGCGCATGGACTATGATTTTCTTGATAAATTCATTAACGATTGCAGGGGTGAGTTCCTTTATCCCCACATACTTGCGGATAATCGCGGCGAAGCTGTCAAAATCGCTTTTATTCTGCTCGTAGGTATCGACTTCCTGCTGGTCTGCCTTGACCTTTTCTTCCAGTTCCCGCTGTTCCGCTTCATACTCTGCGGACAGCTTCAAAAACCTGTCATGGCTGATTGCACCACTTATATCGTCTTCATAAATTCGCTTGAAGATACGGTCAAGTTCCGCTATCCGCTTCCTTGCCTGTCCGACTTCACGTTTCCTGCGCTTCATTTCCTTTTCCGTTTCAGCGGAGCGTTGCTGATACATCATTTCATGGAAAGCCATGATGTCATCAAAGAAAAGGGCGGTCACGTCAAATATCCTGCCCCATACTATCTGTTTCAACACTTCCTCGCGGATAAAGTGAGCCGTACAGCTTCCCGTATTGCTCTTGTACTTTGCACAGCGGTAATGGTCTTGTGAGCCGTTAAAACTTTTGCAAGTAGCGAAATGTAATTTACTCCCACAGTCTGCACAGTATACCAAGCCGGAAAACAATCCCTGTCTGTCCGCTTTTGTGGGGCGGCGTTTGTTTGCCCTTAGTTCCTGCACCCGTTCAAAAACTGCGTCTTCCACAATCGCTTCATGGGTATTGAAGAAGATAGACTGCTGTTCCTTTGTGGTAGGAATCCGCTTTTTCAGCTTGTGGGATTTGGAATAGCTTTTGAAGTTCACCGTATGTCCGCAGTAATCCATACGCTCTAAAATGCCGACAATGGTACTATCTCTCCAATCATAGGGATTTTCAGGAAATGGTTTCCCCTTTTTCTTTGCGTAGTGGGCTTTGGCAGTCAGCACCTTATCTTCTTTGAGGATTTTTGCTATTTGCATGGGACCTTTCCCGCCGATACATAAATCAAAAATCCGTTTCACCACAGCGGCGACTTCCTCATCTACAATCCATTGTTTTTTGTCGGTAGGGCTTACCATGTAGCCGTAGGGCGGCTTTGTCAGATGTTCCCCCGCCTGCCCTTGCGCCCGTTTGATTGCCCGTACCTTTTTGCTTGTATCTTTGGCATAAAAATCGTTAAACAGATTGCGGAACGGGGTAAAATCGTTGTCGCCCTTTGCGCTGTCTACTCCGTCATTGATTGCGATATATCTCACGTCACGCTCTACGAAAAAGATTTCCGTATAGTAGCCGACTTTCAGATAATCGCGCCCTAATCTTGACATATCCTTGACAATGACCGTCGCCACGTTTCCGGCTTCAATCTCTGCAATCATGCGGTTAAAATTTGGTCTATCAAACGTCACACCCGATACACCGTCGTCAATGAAGAAAACGGGATTTGTAAAGCCGTTGTCCGCCGCATATTTGGAAAGGACTGCTTTCTGGTTCACAATGCTGTTGCTGTCGCCCTCTAACGTATCTTCCTGCGAAAGGCGGGCGTATAATGCTGTTATCTGTCTGGGCTTATATGTATTTGCTGTCATATGTTCATTCCTCCTGTAATGAACGCCCGACAAACAGTAGTGCTAACCCTATTATAGCGCACTTACCCCTGTTTGTCATTGGGCGGCTTGACGGTTTCCGATTTTATGAGCCGTATCATCTTGTCGCGGAGCCGTTCCGAGCCGCCGCAGGAGGTAGACACTTCATAGTATGTGCCGCCGATTTTGTAGCAGACGGTTTCTTCTGTTGGCTTTCTCTTTTGAGGTACAAATTCGCTGTCCTTGATTTCCAGTTCCCAATCCATTCTTTTTTCCCTTCCTTTCCGTATTTGTTAAAGTGATAAGTTTCGGAGCAAGCATAGGAAAAGGGTACCCTTTTCCGTAAATCTGCCCGTCCGCGCTATGGCTTGCCGGACAGATTTTGCTTGTTGGGAAGCTTCCCAAACCCTCTTGAAAATCCTCTCACTACCTACAACACCACACAGGGCGGTTTTGACGAAGTTTTGAAAAATTTCTTCAAAAAGTTTTCCTTGTTTCCTACTACGGTGAAAATTAGAAAATGCCAAAGAAATACAGAAGAAATGCTTCTGTTGTTACTAAAAACCATTAAAAACTATTTTGAATATGCCCTTTGTCAATATTGACAAAGGGCACTCTTTCATGTAAGATAAACATATAAAAAACAAATAGAAAAGGTGATGAATGTCCGGCGTATCAGATGTCACATAATCGGTGGCATGGATATGACTGGAGAAGAGTAGATAAAATCAATTCAATAGCTTAAAACTAACTGTTATTACAGTTTTGTTTTTATGCCTAATGTTTGATTTTATTTTACTCTTAACTATTCTTCGTCATTTGAGCGATTAGTCGTAGAGTAAAATCTACGGCTTTTTCTTTTGCTCACAGAAAGGAGAAGTAATGTTAAAGAATATCGAAACTGTTTTAGAAAAACCAATCCTTTACAAAAAAACGGAGGGTGAATTTTGGAATGATGAGCATATCTCCATGCAAATGCTAAAGGCTCATCTCAATCCAGAATTTGACGGAGCAAGCAGGAAACATACATTTATTGAAGAATCTGTTGCATGGATAACGGAACTTGTATCACCGATAGATTATCCGTTACTCTTTGATATTGGATGTGGTCCGGGAATATATGCAGAGAAATTTGCAAGACAAGGGTACTATGTTACAGGTATTGATTTTTCTAAGAGGTCAATAGACTATGCGAAAAATTCTGCATTAAAACAGGGATTGGATATTTCATATTTATATCAAAATTATTTGAACATGGAATTAAATACGGCTTTTGATTTTGCAACAATGATATATTGCGATTATGGGGCATTGTCAACAGATGACCGAAAAACGCTTATGCAGAATGTTTATTCCCACTTGAAAGCCGGCGGAAAATTCTTATTGGATGTATTTTCCGCAGAAAAGTATAATTCATTTTTACAAACACGGACATGGGAGGTCTGCAACAACGGAGGATTTTGGAGCAATGAGAAATATGTGGCATTTTATGGTAATTATAAGTATGCGCCCAATGTTACTTTAGAACAGGCTTCCATTATTAAAGACAGTGGCGTATTCCAGTATTATATCTGGAATACATACTTTACAAAAGAAACTTTGATTAGTGAAGCACAGGAGGTTGGATTCAAATTGCGTGGAGTATGGGCAGATGTTGCAGGAAGTGTGTATTCTGATAAGGCATTTACGCTTGCAATGCTTTTTGAAAAATAATTGCTTATAACACCATTTGTTGAATAAATAACAAAATCTGCCCGGCGGCAGAAAAGAAAAAAACCGCTGTTCGGGCAGAAGATTTATTGCGCTCATTTATCGAAAATAACATCAGACGGCGGTTTTGAAATAACAATCAAAGCCGCCGTTTTTATGTAGCAAGACAGCTTTCATGGATATGGCGGTATTGGAGGTGCTGCTATGTCTGTTTTTTATTTCGCGGGTAGTTTGGGTTATGGTGAATTATCAAAAAAATCTTGTCTTGTGAAGAGGGATATTCTGCCTATGGATATGAATACACATATCATTTAGTATGTCTTAGTAACTCATATTACCAAGAACCAATGTGGATATATTCTGCATGGAGTTTTTGTTGTAATAGCCCCCTACTGGGAAGAAAGGGGGTGAGAGAAGATGAGATATTCTGAACAGTTCATGGAACATATCGAATATGCGTTTCATGCGTTCTGCAAGATTGTCCTGCGCCATGAAGCAATCAACGCATGGCGGGATTTGAAGCGGAAAGAGGAACGGGAAATATCCCTTGACTATCTGATGTCAGAACGATATTTTGAACCGTCTGCTATGGACAGCTATTTTGAAAAGCAGGATAAGCCGACTGTATTTCTTGTGTTTGGAAAGGAAGTTGCCGTTGATGATGAACGGTTAGCAAAGGCATTATCGAGATTGCCGCAGTTACGACAGGAAGTCCTGCTATTGTATTACTTTGTTGGTTATCGTGATGAAGCTATCGGCAGATTGTACGGGCGTTGCAGAAGTACGATAAACAGTCGGAGAAATGTTGCACTGAAACAGTTACGGAAAGAATGGGAGAGATTGGAACATGAGGAACAAGAAACTGATACCTTTTGAGGTAATCGAACGAGCCGTAGCCGGAGAACCGGAAGCGGTAGACGCGGTATTGCGGCACTACACCGCACACATCAAATACCTGTCTATGTATAAGGGGTATATCAATGACGATACACAGGACAGATTAAAAACAAAACTGGTTGAAGCCATATTGAAATTCCGCTTCGACCGATAGGAAGTAGCAAAGACAGGAAAAGCTGTCAAGGGTAAACTTTGCGCTACGCGCCCTTGACAGTTTTTCCTGTCTTTGCTGTTGGGCAGTCAAGAGGGCGAAATCAGCAGACTGCTTTCGCCCTCATTTTATTATGGGGTTTGTTACGCAGTAGAGGTAATTTTCCCCTTGATTTATGCGGCTTTGTGGGCGTTGAAATGACGGGGTGAGGGTTTTATGTGTCTGCTCTTAAAAACAGCGTTCTATTGCGTAACATTTGAATAATATTATTCTTTCAGCTTTGCTATTTTCAGCTGTTCCACTTTTATTTCCAATTCTAAGAGTTTCTTCTCTCTTTCAAAATCACTTTCGCGGATAGATTCATAGCGAGTGTTTATTTCATGAAGAGCTAAACTAAATTCATCCATAGTAACACTTTTGATATAATTTTGTTTTTCATCATAAGATAGTTCTCTGGGTTTTTCATCTGATATTCTTTGTATTGTCATTCGTGGGACATTAAAATATCGAACATACTGTAAGATATTAAATAAAATATACTTTAGCGTATCGCTATCATCACATACCATTATATCAATCAATTCTTTAATAATATCTGAATAGTTTTTTATTTCCTGTATAGTTTTTTGATTTAAACCAAGATATGAAGAAGCACGAAAGTTATTCTTATTTTTTATCTCTGATAGTCCAAAAATATATTCAATATCACACTCCAAAATTTTACATAATTTAAGTGCTGTTTGTAAGGTTGGCATTTCTTTATTTAAGGGATTTCTCCATTTTCTAATAGTAGCAGTAGCATTGTTTCTATCTATAGAATTTTTGCAGTCATTTGCCTTACCAGCATCTAATTTTTGCAAAAGTTCAAAATCTTCTCTTGCAGTTTGCTTAGTCTGTTTTTCTTCTTTGTGATTATTTATTGGTGGAAAATGTTCTTTCATTAACTCAGAAAATCTACTCGAAAATATTTCTTTACATTTTAGGTTATTATTCATACTAAATCCTTTCGCTATCAATGTGAAATAGAGTATAAATTAGGGGCTTTTATAAGCTAAAATATATTGTATCATAAATTCAAGAAAATAAAAGAGTTAAGCAGGGAGGAAAATTTATATGGTCACATATGCGGACATGTTTCAATTTGGTATATTCATAGTTGCACTTATTGGATTATGCTACAATATTTTTAAACGTAGAAAGTAAACGAAAAAGGCAAAGAGCAAGATAATATCCTACTCTCTGCCTTTTTTGCACCCTGTTTGTCAGCGTTGATGATAAGTTGTTGTGAATACTTCCTTATCAACGTAAAACTAAGGAGCTTCTTTCTTTTTTATCATATATCGTTTCTTCTATTTTTTCAAACTGCTGACTTATTCTTTCTGCAAAATATCCCCTAGCAATCTCATCGCTATACATTGCACTTGGAAAATGCACTGTATTCATCAAAAGTATCTTATCTCCTATGTATATTTTATATGAAGAAAAATGTTTTTCTTCTTTGTGCGGAAGGATATTAAATTGTTTTTTGGCAAATACTTTTATATTTCCTTTTGCTTTTATTACAATTTCATTCCATTCCTGGGCTTTACTATGCATTTGATTAACAAGTTTATTGCTTGATAAATTTTCTGATTCAGCAAGTACAACTATATCTGCCTCGTATTGATAAATCATATCCGCGATAATTGACGATAATTCTTTCTTGTATATATTCCAGAAAATGATTTTCATCCTTCTGTGCCTCCACCAACACACTTTCATTATAAATCGCAAATTTGATTGACACAAGTATTCTCTATGAAAACTCATCAATAAAAAAATGCCCTGCCGAAGCAGGGCGCACAAACTCTCCTTATTCAGATTGCCCGGAACATCTTCTGTGAAACGGGCTTCTCTTCTTTATTCTTTTCCAGTTCCTTTCTGGCGTTCTCCAAGTCCTCCATCCGCCGCAGTTCATCCGTAGCATCCTCCAGCCCAAGATGCGTGTAGGTGTTCAGCGTCACCCTGATATCGCTGTGCCCCATCAGGTACTGTAGCGTCTTGGGGTTCACACCCGACTTCGCCATGTTGCTGCAATAGGTATGGCGGCAGATGTGGGGCGTGATGTTCGGCATCTGCACCCGGTAGATATCGTTGTACCGCTTGACCATGTGGTTGAATCGGTGTTCCCAATGCATCGCCACCAGAGGGTTGCAGTCCTTATCCGTGAAAAGGAAGCCGCTGTACCCGTCAATCACCCTTTCAACCTTTGGCGGCTCCCTGTCCTCAATGATCGCCCGGAAACACTGCGCCACGTCCTCCGTCATGGGCAACTTCCTTGTCCCCGCATTCGTCTTGGTGGATTCGATGACCAGCCGCATATCGGAAGTCCGCTGCAACTGGTGGTCGATGTTGATGACCTTGTTCTCCAGGTCGATATCCCGAAGGGTCAGCCCGCAAAATTCCGAGATGCGCATCCCCGTGTGGAAAAGGATATATGATTTTGTCAAGATTAGTTGACACATTTTCCTCAAGGATTTTGTATCCTATGCTGCTTCTTTCAGGAAATCATAGTATCGCTGCCGTTTTATCATGGGAGGAAGGCCTCCATTAGAGGAACAGATCCTCCGGTTATTCCAATAGCTGATGAAATATCTCCAGATCAGGGTTTTCAGTTCATCCGTGCTCATCTTCTCTGTATCGTAACGGTCATAGAGTAGTTCAGATTTCATTCTGCCCACATGCTCTCGCACCGGGCGTTATCATGGCATCTGCCGCCTGCACTGTTCATGCTCTGCCGTATGCCATACTTCCGGATCACATCTTGGTAAAGCTGGCTGGTGTACTGGCTTCCCCTGTCACTGTGGATAATTGCCCCATGGATGTCCGGATATGTCTTCGCCGCGTTTTCCAATGTCCGCGCACATAATGGAGCTTTCATATTAGTATCCATCGCCAATCCAACCACGCTGGAATCGAAGCAGTCAAAAACAGCGGAAACATACAGCTTTCCATCGCTGGCTTTGATCTCTGTTATGTCTGTTACACACTTGACCAGCGGTTCCTCTGACTTGAAATTACGTTTTAACAGATCTTCTGATTTCCGGGCTTGCCGATCCGCTTTCGTGATTCCGTTTGGTTTGCGCCTGGGATGGTGGCTGATGCCAATATCCTCCATGACACGATAAACAGTACGTTCGCTGGGAATATCCACATTTTCAGGCTGTTTTAACATTAATGCCTGATACATGCGGATCCAGCCGTAGGTATCATTACAATCATCTTCCTCAAGGATTTCCATCATGGCGTCTGCCAGGGGCTGATACTTCCATGGGCGGTCTTTATTTGCAAGGTACTGGCAGAATCCCTGCCTGCTGACATGAAGGGTTCTGCAGTAAAAGAAGATATCCCCTTTTAATTCGCCGTCTTTGGTTTTAAGAGCAATGAACTTCATTCTTTCGTTTTTGCTGACCACAGACGGCTCGCGGCGAAAAAAGCGCTGGCTTCCTCCAGAAAGTCATTTTCCTTCTTCAAACGGCGAATTTCTTTTTCCTGTTCCTTAACCAGATGGCGGAGCTGAAGAAGTTCCTGATTAAGCGTCATGGCGCTTTGCGGAGTTTGTGAACCTGCCCCAAGGTCGAGGCTGCCAAGGCGGTTGGCCCGTACCCAGCCATACATGGTGTTTTGGGGAATTCCCAGTTCTTTAGCAGCTTTAGCTTGTCCGATTTCTTTAGCGGGCTTCACTGCCTGTACTTTGTATTCGTGGTCATATTGTCTGTTTTCTGCCATTTTGTTCACTCCTTATTCTCTTGATTATATCTCAAATCCTTGAGAATGTGGTGTCAACTTTTTTATACCACATCAATGGTGTCCCTGTCTGTAAGTTGGGCTTACGTATGCATAAAGATGGATATGAACCTGCCAAACACCGGGCAAAATACCGCTGCCCAAAATCAAACCGGAAATGTGGCTGCTTCTGTGAACACCCTTGTTCACCGGCGAAATATGGTAGAACCGTACACATCTTTACCGATGGCAATCCAAGGTTATTTAACATACCGCCAAGGGACTCTAAAGCATGGGAAAAGGAATATGACAGAAGGACTTCTGTGGAACGCTCCAACAAGCGCGAGAAAGAGGACTATAAATTAGAAGACGGCAGGCACCGCTCTACAAAGATGTGGTACTGCCGCCTCTACGGCATCATGATGCTCCAACACCTTGATGCCTGGAAAATGCCCTCTGCTGAGACATTTCAAGAATCATTATTAGGATTGACCGCCTAATAATGATATCTTAAGCGATTCCATAAGATTTTTCAAGGCATAGTACCCGCTATGTCCAATGTTTATGTCCTTTTTTCTCTAATTTCTTTTCCTGCACCATATTATGTTGTCAATCTTCGGTTGGAACTCATTCATTGAAATTCCGAGAAGTTATATATATTTTTTTAAAAAACCCGTTTCAGTTATGTATTTACATAATTGAAACGGGTTTTCAATTCATAAGCCGATTCTCTAAACGTAGAAATTCTGGTATTAACTGCCGTTTAGTTCTTACTAACTATTTGTAATTTACGATTTTTCCGAAATCAGCTTTCAATGATGCGCCGCCTACCAGACCGCCGTCAATGTCGGGCTGTGCAAATAATTCAGCAGCATTGCCTGCATTTACAGAACCACCGTACTGGATGCGTACTGCTTCTGCGGTAGCTTCGTCATAGATTTCAGCGATGCAGTCGCGAACTGCCTTGCACACTTCCTGTGCCTGCTCGGTAGTTGCTGTCTTGCCTGTTCCAATTGCCCAGATAGGCTCATATGCGATAACCATGGATGCTGCCTGTTCGGCAGTCACGCCAACTAAGTCGGACTTGATCTGCATACGGATCCAGTCAAGCGTAATGCCCATTTCTCTCTGCTCCAGTGTCTCGCCGCAGCACAGGATCGGTGTAAGACCTGCTTCAAAGGCTTTCTTTACTTTCTTATTTAATAAAACGTCGTCTTCCTTGAAGTAATCACGTCTCTCTGAATGGCCGATGATCACATACTTAACGCCTGCATCTACCAGCATGGCTGCGGAGATTTCTCCTGTGTAAGCACCCTTTTCCTCAAAATACATATTCTCTGCGCCAACTTTCACATTGGTGCCCTTTACAGCTTCCACTACAGGCACAATGTCTACAGCCGGTACACAGTAAACAACATCCACATCATCAGATTTAACCAAATCTTTTAACTCATCGCACAAAGCCACTGCCTGGCTGGGAGTCATGTTCATTTTCCAGTTACCAGCCACAATTTTCCTTCTTGCCATTTTCTTATCTCCTTAATCTGTTTTGTTCATCCCGGTGCAAATACGTCATTTGACACCAGCTTATAGAAACAATGGATATCAGATATCCTTTATCAGCTAAGATACCCTTTATTCCGCTTTGTCATCTGCTGCCATTACACCCGGAAGCTCTTTGCCCTCCAAAAATTCAAGGGAAGCGCCACCGCCTGTTGAAATATGGCTCATCTTGTCAGCAAAGCCTAACTGGTTAACTGCTGCTGCGGAGTCACCGCCGCCAATAATTGTTGTAGCATCTGTCTCTGCAAGGGATTTAGCCACTGCAATTGTTCCTTTTGCAAGGGTAGGATTCTCAAATACGCCCATAGGTCCGTTCCATACAACGGTCTTAGCAGACTTAACGGCCTCTGCATAGAGTTCTGCTGTCTTGGTTCCGATGTCAAGACCTTCCATGTCGGCAGGAATCTTGTCAGCGTCAACTACTTCCACGTCAATAGGTCCGTCAATGGGATCCGGGAAGGAAGCTGCCACTGTGGTGTCGATGGGGAGAAGAATTTTCTTTCCAAGCTTTTCAGCCTTTTCCATCATTTCTTTACAATAATCAAGTTTCTCGTCATCTACCAGGGATTTTCCGATTTCAAGGCCCTGTGCCTTTAAGAAAGTAAATGCCATGCCGCCGCCAATGATGAGAGTATCACATTTTTCAAGCAGGTTGTTGATAACGTTCAGCTTGTCAGCAACTTTTGCACCGCCAAGGATTGCAACGAAAGGTCTTACGGGATTTTCTACTGCGTTCCCAAGGAAGTCGATTTCTTTCTGCATCAGATAACCTACTGCACATTCACCGCCTTTTGCACGGACATACTCGGTCACGCCTGCTACAGAAGCGTGTGCCCTGTGTGAGGAACCGAAAGCGTCGCATACATATACGTCAGCCAAATCAGCCAGCTCTTTGCTGAAATCTTCCCCGTTCTTTGTCTCTTCTTTGCCGCGGAAACGTGTATTCTGAAGAAGTACCACATCTCCGTCCTTCATAGCTTCCACTGCTGCGGTAGCTGCTTCCCCGGTTACATTGTAATCGGCAACAAAGTTTACTTCTTTTCCAAGCTTCTCGGAAAGTCTCTTTGCAACAGGCGCTAAGGATTCACCCTCATTTGGGCCATTCTTAACTTTGCCCAGATGAGAGCAGAGAATTACCTTGCCGCCGTCTGCTAACAGTTTATTGATTGTAGGAAGCGCTGCAACGATACGTGTCTCGTCTGTGATCTCACCGCTTTTGAGAGGTACGTTGAAATCGCATCTTACAAGCACGCGCTTTCCGGCTACGTTGATATCATCAACTGATTTCTTATTTAATCCCATGATTATCTCCTCCATACTATCTTTCCAAACAAACGCTGTCATGCTCTGCAGGCCAGCTTATTGTAATAAATAAGAGCCCGGTCCATAAGACCGGACCCTTAAGGTCTTTCAAACTCCTCACATAATTAAATTACGCAGCAATTTGTAAGCATCCGCGCCCGGCGAATGTATCTTATGCAAGCTCTGAGAAGTATTTGATTGTTCTTACCATCTGGCTTGTGTAAGAATTCTCGTTGTCATACCAAGAAACAACCTGTACCTGTGTATTGCCGTCTTCCATAGGAGCTACCATTGTCTGTGTAGCATCGAAGATGGATCCGAATGTGCTTCCGATAACGTCGGAGGATACGATTTCGTCTGTGTTGTAACCGAAGGACTCTGTAGAAGCAGCTTTCATAGCGTCGTTAATCTGATCCTTTGTAACCTGTCCCTTAACAACTGCAACCAATATAGTTGTAGAACCTGTAGGAGTGGGAACACGCTGTGCGGAACCGATTAATTTGCCGTTCAGTTCAGGAATAACAAGGCCGATTGCCTTAGCAGCGCCTGTTGAGTTGGGAACGATGTTCTGAGCGCCTGCACGGCTTCTTCTCTTATCGCCTTTTCTCTGAGGTCCGTCAAGGATCATCTGGTCGCCTGTGTAAGCATGAACAGTTGTCATGATACCGCTCATGATCGGTGCAAGGTCATTTAAAGCCTTAGCCATGGGAGCTAAGCAGTTTGTTGTACAGGAAGCTGCAGAAATAACTGTATCTTCAGGCTTTAATGTTGTATGGTTTACATTGTATACGATTGTAGGAAGATCATTTCCAGCAGGTGCGGAAATAACTACTTTACGTGCGCCGGCTGTAATATGTGCGCTGGCTTTTTCTTTGGAGGTATAGAAACCTGTACATTCCAGTACAACGTCTACCTTTAAATCTCCCCAAGGAAGGTTCTTAGCATCTGCTTCTTTGTAGATTGTGATGGTCTTTCCATTAACTGTAATGGAATCATCTCCGTAAGATACGCTGTCAGCATATTTGTACTTACCCTGTGCTGTGTCATACTTTAACAGATGTGCAAGCATCTCAGGGCTTGTCAGATCGTTGATTGCCACTACTTCATAACCTTCTGCATCAAACATCTGTCTGAATGCAAGACGACCAATACGGCCAAAACCATTAATTGCTACTCTTACTGCCATTTTAGATTCCTCCTAAAATTGAATAATTATTTTACATTATTCTGCCAACAATTGAGATTGACAAAATTTTATCAGCAAATTTATTTTACCTAATTTGTCCAGAAAGTTCAAGATAATTTTAAAAAATAATTGCAATTTCTGGAATATTTAATTTTCTTTTTATAATTAAGTAAAAGTTCCCGATGCATCTGCCCAAAACCATTGTATTCTGACGAAAAATCCAGTAAAATGATGGAGGATCGAAGCGGCCGGTCCACAGCTAACTGCCGGGCAAAAAGGCCATTTCTATTCTGCCCGGAAAGAAAAAATTCCACTAAGAAATATCAGGAATAATTTTCAACAGCATCTGCCCGGACAGTGCCCACGATGATTTCAGACAGGCATTGCTATGGGAGGGCAGATGCGGAACTATAATAAGGAGGATATTGAAATGACTGTTTGCGCGGACTGCCATCTGCACACTTCTTTTTCCGGGGACAGCACTGCCCCCATGGAGGAAATGATTTTAAAGGGGATTGCCCTGGGCCTTACATCCATGTGTTTTACAGAGCATATGGATATGGATTATGTTTATTTAGACCCAAAGGATGAAGGGATTTTTGAGTTGAATACGGATTCTTATCTATATGATTTTATAAAGTATAAGGAGAACTACGCCTCCCGGATCAAACTTCTTTTCGGCGTGGAACTGGGGGTTCAGCCCAGCCTTGGCCCCAGACTGTCCGGTTATGTGCAAAGCTATGATTTTGACTTTGTCATCGCCTCCTCCCATCTATGCAATGGAAAAGATCCCTATTATCCTTATTTTTATGAGGGACGGTCCGACGAGAAAGCCTACAGAGAGTACTTCCTGTCCATTCTGGATAATCTGAAAGGCTTTGATGACTTTGACGTTTACGGCCACCTTGACTATGTAGTCCGATATGGAAAAGAAAAAGACAAAGATTACAGTTATGACAAATATAAAGATATTCTGGATAAGATTCTGGAAACCATCCTTGAAAAAGGAAAGGGGATCGAAGTCAATACAGGTGCAACAGGCTATGGCCTCCGGGATTTAAATCCCTGTACGGATATTCTAAAAAGGTACCGGGAGCTGGGCGGGGAAATTGTCACCCTAGGCTCCGACGCCCATAAAAGCGCAGATATTGCACGGGCCTTTGAACGGGCGGCCGGGATTCTAATCTCCTGCGGCTTCCGGTACTACACGGTTTTTGAAAAACGGGTGCCTTCCTTTTACAGGCTGTAGTGTCCCAAGGGGGGCGTTACATAATGGTACCGCCCCCCATCACATATTCCCCCTCATAAAAGACGACTGCCTGTCCCGGCGTCACGGCCCGGACCGGTTCCTCAAAGACACATTCCACCGTATCTTCATCCAACATCCGTGCCTGACACCACTGGCCCTTGTGGGCATAGCGCACTTTCGCCCAGAGTCTGCGGGGTTCCTTTAAATCTTCCATTCCCATAAAATTGATCCGTCTACAGACAAGGGAAGTCTGGTATATGTCACTGCTACTGATAACCACCTCATTGGTCTGCGGCCGGAGCCCGGAAACAAAGACCGGATGCCCCATGGCCAGCCCCAGCCCCTTGCGCTGGCCTATAGTGTAGTGGATAATCCCTTTGTGCTGTCCAAGAACATCGCCCTCCGGTGTCACAAAGCTGCCCGCTCCCGGAACCTTGTCCGGCACACTGCGCTCAATAAAGCCCCCATAGTCCCCGTCCGGCACAAAACAAATGTCCTGGCTGTCAGGTTTGGATGCCACAGGAAGATGATTTTCCTGTGCCATCTTTCTGATCTCCTCCTTGCTGTATGCCCCTACAGGCATCAGGGTGCGGGATAGCTGGAATTGTGTCAGATTATAAAGGGCATAGGTCTGATCTTTCTTTGCCGTAACGGAATTGCGCACGGCAAACCTGCCGTTTTTAAGCTGTTCCACTCTGGCATAATGCCCCGTAGCGATATATTCTGCTCCAATCTCCATGCTTCGGGCAAGCAAAGACTCCCACTTCACGAATCTGTTACAGGCAATACAGGGATTGGGTGTCCTTCCACTTAAATATTCTGCCAGAAAGTAATCCACCACCTTTTCCCGGAATTCCTTCCTGAAATCCAGCACATAATGGGGAATTCCCAGAACCTGCGCCACCCCTGCGGCATCCTGCGCCCCGGCCAGTCCGCAGCATCCTTCCTCCCAGGCCTGCCCGGCCTCCTCCCAGGTCCGCATGGTAATCCCTATCACATCATATCCCTGCTCCTTTAAAAGATATGCCGCCACTGAAGAATCCACACCCCCGGACATACCTACTACTACTTTTTTCTTCATTGTACCCTCCTGCCATGCCTTTGGCTAAAAGAAGCGCTGAACCCGGGCCTAGAGCGTGTACAGGATGTTCAGTATTCTTCTCCGCCGTCCTCATGGATACCATTTCCCGGCTTTTGCAGCCCATCTATTTTCAAGTTGTTTTTCTGTGCGTAATCCCACAGCGCTGCGTGTATTGCTTCCTCTGCCAATAAAGAACAGTGTACCTTCACAGGGGGCAGGCCGTCAAGAGCTTCCATCACTGTTTTGTTTGTCACCAGCAGAGCTTCCTCAACAGTCTTTCCCTTTACAAGCTCTGTTGCCATACTGCTGGCAGCCACTGCGGCCCCGCAACCGAAAGTCTTGAACGTGCACTGTCTTATGACCCGGTTTTCATCCACATCCAGATATATCCTCATAATATCGCCGCATCTGGCATTCCCTACGGTTCCCACACTGCTGGGATTTTCTAATTCTCCCATATTTCTCGGATTGGTAAAATGGTCCATCACTTTTTCACTATACATATGCTTTTCCTTTCCCTTTGGCAAAATCCTCATAAAGAGGAGACATCTGCCGTAATCTGCCGACGATCTCCTTTATAGAATCTACCACATAATCCAGTTCTTCCCGCGTATTTTCCCCGCTTAAGGTAAGGCGCAGGGAACCATGGGCCGTCTCATGAGGCAGTCCCGTGGCAAGCAGCACATGGGAAGGATCCAGCGCCCCCGATGTGCAGGCGGATCCGCTGGAGGCACAGATTCCCTTCTGGTCCAGCATAATAAGAAGGGATTCCCCTTCGATAAATGAGAAACTGAAATTAATGTTGCCGGGCAGCCGCCTAGTCCTGTGGCCGTTTAAACGGCAGTAAGGAATTTCTTTTTCGATCCTCTCTATCAGATAATCCCGGAGCGAAGCCACATATCCGGCCTCCTGATCCATGCAGGCAGCCGCCTGGCTGGCTGCAATGCCAAATCCTACGATGCCTGGAACATTTTCGGTCCCCGCCCTGCGGTTCCTTTCCTGTCCACCGCCATGAATGAAAGCGCGGATGTTTACTCCTTTTCTGATATACAAAAATCCCACTCCTTTGGGACCTTTTAGCTTATGGCTGCTGGCACTTAACATATCAATGGAAAGCTCGTCCACATAAACAGGCACATGTCCGTAAGCCTGGACGGCATCAGTATGAAACAAAATATCGTTCTCCTTTGCGATGGCGGCAATCTCCTTTATGGGCTGGAGAGTTCCGATTTCATTGTTTGCAAACATGACGGAAATCAGTATGGTGTCCGGCCGGACTGCTTTCCTTAAATCCTCCAGCTTTAAAATCCCCTCCTCATCTACATCCACATAGGTGATCTCAAAACCCATTTTTTCCAGATGACGACAGGTGTGCAGAACTGCGTGATGCTCAATGGCTGACGTAATAATGTGTTTCCCCTTAGACGCATAGCTACGGGCCGCCTCTATAAGCGCCCAGTTATCCGCCTCGGAACCGCTTCCCGTAAAATAAATTTCGGATGCGTCAGCATGGATGCTTTCTGCAATTATCTCCCGTGCCCTGGAAACCGCCTTCCGGCTCTCCTGCCCCAGACGGTAAATGCTGCTTGCATTGCCGTAATACTCTGCAAAATATGGAATCATGCCTTCCACCGCTTCCGGCAACATCCGGGTAGTGGCCGCATTATCCAAATATATGACTTTATCCATAAACGGCTCCTTTCATTATTCCTATATGTTTACTATGATTTATAATGACTACTATAACATTTCTGTCCTGTTCTGTCAATGAGAAGGACGGCATATATTTATCAATAACTGTGAAATGTAACAAAAATGGTGGCAAAATATGATTCGAACACGCAAACACAGTCCTCTCATAACAGGAACCATCATCCTGACTCTTACCGGCTTTGCAAGCCGTTTTATCGGATTCTTCTACCGAATTTTCCTCTCCCGCCTGTTCGGGGCGGAAGGCATGGGCATCTACCAGTTGATCTCCCCGGTTCTGGCCCTGTCCTTTTCCCTGACAGTTGCCGGAATGCAGACGGCCATATCCAAATATGTTGCAAATGAAACAATTACCAAAGACTATAAATCATCAGCCCTACACTTATCCACCGGATTTGTGCTGTCCATGGCAGTTTCCATTTTATGCGCCTTAGGGATATACTGTTTTGCCGATAAAATTGCCCTTTACTTTCTGTTGGAGGCACGCACTGCCCCGCTGCTGCGCATAATCGCCCTGTCCATTCCCATGGCAACCGTTCACTCCTGTATTAACGGTTACTTTTATGGCATACGGCAGACCACCGTCCCTGCCCTGTGCCAGTTGTCGGAACAAATCATACGGGTAGGCAGTGTCTATCTGATTTATTATTTCTGCCAGAAAAACAATATGACCCCTACCATCAGCTTTGCGGTCGTAGGGCTGGTGATTGGTGAAAGTGCCTCCATGCTGGTTTCCCTGGTGGCCGTGCGAGCTCATTTTGCAAATGTAATTCCTAAAAACTACGGTCTGCTGCTACCTAAAAATCTCCCCGCATTTATAGAAGCCGGAAGACGGCTTTTGCGGCTGGCCATCCCCTTATCCTTAAACAGAATCATCATCAACTTCTTACAGAGCATCGAAGCCATCTTCATTCCAAACAGGCTGATGAACTACGGTTATGACAATGCGGCTGCACTGGGCATCTACGGGGTTCTTACGGGAATGTCCCTTCCCCTTATTTTATTTCCCGGCGCCATCACAAACTCCATCTGTGTGCTTCTGCTTCCAATCGTATCGGAAGCGGATGCCGCCGACAACATCGGCACAATCAAAAAAGCCGTGCATAAATCTATACGCTACGGCTTTCTTTTAGGTATTATATGTACTTCATTTTTCTTATGTACCGGAAAATTCCTCGGAAATGCTCTCTATCAGAGCAGCCTTGCTGGAAATTTCATTATCGTCCTCAGCTTTCTCTGCCCGCTGATGTATATTGCAAGCACTCTGAACAGTATTCTCAACGGTCTTGGCAAAACCGGACTCACTTTCGTTTACAGTATGTTAAGTCTTTTGGTACGGCTTGGATTTGTCTTTTTCGGCATCCCCCTGTGGGGCATCCACGGTTACCTGTGGGGGCTTCTGGCCAGCCAGGCGGTACAGACCCTGCTGTGTATGTTTGCAGTGCGCAGATACCGCTGACTAAGATACAATCCTTTGTGCGCCATTATAAAACGCAGATACCGCTGGCAGAATTACTGCACCTGTATTGTATGCAACAGGCAGATTCTGCCGGCAGATGCCTCCGGTGTACTTTACGCAAAGCTTTTAACCGGTCTTCTGATCGTGCGCCCGCTCTTAATCCACACGGAGCTTGAACTTTTCCACCATGTTCTTCAATGCGGCTGCCTGTGCGGACAATTCTTCACTGGTAGCGGAAGTTTCTTCGGCTGCTGCTGAATTGTTCTGCACTACTCCGCCAATGGCTTCAAAGCCTTTTTCTATTTCCTTAACTGAAACAGCCTGCTTGTCGGAAGCCATACGGATATTGGCTACAGCCAGTACGATATTGTCCAGTTCATTGAGCACGTTGTTGAGGGATTCTGCTGTCTCTTCCGTTATTTCATTTCCTTTTTGCACTTCACGGATAGATTTGTCAATCAGTTCCTTGGTGGTAACTGCCGAACTTGCACTGTCCTCCGCAAGCTTTCTGATCTGATCCGCCACTACTGCAAAACCTTTTCCTGCTTCTCCTGCCCTAGCCGCTTCAATTGCTGCATTTAAGGAAAGCAGATTGGTCTGTGATGCAATTTCTTCTATGTCTACAATAATCTTGCCTATCTCGCTGGAAGTTTCCTTGATTGTCTCCATGGCTTCTGTCAGTTCTCTCATCTTAACCTGGCTTATCTTTGCCTGCTGGCCGATCAACTTTGCATTATCATGGGCTTTATCTGTAGTTTTTGTATTTTCCTGAACCTGATTTGTAACCTCTGTGACAGTGGCTATCAGTTCTTCCACCGATGCTGCCTGATCCGTCGCACCCTGTGCAAGATCCTGGGAGCTCACTGCAAGGTCGTTAGACCCTTCCGCCACCTGATCCGCCGCATTGTCTATATTTCTCATGGTATCGCTAAAGCCCTTTACCAACGCCACAAGGCCGTCAAGAAGGATCTTGAAATCCCCTATGTATGCTTCCGGATGCTCACTGCGCACGTTAAAATCTCCCTGCCGGAAAGCTTCCAGAATCCTTGTCACGTCTTTCAGCAGCGCTGTCAGCATATTGGTAGTCTGCCTAAGGCTTCCCGAGAGCCTGCCCAGTTCATTGTCTGACTCATAGGTGACCTTCACGCTCAAATCACCTTTTGCAAGAGCTTTTACAGCAATATCCATCTCAAGCAGCGGATCCACAAAACGTTCTGCCAGATACCGGTATCCGAGAACGAAAAGCACAATAAGGACTAAAAGAATAATTAAATGAAAAGAAATCTGAAATACTTTATTTCCTATCCCAAGTATCCCCATAATTGCTGTGATTTCCGCCACTGCAAAAATACCGCAAAGTAACAAAAACAAACATTTTATGCTCCTTTTAAAGCTCCTTTGATCATTCATTGGTAAAAGCCTCCTTCAATTTATTCTGAATAATATGATAATTATATCTTTTTTCCCTGTAATTTACAATATCAATTGTGCTGAAATTTGGAAGCAGATGCAAGAAAACGCTTTCCAAATTGCTGCTGCATATCCCAGGCAGGCAAAAACGCTTTTTCCATACGCTGCCACTGGACACAGGCTGCCATAAAAAGTATAATGATTCTATCCAAAAGCGGTTTTGTTCCCACAGGCAACGGGTCCGGTAACTGCCTGCAGACATTTGGCGGCGGCCCTGTTATCTGCAGCTGGATCTCTTACATAACAATTACACGATTCTGCCCCGGCGCGCTCTGGCGGCAGAATGCCAAACGACTAAAAGCAGCGCAGAAATGAGGGAATATGAAAATATTTTTTATCGGGGGAACGGGTACAATCAGCATGGCAGTCTCAAAGCTATTGTTGTAATTGCACATGGAGAACGTGCCATAGATAAGGTCAATATAGGAGATAAGCTGTGCATCGTCCGCGTCCCGCCAGAACCGCCCCAAATGCTCCCGCGGCACAGCACCCTTGATTTTATAAGGCTTTCTCTCAAAAAATCACCCACTTTTTTGTAAAAACACTTGACAAATCGCTCAAAATATGCAGTGAAGCCGATTGATTATATTTTATTTCAATCGACTGGAGGCGATTTCTCTGTTACCTACAAATCCCGGCGTCCATGCCGCCTGTCAGGATACTTTCTTATCCCAGTTTCTTAATTTTTATCCTGATCCCTTTGTGCTTCCAAAAAGATGCACCTGCCAAGATGTTATCACCAGTTAATTCAAACAAAGCCTGGCAATAATCGGAATATTTCTTTATATCTGGTGATAACGATCAAAAACTTTGCCATCTTTTCTCTCCTTTCCCCGCCGGCTCTTTCTACCATAACAGAAAAGACAGGTGGATTTTGTTCCATCTGTCTTTGTATTGCCACTTTCTCCGGCTTCTGTTATTCTGTTTGTATCACACTTTCTCTTTTGGACGGGAATCTCGATTTGCAATTTAGGAGTTCAAAAAGTTCTAAATAACTGTCATTTAAGGCCTCCGCTTCCTTGCCGTCAACTCCAAACGTCTGATAGATCATTTCTTCATTGATATTGTCCAAATCAGTGTTCATAAATTATCACCTCCTGCAATACGAAAGTTTATCAGCGTCCGTTCCCTTAAATCCAGTCATATAAAAGAACTTTTAAAGGCCAAAATAGCTACTGTTGAAACTCCACACTATCAACTTCACCAGCCAGATTGTCCAGCGCAGACTCTGTGATCCTGCGTGAAGTGTCTGCAATAAACCCTAAAAATGTCTGGTCATACCGTGAAAAACACATATAGATAATTTCTCCGTTCTCGCCAATGACATTCACTGTAATATCCGGATCGTTTCCAGAATACCCCTGGCAGTTGTACTCTACCCTGTCTATGGGACTATTCATCAGCCTGCATTCCTCCGCTTTCTTTTTAGCAAGTCCTGCATATATACTGTAATCTTTTTCCAGCGCCGGATCATAGTCAAGAGAAACACTTACATCCAGTTTCCTGCCATAGCCAATCGTGAAAAGTTCTCCTGTTACGGCATCTATCATATAGGTCCATCTTGTACTCTCCGGCGTCCGCTCCATCTCAAACAAAACATCTCCTGACCAAAAAGCACGTGGAAAAGTTTCAGTTCCCGGATTATAACTCATATGTACATATGCGCCTTCCAGATCCAGCCCGAAAATAGTTTCCAAATACCTGGCGCCTGTCCTGGCCGCCTCATTCATCGTTAAATCCATGTCCGTAGGCGTTCCCGTATTAAGACTGTCCATAACCACATGATAATTTACCTTTGCGCTGTCATCTTCCTTTTTTTCAGAGGCCGCCGATGATACTGTCAGACTGTCAGAGACTTGGTAATTAGTGGGAACCCTCTCCACCTGTCCGCTACCCGCTTCCATAGCTGCTTCCGCCGCCAGATTAAAAAGAATAGTTCCTGCGCCAATAATGATGCACGTTACTGCTGTTAATGTTAAAATATTTCTTCGTTTCATAGTGAATCTCCTTCCTGTTTCTTTTGATAAATACACTATAAAATTTTCCTGTTTCAAAAAAATATCCGTTTTGTTATGAACTTGTAAAACTTCTCCTTTCATGACTGCGGGAAATGCAGCTTTACCCTGGTCCCTTTCCCCTGCTCAGAATCAAATGTCATTTCTGCATGATGAAGCTTCACGATCCGCTCACAGATAGAAAGCCCAAGTCCTGCCCCGCCTGCGGCACGGCTGCGCGCCTTGTCTACACGGTAAAAAGCTTCTTTTATGTGGGAAATCTGGTCCGGCTCCATGCCAATACCATGATCCTCCACTTCAATCACAATGCCAGATTCTCCTAAATAAGCCGAAACACATATTTTGCCTTCCGGCTGACTGGCTTTCATTGCATTATCAATCAGGTTATTGAACAGAATCAAAAGCTGTTCCATGTTCCCCCTGATAAGAAAATCTTGTGTTATGACATAAGACAGGCTGATTCTTTTTTCTGCTGCCCTTACATGCATCACTTTCCCTGACTGCTCAAATAGTTCCTCCACATGACAGTCTTCCTCTTTCATTTCACAATTCCTAAGCATTGCCATATCCAGAAGCTGATATGCCATGTTCTGGAGCCTGGTGCATTCTGACATGATAAACTGTGTACATTCATAACGTTCTTTCTCTGGTATAAGCGCTTTTTGAATGTACTCCGCATACCCGTAAATCGCCGTTAAGGGAATTCGTAATTCATGGGAAAAATTATCAATGAACTGTTGTTTCTGCTCCGCAATCTCCTGCAGATGCTGAATCTGTGTCTCCACCTGTCCGGCCATAAGGTTAAAATTGTGCGCCACACTGGCAATTTCATCTTTTCCCTGCACCAAAAGCCTGCTTTTATAATTTCCATTTGCAATCTTTGTAGAGGCACTTGAAATCTGCCTTAAAGGCCGGAAGATAATGTTTAAGAATTGAAAGAGAAAAAAGGCCATAACAAACATCATCACAGCCCCCATAAAGAAAAGAATGTCTTTTGTATGGCGCCATGATGAAATGATATCACTTAAGTTTCCGATATACATAAGTCCATAATCGTGCCACGGAGCCGGAAAGCTGCCATAAACACAAAGAAGCGGAGCGGTCTCATTTTCCATATAAACGATTCTCTCCTGGGTATAGCCCGTATCCGGGGGAAAATTCATATTTTCTTTCGGCATGAAGGCAGTACTTTTATAAATCCATTCCCCGGAAAAGGCTACAGCAAGTCCGCTTTCCTTCCCCTGCATATACCGGGAATAGGAACTCATGATCTGACTGATACTTTCTTCCACACTATTTCCCCGCTGTTCCAATGCCTGAATATCCCCAATCAAAGATGAGACAATGACATAATGCTCTGCCAGACATCTGTCTCTGGCAGTAGAAAGCTTATCGTTTAAAATAACAATTGAAACAATTAGAATCATGGAATTGAGAAATACAAGAAAAAGGATCAGCATCACAAAAAAAGTCCTCTTTTTCATTTTTAAGCCTCCAGCCGGTATCCAAGTTTGTACACTGTCTTAATGTAATTTTCCAAATGCAGCTTATGGCGCAGCCTCTGTATGTGGACGTCCACAGTGCGGGTGCCCCCGTCAAAATCATACCCCCATACCATATCCAGCAGCTTATCTCTTGAAAGAGCAATATTCCGGTTTCTGATAAGTACCTCAAGCAGTTCATACTCTTTGGGCGTACATTCTATGACTGCGCCCTTTAAGAAAACCTGGTGTCTGTCAAAATCACATTTCATATCCCCCAGCGTAAATTCTGTTTCAGCTTTTTTGGTACGCCGCAGCACTGCTTCCACCCGTGCCGCCAGCTCTAACATCTGAAAAGGCTTGGTCAGATAATCATCCGCCCCCATAGCCAGCCCTTTCAGCTTATCAGTCAGTTCACTTTTCGCTGTCAGAAAAATGGTGGGAGTTCCCTGCACTCTTTCAAACACTTTATAGCCGTCCAGTCCGGGCAGCATAACGTCCAGCACAAGTAAATCATACCTTCCCTTCTCCAGCAAATCCATCGCAGACAGCCCATCAAAAGCCTGCGTACAATGATGCCCTGTAAGATTTAAATTTCTGCGTATCAGTTCATTGATGGAAGGCTCATCCTCCACAATTAATATCTCAGCCAATTTTCATCCACTCCCTCTTAAGTAACCTAGAATTCCAGACTTCCCCGGACATCCTTATGTAAAACACTGCCACACTTCACAGGACAGTTTATTGTAATAAAAGTATATCTTAAAAATGTTTCTAAGTTGTAAAAACAAACGGCAGCTTTGATCATATTTTCAAAACCACCGTAAGTCTGACTGCATTTGATTATCTGCTTAAACAACTTTTCAATATTTTTTCCTGCTTTTTAATTCTTCATACAATACTCTGTAATTCTCATAACGGACCCGGCTGATTTTCCCCTGGCTCAAGGCGCTCTTTACTCCGCAGACCGGCTCACTGATATGAGAGCATCTGCCGAAACGGCAGTCCTTCTCATATTCTGCAAATTCCGGGTAGCATTCCCAGAGTTCTTCCTTTTCCATATCTCCGAGGCTCAAAGAAGTGAACCCCGGCGTATCCATGATAAAGGTATCTTCGGAAAGAGCAAAAAGCTGGGCATGTCTTGTGGTATGCTTTCCCCGGGCAATTTTCCGGCTGATTTCCCCGGTTTCCATATTGGCCGCCGGATAAAGGGCGTTGATAATGGTGGATTTTCCCACACCGCTGGGCCCCGCCACCACTGTAGTCCTTCCCTCCAGACAGGTTCTTATAAGTTCCATCCCCTGATTATCTGCGCCGCTGACGAACAATACCTGATAACCGCACCTGCCGTAGGCCTCCCGCAGCTCATCCATCTCTTCCCGGGTAGCCAGATCCATCTTGTTAAAGCAGATGACAACAGGAAGGGACTGTTTTTCCATAGTGATTAGAAACCGGTCCAGCAGATTGTAATTAGGGTCCGGCTTCACAATGGCGAATATCACCATGGCCTGGTCAATGTTTGCGGATGCCGGCCGCATGAGGGCGTTATTTCTTGGAAGGATGCGGATAATATTTCCCGCTTTCGTCTCTTCATCCGTCAAGTCGATCTCCACATCATCCCCCACCAGCGGCTTAATCTTATCTTTTCTGAAAATTCCCTTTGCCTTACACTCTATCAGTCCCTTTGCCGTGTATACATAATAAAACCCGGCAATGCCCTTTATAATTTTTCCCTCCATAACGCTTTTCCATATCCTGTCTATTCCGCCGCAAACTGCACCGGCCTTCGTATCTCTTTTCCCTCGGAAGTCCCCTCGAAAGTGGTAGTGCTTCCGTCCTCATTGGTCACAGTCGTGGCATCCGTGACGTTTACATACTGATACAAAATATATCCTGTATCACACTTGATGCCTGAAATGCTCTGCTGGGGAATCGGAAACGAGCTGGCCTGGGTGCTTAAAAGCTGGGTGCCGTCGTCCGCCATCAAAGTAACTGTCACCAGTGTACCGGATTTATAATTCGGATCTTCCTCCGGCGTAGGCGCTGAAATGGCGTCCGTAAACTTATAGGATGCCTGTGCAGGCCCCACACTGATACTTATGTCAACCAGTGTCCCTTCCTCCACATAAGAACCTACGGAATAACTCTGGTAGCAGACAAGGCCGGAAAGGGCCGGGTCTTCATGGTTTACCTCTGTCACCACTCCCATCTGCAATCCGGCTTCCACTAAAATGGCCATAGCTTCCGATTCATCTTTGCCCATCACGTCAGGGACCCTGACTTTGCTTTCCTCCGGTCCCAGACTGACCCGGATGGTAACAGCCGTTCCTGCAGGCACCTTGGAATCGGCCTCCGGGGTCTGGGTCACAATATTGCCCACTTTGATATAGGGATCATGATCCTCTGTCTTGTTTACCACAAAACCGGATTGGCTTAGGGTCGCAGTCGCTTCCGCTTCGCTCATGCCTATGACATCGGGCACTTTCACGCCCTCAGACCCGGCGCTTACCGTCAGTACCACGTTCGTGCCTTCCTCCACCATGGTCCCTGCGCTTATGCCGGCCTTCATGACAATTCCCTGTCCATATTCCGTGCTTTCTTCATATTCAATCTCCGGTGTCAGGCCGATGTTGAGCAGTGTCACCTTGACATCATCGATGTCTTTTCCCACCACTTCAACCATTTCAACCTGTTCCTTTTCTTCCTCCGCAGGCGCCTCCTGGGTCTCCTTCTTGTCGCCTAATATCTCCAAATCAAACAGGCCGAATGCCCTTCCTACCAGAAAAAGAACCACACATCCCACCAGTATGGCCGCAATCACCGCCAGAACAGTCGTAAGCCGTTCCATTTTGGGATCATAGTCTTCTTCCTCGTCCTCGTCCTCATCCTCCTCGTCTTCCTCGTAATACTCATATTCGGACTCGTAAGATTCCTCCACATCCTCCTCTTCCTCGTCGTCCTCTTCTTCCTCCACAGGAATGTATTTCTTAGGAATTTGTTTCCTTTTAACACTCTTTTTTACATCCGACTCCTTACGCAGATGCATGGCTTCCTCCATGCTGTCCCTGCTTTTGGAACGGTTCTTGATCCTCTCCATGTCACTGTCCGTGATCATCTTGGTGGAGCCGTCCTCGTCCGGGTCTATCACTTTCACGAAGTCCTCGTCCGGCGTCATGAGGGAACGTTTCAAATCCACAATCAAATCCCCCATGGACTGATATCTCCTGTCCGGGCTTTTCTGACAGCATTTAAATACAATCTGCTCCACACTGTTGGGAATTTCTGAAATATAGTCCCTTGGAGAAGGCATCTCCTCCTGAATATGTTTGATGGCAATGGCCACCGTGGTTTCCCCGTTAAAAGGCACCCTTCCGGTCAGCATTTCAAACATCGTAACGCCCAGAGAGTAGATATCGCTCTTTTCATCGGAATAGCCGCCTCTGGCCTGCTCCGGGGATGTGTAATGGACACTTCCCATGACATTGGAGGTAATGGTATTGCTGGTAGCCGCCTTTGCAATACCGAAATCTGTCACCTTTACTTTCCCTTCCTTGGAAATAATGATGTTCTGAGGTTTAATGTCCCGGTGTATGATGTGGTTGTTGTGGGCCGCTTCTATACCCATGCTCACCTGAATGGCAATGCTCACTGCCTCTTTTACAGAGAGTCTTGCTTTCTTTTCAATATACTTCTTTAATGTAATGCCCTCAACCAGCTCCATCACAATAAAGTAGATTCCGTTTTCTTCCCCTACATCATAGACGTTCACGATATTAGGATGCATAAGCCCGGCCGCCGCCTGTGCCTCAATTCTGAATTTGGATACAAAATTAGCGTTTTCACTGAATTCCTGCTTAAGGACTTTAACAGCCACAAGACGGTTCAGCTTATGGTCCTTTGCCTTATAGACATCGGACATGCCGCCTGTGCCGATTTTTTCCAATATTTCGTATCTGTCTCCAATTATCATTCCTATTTTTACCATATATACCTCTTACATAATCATTCTCTGGCGAATACATCTATCAGTATTACCGCAATGTTATCTTTTCCACCGTTGTTATTGGCAGCCTCCACCAGCTTCCCGGCTTTTTCCCCGATGGGAATCCTCTCCTTTAAAATCCCCTCGATTTCATTATCTTCCAGCATATTGGTCAGCCCGTCGGTACACATAAGAACCAAATCCCCGGGCCTAAGCTCCTCATAAAAAAAGTCGATTTCCACTGTATCTAACGCGCCGATAGCACGGGTAATAATATTTTTATCCGGGTGGTTTCTTGCCGCCGCCCGGTCAATACCGCCTATCCGTATCATTTCCTCAACCAGCGAATGATCCCGGGTGATCTGTCTGATTTTGTCATTCATTATATAAAGCCTGCTGTCGCCCACATTGGCAACCTGGAGATAATGACCAAGGCATGTGGCCGCCACTACCGTCGTCCCCATGCCGTAAAGATTTTTATCTTCCCTGGCCCGGCGCCTTATCTGGTCGTTCGCCACCCGGATAGCTTTTCCCAGTATCCTGATAGGATTTTTCTCAAAGCATCCCCTGATTTCCCTAACCATGGTTCCCACCGTACACTTGGATGCATAGTCCCCCGCATTATGTCCGCCCATACCATCCGCCACAATAAATACATTGGGGAGATTGCCGACAGGTTCTTCCGAAACATACACAAAATCCTGATTCAGTTTTCTCTTTCTTCCTATATCTGTAACAGAAAAGGATCGTAACACGGTACTACCTCCTACCTAAACGCTCTTTGCCTTCTCCTTAGTTGTCCACAGGCACCGTCAATATCTCTTCCCATTTCCCTTCTAATAGTAACATTAATTCCATTTTTTTCAAGTTCATTTTTAAAAGCAGTGGTAAATGTCCCCCCGGGCTGCACGAAATTCCGCTCTTTTACGGGATTTACGGGAATCAGGTTCACATGGCAGTTCATGCCTTTTATGAGCCTTACAAGTTCCGCCGCATTCTCCCTGCTGTCATTAACGCCGCCTATCAGAGAATATTCAAAGGTAATCCTCCGCCCGGTTTTTTCAAAATAATAGGCACAGGCATCCATAAGCTGACTGATGGAGTATTTATTTGCAACAGGCATCAGCTTTTTGCGCTTTTCATCGGTTGCTGCGTGAAGGGACAGCGCCAGGGTGATCTGCAGCTTTTCATCTGCCAGCCTCCGCATCCCGGGCACAAGGCCGCAGGTGGAAACGGTAATGTTCCGCTGGCTGATATGTAATCCGTTTTCATCAGTCAAAAGGACCAGAAATCTTAGAAGATTGTCATAATTGTCCAAAGGTTCCCCAATGCCCATAACCACAACATTGGAAACCCGCTCCCCGGTCAGCAGGGTTATGGCATAGATCTGATCCAGCATTTCCGAAGGTTTTAAGGAACGCTCCAGCCCATCCAGCGTGGAAGCACAGAAAGCGCAGCCCATCCGGCACCCCACCTGGGAGGAGATGCACACGCTGTTGCCGTGCTTATATTTCATCCACACACTTTCTACCAGCTTCCCGTCCCCTAACTCAAACAAATACTTTCTGGTGCCGTCCACCGCCGATTCCTGCACCTTCACAGACTTTACCGCCGTATATTCATACAAAGAGGCACATCTTTGCCGCAGGGCGAGGGGAAGATCCGTCATATCATCAAAGCTTCTCGCCAGCTTCCCGTGCATCCACTGGTAGATCTGCTTCGCCCGGTAAGTCTTCTCCCCCATCCCTGCCATCTCGTTTTTTAATTCCTCTAATGTAAATGACTTAATATCCTGCATAATTTGTTCCTTATTTAATAAGTATCCCCATAATGGTCCCCGGGGTCTTTCTGCCTGCGCCGCAGTCTTGCCAGAAAGAATCCGTCGCTTTCATGGATTCCTGGAAGAAGCTGCAGCCATCCTTCTCTCCCTACTTCCCTCAAAGCCCCTGGCAGAAAAGGAGACATATCTTCCCTTTCAAAGGGATAGTTTGCCGTAAACCACTCTACTATTTCCTGGTTTTCACCGGGATTGACGGTACAGGTACTGTAAACCAGAACACCCCCCGGCTTTACGTACTGCCAGACTACATCCAGGATTTTCCTTTGCAGGGCTGCAAGCTCTGTTAAGGATTCCCGTGTAACCTTATACTTGATGTCCCGCTTTTTCCCCATAACGCCAAGCCCCGAACAGGGCAAATCCGCCAGCAGGATATCCGCCTGTTCCACCAGACTTTCATCCAGAATTCCTGCGTCATGTATCTGGACCTCTATATTCCGGCATCCCATTCTTTCTATATTATCCCGAATCAATGACACCTTATACTCTGTCAGGTCACGGGAAATCACTTTTCCTGCGCCTTTCAGCTTTTCCGCCATATAAAGAGACTTTCCGCCGGGAGAAGCGCACACGTCTACCGCTACGATTCCCCCGTCTTCCGGCTTCCAGTATCCATTTCCTGTGCTCTGACCGGAGGGTTTTCGTACCGGAATCCCTTCATCTGCACCGGATTCCTCCGGCAGCAGGCTGCCTTTTCCCGCACCGGATATTTCCACCGCCAGCATACTGCTTACATCCTGTACTGCAAAATACCCTTCTTCAAACCCTGGCAGATTTCTGACCCCTTCCGTATGGAGCAGTCGGTATGCGTTAGCAAGATAAGGATGCTGCTCTGTCTCCACACCCTCCTGTTTCAGACGGGCTAGCCACGCCTCTTTCCTCTCCCCCCCAATGTCTTCGCAAAGGCGCACTGTCACCGGATGCTCTTTAAGCAGACCTTCCAGCATCCTTGACGTGTTTTCCCTGCCATAGGCCGAAATCCACATCTCTACCAGCCACAGGGGCATTGAATAGCTGACGCTCATGTACCGTTCCGGTTCCAGTTCCTTATCCGGGTAAACAATTTCCTCCTTCTTCCTTGCAATATTCCGAAGGACTCCGTTGACAAAACCAGAAAGCCCCCGGAATCCTCTTTTCCCGGCAAGCTTCACCGCTTCATTACAGACAGCCCGCTCCGGGATACTGTCCATAAACAGCATCTGATAAACGCTCATCCTTAACAGATTCCTGATAAGAGGCTTCATTTTGGAAACCGGCACCTTAGAAAACTGATTTAAGATATAATCAATCTGGATCAGCCGCTCCAAGGTGCCCTCTGCCATTCTTTTTACGAAGGCTTTATCTCTGCCTTCACTATAATTATATTTATCCAGCACATCTCTGATTACCTGATGACTGTAGGCGCCTTTTTCCAGTACTTCCATAAGTACATCCAGCACCAGTTCTCTCGTATCATCCAAGCTTATCCCTCCTAACGGACCATCCGGCAAGGTCAATCCCTGTCCCGTCTGTTTCCGCTTAACAGAATCAGCCGCAGCAACTGCAAAATAGAGGAAGCTGCTGCTGCCACATAGGTCAGCGCCGCCGCCCCAAGGACATGTCTGCAGTCCCCCACTTCATCCTCATTCATAATCCCGTAGCTTCCCAGCATCTTAAGCGCCCTTCCCGATGCATTAAACTCCACAGGCAGGGTCACTATCTGAAAGAGTACGGCAAAGGTAAAAATCCAGATTCCAACCTGGGTCAGTGAAAAATAACCGCCTCCCGGAAGGGCAAATTCCAGTCCCAGCACCAGTCCCAGAATGACCAGCGGAATCCCCAGCTTAGAGCCAATGTTGGCCGCAGGCACCAAAGCGGAACGGATCTTTAAAGGCAGATAGCCCTCTTTGTGCTGCAGAGCATGTCCGCACTCATGGGCTGCTACCCCTATGGCTGCTACCGAACGGGAGCCATAGACACTGTCAGAGAGCCGCAGCACCTTCCGGGATGGATCGTAATGGTCCGTCAGGTCTCCTCCGATGTGCTGGATCTGCACATCATAAATGCCCGACATCTGTAAAATCCGCTGGGCTGCCTCTGCCCCTGTCATACCGCTTCTGGCCCGTACTTTTACATATTTTCTGTAGGTGCTGTTCACTCTTGAGCTTGCCAGCATACAAAGTAAAGCGCCGACAATAACTAAAATATAAGTGGGATCAAAATAATAACCAAACATGCTTAAAACCTCCTTATGACTGTCCGAGCATCTCTCCCGGCTTTAACTCATAACCTAACAGGAAATCCTTCACCGGCATACGCTTTTTCCCTTCAAGCTGTAAGGTGCACACCCGCAGAAGACCCTGGCCCGTCATTACATCAAAAAAGTCCTTTTCCACCCGTGCCACATATCCGGGCGTCGGCTCTTTCTGGAAAGATTCTGTTTCCTCCCCCAAAGGGACGCCCGGGCTGTCTGCCCCATCTTTCGTCTCTGCCACATCCGCTTCCCATATCTTTAAAGTCTTTCCATGATAAAAAGTATAAGCGCTGGGCCAGGAATTCAGTCCCCGTATCAGCCGTTCAATGGCCGCCGCGTCCTTATTCCAGTCAATCAGCCCCATGGATTTGGAAAGCCGCCCTGCGTAAGAGGACAAAGCATCATCCTGTTTCTGCGCCGTCAGTTCCCCGGCCTCGATTTTGGGAAGGGCTTCCACAATCAGCCCGGCCCCGGCTTCCATCAGTTTATCGTGCAGGCTGTCCCCGGTTTCCTTGTCTTCTATGGGAACCACCGCCTTACAGAACATACCTCCGGTGTCAATGCCTTTATCCATCTGCATGATAGTCACTCCGGTTTCCTTCTCCCCGTTTATGACGGCCCACTGGATAGGCGCTGCCCCCCGGTAGGCCGGCAGCAGGGAAGCATGAATGTTGATGCACCCAAACTTCGGCATCCTTAAAATTTCCTCCGAAAGGATCTGCCCGAAAGCCGCCACCACAAAAACATCTGCCTGAAACCCGGCAAGTTTCCTGACGGCCTCCGGATCACGTATCTTAACCGGCTGCCAGACAGGTATGCCCTGCTCCAGCGCACATGCCTTTACCGGCGTCATCTGTACTTCTTTTCCCCGTCCTTTCTGCTTATCCGGCTGAGTCACCACCGTACACACCTGATGGCCTGCCTTTATGAGCGCCAGAAGCGGCGCCACCGCAAAATCCGGGGTTCCCATATATACGATTCTCAATCTAATCCTCCTCGTCTTCCAAATCAGATACGTTCATCAGCTCGCCTTCCACCTTCTCCACATAAAGATGGCCGTCTAAATGTTCCACCTCATGGCAGATTGCACGGGCAAGAAGTTCCGTCCCCTCTAACTCAAAAGGCTCAAGGTTCCTGTCATAAGCCCTCACTTTTACATAGTTGGGCCTTGTGACCACCCCTGTCTTTCCGGGGACGCTTAAGCACCCCTCGTTTCCCGTCTGTTCCCCGCTGGTTTCCAGGATCGTAGGATTCACCAGCAAAATAGGATCCTCCCCTGTCACGTCAATGGTGACGATTCTCTTTAAAATTCCCACCTGGGGTGCCGCAAGCCCTACTCCCTGGGCCTCATACATGGTGTCAAACATATCTTCAATCAATTCCCTTGTCCGGTCTGTCACTTCCTTTACCACCTTGCAGCTTTTGTTCAAAACCGGATCTCCTATTTCTCTTATGTTCCTGATTGCCATTTCCTTCCCTTTCCTTTCTCCTGCTTATTCATCTTTTCATACCTATCCATGGTTATTTAAAGTTTCAATTTCTCTGAAGTATCCCGCCCCATGCCCTGACGCTTCCCTAAAACATGCGTTATGGATTAAAGTCGAACTGTACGTTTTCCTCCTTAAGTCCCAGCGGAAACAAATATTCTTCTATTTTATCCTTGATCTCTGTTAATTGTCTATAGTGAAATGCTTTACAATAAATAACAAATCTGTAAATGTCATTGATTTTTCCAATTGCTGCCCTGGCCGGGCCTATCACCACGGCTTTCTTTTCTTCTTTGTCAGTCTTTTCCACATTTCTCGCAAGCTCTGCAAGCCGGGCGGACAGCTCCTGCCCTTTTTTCTCATCCGGCCCGGTGACGAGCACTGCCATCATATGGCCTGCAGGTGAATAAGCGCCCATCTTCCGGTAAAGAATTTCCTCCTCATAAAATGCCCTGTAGTCCTGGCTGGCCGCATGGATAATGCTGTAATGCTCCGGCCTGTAGGTCTGTATCACCACTTCCCCCGGCCTAGTTCCCCGGCCGGCCCTTCCTGCTGCCTGGGTAAGAAGCTGGAAGGTCCTCTCCCCGGAACGGTAGTCGCTGTCATTTAAAGACAAATCCGCCGCCAGCACACCTGCCAGCGTCACATTGGGAAAATCGTGTCCTTTTACGATCATCTGGGTTCCCACAAGGACATCCGCCCCGCCGTCTGCAAAGGCAGTCAGGATCTTCCCGTAACTGTCCTTTGTCCGGGTGGTATCCCCGTCCATCCTTAAAGTCCGCACCCCCGGAAACCGTCTGTGAAGCTGCTCCTCGATCTGCTGGGTCCCTGCCTTAAATCCCAGAAGATAAGGGGAACTGCAGGAGGGACATTTCCCCGGCAGCACCGTCTCATATCCGCAATAGTGGCACACCATCCGTCCCCCTAAATGCTGGGACAAAGACACATCACAATGGGGACATTTCATTACGTAGCCACAGGAACGGCAGGACACGAACCCGGCATACCCTCTCCGGTTCAAAAACAGCATGATTTGTTCTTTCCTGCCCATTCTGTCTTCGATCAGTTCCTGCAGCTTCCGGCTGAAAATAGAACGGTTTCCCTCTCTTAATTCCTGTCTTAAATCTACAATGGATACAGAAGCCAGTGTGCCTCCGGTAAGCCGCCGCTCCATGGTAAACAACTTATATTTTCCTTCCAGAGCACGGTAGTAAGCTTCCATGGACGGCGTTGCCGATCCTAAGACCAGACTGGCATTTTTCAATTCTGCCAGATGTTCCGCCGTCTCCCTTGCGTGATAACGGGGCATTGTCTCGCTTTTGTAGCTGGACTCATGTTCTTCATCCATCACAATAAGCCCCAGGTTTGGAAATGGCACAAACAGGGCCGACCTTGGCCCGATGATGACATCAATTTCCCCCTTCCGGGCCCGCTGCCACTGGTCATACTTTTCTCCTGCAGACAGGGTGGAATTCATCACTGACACTCTGTCCCCAAATCTTTTATAAAACCGCAGAAGGGTCTGGTAGGTAAGGGCAATCTCAGGGATCAGCACAATACACTGCTTCCCTCTCTTTATCATACCCTCAATGAGGGATAAATAGACTTCTGTTTTGCCGCTTCCGGTAATCCCGTGAATGAGATACACCTCCCTGCGTCCGGCATCGTAATCCGATAGGACACTGTCCCGGATAAGGGACTGTTCCCTGCTAAGCTCTCTGCCCGTCTCACGGGCCGCCTCCAGCTTTACCGGATTCCTGTAATAGCTTTCGCTTTCTATGGAAAGCACTCCCTGCTCTTTGAGGCTTTTCAGTACGGCTGCCGAAACATTCAACCTGCCACTCACCAGTTCATAGGGCAGCTCCGCTTCTTCGCACAATGCCTGTAGTACCCTTGCACGGGCGCTCTGGTGCTTTCTGATGCATTCCCCTAAAAGGGCGCAGGTTTCTTCCTTTGTAAGAAGCCTTATAATTTTCTTCTTTTCCCTTTGCTTCATGGTCTGTCTGACCGGAAGCACCGTCTTTAAAGCGGCAATCATGGTAGAGCCGTAGGTTTCTTTCATCCATGCCGCAAGTTTAACTGCATCCCCTTCTGCGGACATGTACTCTGTCACAATGGCCGCCACAAATTTCTGCTTTTCATCGGGAAACCGGGGCTGGTCTGTGACCTCCACCACATACCCCTGTCTCATGCGGCTGCCCTGCCCAAAGGGTATCTGCACACACATCCCCGCTTCCAGCTTTCCCTGCATTTTCTCCGGGATCTTGTACTGGAATGGTCTATCCACTTTTTCATGGGAAATATCAATGATGATATCTGCGTATCGTCCCTTTGCCATTTTTTGTTCTTCCTTACCTGCCTCTTTAAGTCCTGCCTGCGATCCGGGCATTTTTGCCTCCCCGGGCACTTCCTGTTTCTGACTTAGCGTGTGTCTCCAAATACTATACATCCGAATCTGCTTTCAGTTCTCTGCAGATATCAGCGATCAGCACCCTCTCGTCCATGGGATACTTGACGCCTTCAATTTCCTGATAATCCTCATGGCCTTTTCCGGCCAGCACAATGATATCCCCCGGCTGTCCGTGCCCAATGGCATAGGCAATGGCTTCTTTTCTGTCACAGATTTCCATGTATCTGCCGCTGGTTTTATTTATGCCCGTTTTTATATCTTCTATAATATCCTGGGGTTTTTCAAACCGGGGGTTATCCGATGTAATGATGGTAAAATCCGCATAGTTCCCGCTGACCTCTCCCATCTCAAAGCGACGGATCCGGGAACGGTTGCCGCCGCACCCAAACACACATACCAGTCTTTTGGGTTGATATTCCCGCAGAGTAGTCAGCAGGCTTTTCAGGCTCATGGCATTGTGCGCATAATCAATCAGCAGGGTAAACTGGTCAGACACCGGAACCATTTCTATCCTGCCCTTTACATGGACCTTAAGAAGGGCATTGATGATTTGGGACTGCTCCACCTTAAAATGTTCACATACGGCAATGGCCGCAAGGGCATTATACACACTGAACCTGCCGGGAGCCGGAACTTCCACCCGGAAAGATTCTTCCTTCTCTTTTCTTTTGACCTCAAAGGCAATGCCAAGTTCCCCAGGCTTATTTACAAGCTGCAAATTTTCTGCATGGATATCTGCAGCTTTGTCAAACCCGTAGGTTTCCAGCTCGCATGTGTGCCCTTTTAAAAGCGCATCCACATGGGCATCGTCCCTGTTTACAATCCCCAGCCTGCACTGCTTAAATAAAAGTCCCTTGCAGGCCAGATATTCCTCGAAATCCGCATGTTCATTGGGCCCGATATGATCCGGCTCTAAATTGGTAAAAATTCCAATTTCAAAAGTAAATCCCTGGGTCCTGTGAAGCTTGAGCCCCTGGGAGGCTACCTCCATCACCACGATCTCACACCCGGCCTCCTCCATCTCCTTAAAATACTGCTGCAGCAGGAAGGATTCCGGTGTGGTGTTGTTGGCCGGGATATGCTTATCCCTGATGATCGTCTCAATGGTTCCCACAAGCCCTACATGATAGCCTGCCTTCTCCAAAATGGATTTGATCAGATAGGTGGTGGTGGTCTTGCCCTTGGTTCCCGTAATGCCTATCACCTTAAGCCGGTCCGCCGGATGCCCAAAGTATGCCGCCGCAATATGGGCCATTGCATAACGGGTGTCCTCCACTTTGATAACCGTAATATCACTATCTGCCGGAAGTTCCACATCCTTCTGCACCACAATGGCCGCTGCACCTTTCATGGCAGCTTCCTCTGCAAAGCCGTGGCCGTCCACATTGTAGCCGCAGATGCAGATGAAAAGGCACCCCTCTGATATCTTTCTGGAATCGTATACCACTTCCTTTATCTCTCTGTCCACAGACCCTCTTATACACTGGAAAGAAAGGCCCTCCAATAATTTTTCACATTTCATAAACAGCTTCCGCCTCCAAAGCATTTTCTACTGTCACAATATTTTCCATATAATAAGATATCACGATTGCGCATATTTTTCAATCTTCTAAAAATCACTGCCATTTAAATTAATATATGTAGACACTTTTCACAGGTTCGCCGGCGTGTCATCCGTCGTTTCTCCCCGGCTCCGCCGGGCCATGCATCACTGGCCAGTATCCCCAAATCAGCATGTTTCTAAATTTTTTAAATGTACTTAATTTTTTATTAAGAGGATTTTAGATTTTTATCATAAATCGGACACATTTTATACACATTTACCCTTTATGATATTAATCAAGATAGTTGAACAACTCACTATCTCCCCCCTCATAAGAATGCAAAAGCCTCCGGCATCCCCCGGAGGCTTTGCATTGTCTAATATTTAATTATTTCCACCTTATTTATCAGTTCCTTCGCTGTTTTCATCGGTATCACTGCACTGTCGAATGTGGTAACATTGGCTGCGGAGATCCCCACACAGTGTTTTAGGATATCCCTTACATCCATCCCCTGGTCGTAGGCCATAATAAAGGCTGCCACCACGCTGTCGCCGCATCCGATCGTATTGACGGCCTTCACCGGGGGTACTTTTGCAAAGTAGATCTTCCTGTCATTTACATAGAGAATCCCGCTGGCGCCCATGGACACCACTACATGGGGAATGCCCCTGCCGCCAATCTGCAGGGCCGCCCCTATGGCATCGTCCAGCCCTCTGATTTTCCGGCCGGAAAGGGCTTCCAGTTCCAGTATGTTGGGCTTTACCATGAAGGGACATGTGTTGATGCTTTCTATTAAAAATTTTCCACTGCTGTCCAGGATGACCTTTTTCTTCTGGTTCTTCGCCCTTAAAATCAGATCGTGGTAAATAAATACAGGTATATTCTCCGGTGCACTGCCGGAGAGCACAACGGTGTCGCAGTCTTCAATGGCCCGGCTAAAGTCCTCAAAAAACCTTTTAAATTCCTCCGAATCCACAAAAGGCCCCGGCTCGAGAAGCTCCGTCACATAGCCGTCCTCCTCAAGAATATTGATGTTGACCCTTGTGGAACCTTTGATGTGTGTAAAATAACATTCTGCACCGATTTCTTTAATGTAGTCCTCAATCATACTGCCGGTGTAACCGCCGAGAAATCCCAGCGCCCGTACCTGATACCCATATTGGCGCAGTACCTTTGTTACATTAATCCCCTTTCCCCCTGCAATATTCTTCACCGTATTCATACGGTTGACCTCTCCAGGATGAAGTGTTGAAGCAGTGTAAGTTTTGTCAATTGCCGGATTTAATGTCACTGTCGCTACCATAGCATCGCCCCCGTTTCTAGTTTTTCAGCAATAATACTGCATTACAATCTGTATATTTTCTTTTCCCGCATAGTAATTTATGTCGGGATAATATGCCATGCCAATTTCCATTTCCCCTTCCCGGACACCGCCGGCATACAGCTTATGAAAAGATCCGCCGCCAAAACGTTCTGTAAGAAAGGAATCAAACTGCCCTATATCTCCAAAGTAAATCATTTCATAACATGCGCCGCTCCCGTCCGTGATCCGGTATTTCCCTACGTTCTGGTTCTTCCCCAATTTCCTGCCTGTCAGAAGGCTGATTCCCTTTCTGGCAAACAAAGGTCTGGGGTTCCCAACTCCAAAGGGCTCCAGACAGGAAAGTTCTTTTATGAACGTCCGATCTGCATAGGAAAGGGGCATGGGCACGTCTATATGTATAACTTCCTCGAAGTCTTCCTTCGTAAGTTTACAATTTTCATTTATTTTCCGGCGGAATTTATCTACATCTTCTTCCGATGCCAGAGAAAGCCCGGCCGCCATCTTGTGACCCCCGTATCTGGTAAAAAGCTCCTTACAGGCTGTCATTTCTTCATACATATGATAAGTTTCAATGGAACGTCCGCTCCCCTTTATGCCTTCTTCTGCCTTCGTCAGCACGAAAACCGGTTTCCCGTATTTTTCCCTGACCCTTCCGGCAATAATTCCCGCCAAAGACTCATGACAGTCTGGCAGATACACCACCAGTACCCTGTCCCTGCCGATTTTCGTCCCTTCCACCTGCAAAACCGCTTCCTCCACACCCTCTAAGGTCATTTCCCTGCGGCTGTCATTTAAGCTCTTTAAATCCCCGGCAATGGTAACAGCGTCCTTCCACTGTGTCGTCTCAAACAGCTCCAGCGCCCGTCTGGCAGTGTCAAGCCTGCCCGTGGCGTTCATGCAGGGCCCTATAACAAAGCCTGCATGATAGGGGGACAGTTCCTTATCTTCAATGCCGTTGACCGTAAGAAGCGCTTTCAGTCCCATGTTGGAGGTATTCTGCATAAGAGCCAGTCCCTTTTTTACAATGATCCGGTTCTCGTCCTTAAGCTCCATCACGTCACACACGGTAGCAAGGGCACCGAAGGTAAGCATCTCCTCCTCCAGTCTCTCCCGGAGCTGCAAAGGAATGGGCAACGCGTCTTCCCTGTCCATCATCGCACTCACAAACTTGGCTGCCACCACAGCGCCGCATATCTGCTTATAGGGATAGGTACAGTCCGGCTGTCTGGGGTCCACCACGGCATCTGCCTTGGGAAGAAGATAAATCCTTCCCTGCTCCCCTTCTTCAAAGGGAACCTCATGATGGTCCGTGACAACGACCGTCATGCCCTTCTCTTTCGCCAGCGCAATCTGAGGCGCTGCCGCAATGCCGTTGTCGCAGGTGATAATGGTATCGATTCCATCTTCTGCCGCCGCTTCTATCAGATTCTCATTAAGGCCATATCCATCCTTTATCCTGTGAGGAATGGCCGTATCTGCCTTCCCCCCCAGTGCCCGGATCCCCATGAGAAGTATGTATGCAGCGCATATGCCGTCCACATCGTAATCTCCAATGATACGGATGCTTTTCCCCAGGCGGATCTTCCCAAGAACAATATCCGCTGCCAGCATCATGTCTTTCATTAGCCCTGGATCATGCAGATCCTTCTTATCTCCCTTAAGAAACTTCTCGATTGCTTCATCACCAATCACATCCCTGTTGCGCATAATCCTTGCAAGAACCGGAGAGATATGGAATTTTTCCGAGATTCTGTCAAAATCCGCCTTTTTGGCAGCTACCATCCATTTAGCCATATATATGTATATCCAATCACCAAACATTGCCGCGCCCTGCAGGCCGGCTCACTGTAAAATAAGCGTTCTGGGAAGCCCCTTTGCTTCCCTGAACGCTTTTATTATACCAAATATTTTTGTTTTAGCAAATATCCTTTGTCAATATTTTTTATGCCGCCTTCTGTGGAAATATTTTCCGCAGTACCAGCCACAGCGCTCCCGTAATGCATACGGAAGAATAGGTGCCGCAGAGAATGCCAGCCATTAAGGGCAGCGCGAATTCTTTTACAGAGGACACACCAAAAGCATATAAGGCAGCCACCATGACAAAGGTAGTCATCGAGGTAAAAATACTTCTGGAAAGCGTCTGGGTGATACTTTCGTTTACCATCGTCTCCAAAGATTCCCCTTTCCCTATCGTGTGCATATTTTCACGTATACGATCGAAGATAACGATGGTTGCATTGATAGAATATCCCACAATCGTAAGCATACATGCGATAAAAGTTGTACCCACGGACACTTTCACAATGGCATAAAAAGCCAGCACCACCAGAACATCATGAATCAGTGCCGCCACAGAGCTTGCACCAAAGCGGATGTCCTTGAACCGGAACCAGATGTAGACCAGCATGCACAGTGTGGCAATCACCACCGCAAGGATCGCATCGGATTTCATCTCGCTGCTTATGGTGGAGCTGATTGTCTCAGTGGTGATCTTTTCCGCGTCCGCCTCAAAGTTCTCAACCATCACGTTCTTAAATGTCTCCCTCTCCTGTGTTGTTAAGGAGCGGGTTTTGAAAATCACTTCACTGGTACCCTCTATCTTCTGGGTCTGTACATTGCCGTCCCCTGTAATTTCCTCAATCAAAGGCACTACCTGTGCATCAATATCCCCAAGGGGCATG
Source organism: Lachnospiraceae bacterium (assembly GCA_009911035.1). Taxonomy (GTDB): domain Bacteria; phylum Bacillota; class Clostridia; order Lachnospirales; family Lachnospiraceae; genus Suilimivivens. Next base: position 42,074 of record QXWO01000025.1, read on the forward strand.
TCTGCATTGAAAGTAACATTGGTGGAAGTCCCCCCTACAAATTCAAGGCTGTAGTTTAAGATACCGCCAGTCTTTGACTTGTTGATTCCCATAAACACAAATCCCGCCAGAATCGCCGCAATGGAGATTCCAAAGAAAATTTTTCTCTTTGCTGTGAAATCAACCGTCTTTGCTTCCTTTGCCTTTCCATACCACTTCACATCCCGGATTCCCACTGCGTAAAAGGATTTCATCAGAAGTCTCGTTATCACCATTGCCGTAAACATGGAAAGAACAATACCCAGCGCCAGCGTTGCGGCAAATCCCTTGATTGTGCCGGAGCCTAACAGTCCCAGGACCGCTGCTGCAATCAGTGTGGTCACATTGCCGTCCACAATGGCGGATGTTGCTTTCTTGTAACCAGTATCAATGGCAGACTTGACCGTCTTTCCTTTTGCGATCTCTTCCCTGATTCGTGCAAAAATAATTACATTGGCATCCACTGCCATACCAATGGAAAGGATAATACCCGCTATTCCCGGCAGGGTGAGGGTAATTTCAAAAGCATCCAGAAGAATAATGATCAGTTCCACATAAAGAGCCAGGGCTAAGCTGGCTGCTGCGCCGGATACATAATAAATGGCAAGCATAAACACTACAATAACAGCAAATCCCACTGCTGCTGCCTTGATGCTTGTGGAGATGGCTTCCTCCCCAAGCTGTGCCCCAACGATCTTGGAATGTAATTCCTCCAGTTCCAGTTTCAGTCCGCCGATGCGGATCGTGGAGGCAAGCTGCTGGGCTTTTTCGTAGGTAAAGCTTCCGGTGATCTGGGCCTCTCCGTCTGTGATCGCCGCATTGACGCTGGGGGCACTGATGATCCTGCCGTCATAGTAAATACCGATGGATTCTCCTTTTTGTAAAGCGCTGGTAGTAGCCTCGGCAAACTTCGCGGTTCCTTCTTCGGTCATGGTCAGGCTGATCACAAACTGGCTGTTCTGCATACTGTCCGTAACGCTGGCCGCCTGGGCATTTTTTACATCTGCCCCTACCAGCTTGATGGAGCCGTCAGCTTCCAGTTCGTCGATAGTTTTATACATGGTATAGATAAGCTCGCCGCTATCGTCCATACCGACTGGTTCATAGTTCAGGTTTCCCTCCGAATCATGCTCAGCAATAAAATACAGGGAGCCAGGCTTTCCCAGTTCCTCTAAAATAGCGTTGGCATCAGACACGCCGGGAATCTCTATGTTAATCCTGTCTGTTCCCTCCTGGTATACCACCGCTTCCGTGCTGTAGCCTTCCACACGCTTCTGGAGCTTGTAGATGGTGTCATTCATGTCCTCAGTGCTGGGGTCTTCCTCCCCCACAACCTGGTAAGTGATGCTGACGCCGCCCTCCAAGTCCAGTCCCAGATTGATACTGGCTGCCGAACCGGAGCCGTCCGCCCCGATCCCTACTGCTGCAGTATACCCGAAACCGCCCAGAAGCAGGATAAATATCAGCAGGGTAATAATTGCTTTATTCTTCTTCATTGCTTTCTTCTCCTTCTAAGTCAGCCAAAGCCGCCTTTATCATAATTGCACACTCAATGCGCTTTCTCTGCAATTCACACCCCAGATCATAAGCGTCGTTGATATGGCCGTGGAAATTGTAAGAATTTGCTGCGCATCCGCCGCTGCAGTAAAACCTCGCAAAACAGTTCCTGCATTTTTCCTTGGCATAAACATTGCAGGTCTTGAACTCGTCCCTTATGTCTGTCCTTGCGATGCCCTCAAACACATTTCCCATAAGGAATTCTTCTTTCCCTACAAACTGGTGGCAGGGATACAGATCCCCCCATGGCGTCACTGCCAGATACTCTGTCCCTGAACCACAGCCCGAAAGTCTTTTGGCCACACAGGGCCCGCCTTCCAAGTCTATCATAAAATGAAAGAAATTAACACCTTTTCCTTCTTTCCTTCTATTTAAAAGTTCTGCCGCAAGACGGTCATATTCCTCAAGCAGGGCCGGAATATCTTCCTCACGGAGGGCATAGTCGTCTTCCGGGGAGGCTACAACAGGCTCCACGGAAATCTGTTCAAACCCCAGATCCGCCAGATGCATCACATCCTTTGAAAAATCCAGATTATTTCTGGTAAACGTACCGCGCACATAGTAATTCATCTGGCCCCGGCTTTCGGCTGCCTTCCGGAATATGGGAACTACTTTATCATAACTTCCCTGACCGCCCCTGTAAGGACGCATCAAATCATGAATCTCCTTCCTTCCATCAATACTTAAGACAAGATTTGCCATTTCCTTATTGGCAAATTCTAAAATCTCATCGTCCAGCAAAATGCCGTTGGTGGTGAGCGTAAACCGGAACTTCTTGTGATTAGGCTCCTCCAGACTGCGTCCGTAGGCAACCAGGTCTTTGACCACCTGCCAGTTTAAAAGAGGTTCCCCGCCAAAGAAATCCACTTCCAGATTCACCCGTTTTCCTGAATTTGCAACCAGGAAATCCAGCGCCTTTTTCCCGACTTCATAGCTCATCAGCGCCCGCCGGCCGTGATATTCCCCTTCTTCGGCAAAGCAGTATCTGCATGCCAGATTGCAGTCATGGGCAATATGAAGACACAGTGCCTTGACAACGGTCTGTCTCTTTTTAAAATCAACAATATAATTTTCATAGATATCCGGGGTAAAAAGCATCTGCGCTTCTTTCAGTTCCATGATCTGGGAAAAAGCGTCCCGTATATCCTCCGGGGCATGGTTTCCTTTAAGGCTTTCCACACATTCTTCTTCCGTTTCTTTCTCTCCACGTCCTGCTTCCAGACCTTTTCCGGCAATTGGAATCACATCATATACCACATCATCCACCACGTGCACAGAACCGCTGTTCACGTCCAAAACGATATTATAGCCATTATTTTTATATTGGTGTATCACTTTTCTTTTCCTTCCGTTTTGCGTATATCTGCATTGGATAGCACGCTCTGCGGACTATCCTTAAGTAAACAGACACTGCCACGCTTTGCAGGCCAGCTTACTGTAAATAATAAGCAGCGGCGCCGGCCGCTGCTTATTCCGCTATCCCATTTTCGTCCATTATCTGTTCCAGATCTAAACAGGCTGCCAGATCTATTTTACCTTTTCGCAGCTCTGGTTCCCAACAGTACAGGAAGTCTTGCAGGCTGACTGGCAGGATGTCTGGCACTCACCGCAGCCGCCCTTTTTCATGGATTCTTTTAAGTCTCTTGTAGCTAATGTTTTAATACGTTTCATATAGGTTCCTCCATTCTTACACTCAAAAGCTGTGCCCCCTAAAGGCTGGCTTGTTGATGCAAATCTGTACACGGGCGCAACTTTGCCTGCAGAAAATAATCCGCAGCAGTATTTTCTCTGTTCCCGTATTTGTATAGTATAGCATAGTTGTCAACATAGTCAAAGGATTTTGTAAATTTTTTTATGTGCGTCTTCACATGGAATCGTACCGGCCGGACAGGCTGTTACTCCCCCGCTTCCTCTGGCTGGGATGCATCTTCTTTCTCCGGACTGTTTTCCTTATCTTCCTCTGCCTTTTTCTCCGGCAGGGCCATAAGCACTTTGGCAATTCTGTTCTGGTTCACACCCTGTACCGTCAGCATTACTCCCTGCTCTGTCTCTATGGTTTCCCCATCTTTGGGCAGACGGTCTAAGTTTTCTATAATAAGGCCGCCAATGGAATCGTAATCCTCGGAGGAGAACATGGTGCCAAGTTCATCATTGATATCGCTCAATTTCATGCTTCCTTCCACCAGATAAGCTCTGTCCCCCACCTGCTGTATCAGTTCTTCTTCGTCCTCGTCGTACTCATCCCGGATTTCTCCCACGATTTCTTCCAGCAAATCTTCCAGGGTGATCATCCCCACCGCAGCTCCGTACTCGTTGAGCACAAAGGAGACATTGATACGCTTTTCCCTCATTTCAATAAGAAGGTCCGCTGTCTTTTTATATTCATAAGTATAATAAGCCTCCCGCATGATATCGCTTATCTTAAACTGCTCTCTGTCATCTACCAGTATGAAGTCCTTGATATTGATGATCCCAATAATATTGTCTTTGTCCTCATGATAAACGGGGATACGGGTGTACATACATTCCCGGAACAGCTCCAACACCTCGTCGTATCCCGCTTCCCTGCTGACGGTCGCCATATCGATACGGGGAATCATAACGTCCTTGGCAACTGCATCGCTGAAATCAAACACATTATAAATCATTTCCCTTTCTTCCGATTCAATAACGCCGTCCTCATGACTGACTTCCACGTAAGTACGAAGCTCTGTTTCCGTCATGGCCGTCCGCTTGCTGGTATCAATATGTAGCAGGCTCATCAGCACGCCAGATATTTTATCCACCAGAAAAATTGCCGGCGTCATTATTTTCATAAGCCCTGCAATAATAGACGCATAAAACAGCGCCATTTTCTCCGAATAGACCATGGCCGTATTTTTCGGCAGAATCTCACCGAATATCAGAATGACTACTGTAAGAATTCCGGTAGCGATCCCCACCGACAGGTGGATCTTAAGGGCAAAGGTGGTCATCAGCGAAGACGCTGTAAGATTGACAATATTATTTCCAATCAATATAGCGCTTAACATCTTCCCATACTTATCCAGCACATCAAGGGCCGTCTGGGCCCGCTTATTGCCCTCATCCGCCAGGTTCTTGAGCCTTACCCTGTTGGCAGTAGAAAGAGATGTCTCCGCAGACGAAAAAAAGGCTGACAGACACACCAGAATAAACAACATCAACAATTGTATGACACCATCGGTATCCAAAACTAAACTCACTCTCCTTATTTTTTATTCCCGCCCTTTACAGGCCGCCGGCGCTTGTTTAAAAAATACTTTCCTTAGGATGCCTGTCACAATTTGCGAAAGCCTAAATGCTCTGCCAAATGAAGATCACACAGCAGAATATGTAACCTGGATCTGGTGCAGATACCGCGCAAAGTGGGCGTACAGATTGGGGAAATATTTTTCCAAATACGCTCTAATGCACATATTACAATATTCGGGTATTCTCTGTCAAGTTCAGACATATGCTTGTTATATAAAGAATTTATAAACTCTTTGTAAAAGAATTGGGAGGCTGACATGTTAAAGAAATTTAATTTGAGCACCAGAATCACATTTATATTGAAATGTCTGCTCATCTCCTATCTCCTCACCACCGGACTGCTTCTTCTGCTGGCCCTGCTCCTCTACCGCTTCGGGCTGTCGGAAAAGGTCGTGTCCATCTGCATCATCGGCATCTACATAATTGTCACCTTTCTCGCCGGTTTTCTGGCCGGGAAACGGGAAGGGAGCCAGAAATTCCTATGGGGGCTTTTGATGGGCGGTCTGTATTTCCTTGTCCTGATTGTGGTGTCCCTGATTGCCAACCATGGCATGAATGAGGTATCCGGAAACTTTTTTACCGTACTCATGCTCTGCTGCGGCAGCGGGATGCTGGGGGGGATGCTTAGCTGAAAAGGCTGGCCAGCAAACACTGTCACGCTCTGCGAAGCAGCGTTTGCATTTAAGCGGGGCCTGTCCGCCCCGCTTAAACCGGCTTTCTGTTTTAAGCCTTTACATAATTTTTAATTGTATCATAGTTTTTGAGTTCCCTCGCAAGCGCTTCCTTTGCATATTTAAGATTAATACGGTTTCTTGAAAGATCGCGCCCAGCCCCCATATCAGATTCTAAATATCCTAAATACCGTTTCACTTTTTCTTCTGCACTTTCAACCTTTTTGGACGCTTCATGCAAATCTTCTAATGTATATGTAGTCCCGCGAAATGAAATTGTGCCGTTTTTGCCGTCGGTCACGGACGTTTCTGCTGCCTTCACCGCCGCTGAACCGGATACCGCATCGGCCAGACGCGCCATATCAGCCATACCGCCAACTGCTTCCATGGATCTTATAGCTGCTTTTGCAATACCATTCCCTTCTATATATTTAATTGTTGTCCATCCCACTGTCTCTATCAGTCCGGCAGCTATTGGGATGCAAATCGCAAGACTTGTACCGCCAGTCAGTATTGCCGCTGCATCTGCCGCTTCAAGCGCCGCATATGCAGCACTCTCTCCCACCGCCTGCGCAAATGCTGCTGTCAACAGGCTTTCTGCTGCTGACTGGCTTAACTCGATATCATAATGTGCGTATATGCTCATCAGCATCAAACATTCACACAGCCGGAGCGCCCATGCATCAACCCCAATTGGAAGAGCTGCCACAATCAACGCAGAACTAAGTGCGGTAGCATGAATTGCTTTCTTGGGATCTTTACACGCCATCTTTTTAAAGACTTTTTCAAGTTTGCTGGCTGTTTTTTTCTTCAAGAGACTATCATTGTTATTTCCTGCCATCATATTGCCCTCCTTTTTTCCAATGGATTATATCAAAAATTATACGTTCCTTTTTGACAGAGATTCAAGTCTGCACATCAGAATTTTAAATTCAGATTCTTAATTTTTCTTTTTCCTCCCTGTTCTTTTTTGGAGTCTCGGTTTTACCAATAATGGAAAATGATTGGCTTCCAGAATCCTGTCTATTTCTTTCAGGATTATCCCGGGCCGGTAGGTGATATATTCATGTTCATAATTTTTATACATCGAATCTATATCCCGAATATAGCATTCGATTTTTTCGTCACGGTCAGTATAGATATTAGATGCATATTTAACAGAGTTCCTGCTCTCTTTTGCCGCAAGCTCCCTTAGGATAGAGAACTCACTATATGCGATTCCCATAGCGATACACACGATAAACAGTTCATCCAAATCCCGGGGCAGTCTTTTGTCAAACCAACCGCTAAAGCTGATCTGCGTCTGGTCTACAAAAGTATTCTTATTGCATATACTGCTCTTTCTTTTGTCTCCGTATACCTCGCTGTTTTTTTCCTCACACTTTTTGAAAAACTCGGAAAAAGAGCCGCTATTGTCACTTTTCTCGTCTGGCTTGATTGACTCCGTCAAAAACTGATGTAATTCTTCTTTTTTTATGACATCTCTGTTTCCAAATCCAACCAGCAGCGCGGCTTTTAAATCTGCTGCTGTTTCAATCTGTTTCTTATGTAAAGCGTCATTTGATAAAAACTGCTTAAAGATGTCATTTTCCAAATCCGTATTTAACGGCGTTCTTTTTATATCAGAAATTCTATAAATCATTTCATTATATATGTGGCCGATCAGTACCTTATCAATTATATTTTTGCCGTTTAAAGTTCTGCCTATCCGCCGGTTTAACTCCCGCTGCAGATGGTACAGCTCGGCACCCGCAGCAACAATTGATTCATACTTTGCATCTGGCATATTAAAAATTACAGTATCATAAAATAAGCCCTGAATTGGCGTTCCTTCAAAAACCATCATGATTTCTTTAACTTCTTCCGGCAGGCTTGTTTTTCTTGTCACAAACTCGTATGCTTTTATAAAGCGGATATCCTGTCTGGAATATTTCTCTCTAAGTTCCTCAATATTATCAGTGCCAAATGCACCTTCCCCACTCTTGTTTATCTCCATGCGCGTTTCCTTTTAAATAAATTTATAGTGACTATGCCCTTATGCCATCAGACATGGCATAATTTATAATCTTATATTATCAGCCTCTGCTTCACAATGTTTCTCTATTCCATTGCATAGGAACTATAATTCTCAATGGTACAATTAACCTGTGGACATTTCGGGCAGCAGCGGGCGTTATAAAATGTAAAAGACTTCTTAATCAAAATAAATACAAAAGAGCCACAACATAGCATTTATGCGGTACTTGCGGAAAGGAAGGAATTGATTATGAGTCACGATTTAACAGCATTATACGAGAGGTTGAGCCATGATGATGATATGACAAAAGGACGTAAAGCCAAGTGATTTTTTTCGGCATCCATAGGGGATGCCGTTTTTGCATTATTGGATAGCCCCGACAAATTTGTAGTAGATGGTAATACGCTTTTCCTTACCCTTGCGGCAGCGTCCCATACCTGGTGTTTCGTAAATCGTAATCCGGTCAATCAGTTCGTGAAGCATGAAGCGGTCGAGTTTTTCAAAGCTGGTATATTTTCGGATAAGGTCAGCAAAACGGTCAATATCGGCTTTGGTATCCCGAACCTTTTCCAGCGCCTTTTCCATCTCTGCAATGTTCGCTTTCAGTGCAGCCCGTTCCTGGTCGTAGTCTGCAATAAACATGGTAAAGATGTGGTCGGGCAGCTTGCCGCTCATATTGTCCTCATAGGTGCGTTTCAGCTTCACATCCAGGTCAGCCAGCCGCTTCTTTGCCGATGCAAGGTTGCGCTTCATCGTTGCGGTCTGCTTCTGCTGATCGGCGCATTTCAGTTCCATGAGCCGCTGTGCGGCTTTCTCCGCATCCTCACTGAACAATTTCGCGTTACGGCGGATGTCCTCAAGCACTGCCTGATGAAAGGTGTCACGGTTGATGTAGTGGCTTGAGCAGGCTAATTGTCCAATCGCGTGGCTGCGTCCGCAGTTGTAGTAAAAGTATTTCTGCTGGCTTACCTTGGGCAGCATGGAGGTTCCGCAGGCTTCACAGAAGAACAGTCCGGCAAACAAATCGGGTTCGTCTTTGGCTTTAATGGTCTTTTTCCGCGCTCCCATGCGTTTCTGCGCTTCATCAAACAGTTCCCGCGATACAATAGGTTCATGCATATCAGGAACCACGATCCAATCCTCTTTGGGGATGGGTTCCCGCTTCTTACTTCGGTAGGATGGCGTGTACTGCCGTCCCTGCACCATGCTCCCTACATATATTTCGTTTTTCAACATGAACTGCACATAAGTCCGTGTCCAGAAGTGGCGGCGTTCAAACTCGCCATCCCGTTCAGGGTTGTGCTTGCGGAAGCGTGTGTATTCCTTGGGGGATAAGATACCCTCGTTATTCAGGGCTGTTGCAATGCTCCTTGCCCCAATCCCAGCCGCGCACATTTCAAACATCCGCCGTACAACCAGCGCGGTTTCGTCGTTGATAATCAGCTTGTGCTTATCGTCAGGATGCCGCAGATAGCCGTAGGGGTCGAGTGCGCCAAGGTATTCGCCGCGCCTTGCTTTGGTATGGAGCGTGGACTTGATTTTCGTGGAAATATCCTTGGCGTACATATCATTTAGGATGTGCTTGAACGGCGTAATATCCATGCTGCTGGTCTGGTTCAGCGTGTCAACGCCGTCATTCAGGGCGATGTAGCGCACATGACGCTCCGGGAAATAAATCTCTGTGTACTGCCCGCACATGATGTAGTTACGGCCAAGGCGGGAGAGGTCTTTGGTAATGACCAGATTGATGCGCCCTTTTTCAATGTCGGCAATCATCCGCTGGAAGCCGGGACGGTCAAAATTCGTACCTGAGAATCCGTCGTCGATATAGGTATCGACAACCTCCCAGCCCTGTTTCTGCACATACTCGGTCAGTAATGCCCGCTGGTTCCCAATGCTCATAGATTCGTGGTCGGCTCCATCTTCGGAAGAAAGCCGGCAATAGATAGCGGCTCTGTAATTCTGTTGTTCCCTCATAAAACTGCCTCCTTATCAGTCCGAGAAACAACAGGGTTTATGCTCGTCTGTCATCTATACTATACCACGTTAAAGCGGTAAAGTCAAGCTGACAGCCTGCTGCTTCTGACGATATTGCGCACAAATTTCAACTGCCTGTATCGTAAAGGATTTTCTTTACGGCGGCTTCGTGGATAGCTTCACTTGCCGTCCTTGTGCCGCTGAAAACGCTGACCACCCGGATGGTGTCACGCCCGATGGTAAGCTGGTAGCCCTGTTCGGACGGCTCCATAACGGGGGATTTTTGCTCTTTCGTTACTGTGTCCATACAAAACCTCCCTTGCAATGAAAAGGGCCGCAGACGGGAAGTGTCTGCGGCTCCTATGTATGATTTGCCATTATCCCTTAAAGCGGTAGGGCAGCTTATGGCCGCCGCGCTGCTGGCTGTTATACTTTTCCAGAATGACGCGGGCAAAGCGGAGTGCTGCTTTATTGGTGGAAAAGTCCATCTTGCCGCGCCGGATGATTTCCTCCGGGTCAACCGCAGACAGCCGCTTGATGAAAGTACGGTCGTCCAGTTCGGTTTCATAGGTTTTCAGAAACAGCGCCATGCCGGAGAGCATAGACGCACGGAGGGAGATGGACGCGCCGTGCCATGTGCCGTCCAGGAGTACCAGCAGGCGGGAAAAAGCCGATCCGCCAAGCAGACGGTAGGCGTTGATGATCGCGCGGGTAGAGAGGATTTCGTAAGCATCGCCGCTTTTCTTATCCAGCACCCACACAAAGCCAGCCGATTCCACCAGACGCTTGATTTCCAGCACCTCGGCATCCGTGCCGGACTCCAGCAGGGCTTTTGTGGCGTGGGAGAGCCGCAGCCGGCCCTTGGACTGATCCAGCTTGAAATACAGTTCGGCTTCCTGCTCATAACTCAAACCGGTATAAATCAGGCAGGGGACGGTAACGTTGCCGCCGTCTGCCATTTTCCGCATGGCGGCGATCCGGTGCTGTCCGTCCACCACGTTAAATTTGCCGTCCCGGAAGCTGACCACCAGAGGGGTCAATAAGCGGTCGTCCCACTTGGCAATCAGGCGGTCAACGTCCTCCGGCTCCACGGGCCGCTGATAGGGCAGGCCGGAAGTAAGCTGGTTGCTGGATAAGTCGCGCTGTACGCCGGGATTGGTATACTGTGTTTCTGTTAAAAGGTTCTGCTGTTCCGTGCGCTCCGAACCGGGCGGACGGCGTTTTTTTCGATTGCTCATGTTTTTATAGTCCTTTCCATTTGATTTAATAAGTCTGCCATTGCGGAAGAAATGCTTTCAAAACGCTGCCGGACAAACTCAAACTGCACTTTGGAGATGTGGGGGAACACGACGGTACAGAATGGGTCGTGATACCACGCGAAACCTTTGTGAAAGGTCTGCACAAAGCCGTCAATGTCCGCCAGAAGCGTATCCGGCGTGTAGCTGCAATCCTTATCAGGATTTTTCAGGTCGGCTATGGATTCCTCCAGGGTGTCATAGTGCCTGTCGCCCAGCGAATAGGGAACCGTGGGCAATGCCAGCGGTTCTGTAACCGGCTCTGCGGACCGTTCCGGCTCATGTGCCGGTTCCGGCGGTTTGGATGGTTTTGGCGGTTCCTCCTGCCGGAATTCATCCGCTGACTTGATTTCCCCAGCCGCCAACTGCGCGGCGGCTTGTTCCTGCTGTTTCGGCTCCATACGGGACAGCTTTACCAAGTCCTTTTTCTTGATTTTGCGGCCGGCATCCTGAACGATTTCCTGCGCCCTTGGGGTCATATCCCTTGCAATCTGGATTTTTTCCTCCACGGAACGGGTTGAAATGCCCAGCTTGTCTGCTGTGTCGCGTACAAAAGATTTGTCAGAATCAGAACGCGCCCGGCGCGTTCTGATTTTTTCACTCTTTCGGTCGCCGCCGTTTTTCACCTGCGGATGCAGCATTTCATAGATTTCCTTGCGCCGCAGGAGCAGCTTTCCAAACTCCAGGGTTTCCAGGTCGGCCCGCACAAAGTTCTCGTCAATCTCGGCAAGTTCTGCCTGCAATCCCTCTAAGCTGCTGACGTTGCACTCAATTTCCGCCCAGCCCAGTAACTTTGCCGCTTCCAGCCGGTGCAGTCCGGCAATCAGGGTATAGTCCCTGTCAACCGTGATGGGGTTTAACAGCCCCACCGCCGAAATGCTGTCCGCCAGTTCGCGCACGGCATCCGGGAGGGCTTCCCGCCGTCCTGAATTGACCTGGATACTCTCAATGTTTACCTGCATTTTTATCACCTCTTTCGGCCCCAGCCGCTTTATTTGTTGCTATCCTGCCGGATGGAACACGTTGCGCCGCCGGTTTTCCCGGTGGCGTAAGGTCTTGCATCCCGCAGGCAAAGGGGAAAGCCCGCGCCAGTCTGTTTTGCACCCTCATTCTGTGAGGAAATGTGACCGGCGCGGGTTTCTCTTTTATGCCTTTCTCAAAAATCTGTGCCGTATTATCAGGCGGCATGACCGCCTTACTGCTCACCCCCGGCACGGGAGTATGTAAGCCCAACACGGCACGTTGGCGCGATACCAACAGACGGCGGCGACAGTTGACGAAGCTGCCCATACCAATCCCCCAGTACCTCCCTTTTACCCTGCGATACGGGTGTTTGCGGCGCATCCCGCGTCTGCGGCGCTGCCATGCGCCGGACAGCCATGCCGGTATCGCTCGTGCCTTTGATGCTATCGGTTTGACGGGCAGGAACAGAGGCTTTCACCTCCTTTCGCTGTCCCTGGCCGCAGGCAGTCGTGGCGCGGGATGGCTGATGCAGGATGCAATCACTTACATACTGACTATGAACAGGAGCCTATCCTGCTGTTTTTCAAAGTACAATGCTTCAATGCTCAGGGAGCAAACTGGCGGAGAATACTGTCAATCGTGGCGAGGTCATCCCCGGTAAGCTGCGCGCTTAATTTCACAAGCAGCGCAGCCTGCCGTGCTGTCAGTTTTTTGCGGTAAAGGTAAAACCCGTCCGCAATCTTGACACCGCCGCCATACCGGCCGCGTACCGTTTCGATGGGGTAGGAACACATGAGGACGGCTATATCCTGCCGGATGGTTTCTCTCGAAACCTGAAATTCAAATGCCAGGTTGCGGTATGTATCGTGCCGCCTTATGCACAGCACTTCCAGAATCGCTTCCCGACGTTCTGCATAACTCATGCGTCCACCCCCTTTCCTTTGCTCTCTGGAATAAAGGGTATAGGGTAAAGGGCAGGTGAACCTTGCCCTTTAAGAAAAAAGTTCAAAAAAATTTTTGTGGCCTGATTATGCATATTGCTACCTCCGAAAATTTGAAAATGGGTTTCAGATTTTCGGGATGGCGGCGGTGCGCGTATCCGGCGGTCAAACCAGCAGCGCAGACAAAAAACGCCAGACAGCGGAAATGACTGTCTGGCGTTTTTTTGCGCAGTGGTATTCAATGTTTGATTGACATACTTAGATACGTCTGGTAATGCGGTTAAAAGATGCTGGAGCGGCGAGAAATGAGCCTCGCTTTTTTTGACGATATTCCCACCGCATATCTAAAAACAAAACCATCCATAACCTGTCCCTTTCTACGGACAGACACAGATGGCATGAAAAGTAAGCCCTGATGTGAAAAGCCGTTTTTTTATTGGCTACACAGTCAGAACGATTTTTTGCAAAACGCATTATAAGTATATATTCGTGCGTTCTATTAGGGAATTTATAGAAACAGACACGCACGATAGAATATAGTAGAGATGATTAAAAATGCGTAAAAATATCTTACAGCACATAGGGGCAATAGTCAGCGGCAGGCGGAATGAAGAACACCTGACACAACAGCAGCTTGCCCAGCAGACCGGCAGAGGACTCCGACATATCCAAAACATAGAAAAGGGGCGGGTCAATGCATCTATTGAAGTCCTTGCTGATGTAATCTACCGGCTTGGATTATCGGCCGATGTTTTGTTCTACCCGGATATGCCGCTATTGGAACAGCAGACAAAGCAGCTACTGTGCAAGTTCGCGGTCTGCACGGAAGATGAAAGGGTGTTTCTGCTGAAAACCTTAGATTGCATGGCAGAGCAGATGCTTAGCCGACATGAAAAAGAAGTCGAGCATAAAACAGCCGAATAAGGTTAAAGTTCTATCTGCCAGATTAGTTGTGCCTGATATACCTTTCTGTTCCTATAATTCCCAATGTGGCAGACTTGGCTTTATTGACTTCTATTCTAAACTGCAAATATCACAGAAACGTCACCGCATCACCATGTTTCGGCAAAATAACAAGCAGAAATGTCACAAAGCAGTGACATTTGAAAAGTCGGAGGAAAATTCCTTCGGCTTTTCAAATGCATAATATTTTTGCCAACTTGTTTTTGTGTACCCGCTACGATGTCATTTTGATTTATTAAATGGTGCAACAAATAGCACTATCATTATTTTGCCCTCAAATCGCTGGTTCATCTTACTAATTCCGCAGAGGACGTACTTCCTTCAAACTCTCTTGAGCGCCACATTCCCAAATATAGGGGGCAATTTCTTCGTAAGCCCTTTCTGGCGAACCTGCTTCCGAAGGAATATATGTCCACTGCGTCAGAAAGCTGTGAGCATAGTTGCAGTGAATATTCCCGGTATAAATCTGTACCAGAGGATCGGTGATCCAGCTTCCGTCAGCAGATGCACAGTCACTCCGATAAGTAAAGTACCGCTGTCCATCCTTTACAAATATTATATTTACAGTCAGTTGATCTTCTGTGATGTCCAGACGTTCTTCTCTACCGGCCATTTCATTGTAATTGTTCTCGGCTTCCACTTTTTCAAAATAAAAGTATTTCCTCCAGGCAGCCAATATCTCCTGTTCCATATCACGGTACTGGTTCGGCACTAACAGATTCAGTGTCAAATCATCCAGTACAAGCTGTTTTTCCAATTCCAAACCATCTTCTGTTTCAATAGGATTCCACTTGAAATATTCCCGGCTCACCTGTATAGACATTCCAGCGGGAGCGATTTCGATTGGGACTTCTGGCGTATTCATGGTATATAGGGGCGTACCCTCATCATCCACCGTCTGATAATTGTATGCGTCCATGACAAACGCACCTGTTTTTTCCTCCAGCAGAGACAATAGTTTCTGGCTGCGCTGTGCGATTTCCAAATATTTTGCATCGCTTTCATCTTCTCCGCTGTTATAAACCACTGTGCGGTAAAGGTGTTCTTCCCACTTAGGCTCCGCCGGTTCATTTCCAGCACAGCCTGCAAGTACCAGCAGCACAGCCAATAACGCTGCCTGTTCTAATGTTTTCTTCATTCTACATTGCTCCTTGTAGTTGAATGGCTCAATTCCCGGAATCATCTGATGGAGCAGAATAGTGATTCTGTACTGCTGCCGGAAGCTCGCCATACTGTACCTCGCTCCAATCCAGGACGCCCCAGACCGGCATGACGGTCAGACGGATAAAGGCCCCATCCCGCAGTTCTCTGGATGTTCCAAAAGTGATCTCCTTCTCGCTCCCATTTTCGTCATAGGACAGCAGCGTGTAGGAATAGGGCAGGTTGCCTTTGAAGTTGACGACACCTCCGTTAGAATCCACCTGTTCCACCTTGGTGTTGTCGATCTGGGCGTAATACTCGGCGCTGCCGGAGCCGGAGAGGAACCATGCGCAAAAGCCGACCAGACCAATGAGCAGGACAGCAACGACGCCTATTATGATTTTCAATTTTTTCTTCATGTTGTTTGACCCCCTTACCAACCTTTTTTTGTGATGACCCGTTTGGGCTTTTTTGCCGTCTTTGGAGCTGCGCCTTTTTTCGCTGTCGCAACAAAAGCGGCGGCAATCAGCAGAGCGGCCAGCAAACTGAACATACAAAGCAGCGGATTCCAATGGACGGCCGCATCATAGCTGCGGTATCCAATCAGCCCCATGCTTGCGGTCACGGGATACAAATTCGCCAAGGTCATGCTCCCCGCCGCAAACATCCCGCCGTAGCCGTAGACAAAGGCTATCACCGCTCCAATCAAGTGCCCGTTTGGAATCCGGGCGGCGATGGCGATGATTGGCAGAACCGCGATATAGAGGAACAGACAGTTGAACGTGATCTGCAACCCGGCCTGCATGACTGCCGGAAAATCTCCGCCGGGGAAGCCCAAAAGGAAGGATGCCGTCACAGTGAACACGGTGCTGACGATCCCTAGGAACAAGGAGAGCAGCCCGCAGACAGCCAGCTTGCCCGCCAGCAGAGCGGGAAAGGACAGGGGGACCGTCAGAATGTTTTTCAGCGTGTCGTCCGTCCCTTCCCGACTGATGATATATCCGGTAATCAAGGCAATGCACATGGGGAAAATTGTTGTGATGTTGTTCTTCAGGACCTGCTCCACGAAAAAGGAGAAGGTCCATACACTTCCATCCTGGGCGGTGGTGGAGAAAACCGTAAGCAGGACGGACAGCAGCATCAGGAAAACCCCTGCCCAGACCATGTGATACCGTTTCAGCTTCCAAAACTCGGTTTTCAGCAGTACCAGCATCTCAATCTCCCCCTCTCTTTTTATACAGCCGGTCAATGAGCAGAATGGACAGGACAGCCATTGCGCCCAAAATCAAGACGGTCTGCATTGTTGAGGGAATCAGGTATTCCAGTTCCCCCAAGCCGCCTTTGGCACCATGCCGAACCATATCCCCCGCGCACCAGAGGTTTGTGAGGGGAATCGGCATCAGCCAGCACAGAAACTTCGGCAGGACACCGAAGCTGCTTTCGGCGGTCAGGCTTAATACACTGTAAAAGATGCACAGCAGGACGGAGAAGATATAGGTCTTGCTGAAAAAGACCACCAGCACCACCAGCGGCAGGGTGCCAGCCGTAATGAAAATCCCCATCTCCACCGACAGCCATAGCTTGTAGCCCAGCCCGCCGACCTCGGCAATCAGGCTCCCGCAGACAATGGTGACGGCGGCTGTGGACAGGCAGAAGATCAGCCCGAACAGAAACAGAACGATAATTTTAGCGAAAATCATCTGGGTACTGGTCACCGGGATGGTCCGCAGGTTTTTGAAGGTGTCATTGTCCCGTTCCATAAAGAACAGCATAGCGGCTATGACACCGATGATACAGGGCAAAAGCAGTTCCACCCCATAGCCCAGGACAAACTGGTAAAAGTCGTCAAAAAGCTCGGCTTTCGTGTCGTACCGCTCCATCATGCGGGGCGTCAACATCATCAGTGCCAGCGGGAGCGGGAACATGAACGCAGAGAGGATTACAAAAGGAATGAACTTCTTCCGTTTTAGCTTCTGAAGCTCACAGGAAATCAGTTTAAGCAATCCCCTCACCCCCAGTCACCCGCTTGAAGTAATCCTCCAGGCTTTCCTCCACGATTGCGGCCTCCGATACCTCCAGGCCATGCTGCACAAAGGCAGAGACGATCTTTGATACGGGGACCTTGGCAGAATCCAGCCGCAGATGATGGCCGTCCTGTACGGCAAACTGATTTTCGTGGAAAACGCCGTTCAAGACCTCCGCCGCCCGTTCCGTGTCGGAGATGGTGAAGCGGATATACCGTTCGCTCTTGGCCTCCAGGTCCGAAAGGCTCTCCTCCTCCAGCAGCACACCGTGGTCGATGATGCCGATGTCGTCCGCCAGCAGGGCCACCTCGGAGAGGATGTGGCTGGAGATCAGGATGGTCTTGCCCCGTTCGTCACACAACGCCCGGATGAAGGAGCGCACCTCCGCGATGCCGATGGGGTCCAGGCCGTTGATGGGCTCGTCCAAAATCAGCAGCTCCGGGTCGTGCATCACAGCCAGGGCAATGGCCAGACGCTGTTTCATGCCCAGGGAGTATTGGGAAAAGAGCTTCTTATCCCGATACGGCAGGCCCACCAGCTCCAGGGCGCTTTTGATGGCGCTCTGATTTTTCAACCCCCGCAAAGCGGCGAAGATACGGAGATTCTCCGTTGCGGTCAGATTGGGATAAAAGCCGGGGGACTCGATCAGACTGCCGATGCGGGGCAGCAGTTTCTTCTCGTTACCCATCAAAGACTTCCCCCAGATGGTCACGTTCCCGGAAGTGGGCTGGGTCAGGCCCAGCAGCATTTTCATAGTGGTGGTCTTTCCGGCTCCGTTCCGGCCCAGCAGACCGTAGATGCGGCCCCGCTGAACATGGATGTTCAGCTCCGCTACGCTCTTTTGTGTCCCGTACTGTTTGGTCAGTTGTTTCGTTTCAATGACTATTTCGCTCATAGCGATTACCTCCTTTGCGGGGTCAGTATACAACACCATCCTTGAGCTATCATTGAGGGAACCTTGAGATAACCTTGAGATTGCGCTGACGGCATATACAATTTTTAGTTTCTGCGCTATAATGAGCTGGACGGGAGGGGCTAATATGCTGGATAGAGAAATTCTTGTCGTAGACGATGAAAAAGATTTACGAACGATGATCCGCTCCATTTTTGAGAGCGCCGGGTATACGCAGGTTACAACGGTGGCCTCCGGGGAGGATGCGTTGGCGCTGATGGCGAAAAAAATCCCCGGCATTATCATTCTGGATGTGATGATGCCGGACATGGACGGGTTTGAACTGCTCCAGGAGATTCGGGCTGTCAGTAAAGTTCCCGTTCTTATGCTCACGGCCAAGGGGGAAGCCGAGGACCGCTTTGCCGGGTTTGAACTGGGGGCGGATGATTATCTGGTCAAGCCTTTTCTGCCGAAGGAATTGCTGTTGCGGGTCCAGGCGATTTTGAAACGGGCTTATCCTGAAAAAGAGCGGATTGTTACACTGAATGCGGCTGAGGTGGATTTAGACCAGGCGGAGGTTATCAGAGAAGGCCAGCGGACGCCACTGACCGCGAAGGAGTACAGCATTTTTGAAAAGCTGGCGGAGAATGCGGGCCGGATCGTCACCATCGGCGTTCTCTGTCAAACGCTGTGCGGAGAAATCTGGCAGGGCTATGAGACAACGCTGATGACCCACATCCGGCACCTGCGGGAGAAGATCGAGGAAAATCCGTCAAAGCCCGTGTCGCTCCTGACGGTGAAGGGCCTGGGATATAAGCTGGTGGTAAAGGAGCCGGAGAAATGAAACCTGTGGAACGCTTCTTTCGGAAATACTTTTTATCTATGGTGGGCATCATCGTGCTGTTCCTGCTACTCAATGTTGTCCTGTTTTTCTCTGTGCTGATCTGGGCCTGGCAGACCTCGGAGACACCGGACCTCTCCATGAGCGAAATCTGTGACAGGATTACTCTGGACGGAACAGGACATTTGACGGCGGCTGGGGAGCTGGCCGAAATGTTGGAAGAACATCACGCCTGGGCCATGGTTTTGGACGATATAGGAACGGTCATTTTTCAGAGCAGACTGCCGGAGGAATTGCCCCGGCGGTACACGGCAGCGGACGTGGCAAAATTCAGCCGGTGGTATTTGGGGGATTATCCGGTCTATGTGCAGGAGCATCCCCAGGGGCTATTGGTAGTGGGCGGCGAAAAAGGCAGTCAGGCGAAGTATTACTTTTCTGTCAGTGAGAGCTATGCGAGAAAACTGCTTGTCGGGCTGGCTGCCGTCTTTCTGACCAATATCATTGTGGTGGTCCTGCTGATTTGGAAGAACACCCGGCACGTTGAAAAGGCGGTCACGCCCATTTTGCGGGGGATCGAAACGGTTTCCTCCGGCCAGTCGGTTAGCCTCCCGGAGAGAGGCGAATTGGCGGAGATCAACCGGCAGCTCAACAGGGCGGGGGCTTTTATTGCCAAAAAGGACAGCGCCCGCGCCGACTGGATCAGCGGTATCTCCCATGACGTGCGGACACCCCTCTCGGTAATTTTGGGTTTTGCCGGGCAATTGGAGGCTGACCAAACCCTCCCGGCCTCCGCCCGTGAACAGGCGTCCCATATCCGCAGGCAGGGGGAGAAGCTGCGGAGCCTGATCTCCGATTTGAACCTCACGTCCAGGCTGGAGTATTCCATGCAGCCCCTTCGGATGGAGAAGGTCTATTTCGTGGAGCTGGCACGGCAAGTCGTCTGTGAGTTTTTGGACGGCGGGTTAGAGGCGCGGTATCAAATTGTGTTTGATTCCAGCCAAGAGAGCGAAACAGCGTCCATCATGGGGGACGAGGCCCTGCTGAAACGTGCGCTGTACAATTTGATTCAGAACAGCGTCATTCATAATCCAAAAGGGTGCGTGATTTCTGTTTCCGTAGCGTGGAACGGAAACAATACGGTCATAACGGTATCGGACAACGGCATTGGCGTGTCCGCTGAGAAGCTGGACAAATTAAGAGCGACAACAAATCATTTGGAAAGCACAGATGAAAGATTAAAGCTAAGACACGGTTTAGGTGTTCTGTTGGTCCGTCAAATTGTTGAGGCGCATCATGGTACAGTGGAAATTCTCAGTGAGCCGCAAAGAGGCTATAAAACAGTGTTGATTTTTCCAGACAATGAAATTTAAGGGAAACGGAGAGCGCTTTGTCTGCGTTCTCCGTTTCCCGTTTTAATTGATTTTACAGTATATCAGTTCCGCAACCTGTTTTCATGGATAAAATCTCAATTTTGCCGCAGCCGCTCTATGATGCTGACTTTAGCAATTTGCCGGTACAAAAGCGCCGGTATTGCCACGGTCAGGAGGATAAGAAATGGATAGATCACCAGCATGGGCCACATGACAAATTGATAAGTGAAGAACCAAATCCCGCTGGAAATACCTTGCACGACTACCACAGAAAACAACACTCCAAGGACAACCGATGTGATGATCGTTCCCACAGCATAATACAGCCCCTCAAAGGAGAGCATACGCTTTAGCTGCTTGCCGGTCATGCCGATGCTTTGCAGCATGGCAAATTCCTTTTTGCGGGTGATAACACTCGTCAGAATGGAGTTGACAAAGTTTGCGATACCGATAATGCCGATGATGATGCTTAACGCTCCGCCGATGGTGATGATAAGGGAAGTGAGGTCGTCAAAGGAGCTGGTATAGGTCGCCTTGGATTCAAAATCCATACTTGGCTCCACACTGTCGATATAGCTGTTCAAAAACTCTGCCATTTCCGCTTCCGTTCCCGCTTTCACATCAAAGGGGAAATTGACCAGATGGGGGTTCTCGCACAGCGGCAGGAAAATTTCTGTCGGGAGATAGAACCGGGCTTCACCTGTGTTGCGGGTGGTGGCCGTGTTCTCGTTGGCCCGAACCTTTGCCATGATGATAAAGTCATAGCTATCTGTAATGGTGGTGGAAAGTTCCTCCGCTTTCAGATGGTTGATCCGTACTGTATCCCCCACGCTGATATTGGGGTTCTCTATGATCGTTCCATCGTCGTTGCACTCCACGCTCAGAAGAATATACTCTCCCGTTTTCAGCTTTTCCAGGTCAATGGTTCCCTCTATGACTTCCATGCCATTCAACAGAAAATCGTCCGCGCCATACAGTCTTACAAAAGGATTTCCGTTCAGATCTTTGTTATAGCTGAAAAAAGCATTGTGTTCCGTTGAAAACGGTTCTTCCAGCATCCAGGAGGAATAGAGCCTGCCGCCGTCCTCAAAACTGCTGTTTTGTCTGACGGCCTCAATGAAGGTATCGGACAGATCATGTTCGCCTTTTTCAACCTGGTACTGGAAAAACTCTGCGTTGGAAATTACAAAGTCCGTATCCATAAATTTTGCAATATACTTGTCAATATCAAAGCCGCTGGACAGGGTGAATACCGTGTTGAACAGCACCAAACTCAATGTCATGGACACGATCACCAGCACAGTACGCTTGCAGTTGCGGCCCAGGTTGGCCAGCGCCATAAAATGGAGCTTCGCGCCGTGGGTCGATTTTTTGTCCTTGGCCCTGCGCTTTCCAAACGCTGCCGTATCATTTTCCGTGTAGCGGATGGCCTCGATTGCGGAGACTGTACCCGCAATTTTAGCAGGCTTGCGGACGCTGACAAAGACAGTAAAAAGGGCGAAAGCGGCGGAACCGATGAAAATCAGAGGATTTATTGTTACTTTAACACCGGCGTCTGCGGTATAACTCGTTCCGTTCATCAGGAACGGAACCAAGGCCCGGCCAATCAAAAATCCAATCAGCAGGCCGATGGGAATACCAATCCAGGAAAGGCGGAGCGCCTGCCGGTTGATTAGACGCTTGATCTGCCGTTTGGTTGTCCCCAGCGTTTTCAGCTGTCCATAGGACTGAATATCCTGAATGACAGAAATCTGGAAAATGTTGTAGATAATCAAATACCCTGTTACGACAATCAACGCGACGCCAACAAGACCGGAAATCAGCATGGCGGGATTGCCCATTAACGCGCCGCTCTGATAGGCCGGACTGACACGGGCAATCACATAATTGCCGTTCTCCTTGCTGCCGCCCATCGTGTCACAGGTATAGCCGGTTTCGGAAAGAAGCTGGTGGAGCTGGGCTTCTATGTCGCCGTTCCCTCTGAACATCACATAGGCGGAGACAACACCGGAATAATCATTGTCCACGGGATAGGTATAGGTCAAAATATCCGAATGGGCGTCCACAAAGGCTTTCGACACGACCAGCCTCCCGATGTTGCTCAAGCTGTCCGTTTCCCAAAAGCCGCAGAGGGTAAAATCGGTGGTATATAGCTTTCCCTTTACTTCATAGGTCAGAGAAACGGTTTCCCCGATCTGCGCCGGTACACCCAGGGCGTCCAGCGTCTTTGTGTCCGCGATGATCTCATGTTCCGCTTCGGGCCGGCGGCCTGTTGTGGGCGTGTAGCGGGCAAATTCCAATGCGGTGTCGTCCATATACCACAGGTCAGAGCGCCAACGCTCCAGGCCCGGATTTTGCAGCCGGTAGGACACCGCTTTTGTATAGGCGATACGGTCAATCAGGGAGCTTCCCGCTATATCGTTGTAAACTTCATCGCTGATATAATTTAAGACCGCCTGCCCATCACCACCAGCCTTGCGGATATTCTGATCGTGAACGGTGTCCATCAGGCCAGACCCAAGGGTGAAGATCGTGGTAAAGAGTATGGTTGTCAGAACGATTGCGATAATCGCAATGATGTTCCTGCTTTTGCTGGCCTTAAAATAGCGGCCCGACAGCTTTTTGATGACCGCACCATTGTTGTTGCCGAATAAAATATCATTCATTGCCTGCGCCCCCTTTACTCAAAAATCCTGCCGTCCTCAATGCGGATAATACGGTCGGCAAGCTGGGCGATCTCGTTGTTGTGGGTAATCATCACCAGCGTCTGATGGAATTTGCTGCTGGTCGCTTTCAAAAGTCCCAGCACATCGCTGCTCGTCCGGCTGTCCAGATTGCCGGTCGGTTCGTCTGCCAGAACGATGGCGGGCTTGGAAACGAGGGCGCGGGCGATAGCGACGCGCTGCTGCTGTCCGCCGGACAGGTTGTTGGGCATATTGTTCAGCTTGTCCCTCAGGGCCAGCAGGCGCACCACCTCATCCATGAATTTTTCGTCCACTGTATCGCCGTCCAGCTCCACGGGCAGGACAATGTTTTCATAGACATTCAGGACAGGGACAAGGTTGTAGTTCTGGAAGATAAAGCCGATGTTGCGCCTGCGGAAGATGGTAAGCTGCTCATCGTTCAGCTCGGACAGCTCCTTGCCCTTGATCTGAACGCTGCCGGAGGTGGGCACGTCCAGACCGCCCATCATGTTCAGCAGAGTGGACTTGCCGCTGCCGGAGGTCCCCACAATGGCGACAAATTCCCCCTGCTCAATGGAGAGGGTCACGCCGTCCAGCGCCTTTGTGATGTTCGGCTCCGTTCCGTAGTATTTTTTAAGGTCAGTTGTTTGCAAAATGCTCATGGGTTGCACCATCCTTTCTGTGATGCCGCTATCATAACAGCCAATTCTCACAGAAATGTCACAGGCCACTGATTTTTTACCCTTGAAATGTCACAATCCTGTGACATTTCAAAAACATTACTTATTCGGTTCTAACATTTCAATTTCAGGATTTACTAAAACGTTGTTAATCATTGTTTCAGGATATTTTGCAAATAACTCAGGATGTACCTTTTGTGTATTTCTCCAAACAGCGTACTCTTTGGAAAAAATTTTATGATCTGGCATGGGTAACTGTTGAAACAGTTCTTTGTCCCATAAACAAGCGGCAAGCTGATATAATCCGTGTGCAGGTACAAAAAGTGTTTTATCTGTATCAACATCAAAATCTGCCCGCATAACTCCTTTACACAAAAGTCCTAATTGCACTCCCGCTTCTTTTGGGTTTTTATCATACATTGCAAGTAAGTAAGCGATTGTCGCCCGTTCCCATTGCGGCCTCTTTCCGCATACAAATTTTTTTGCCCTCGGAACGGCATAATCTAAAACGCTATTGTCTTTGCGCCAAAGTCCGATCAGCAAATCGGTGGCAGGCCTGTATACAGGGAAAATATGGTTTACTGGTTCTGTTTTTTGGGGAACAAGCAAATCCAGTGTTTTCATATTTCCCACAGCAAGCGCTTCCAGCATTTCAAGAAAAGCCCAATAATGAGTATCTCCACACATCAAAGAACACAAACTTCTGAAACAATTTTCTTGGTAAATAAGGTTATTCAACCTGTTCCAGTCTTTGTCCATCAGCACTTTCCCAAGACATTGTGCATATGGAAAGAATCCGATGTGTGCTGAAATACACTTGAATACACACCCTGTTTCAAGATACCTCCCCATCATTAAATTGACGTGTTCATCTATTATTTGTGATATTTCTCCCCATTCGTTTTTATATTGTCCCATAATTCTATTCCTTTCCAAATATGAACCTGTCTGCGCGGTCACTTTTATAACAGCCAATTCTCACAGAAATGTCACGGGCCGCTGGTTTTTTACCCCTGAACTGTCACAAGTTTGTGACATTCCCAAAACTTTTTCATATATATGGTGGCTTCAGAGGTTTTGCCGCAGCTATTCTGCTTTTGAAAACGTGGGGCAGGAGTTATAAAATCCTGCCCCACGTTTCATCCGTTCCATGCTGTTTTCTACTTTAATCTACAAAAATCTACAAACTGGAAGCTGTCTATTCTTCCTCGTCCGGCTTGAATACCTTCAAATAGGCGGGACGGCCCTCCGCCTCCTCGCCGTAAACATACAGCGTATTGGTCTCGGTATCCAGGCAGGTGTGGCAGAAGCGCCCGCCGGGGAAGGGGTAGGGCTCACACAGCCGCCGGAAGTCTACGCCGCCTGCGGACAGGACCTTTTGGATTTCGACAGGGTCCTCGATCTCATCCGGCTGGGCCCTTGGCTCCAGATTTAGAAGCATGATGTCCAGGAGGAAGGACTGGATGGAATTGGAAAATGGAGCCCAGCTGTATATATCGTCCTGGTCGTTGTAGTATACCGCCGGGTTGGGCTGGGTCAAATCCTCCGCTTTGATGCCCGCGTACCAGCAGCCCTGATTTTCGCACCAGAACAGCAGATAGTTGCCCGTGACCTCGCCCCACTTCTCCCGGGGCAGGGCGCGTATCTTTGCCAGCTCCGGGTAGTCCTCTTCGCCCGGCTGGCTGAACGTTTCCAGGTCCTCGTCGATATGATCGTAGGAGAAGGTCAGGCGCTTCTGAAAGCGCTTGGCCTTTTTGTCCGGGATGAATATCTCATGCAGGGCGCAGTTCAGACTGGCCTTGCCGCAGGCGCGATAATAGTCCCGCAGGGCGGCAGGGAGGCGTATCCCTGCCGCCGTCTCATAGGCGGCAATCGTCTTCTCGGAAAATCCTGTTGCTTTCCCCTCTCCAAAGCCGAACAGCGGTTCCGCCCACTGAACCAGTTCGATGGGGGAAATCTGATACCGCTTCTCGCTCATCATAGTCCCTTCCTTCAAATTATTCATATTGTTGAATGACAGCGCCTCTATACAAATTCAAAATTGCCTGTGCTTCCGCTATCATAACAGCCAATTGTCACAGAAATGTCACAAGCCGCAGTTTTTTTCTTAATCATATTCCGCGCAGATATACTTGAAATCCACCGTCCTGTTTATCGCTGACAAGGCGTGTTCCTCAATATATTTTGACATGATCTCCTCTGCATATCGGAAATTCTCGCCTGGATGATCTGGAGCACAGCGCACCATTGTAATCAGCATCCTGTTATCGCCTTCGATGTTTTCAGACGGATAGTTGCCGGCACAGTCGCAGGAATCCTCGTCATGGTATTTCTGCCTTACTGCTTCCACCTGATCCGCTGTGCCAATCACGGCATGGTAATCCATGTTATCGGAGTCGCAATAATACTCGATGAAAAGCCTTGCCACAACATCCGTACATTGCCGGATCTGTTCAATAATGGCGTCCGCGTTCCGAACAGCAAAGCTCCGAATCTCCTGTCTGGCGTGCTCCTTGTTTTCATAGCGGATGTACAAGAGCGTCTCATGGCCGCCCAATATAGCGGTGACGTTCTGGAGTGCTCCATCTTTGCCATAGACGGCGCGGAGCGTCCGGATGAGGTCGTCCTCCGACACGTTATACAGCGTCATCCCACGCCAGTCCTCCCCGACAGGAATGTCATAGGTGAGCATTTGATATTGCGCGTCATAGTCAAAGGAAATTGCGTCGTCATCGTCAATGTCTCTGCTGAAACCGGCGAGGCTGTACGCGCCTGCTTTGTAAATGAGTGGAATGTTGTGTAATTCTGACATTTTGGTATTCTCCTTTTTTAATGGCCACACTTGAAAGCAAATAAGGTTTTTGATGCAAAATAACCACCCAAACTTATAGTTTCAAACTATATCGCAAAAGATTGTATTGATGGCCGTCTTTGCTGTCTGTTTTAGCTGCCGAAGAAATCAGTGAAAAGCCGAATGACTTTGCCAATCGGTTAGAAGCTGTGTTTTCATCCCTCGCTGAATAGATAAACTCTTTTGCGTCAAATTTCTCCCTGCAATATTGAATCAGACCTTGAAGAATCTGCCTACCAAATCCTTTCCCCACATAGTTCGGCCCCAAACATATTCCGGCCTCCTGATATATGAAAGGTTCGATTTTCTCTACACCCGCAAACCCAATCGCCTTACCGCTTGTTTTTTCATAAACCAAATAAGTGTCATGCTCCTTCTGAAATGCGATGGTTTTCGTGATTCTTATTTTAGCGGCTTCTTCGCTTGTGGTAATCGTCCACTCCATATATCTCGCGCTTTCCGGCTGTGACCAGACATTGTGGTACATTTCCGTCCAATCCGAAAACTTTGCTTTATCTAGAATAAGGCTTTCTGTTTCAATCATGTTCAAACTCCCCCCAATCCTGATCGGATTACAAATTATGATCCGCGAGGAAGAAATACAGAAAATGTAGAGCCGCTGCCTACTGCTGAAGTTACTTTGATATAGCCGCCCTGCATGGTGATGATCTCGCGGGCAAGGTACAATCCTATGCCAATGCCCTCAACATCGTGTACTTCTTCCTCACGATAGAAGCGTTTGAAGATCATCCCCTGTCTGTTCTCCGCGATGCCCTTGCCGCTGTCTGTAATGTCAATTTTCACATACAGCTCCCAGCTTTGGACGGACACCTGAATAGTGCCGCCCGTTGGTGTGTACTTCACAGCATTATCCAAAATGTTAAACAGGGCCTCACTTGTCCATTTCTTATCATGGGCCAGCAGTATATCGGATGGACAATCTACGTTGACATGAATGTTTTTCTTTTCAGCGTTCAACAGAATACCGCCCAGCGCCGACGCCAAGGTATTATAAATCGGCTGCGTCTTTCTGTCCAGCGAGATCACGCCGGTTTCCAGCCGTGAGGTCTTTATCATGGCCTGCATAAGAAAGTCCAGTTTTTCAAGCTGGCCGCTGGATGCCTGCAAAAATTCCTGACGCTTTTCTTCTGTCACAGGCTGTTCAAGCAAAGTGGCGTTTACCATTTGAAGATTTGCAATCGGCGTTTTCACCTGATGGGAGATGTCAGAAATCAATTCCTGCAAATCAGCCCGCTCTTTCGCTACACATTCTCGATTTTCTCGCATAACTTCATATAGGCGGACAAGCCGGTGATTGATTTTATAAAACAGGTTTTCTTCCTCATAGACCTGCGGTGGGGCCGATGCCCCGTCCAGCATATTGTCTATTGTTTCGCACAGCCTGTCCGAAAACAGCACCAGCTTTCGGCGCAGAAAGGCCACGAAAAGAGCTACACAGATGAACACCAGCAGGATAAACAAGAGGCCCAACCAAGCGATTGCCTGTTTTCCGGTAAGGAGAAAAGCCGCAGTCACGGTCACAGCGGAGAGCAAACCTAAAAATACTGCTCCCACAGCACAGGCGCGGTTGATGGAAAGTTTGCTTTCATTCACTTTTTTATCCCCCCAATCCACATATAGCCCATGCCGTAGACGGTCTTGATATATTGCAAACCGTCTATTTCGATTTTTCCCCGAATACGGCTAATTGCTACCGTCAGCGCGTGTTCATCCACAAAATTTTCATCTGCGTCCCACAGCTTTTCAAGAAGCATCTGTCGGGTCAGAACAATTTGCGGATTTCTTACCAGCACCTTTAGCAAGCGGTATTCCATCGGTGTGAAGATAACCGGCTCTCCTGCGAGAGTGGCGGTCAATTCCGAGAAATTGACGGATAGTGTGCCGTCTGTGTAGCAATCACCGCCTGTCTGCTTCTCGATGCGGCCCAGCAAGGCCGAAACCTTTTTTCGGAATACGCTGATCGGAAACGGCTTTGTCACATAATCGTCTGCTCCCAACTCAAAGCCTTTCAGCATATCGCTTTCCATATCGTTTGCGGTCAGGAAAATCACGGCGGTATCTGGACGGCGTTCTTTGATTTCCGTACAGAAGTCAAATCCGTTTCCATCAGGCAAATTGACATCCAGCACGATCAAATCATAGTCCTGCGCTTCACAGAAATTGACCGCCGCTGATTTTGACATGGCAGCGTCCACGGTGTAGCCCGCCGCCGAAAGATTGTAGCAAAGGGTATTGTTCAAAAGACGGTCATCTTCAACGACTAAAAGCCTCATGGCTTCACTTCCTTTCCCTTATTAGGGTAACATGAAAATGTTACAGAAACCTCACAACAGTTTTCGTACTGCAATACACAGTCTAATTTTACGAAGATACGGCGAATAAATCAACACCCAGGATGTAAACAATAAAGATTAGAATCTGTTCTGTATTCATTGTTTTCAAGACAGCGTGGAGGGGAAAGCGGAAAATCCGGCAATATCTGAAATTTCCGATAACGTAGGCAAGCAATGAGCCGGAATATCCTTTTGGGATATTCCGGCTCGCTTGTTGGGGTTCCCCCAAGCCCCAGGCGTCCGCCTGCGCGTCCGGCCGAACACGCCTTTCGGCGTGGCTTTGCGCTCCCTGCGGTCGCTTCCTCCTGCACATCCGCGCAGGAGAGGGGCGGCGCAAAATGCGCCGTCAGGAGGTTTCCGGGATTGACAGAAATTTTATTTTTCTGAATCTTTCCTTGTTCCGTTCTTTGTGATGATAAGCTGTCCCTGCTGGCATTTCACGATGATTTTGTCCCCGGCGGAAAATCCGGTCTGTTCCAGCCATCTGCCTTGTAAAAGAATCTGTGGCGGAGCCTTTTTATAATTGCCGCGCCCGTTACATACAGTCAGCTTGCGGTCATCCATCCGTCCCCCTTTCCCGCTGCCTGCCGGCATACGATTTCAAATACATTCCCGTCGTCAGTCATGACAGTAAGTAATCCGTTCCGCTCGTCTGTGTTCAGGTCGGTAATCCCCATCCCCTCGCTGTCATTCAGTAAATCAAAAAGCCTGTCCTTAAAATAGTTCAGTTCCATTTCTGTTCCCCTTTCGTATTTTATTATTGCTTATTAGCGAATACTTAAAAACAAATCCTGCCGCCTGTCTGCCGGTTAAGCAAAACAAATGCTGCAAAAAAAGTAGTGCCGTCCCGGTTGGAAAGGGGCGGCACTTTTGCGTCACCGCTCCGGTTTGGGCTGTTCTTTTTCCTGCGCCTGCTCCGGCGGTTCCAATCTTAAAATCTTATCCACGTTGCGGAGTGCGGTCTGGTAGGTAATCATATCCTGCCGCAGCGCCTTGTACTGTTCGTACTGTTCCCGTTTTTCTTCCAGCAGCGCAGCATATTCCGCTGAAAGCTGTGCCACTTTGGGAATGGCCTTGCCATCCAGAGCGTCAAAGGCTTTCTTCGCGGCTTCATGCTGGGCAATCTCCGCGCCATGCTCCGCGAGAAATTCTTTCTTGTGGCGGGACTTCTTATAAGCCGCGTAGACTTCCCGCGTTTTGGAATACTGGATGATGTGGGTTTTTAACTTTGCCACGCCTGCCATCCGCGCCTCCAACTGTTTGATTTTTTGTGAAGCCGCATTGAAACCGTCCTCGGCCTGCGCTGCCCGAAGCGCCAGTTCATCATAATCGGCCAGTCCGTTTTCCATCAGGAAATTCAGTGTTTTCGCCGCTTCTTTCAGGTTGAAAATTTTCGCCCAGCGTTCATAGCCTGCGCCTTTTCCGGCGGCAAGTTTCGCCTGAATGTCAATCAGGAGATTGACCTTTCTGCCGGTTCGTTTCGGCGCTGTTTTTCCTGCCGCCAAACGCCCGCGCTGGCTGGTAATTCTGGCGCGCAGGGCGGTCTTGGTATAATCGCCGCCCAGCCGGTTCACCCTTGCAGGGCGATCCCATCCGGGCAGACGGAAGCCGGGATTTTTGCCGTCCACAACCTCATATCCCTCAGCCCGCATCTTTGCCAGAAACTCCTCATAATGATTGCATTCCGGCAGCACCTTGTCAATGGTCTGCTGTAACTGCTTCTTGTGGCTGATGCCATACTGCGCCGCCGCCATTTCCTTTTGGGACTTGGCTTTTTTCTTCGGATTCTCAATTACCGAAAGGCCGTGGGCGCGGCACAGTTCATCGTTCATGCGCCGCAGGATAAAAGCGGAGTTTTTCACGTTCTGGAATTTTGCGTCACAGTTTAGGTTGGTGCTGTTAAATTCAATGTGGGTATGGATATGCCGCTTATCCGTGTGGGTGGCCACCACAAACTGATGCTGCCCGCCGGTAAATTTCATCGCCAGCTCGCAGCCGATTTTGTGCGCCTCCTCCGGGCTGATTTCATCGGGCTTGAATGACTGGATAATGCGGTACATAATAATGTCGTGCTTTTCTGACTGGCTGCGCCCGGTAAGCTGGGCGTACAGTTTTTTGCTGATTTCAAATTCTTCGGCGGCAGTTTCCGGGCTGCACATATAGGAGGAAACCAGTTCGCCGCCGTCTGTCTTTTCTTCTTTCTGGTCATAGTCGTGGCGTTCTGCCATTGACTGCTGACGGGTGCGGTTTTTCATAATCTTTCGTGGTAAAATGTTGGAAATAGCCAAAGGTTCCTCCTTTCTAAAAAAGGCTATCCATAGCCTAAATAGTAGCATGGGTAGCCTACTTTTGCAAGCCATATTTTGTATGCTTGATAAAAAAGGGGGCAGGATACAGCTATGGATACGATTTCAGCGATTAAGACCCGGATACTCCGTTTATGTGCGGAGCGCAACATTACCATCAACAAACTGGCTACGATGTCGGCGCTGCCGCCATCCTCTGTCAAAAACATCTTGTATGGCAAGAGTACCGACCCTAAAATTTCAACCATCAAGAAAATATGCGACGGTTTGGATATGACGCTGATAGATTTTTTCGATGCGCCCGAATTTGAAAATTTAGAGCCGGAAATTAAATAGCGTTACCGCGCCCCATCCCGCTGCCGCTGTGCCGTCCGCGCCGCTTTCACGTGGGTGCAGAGAAACTCGTTGTAGTCCTTGCCCTGCTTCGGCGGGTTGGGGTAAACCAGCTTCACCCGCCCGGAAAGTTCCGCGTTGTTCTGGATTTCCTGCGTGAGCCGTTCGATACCTTTCAAGCCGGCCTTGTCGTTGTCCAGGCAAAGGCTGATCTGTGTAACATGGGGGTGGTCGTGAAGAAACTGCATCAGGGCGCGGGGGCCGGTTCCGCCCAGGGATAAATAGTGGCTGTCCCGTGGTTCGCCGCCGGACAGCTTCACCAGCGTGGCGAGGGAGAGCGCGTCAATGGGGCTTTCCGCCACCGCCAGCCGGGGACAGTCCGGGCGGCTGGCGGGCAGGCAGAAGCTGTACCGTTTGTCGCTTCCCTCCACATCCATACGGAAGCCGTCCCGCGTCCCCCGCAGGCTGGCAGCGCGGGCGTTCCCCTGCATATCACGCCCCACAAAGACGCAGTTCTGATACCGGCGGCTTTCGTATAAAATCCCGGCTTCCATGCACACGCCAAACAGTTCCGGGTCAATGCCGCGATCCTGCAAATAGCCCACCACGGCGGACGCGCACCGGCTGGCTTCGGGCAGCTTAAACGGCTTTTGCGGCTTCGTGGGTTTTGTGAACGTCTGCTTTACGGGCGGCGGCGCAGAGTACCCGCACAGGGTTTCCACCGCGCCCACAAAGTCCATGCCGCGCACCTTAATCAGATAATCAAGCGCCGTGCGCCCGCCGATGCCCCGGCTGTTCCAGCACCATTTCCCGTTGGAGATTTTTAAGCTGTCATGGGTTCTGGTGCAGTATTCGCGGGGGCCGCTTTTTTTCAGTTCCTGCGGCTCATAAGCCTGCAAGTAAGAGAGCAAGTCCCATTCCTTTGCTTTTGCAATCTGTTCTTTGGTTACGCCTGCCAAGGTATCACCTCCAGATATAAAAATAAGCGGCGGGAGCAAAAGAAAAATCGCTCCCGCCGCAGTTGTTTACAGTGCTTCAAATTTCTTCAGCAGGTCGCTCACGCCCTGCCAGATTTCAGCGTAGCCCTGCCGCAAGTCCTCCACATCCTGCTCATACAGGTTGTGGGTACTGTTGCAGCGGCGGGCGATCTGGTTGACGTTGCTGGAAACGGAGCGCAGCAGCTTTACCAGTTCCAGCACCGCGCCCATGTCAAGCTGCACAATGTAGCCGTCCACCGCCATTTTCCGCAGGTATGCCCGCAGGTTGGAAGTCCCCAGCAGTTCCATTTTGCGGTCAATCGCTGCCTTTTCTTCCGGGGAAACTTTGGTGAACAGCCCCACCGTGCGCCCCTCCTTTGCCCTCACAGCACCGCCTCCTTTCGCGGGGTGCGCTCCATGCCGGACTGTACCGGCGCGGGCGGTTCATAGTTACGGATTGCCTGACGGATAGAGGGTTTATGGCCAGCCGCCGCAGCGGGCATCGGCACAACCGGCGCGGGTTCTCCGGCGTCCTCCAAATCAGGGCTTTCTTCAACCTCCTGCTCCTGCTCATCCTCCTTTTTGTCCGGTCTGGACAGCTCCCGGTTAAGCTGGTTTAAGCGGGCGGATTTTTCCCGCAGTTCTTCTTCTTTTGGGAATGGCCGGTCGGCTTCTTCTTTGGCGTTTTCCAGTTCGCTTTCCAGTGTGGTAAGCCGCGCCTTTTGCGCGTCCAGCCGTTCCGCCAGACTTTCCAGCGCATTGTTAATGCGGGTGACATTGCCCACCGCATCGTCGGACAGTTCGGCGGAGTAGGTCAGGTTCTGCTTCATGGTGACGCGGAATTTGCTGCCGTCACACCTGAGCTGCATGGGGAAGCCGCGAAACTCGCCTAAATCCACAATCTTTTCCGGGTCGTCCATCAGCATACAGGCTTTAATCACCGCTTCGCCCGCCGCCTTGCGCTCCGTGTAGGTCTGGCCCATGACAGTCATGGAAAAGGCATCGTCCTTGACCGGGTGGGCCTGCACCGTTGGCAAATCCGCCGTCAGCGCTTCGATTAGCAGCTTTGTTTCCGCGATTTTCTGCGGGTAGTATTTCTGTTAATAACTTCATGAGCTGTCACAGATTCAACCTCACCTGCTGTCGTGAAATCACCCATTTTCCTGTCACAC
>QXWO01000229.1 GCA_009911035.1 Lachnospiraceae bacterium
TCATAAAAAAATAAGTGCAGAAGGTAAAGCACTGATGAAATGCTTTATCTCTTACACTTATATGGTACTAAAAAGCACTTACTTTTTAATAGTAAATGCTTTAAACCTCTGTACCGTCTGGATACTGAAATACTGAAATATACTTTCCACCTGTCGCTTGCGCTATCTGTTGTAGTTCTTCTTGTGTAAATTTCCCTGTGTCATATCTAGTTTGAAATGATTGCGTTTTTTTATACCCTAATCGCCGTGACAATTCCGCCTTACTGATTCCAGCATGAGCACAAGCCATATCTATTTTCTGTTGTATAGTAATAGTATCGCCCCCTTACATATTAAAATGCTGATACCATCTAGCAATAATAGTATCACGATTTGCCCACAAATACTTTTGTATTTTCTTTAAGTCATTATTGGGTATATTGCTTTTATTATGAACAAGTTCAATAGAATCTCTTGTAATCCAAAATTTTGTTGCATTTTCTGTTTGTTTTCCTTTTGAAACATGAACATGAACAGGTTCACCATTTTCGTTTGACCAAAAATAGAAAGCATATCCCATAAAATCTAATAATATTTTAGGCAACTGTAACACCTTCCTTTTCCTTGGCAATTTCCCATATCAAAAAATTATTATTTTTTAAATATCCTTCAAGTTCCAGTAACTCATCTTCCGAAAATCCATGTGTTTTGTAAAACATATTATTAGGTAATTTACCTTCAGCAAAATCAAAACCATCATTATTTGGACGTTCAAAATATACAGTTATTTCATCAAATCCGTTTTTTTCTTCTATATCTGAAAAAGTAAGTACAATATTATCTACTGTACTATAATAGTTTTTCATACAAAAGCACCTCTTTCCTGTTGATATATTTATTATATCACATTTCACGGCTTTTTCAAGTCTTGCAAAAAACCGTTTCATTTTCTACATTTTATTAAAATGATCCTATGCCCTTTGACAAGCATAAGCCCTAAAGCAGTTAGTTGTTTATTCTGTTATTTATATAGGTATTTCAACCTGTTAGAAGTAAGCGTCAAATAAGATAGTGGATAGAAAAATAACCACTACCCCTCTATACTGAAAGGGCAGTGGTCATCGGCACC
>QXWO01000230.1 GCA_009911035.1 Lachnospiraceae bacterium
CGCCAGTTTCTGGGAAGTATCCGTTGCAATCCTCTGTGGTGTGTCCGGCATAAACGGGTTCGGTACACGTACCTTGAGCACTGTATCAATAAACTCTTTTGGGCTTAAAATTATCGGATCGACTACCACCGGAAGCCCTTCTTTATATCCCACTGTCTCCACCAACTTTACGAGTTCCCTGTCCTTCATCTCATCAGAGATTTTCCGGTATCCAAGCAGGCATCCGAAAATGGCAAGACAGGTATGAAGCGGATTTAAACAGGTACATACTTTCATCTTCTCTACTTTGTCTACCGTCGTGCGGTCCGTAAACATAACGCCGCCTTCTTCCAGCTTCTGCCGTCCGTTGGGAAAATCATTCTCAATGACCAGATATTCCGTTTCTTCTGCGTTTACAAAAGGTGCAACATATGTATTTTTAGACGTGACGACCGGTTCTAATTCTTCCACGCCGTCTTTCCGTAAAATGGCTTCCACAGACGCATCCGGCCGGGGCGTGATCTTATCGATCATGCTCCATGTGAAAGATACCTTTTCGGAATCAATATACTCCATAAATCCGGCATCTGCCTTTCCGTTTTCCATCCAGGCTCGTGCAAATGCCGATACCGCCACATACAGCTTATCCCCATTATGGGAACAGTTATCCGTGCTGACCATGGCAATGGGTTTTGCTCCCGCGCAGTATCTGGCATAGAGCAGGGAAGACACCTTCCCCATATAGCTTGCCGGCCGTTCCGGTCCTGCCGTAAAATCTGCCGCCACATCCGGCAGCTGTTCCCCTTTTGCATTGGTCAGGCTATAGCCTTTCTCCGTGATCGTAAAGGTAGCCATCTGCAGGGAATCCTTCTCAAAGATTTCCTTCAGCCTGCCATATGCCGTCTCATTACCTGAATCTAAAGGATGGGCTTCCGCCACGCTTCCTATCACTCTCTTATCAATTGTCCCGTCCGCCTTAAGTGTCACTGCGATCCCCAGATTGTCATGTGCATCGTACATCTTTTCCACAATCTCATAATCGAAGCCTTCCGCGACAATTAATCCTCTGTCCAGCTTTCCTTCATTCAGCATTTTCTCCAC
>QXWO01000231.1 GCA_009911035.1 Lachnospiraceae bacterium
ATAATCTCCAAATACGATGTTTATTGGATTTGTTTTTTTTATTATAATAGAAAAGAAAGATATCAAGAGGTGAAAAATTCGTGTTTATGTCAAAAAATTAATTTAATTTATTTATTTTATTAATCTAAAGCACTGAAAGATGAGAGTACAAATGTGCATTTAGGATAATGAAGGAGAAAATGAATGGATAAAGCAGTCTACATATTAAAAAATGTATACCATCTGTATCATCTGGCAGGAAGGATTTTAAGCAGAGAAGGAAAATTTCTTGCAGTTCCTTTTGACGGTTTCTTGGATGAGGATCCGGTATTTAACAGTCCAAAGCTTTTACAAATGTTGATGGAATATGGGAGGGAACAGAAGACATACAAGGGGTGGAATGACGACGGGTATTGGTATTATGTGTTTCATGATTTGGGAGATTATGTTATTTGGGGACCTGTGAACACTGAGGAGTATTCTGAGAATGATAATTTATTGTATTGTAAACAGCATGGAGCGAAGGCAGGATGTGTATGTGATATTCCCTTGATGAAAATCGGGAAACTGGAAGAAATAATAATGTTTGTACATGGACTTTTGTCAGATGAGTATGAAAATATTGTCAAAATTGATGATGGGATAGATGCGGGACGATTTCAAGAAAGTTTACATGCTGGGCGTGTGGAATATGAATTGGAAAATGAGGAGTGCGACAAAAAACATTTTCCATTTGCCAGAGAAGATCAGATGTGGAAATGGATTATAGGAGGAGGGCAGGGGAGGTTTTCGTTTGGAACAGGTAAATCTTTTGAGGATTTGGTGGATAATGCAGGTGTTATGGCCCAGTCACAGAAAAAGAATTTGGAATACGGCATAGTAAGTGGAATCACTTTACTTACCAGATATGCTATTGCAGCGGGGGTAGAAGAAAGTGCTGCATATATATTAAGTGATGTACTTTTACAAAGACTTGCCAAAGCAACGAATGTGATGGAGATGCGGAAAGTAATGGAATACGCGCTTGTGGAGTTTGGACGGCTAGGGAAAGGAGCAAAATCAGAGACTTATTCGATTTATGTGGAGCAGAGCAGGGA
>QXWO01000232.1 GCA_009911035.1 Lachnospiraceae bacterium
ATGAGTGGGAAGCCTGTCACAAGCAAGCCCGTGTACGGCTACCTCATGGACGAGGACGAAAATTTCATCATTGACGAAGAAGCCGCCCCCGTGGTAAAGCAGATTTACAGCCTTTGCCTTGCCGGGAACGGACCGACCAAGATAGCCCGTATGCTTACGGAACAGGAAATCCCCACGCCGGGAACGCTGGAATACCGCCGGACAGGGAGAACCCGCCGCTACCACCCCGGCTATGAGTGCAAATGGGCGGCGAACACCGTGGTACATATCCTTGAAAACCGGGAATACACGGGCTGCCTTGTGAACTTCAAGACCACCACACAATCCTACAAGTGCAGCAAGATTATCTACAACAGCGAGGACAAACAGGCAATCTTTGAGAACCACCACGAGCAGATAATCGACAGGGACACATGGGAGCGTGTGCAGGAGTTACGCAAGCAGCGCAAACGCCCTAACCGCTATGATGAAGTGGGTTTGTTCTCCGGCATACTCTTTTGTGCGGATTGCGGCAGCGTCATGTACCAGCAACGCTATCAGACGGACAAGCGGCGGCAGGACTGCTATATCTGCGGCAGCTACAAGAAGCGCACAGCAGACTGTACGGCGCATTTTATCCGCACCGACCTTTTAACCGCCGGAGTGACCGAGAATTTACGGAAAGTCACCAGCTACGCCGCCAAGCACGAAGCCCGGTTTATGAAGCTGTTGACCGAGCAGACCGAGGACGGGAGCAAACGCCGGAACGCCGCCAAGAAGAAAGAGCTGGAAGCGGCAGAAAAGCGGATTGCGGAACTCTCCGCTATCTTCAAGCGGCTGTATGAGGACAGCGTGGCGGGGCGCATATCGGACGAGCGTTTCACGGAACTTTCGGCAGACTATGAAGCCGAGCAAAAGGAACTGAAAGAGCGTGCCGCCGTTCTGCAGGGCGAGCTTTCAAGGACACTGGAAGCCACGGCAAACGCTGAAAAGTTTATGAAAGTAGTCCGCAAGTACACCAGCTTTGAGGAACTCACCCCTACCCTGTTGCGGGAGTTTGTGGAGAAAATCGTAATCCACGAATCGGA
>QXWO01000233.1 GCA_009911035.1 Lachnospiraceae bacterium
TTTGTGAAGCTGCAGCGGCCATCCTCCAGATAAGTCTGTGCTGTTTCCCGCCGGTTAAGGACATAATTCACCGCTTTTTCCATGCGGGTATTCCGGGCTGGCTTTTGCTGCTCAAGTCACGACCAGAAAGCCTCCAGAACAGGTTTTTCCTTCTCGAGACGCAGCTGCTTACGCTTTTCATAATCACCGGGATATTTTTGGTTAATGGAATCCTCTATGGCAAACAGGCGGTTACAGTACTGGACTCCTTGTACTGCCGGCTGGCTGTAATCATACTGTTTCCCTTTGGGAACGGCATCAATAAAGTACCGGCGGATGTGTGCCCAGCAGGAACACCGCTTGATATCCGGCAGGCTGTTGTAGCCCTGATAACCATCCGTTTCCAGATATCCGTGATAGCCTTCCAGAAACTCCTTTGCATGGCTGCCACTCCTGGTTGGAGAATAGCCATATAAGATAATGGCTGGAAGACCGTCTTCGCCGCTGCGGAACAGCCACATGAAGGATTGCGTCTGTGCCCGGCGATCTTCTTCCTTTAATACCTGGACTCTGGTCTCATCTGCCATTGCGAAGCTGCGCTTCAGCAGTTCCCGGTGGAAATAATCATACATTGGCTGAAAGTAATTCCGGGAGCAGTAGATAATCCAGTTGGCAAGCGTCGTCCTGCTGATCTGGGCACCATACTGTTTCCAGTCTGTCTCCTGACGATAAAGAGTGAGCCCATTGGCATACTTTTGATACATCGTCCATGCAACGGCAGATGCGGTCGCCGGGCCTTTTCCTGCCAGAGCCTGCGGAACCTGAGACTTTACGATCACAGGTTTTTCCGTGTCTCCCAATCCTTCCTTACAGGACGGACATCCATAACTCTGGCTGTAGTATTCGATTATTTTGCATGTGGCCGGAATGAATTCCAGCTCACGGCGGACATACTCTTCGCCGATCAGGACCATCTGCGTACCGCAGACCGGGCAGGCCTGATCTTCTTCCGGAAGAGGGATGACTGCTTTTTCAACCTTCAGGCC
>QXWO01000234.1 GCA_009911035.1 Lachnospiraceae bacterium
TAATAAGTACCTCTTTCTTAATTATTTTCAGTATATCTTATTAGCCACTCCCGTTACAACTTTATTATAGCAGGTCACCATGCTGGTAGAACTTAGGGACAGGCTTCTGGCAGAAAATCGGGATTATGGTATTAAGAATATCTGGCAGAACTATCGAACATTGGATGAAGATGGCAATGTGGATGATATGGCTTCAAAATCCAATGTGGCTGTATTGACAGACTTAATTCAAATTGTGCGTTATGCTTATGGAAAAAATAAGAAGCTTACAAGTCTGCTCAAGGGATATGCAAAACAGTTTAGTTTGTATTGTGGACAGATGCAGCGTGTAATGACACAGGAGCAGACCGAGATCATGCGGCAAGTGGCGGATTATATTATTCGTGATGGTGCAATTTCTGTGACGGAATTGAATCAGGTAGATACAGATCTCTGGAGGAAAGCCATGACAAAGATTGGGAAAAAAGAATTACCGGTTGAAATACAGAAATTATCAAAATTTATATTGAAGGTGGCGTAAAATGGCGAATCAAAAAAATGAAGCGGCATTATTGAAGAAAGTATGGGAAATTGACAATGTTCTGGCGGCAGCAGGCGTGGGATATACGGATTATATTACCCAGCTTACATATATTTTATTTTTGAAAATGGATGATGAAAAGGAAGAAATGGGATTGGGAAGTTCCATACTGGAGGGATATAAGTGGAAAGATTTGGCTGATCTTTCCGGTGCTGATCTTGTGGAGAAGTATGAGGAAATACTGAAAGAACTTTCTAAATGTGAAGGGCTGATTGGTACTATTTTTACAAAGGCGACTAATAAAATTGACCGTCCGGTTATGCTGGTAAAGGTCATTGAGATGGTGTCTAGTATTGCGTCCTTGAAGAACATATGCAAAAATCATACAGAGACTTCTTCCATTTTATATGTCCAGTGATATACCACCGGATCTGCATTGATTTCTTCAATATA
>QXWO01000235.1 GCA_009911035.1 Lachnospiraceae bacterium
CCACTTCCAACAATCAAGTAAAAAATCTCTAAGAAATGGCATCAATGGCTACATTTGCCAGCTCCACAGCTGCTGTTAAGGCAACCCCATTCTTGGGCCAATCCAAGAATGCCAACCCTCTTAGAGACGTTGTCTCCATGGGCAATGCCAAATACACCATGGGTAATGATCTGTGGTACGGACCCGACCGTGTTAAGTACTTGGGACCCTTCTCCGCTCAGACTCCTTCATACCTGACCGGAGAATTCCCCGGCGACTACGGCTGGGACACTGCTGGTTTGTCCGCTGATCCCGAGGCCTTCGCCAAGAACAGGGCTCTTGAGGTTATTCACGGGAGATGGGCCATGCTTGGAGCTCTAGGATGCATCACACCAGAAGTTCTTGGAAAATGGTTGAGTGTGGAGTTCAAGGAGCCAGTGTGGTTCAAGGCTGGTTCACAGATCTTCTCCGAAGGGGGGCTCGACTACTTGGGCAACCCGAACTTGGTCCATGCTCAGAGCATTCTAGCAGTTCTTGGATTCCAAGTTGTGCTCATGGGACTTGTTGAAGGATTCAGAATCAACGGCCTCGATGGAGTCGGAGAGGGCAATGACCTCTACCCGGGCGGGCAGTACTTTGACCCTCTTGGCCTGGCCGATGACCCAGTCACCTTTGCTGAGCTCAAGGTGAAGGAGATCAAGAATGGAAGATTGGCCATGTTTTCTATGTTCGGGTTCTTCGTTCAGGCGATCGTCACCGGAAAAGGCCCCCTCGAGAACCTCTTGGATCACCTTGACAACCCTGTTGCTAACAATGCCTGGGTTTACGCCACCAAGTTTGCCCCTGGATCATAAGCTCATGCCCTAATTTAGTGATGTGTGGATGCAAGAAGAGTGGATATATCGTGTAGATTTTGTATTGATATTGCATCAACGTTGCTAATATGCCCAACTCATTTGTTTGATTCAATTACACAGATGCTCCTCAAAC
>QXWO01000236.1 GCA_009911035.1 Lachnospiraceae bacterium
GTATAGCCAACATCTATTCCATAAGCTCCCGGGTCCGCGACCACATCCTTCTGTCCCTGCAGCCTTCCCGCACTGTAACCGGCATTGTAGCCGTCACTGTACCTTT
This sequence comes from Lachnospiraceae bacterium, assembly GCA_009911035.1. GTDB lineage: Bacteria > Bacillota > Clostridia > Lachnospirales > Lachnospiraceae > Suilimivivens. Next base: position 107 of record QXWO01000236.1, read on the forward strand.
TATTATAAATATCCCTTATGGCATCAGCTATATGAGGCGGGCTGTTGCTTTCCGGTGTCGACCCATAGGTTGTACATGCGGACACCAGCACATTACAACCATCCTGAAAAGCCTGTTTTATGCCGTCGATCTCACCTATTTTTGTCTTTTCAGTCTTTGTTACAAACTGATGGTCATTGTCAGTCTCTACATTTGCGGCTATGACTCCTATAGGGAAATTGTATTTCCTTCCCTTATGTTCCTGCATGATCTCCTTTACTGCATTTCTGTCCATTTTTACCTTCCTTCTTCTTCCCTGTCAGGCTCTGGCAATGGTAAGAGATTTGATATAAATCATATGCCATCCCGCACCGGCTCCATAACTTCCAGAGGTTTCCGGCTGTTCAACGCTGCCTGTCCCCTTGTAGTCTGTTGACACCTGTCCGTTTCTGACAAAAATATTGATCGTCTTCAGACTGCTTTCTCCCTGAAATTCATTCCTTCCGTTATAAATTTTTACTCCCAGAGTCAGGGCAATGTTATAATTTCCTGCCGCCGCACCTGCTGCAAGCCCGGCATTATACCCGTTATTATAATTAGACGTATTGTCCGCCCCGGTCCCCGTAACTTTCACGCCATTAACGTATGCCGTCTTTCCCTTTGTGATATTTCCCGCCGCTGCTGTGGCAGGTGTCTGGGACGCCAGCGTATTGGCCGTCACTTTCCCGGTTCCGCTGTGGTACCCTGCCGGGATGGTATAGCTCCCGCCGCAGTTCAGTGCCTGGGACACTGCTGTTAATAACTTCATGAGCTGTCACAGATTTAACCTCATCCACTGTCTCAAACTTTCTCATTTTCCTGACATAC
>QXWO01000237.1 GCA_009911035.1 Lachnospiraceae bacterium
TGCCACAGCCGGATCATCTTTCAATACTAAAGCACGCACTACTTCTTTAGCATCCACTAGCTGACGGGCAATATTACAGCCCAACAATCCAGCAGCTCCAGTCAAAAGATAAATCTTACTCATCCTGCATTTCTCCTTTCAATCCGGCACATCGTATTTTTTACATTTCCTGCGTGAGAACCTATCAACTTATCTAAGATTCCGCCTTCCATCCGAAGACCGCTCCTTATCTTTTATCAAAACCACAGTTCTGCCTATGTATGAATTCTCCTCAAGCTTTCGATTGGGCAATCGCTTTTTTCTCAGCAATACGCTTCTGAACTTCTACCATGTCCTCTTTACTCAACGGGCAGAAACGCATAGCAATCAACGTAATAATCCAGCCAATAATAGGGAAACCATACATCAATGCCATTGTCATCCAGAAAATACCTGCTGTCAATTCATCTGTAGGCTGCGGCATTGTTTCTTTATATCCGATCAAAGCAATCGCCCCAGTTGCAATAAGCGCACTGACAGAAGATACCAGCTTATCAATCAAACTATATACACCCGTTATAACTGCCGGTATATATTTGCCGCCACGATCCAACTCATAATCAATGATGTCTGCCATAAATGCATTATTTCCGGTTGTAACACCCATCTTCGTTCCATTCGTCAGCAACATCAGAAGAACATATGCAATCATCAATGGTTTTGCGGTTGCAATGCTATGTGTATCTCCAAAAACATAAATTGCAGTAAAGAAAGCAAATGAGATAAACGTTACTATAAGACAGTACCATGTCCAGTCCACTACCGTCTTCTTGTTGCCGTGTTTTCTGGCATACCCCGCACCGACAAAAGCAAATAATATGGAAGGAATAATTCCTAAAGTAGTCAGCTGAGTAGAAATCGCCATATCACCGATAATAATACCTGCAGCCATCG
>QXWO01000238.1 GCA_009911035.1 Lachnospiraceae bacterium
TGCCACAGCCGGATCATCTTTCAATACTAAAGCACGCACTACTTCTTTAGCATCCACTAGCTGACGGGCAATATTACTGCCCAGCAAGCCAGCAGCTCCAGTCAAAAGATAAATCTTACTCATCCTGCATTTCTCCTTTCAATCCGGCACATCGTATTTTTTCCATTTCCTGCGTGAGAACCTATCAACTTATCTAAGATTCCGCCTGCCATCCGAAGACCGCTCCTTATCTTTTATCAAAACCACAGTTCTGCCTATGTATGAATTCGCCTCAAGCTTTCGATTGGGCAATCGCTTTTTTCTCAGCAATACGCTTCTGAACTTCTACCATGTCCTCTTTACTCAACGAGCAGAAATGCATGGCAACCAGCGTAATAATCCAGCCGATAATAGGGAAACCATACATCAATGCCATTGTCATCCAGAAAATACCTGCCGTCAATTCATCCGTAGGCTGCGGCATTGTTTCTTTATACCCAATCAATGCAATCGCTCCGGTCGCAATAAGTGCACTAACAGAAGATACCAGCTTATCAATCAAACTATATACACCCGTTATAACTGCCGGTATATATTTGCCGCCACGATCCAGCTCATAATCAATGATATCTGCCATAAATGCATTATTTCCGGTTGTAACACCCATCTTCGTTCCATTCGTCAGCAACATCAGAAGAACATATACAATCATCAATGGTTTTGCGGTTGCAATGCTATGCGTATCTCCAAAAACATAAATTGCAGTAAAGAAAGCAAATGAGATAAGCGTTACTATAAGACAATACCATGTCCAGTCCACTACCGTCTTCTTGTTGCCGTGTTTTCTGGCATACCCCGCACCGACAAAAGCAAATAGTATGGAAGGAATAATTCCTAAAGTAGTCAGCTGAGTAGAAATCGCCATATCACCGATAATAATACCTGCAGCCATCG
>QXWO01000026.1 GCA_009911035.1 Lachnospiraceae bacterium
AAGTCAAGTGCTGTGAGAGGCGACGTAGGAGCCGCTCACAGTACTTGAGTGCTTGCACCGGGGTAGTTGATTACGGATAAAACTATTTTTTGCACATACTATCAGTGAACAGGCCGTATGTCAGACAGCATATTTTTAAGAGCTGGTTTCCGCAGGAAGGATATGCGGCGGATGCACAGCGGAAGGAGACAGAAAATGGGATATAGAGAACTGAAATTTGACAAGGACGCCGTATTTCTGGTGACAGGGGGAGCAGGATTTATCGGCTCCAATCTGTGTGAGGCGGTTCTGGAGATGGGTTATACGGTCAGATGTCTGGACAACCTTTCTACCGGAAAGTATGAAAATATAGAGCCTTTTCTGTCGAATCCCAGATTTACTTTTATAAAGGAAGACATCAGAAATCTGGATGCCTGTATGGAAGCTGTGGAAGGTGTGGATTTTGTACTGAACCAGGCAGCCTGGGGAAGTGTTCCCAGAAGTATTGAAATGCCTCTTCTTTATGAGGAAATTAATATCCGGGGCACTTTAAACATGATGGAGGCTTCCCGGCAGAAGGGGGTAAAAAAATTTGTCTATGCTTCCAGTTCTTCGGTTTACGGGGATCATCCGGTGCTTCCCAAAAAGGAAGGGCAGGAGGGAAAAGTCCTGTCGCCGTATGCCCTTACCAAAAAGGTAGATGAAGAATACGGAAGACTCTATAAGGTGCTGTACGGGCTGGATACCTATGGAATGCGGTACTTTAATGTATTCGGCAGGCGCCAGGACCCCGAAGGCATGTATGCAGCCGTCATTCCCAAATTTATTAAACAGCTTATGGACGGGGAAGTGCCTACCATAAACGGAGATGGAAGACAGTCCCGCGATTTTACTTATATTGACAATGTAATTGAAGCTAATCTGAAGGCCTGTCTGGCGTCTTCAGATGCGGCGGGGGAAGCCTTCAATATCGGTGCAGGAGGCAGGGAGTATTTGATTGACGTTTACAAAGACCTCTGCAGGGCGCTTGGGAAAGAAGTAGAGCCGAACTACGGGCCAGACCGGGCCGGCGATATTAAGGACTCCAATGCGGATATCAGCAAAGCCCGGGAGCTTCTTGGATATGATCCGGAATATGATTTTGCAAAGGGGATCAATCTGGCAATCGGCTGGTATATGGAAAATCTTTAAAAAGGCTGTTTGGTCTGTTTATGAGTAAATTTGCCTTAGAGAGTATTTGGAAATTTTTTAAAAGGATTTCAAATTTATCTTGAGGCTGGGTGAGGACTGTATGAAAATAGCAGTGAGACTGGATGATATTACACCTGATATGGACTGGGAGCGGTTTTACAAATTTAAATCTCTCTTGGACAAGTATCAGGTGAAACCGCTTATAGGGGTGGTCCCTGACAACAGGGATGAAAACCTCGTCAATAAAAAGACCCGGGGACCAGAGGATTTCTGGGCGTATATGAAGGAACTGGAAAAAGAAGGCTGGGTGATAGCCATGCACGGCTTCCGGCATATCTATACCACAGACCAAGGGGGCATATTTCCCTTAAATAACTTTTCAGAGTTTGCAGGCATTCCCTATAAGCAGCAATGGAAAATGCTGGCGGAAGGAAAGGGAATCCTGGAAGAAAACGGAATAGAAACAGATATTTTCATGGCTCCGGCCCATTCCTACGATGGCAATACTTTAAAGGCCCTTAAGGATGTTGGCTTTCGGGCGCTGACAGATGGCTTTGGGGATTATCCGTACTGTTTTAAGGGGCTTGTATTTTATCCTATTTCCTTTCAGCTTGGCAGTACCCTCAAAAAGAAAAAGGGATATTCCACAATGGTGGTTCATACAGGAACCGTTTCCGAAAAGGATTTGGAGCGGTATGAAAGATACTTTGAAAATAAAAATGTCCAGTGGATTTCCTATAAAGAATATCTCAACCAGCCGGTAAAAGAAAGACGGCTTCTCGGATGCTGGAAAGAATACCTGATGGCAAAAGGAAAATATCTGCTGGTGAAAGTCCGCAGGTAATGGCAGAAGGGGAGAGCGGTTTCCATAAGGGGACAGGGTGGAATTGGAATAAGGAGGAATGGGTATGGCAGAGCCGATTCGTGTACTGCATGTGCTTGGAAATATTCAGCTTGGGGGTGCGGAGAGCCGGATTATGGATATATACCGTCATCTGGACAGAGCCCGGGTGCAGTTTGATTTTCTGATTCATACAGACAAAGAAGGTCATTTTGATAAAGAGATCTTACAATTGGGAGGGCGGATTTTCCGTGTTCCCCGTTTTCAATTATATAACTATTTTTCTTACAGAAAGGCAATGGCGGATTTCTTTAAGGAGCATCATGAATTTAAGGCGGTTCAGGGGCATATGACCAGTACCGCCGCCATCTATCTTCCCCTTGCAAAAAAAGCGGGTATCCCGGTAACCATAGCCCATGCCAGAAGCGCGGGGGTGGACAAGGGGCTTAAGGGAACATTGACCGGATGGATGCGGAGAAATCTTTCCCGGAAGGCGGATCATCTGTTTACCTGTTCCCGTCTGGCAGGTATTTCCGTTTTTGGAGAAAAGGCAGTGAGAGAAGGGAAAACTATTTTTATCCCCAATGCCATTGACTGTCAGGCATTTGCTTACAATGAAAAGAAGCGGGAGGAACTGCGCAGGGAGCTTGGCATTGAAGGCAAATATGTGATTGGCCATGTGGGCAGGTTCCACTATGCCAAAAATCACGAGTATCTGCTTCAGATCTTTGCAGATTTATGTGGAAGGAAGGGAGCAGGGGCAGAATATGCATTGCTGCTGCTGGGAGAGGGCGGCGGCATGGAGAAGGTCAAACAGCTTGCCGGGGAGCTTGGAATTGATCGGTGTGTCCACTTTCTGGGGAACCACAGTAATGTTTATGACTATTATCAGGCCATGGATTATTTTGTATATCCGTCCCGCTTTGAGGGACTTCCGGGAACCGTAGTGGAGGCCCAGGCGGCAGGGCTTAAAGTGCTCATGTCGGATACCATATGCGGGGAAGTGGTAGTGACTGGGCTGGTCCACACCATGAGTATTACCGGTGAACCTTCCGGGTGGGCAGATTATATTATGGAAACAGGCATTTATGAGCGCAGGAGCCATGTGGAGGAAATGAAAAGAGCAGGCTTTGATGTGGGAGCCCAGGCGGAAAGGATGATGGCCTTTTATGAAACGGGGGAATGGAAATGAAAAAGAAGCTGATGCTGATTTCGCCCATGCTCCATCAGGGGGGATTTGAGAGAGTGTGCGTCACCACAGCCCGGCTGATGGAACCTTACTTTGATGTTGTCATTGTTATTTTTAATTCTGCCAATATTGCCTACGATGTAGAAGGGCTCAACATTATTGATGTCCATCTGGGAGTTCAGAAGGGGAAGGTAAAAAAAATCTTTACGATTCTTAAGCGTTCCATGAAGGTCAGGGATTTGAAAAAAAAGATGAAGACGGACATTGCCTACAGCTTTGGCCCCAGCGCCAATATGGTGAATGCTTTTTCAAAGACAGGAAAGGAAAAAGTCTGGCTTGGCCTTAGAAATTACACAGATGTTGAAGAAAGTGTAAAAATCAGGATTTTTACCAGACTGGCGGATTTAATCATCTGCTGTTCCAAAACCATTGAAAAGGAGCTGGAGACGAAATTCGGATGCCGTAAAACAGCGACCTTATATAATTTATATGACGTAAATGCAATCAGAAAGCAGGCTATGGCAAAGGAGCCAGTCCTTCCCTGGGGGGAATATGACAGTCAGGGCCGAAAAATCCGCTGTATGGTGTCCATGGGCAGGGACGATGACATGAAGGGATTCTGGCATATGATAAAGGTATTTTATCTGGTTCATAAAAAAAAGCCGGAGGTGCGTCTGATACTGATGGGGGCCGGGAGCTTTGCCCATTACAGAAAACTTGCGGAAGATATGGGGATAGCTGATGCTGTATTTTTTGCGGGGATGCAGAGGGAACCTTACCAATATCTGAAAAAGGGGGAAATTTATCTTCTCACCTCCCTGAATGAGGGGTTCCCCAATGCGCTGGTGGAGGGCATGGCTTTAGGACTGGCGCCTGTCAGCACAAACTGTATGACCGGTCCGGCAGAGATCCTTCTGGAAGACGGGGACGCTTCTGCGCTGGTAGGGACGGAAAAAGGTGGAAGAATTCCGGCAATTTACGGGGAATACGGAATCCTTGTTCCGGTCATGGAAAAGGAGAGGGATCTTGATCCGTCCCATATTCTGGCGGAGGAAAGAAATATGGCAGATGTTGTGCTGGATTTGCTTGAAAATGATGAAAAGCTAAAAAACTATCAGAGAGCGGCGGCAGACCGTGCCCGGAAGTTCACCTTTGAAAGTTATGTGGAGCAGTTTTTAAAGCTGGGAGATACAGAACATGCGTAAAATTTTATTTCATCTGAATTGTTTTGAGCAGGGGGGCGCAGAGCGGGTAGTATCCAATCTGGTCAATCAGCTTGTTAAAGAAAATTATGAGATAATTGCCGCAACACAGTGGCAGGGGGAAGTTGAGTTCCATCTGGATGAGCGGGTTAAAAGAGTCCATGTAGGACTGCGCCGGGAGGATGAAAAGAAATCAAGAATCACCAAGATATTTTTACGATTTAAGTATTTAAGGGAGCTGATAAAAAAGGAGCACCCTGAGGTGATTATTTCTTTTACCAGAAGGCCCAATTACCGCGCACTTATTTCGTCTATAGGGACAGGAGTTCCTGTTATTGCGGCTGTGCGGCAGGACCCTAAGTCTTATTATAATTCCTTGGCAGATAAGATTTTGATTCCGGTTTTATACAGAAAGGCGGCGGGGTGTGTCTTCCAGACCAAAGAGCAGCAGGAATGTTTTCCGGTTTCCCTGCAAAGGAGATCCAGAATTATTTTAAATCCGGTTAATGACAAGTACTTGGACATACCAAAGCCTTTGAAAAGGGAAAAAACGGTGGTCCAGTCCGGGCGGCTTGTGGACTTCAAAAATCAGGCCATGCTTTTGAAAGCTTTTATTAAGGTACATGAAAAGCATCCCGATTATGTTTTGAAAATTTATGGCGGGGATTCCTTTGACGGAACAAAGGAAAAGCTGGAAGCAATCATAAAAGAATACGGGGCGCAAGAATACATGCTGCTGATGGGAGGGAGCGACAATCTGGAAAAGGAACTTCCCAGGGCCTGTGCTTATGCGTTTTCCTCTGACTATGAGGGGATGCCTAATGCGCTTTTAGAGGCCATGGCCTTAGGCCTGCCTGTGGTTGCTACGGACTGTCCCTGCGGCGGTCCCCGGACGGTGATTGAAGACGGTGAAAACGGGCTTCTCATACCAGTGGGGGATGAACAGGCTATGGCAGAGGGCATCAACAGGCTGATCGAAGACAGAAGACTTGCGGAATATCTGGGAGATAATGCACGCAACATAAGCAAAAGAATCAACGGCAAAGCAGTGCTTGGCCAGTGGATGGAATATATAGAAGAAGTGCTGGCGCGCGTGTAAAATTCATTCCAGCCATCTGCTCGCCCCACTTTGCGGCATCTTTGGGTCAAATTCAGGTTACAAAGCCCTATGTGCCCTTCATTACACGCTAGTACTCCGTACTCAAATTTCTTGTGTAAATATTCTGGTCTATTTTCCCGATAGCACAGGTCAAAAATACTCAACGTAGCCCGCTACGCCTCCGTTTTTTGACCTGTACCCTCGAAAAAATATCCTCAGAAATTTACACAGAAATTTTGAGTATGAAGTACTAGTAAAAACAAAGGAGTAATTTATGTGCGGAATATGCGGATTTGTATCAAAACGGAATATCACGCTGGAACAGCTTAAGAAGATGAATGATACCATGTACCACCGGGGGCCGGATGACAGCGGAGAGGAAATTTTTCCCATGAAGGAAGGGTATCAGACCGGCATGGCCCAAAGAAGGCTGGCAATCATGGACTTATCCCCTTTGGGGCATCAGCCCATGCATTCCGGGGACAAACGCATCAGTGTGGTATTTAACGGGGAGATTTACAATTTTCATGAATTGAAGGAAGAGCTAAAGGGGTATCCTTTTTTATCCAACTGCGATACGGAAGTGATCATTGCCGCATATCTGAAATGGGGGATCAAGTGCGTAGAGAGATTTAATGGCATGTTTGCCATCTGTCTTTATGACAGAAAGACGGAGGATATCTATCTGGTCCGGGACAGAATCGGAAAGAAGCCCCTTTATTACGAACTGGAAAACGGCAATCTAATTTTTGCATCAGAGTTAAAGCCCATCATGGCGCGGGAAGGCTTCCAGAAAAACATACGGACACAAGTCCTCTCAAGGTACCTGTTTCAGCAGTATATCAACGGGCCGGACAGCATTTTTGAAAATGTATATAAGCTGGAGCCGGGCAGTATTTTAAAATTTCATTACGGGGAAATAAAGGTCTGGAAATATTGGGATATCAAAAAAGTCTACCACCAGATGCAGGAAAACCCTGTAAGGGACTATGGAGAGGCCAAAACTCAGCTTAAGGAGCTTTTAAAAAAGGCAGTTGCTTCCCGTATGATTGCAGATGTGCCTTTAGGGGCTTTCTTAAGCGGCGGGTATGATTCTTCTCTGATGACCGCCATGGCACAGGAACATGCTGCAGAACCTGTCAAGACATTTTCCATCGGATTCAATGAGGAACGCTATAATGAGGCAAAATATGCCGGGGAAGTGGCGGCGTATCTGGGGACGAAGCATACGGAACTTTATATTGATGAAAAGGAAATGTTTGACCTTGTAGAGAGCATCCCCCAATATTATGATGAGCCTTTTGCAGATTCTTCCCAGATTCCCACGATGCTGGTGTCCATGCTGGCCAGGAAGGAAGTGACAGTTGCGCTTTCCGGGGATGGCGGGGATGAATTCTTCTGCGGCTATAATATTTATGAAAATGTGCGTCAGGCCCAGATGCTTGACGGTCTTGGCGGGGTGACCTGCTGGATATGTGATCTGCCGGGCTTAAAACAGATTGGGCTTTTTGATAAACTGCCTTTCCGGGTGAGAGTGATTGCAGGAAACCGGAACAAAGAGGCTAAGACCCAGTTCGGGGCAAGCAACTATATCATCCGCGCCAATAAAATGGTGCAGGGAGAGGGACTTCCCTGCCATTATCCGGTAGAAAGCGCTTATGGCGTGTCAGACTGGCAGATTAGAAGGATGCTGCTGGATATGGACACCTATCTGCCGGGAGATATTCTCTGCAAGGTTGACCGGGCTTCCATGAAATATTCCCTAGAAGCAAGATGTCCTATTCTGGATAAGGACGTGATGGAGTATTCTTTTAGAATGACTCACAATTTAAAATATGACAAAGGTGTCAAAAAGCGGATCCTGAAGGATATTGCCTATGACTATATTCCCAGAGAGCTTCTCGACCGCCCCAAAGTAGGATTCGGGGTGCCCCTGGATAAGTGGCTGCGGGGGCCGCTAAAAGAGCAGCTATCGGATATGTGCAACAGGGACTATTTGAAAAAACAGGGGATCTTTGACGGGGATTATACGGCAGATATGATAGAAAATTACCTCAAAACTGGGGACGGGGGGCCTGCCACAGGGGCAAATTACTCGAAACTGTCCTGGTCCTTCTTTGTTTTCCAACAGTGGTATCATTGTTATTGCCAGTGATAATAAGTGATATATTAAAAACAGTTTAAGGAGAATCATGCAGAATCAAATCCACATAGCCATGTTGATAGGCGCGTTGACAAAGGGCGGAGCGGAGCGGGTAATGGTGAATCTGGCCGGATACTTTGCCGACAAAGGCTATCGTGTCACTATGGTGACACAGTATCAGAAGAAAAATGAATATCCTTTAAATAAAAAAGTAAAGCGTGTGATTTCGGACATCACCGATGATGAGGTTACGGGGAGCCGTCTGATCAACTTCTTGCGGCGCTTTAAGAAGCTTAGGAATATCTGGAAGTCGGAGCAGCCCGACGTTATTCTTTCCTTCATTGGCAAGAATAATATGATGGCAGTCCTGACCTCATTATTCTTAGGGATTCCTGTGGCGGTTTCTGTCCGGGCCGATCCGGAGCAGGAGTACTATAATTCATGGATGAAGTTTATGGCCCGGCATTTGTTTGCATGGGCAGGGGGTGTGGTTTTGCAGACCAGACGGTGTTTTGACTTTTTCCCCAAAAAGGTGCAGAAAAAAGCGGTTATCCTTAAAAATCCGGTGAGCCGGGACTTTTTCAGAGAGCGGTTTGAAGGGGAACGGGAGAAGGAAATTGTAGCAGTGGGCCGGATAGATGAAAATAAAAATCATGAGATGCTCCTTCGGGCCTTTGCAGGGCTGGCGCATGAATTCCCGGCCTATAGACTTGTGATTTATGGTGAGGGGGACTGCCGGGAGCGCCTTACGGCGCTGGCAGGAGAGCTGGGACTTTCAGATAGGATACTTTTTCCCGGCAGTACTGACCAGGTGGCGGATGCCATTTATAAAGCCCGGGTCTTTGTGCTTCCCTCTAATACGGAAGGTGTACCCAACACTTTGATAGAGGCCATGGTAATGGGACTTACAGTGATTTCCACGGACTGTCCCTGCGGCGGCCCGGCGGACTTGATCAAAGATGGGGTGAATGGGCTCCTTACACCTGTGGGTGATGTAGATAAAATGAAGGAAAACCTGCACAGGTTAATAAAAGATGTGCAAATGGCAGACAGACTTGGAAAAGCGGCGGTTAAGACAGGGGAGAGCTATCAGCCCCAGAGGGTCTACAGGGAGTGGGAATCGTTTCTATTGGCTTTATGCATCAGGAAGGCAGCAGACAGGCGCTGAATGAGGACTTTGGAGGAAAGATAAATGTGCGGAATAGCAGGATTTTGCAATCTGAAAGGTGACAGGGAAAAGAATATTGAACGGATGAAGGAAAGAATGTACCACCGGGGGCCGGATGCCGGGGGGGATTATTTTTCTAAGGATGGCAGCATCACGTTAGGGCACAGACGGCTTTCCATTTTTGACTTGTCTGAAAACGGCGCGCAGCCTATGGTTTCTCACAGCGGGCGGTTTGTGATTTCCTATAATGGGGAGATATATAACTATAAGAAAATTGCCCGCAGGCTCCTGGAAGAAAAGAAGGTGACGGCTTTCAGGGGGACTTCCGATACGGAAGTTCTGCTGGAGGCATTTGAGGCGTATGGAGTGGAAGAAGCCATTTCCCTCTGCAAGGGGATGTTTGCCATTGCCCTGTATGATAAAAAAGAGCAGACACTCTACCTGATCCGGGACAGAATAGGGGAAAAGCCTTTGTACTATGGGCTTGTGGGAGACGGCTTTGCCTTTGCTTCGGATATTGGCTCGATCGCTGTTCTGGAAGGGTTTAAAAATCCCATTAACCGGGCGGTTCTGGACTTGTATTTTATACATGGCTATATTCCGGCGCCCTATTCCATCTATGAGAATATCTATAAACTGGAAGCAGGCGCTATCCTGAAGGTGAAACTACCTTTTAGAGGGATGGATGGTACAGAAATGACACGGTACTGGTCTGTTAAGGAAACTGCCAAAAAGGGACAGGAAAATATCTTCCGGGGATCGGAAAAAGAAGCGGCGGACGAACTTGAGAGACTTTTAAAAGCGTCCATCACAGAGCAGATGGCGGCGGACGTTCCGGTGGGGGCATTTCTTTCTGCGGGAATCGATTCCAGCACGGTGGTTGCGCTGATGCAGTCCCTGCACAAAGGAAAGGTGAAAAGCTTTACCATCGGTATGGAGGAAAAGGACTACAACGAAGCGGTATATGCCAAGGAAATTGCAAGGTACTTAGGCACCGACCACACGGAACTTTATATTACAGAGGAGGATGCCAAAGGGGTGATTCCCAGGCTTTCCGGCATGTTTGGGGAGCCTTTTGCAGATTCCTCCCAGATTCCCACTTATCTGGTGAGCCGCATGACCAGAGAGCATGTGACTGTATCGTTAAGTGGAGATGGAGGGGATGAATTATTCTGCGGATATACCTCCTACTTTTCCGTGGAGCGGATTTGGAATAAGATGAAAAACATTCCGTATTTTATCAGAAAACCGTGCAGTGAGCTGGTAATACACAGTCCCCTTGCCAGAAAGCCGGTTTACCGGATCAAGGGAAAGCTTCTGGGAGCCAAAGGCCCTTCTGATTTGTATATCTGTTCCTATGAAACAGACCCGCTGACGAAACAGATCAGTCTTGACACAAAAGAGTGCAGTTACAAATACAGTGAATACGATCCAAAATTTTTAAAGGAAACCAATCACAACATTATGCTGATGGACATGCTCATGTACCATCCCGATGATATTCTGGTAAAGGTGGACAGGGCGGCCATGGCGGTTTCGCTGGAAACAAGAGTGCCCATGCTGGATAAGGATGTGGTGGAGTTTGCCTGGACATTGCCTGTCGAATATGAACGGGAGGGAAAGAAGGGGAAAAAAGTGCTCCGGGATGTGCTTTACCGTTACGTGCCAAAAGAAATGATGGAGCGCCCCAAGAAAGGGTTCAGCATCCCTATTGAAAAATGGCTCCGCCAGCCCGGGCTCCGTGAGTGGGCGGAAAGTCTGATCGACAGAAAGACGCTGGCACATCAGGGGATTTTAAATGCAGATGTGGTATGGAAAATCTGGGAGGACTTCATAGACAGAGGTGAATGGAGAATCCAGATCTGGTATATCCTTATGTTTCAGGAGTGGATGATGCATGAGGCTGTCAGCGCCGGCTCATGACCTGCCTGTTTGTCAGACTTTTTTGTCTTCTTATTTATGAAAGTTTCATACAGCATCATAAGCAGGCTGATATAAAACAGCGGCATATTGTAGATGGTATACCGTGTCTGAGAAAAGATGACCAGAGATACCAGCCCCACATTCAGTACAATGGAAATAAGAGTCAGGGATGCGAAAAGCGCGGTTTTATAGTTTTTCCGCCTGAATTGGAGGAACAACAAAAATCCATACACTGGATAGATCAGGGCGCTGTAAAAAATAAGTATAGTATTGCGCTGGGCCACCGTGGTAATCAGCCCGGAGAGGAAGTTGTCAGCAAATATCCGGATTATTTTCCAGATGCTATGAGGCAGGACGGAACGGTTGATCTGATTCATGATCTGGTCGGAAAGCTGGTTTAAGCCCACCACATCGGAAGAAAGTCCGCTTGCCAGGGCAAACTCGTTTACAAGGGGCCACATGGTATCTATCTGGATGCAGTCATAGGAGTCTCCAAAGTGGGAAACACGTTCCAGCCAGCCGTTTCCTGCAAAGTCGCCTAAATACCCGTTATCATAACAGATGTCATATATTTCCAGAAAAAGATCTTTGATGCTGCTCTCTTCGATATATTCGGAATCATTCCGGGAGGCCGTATAGAATACCACTGTGGTGATGAAACGGGTATCGCTGGAATGACGGGCAAACTCTCCCCGCAGGGCATAATTATATCCCAGGTCAAGGACAACGCTTCCGGCGAGAATGCAAAAAGCGCAGGAGAGGGCAGTCAGCACCCCTTTAAGATACTCTTTTTTTCTGATGCAGACGAAAAAGATGCACACAACCAGAAGAATAAGGCAGATAAACATCTGCTTGCGGGTGGATAGCAAGAGAAAGGTGAGCAGGGAGCAGAGGAAAAGGCTTCTTTTTTTCTGCGTAAACGTATATTCAATGAGATAACGGAAAAACAGCAGAAAGCCAGATATAGCTATACCTTCGGTTAGAATGCTGTTGGAGTACATGGAACCTCTCTGGGCGGCAAAACGGCACAAAAAGGAAACGCCTAAGGGAACAAGTAGAACCAGCATTGCAAGAGTTCTGGGCAGCCGGAATTCCCGGTAAATATAAGCGGCCAGCGACCATGCGGCCAGTGCTCCGAGAATACTTTGTGCAAAAGCGGCGGCAGTGAGATAGAAATCTCCCGCATTTTCAAAAATGAACCGGAAAAAGGCAAGGAACATGGGGTAAAAAGGTTCCCTTGCAATGTTCATTTCAATGTAGCTGGGAGAGTCAACGCATATGACTGCCCCGTCCCAAAAGGCAAAGAAAAGGTAATAAAGCAGACTGATACACAGCAGGATGATCGAAAAGGAATTATATTTTATATTGTCCGTCTCTGGACTCTTAATGGGTAATTTCATTTACTTCTCCACACATAACCGCATAACACAAGATGCTGCTGTTGCAGCCAGCAGACTTTGATGCTTAGTTATATATACTATCATAATCGTAGTTAGAATAAAAGTCTTTTTCAACTGCCAATTTCTGAAGGTAATTATCTTTCGTCACAAGCCCGGTCCCCCCAGCTATCCATGTTAAGATGCGGGAATTGATCTCTGCTGAATAATGACCGTCATCACAGTAATAACCGGGATCGCAGACTACCTCATACTGGTCAAAAAAGTTATACAGCCTGACATTGGGACATGTCAGGAGAAGTTCCGTGGCGCACTGCTCTGCCTGAAGCTGTTTAGGAAGGGTCCCTTTGATATTCAGGGCATCCCAGTAGCAGATACTGTAAGGGGGATAAAAAATATAAAAGTCAGTATCAGGGTATTTATTTACAACAGCAAGCACGTTTTCGGTGATGGTCCGGGTGACGGTTTCCCGTTCTTTTTCGCCAAATTCCCTGACCACGTTCATGTTGACATTGTTTCTGTCATAGGACTGCAGAATCTGTTCCAATCCGGTGGGTCTTTGCCAGGAGGAGTATTCATCCATGGTGGTGGAAGGCTGGCCGGATATAGTCATGGCAATGTTGGGCAGTACCCCATGGTACAGGATGGCTTTATTGAACAGGTAAGAGACATCGTTAAAAGGATTGTCGTCATACAGGTAGTCAGGGTATGATTCGTACTGCTTCCAGTCCGGATCACGCAGAAGCCCGTTGTAGTCCAGCGCCCATATTACGGTCTTCAAGTCCTGATTCCTTGCAAGGGCGCGGTCCAGATTTTGCGCAAGCTCCTGATATCCTGCGCCGGAAAAGACCTCCTTGACTGATAGGGTGCCGAACAAGGCGTCCATCTCGCTTGGCTTAAAGTTCTGGGCCATGGAGGTCCCTGTGATCAGCCCGTTAAAGTCAAAGTGCCTGGAAATGCCGTCATTGATATACCGCTCCTCATACAGCCGATAGGACAGGAAGGAAAAGGGTTTATGATAATGGAAATAAGGGTCTGTGATTATCACAACAAGGGCGGTAAAAAGTAAAGTCGCTGCCAGTGTTACCATACATTTTGTAAACCACTTTTTAGGATCCTGTTGTTTCATAAGTTACCTCCCTTCCGGCATGATCCTGTCACTAAATTAAGAAGCGGACCTCCAATTAAAAATTAAAATATAAAAATTCGCTGATTTCTGACAAGGAAATGATGCTCCAGAACATCAGCCCTGCCGCAGTCAGCAGGGTGCGGTTTGTGAACTTCAAATCTGAAGTTTTCTCCTGGGTATTGCGCATGGTGAAGCAGGCCAGCAAAGACGCGGCGGTGAAGGTCACAACAGGCAGATAAGGAAAGCGTGATATGATGCTGCCAAGTCCTGCACGGTATAGGAAACTGATTTCAATCAAATCTTGGAAACTGTCTGTAATGGGCTGGTATATACTGCCGGCGCCTCCATGGAAAAGCTGGTTCCAAAGCAGCAGGGCATCGGAAACGGACTGGGCCCGAAACAGGCTCCAGGCAAATGTTACCAGCAAAAAAGTAATCCCCACTTTTACAAATTTCGGTATTTTTAAGGCAGGTATGTTTACTAACCGTTCAAAGACAGAAACGATGCCGTGCATGGCGCCCCACAAAATAAAGGTCCAGTTTGCCCCGTGCCAGAGGCCGCTTACCAGGAACACTGCCAGTACATTTGTACATGTCCGCGCCTTTCCTTTCCGGTTTCCACCCAGAGGAATGTAGATATATTTGGTAAAAAACCTTGTGAGTGTCATATGCCAGCGGTCCCAGAATGCAGAAATGGAATCTGCTTTATAGGGAGAATTGAAGTTTACAGGGAGTTTAAGCCCCAGCATATAGCCCATGCCGTAGGCCATGTCGCAGTAACCGCTGAAATCAAAATAAATCTGCAGGGAATAGCAGACCATTACAAGAAGAACGCTGCTGCTATTTAATTCTGTAATGTTGCTGTAGCCGATGCCCACGACCTTGGAAAAAGTATCAGCCACCAGCACCTTTTTGGCAAGTCCTAAGGCGAAAGCGTAAAGTCCTCTGCTTAAGTTGTCAAAATCCGGCTTCCAGTTCCGCTCATCCCGGAACTGGGGAATCAGTTCACTGTGATACACAATGGGACCGGCAATTAACTGGGGGAAAAAAGATACATAGGCGGCATATTCCAAAAAACTGTAGCTGCTGCACTCACCCCGGTAGGAGTCAATCACATAGGACAACTGCTGGAAGGTGTAAAAACTGATGCCAAGAGGCAGCACAAGATGCAGCAGGGCCAGATCCGTCTTAAATGCGATATTGAAATTCTCTATAAAAAAGTCAAAATATTTGAAATAAAACAATATGCCGATATCCATCAAAATTCCCAGCCACAAAAATGCCAGCCGTACCGGGCGGGAGCCTGTACGGTTCATGGCATAAGATAAACTGAAATTTATAATAATACTGAAAATTAAAAGATATAGATAATGGATATTATTATAACCATAAAACCACATAGACATGCCCGTCAGAAAAGCCAGGGCAGCCTTGTGGCGTCCGGCATGATTTAATCCGTAATATCCTATTAATGTCAATGGGAAAAACAGGAATAGAAAAATATAAGAATTAAATAGCATTGAAATATCCTTTCACAGGTTCTTTTGGGCAGTGCTGATGTAAATGGAAAACCAATGCTATTATAAGCCCTTGTGCCGTCACTTGGCAATAAAATTTTGTGACAGACAGGCTGCAAAACTTGTAGTGACAAGAAAAGTATGGTAAAATTATTAGATTCAGTATGGGGATAAGAGGTGCTGCCATGAATATAATCAGGATGTCCGGTGGGCTTGGGAATCAGATGTTCCAGTATGCGTTATATCTGAAACTCCGTTCCATGGGTAAAGAAGTAAAATTTGATGATATCAATGAATACCGTAGCGAGAGCACACGTCCCATCATGCTGGCTCTTTTTGGTATTGAGTACCCAAGGGCTGACTGGGATGAGATAACGGTATTTACGGACGGCGACATGAATCCCATGAAGCGCATCAGGAGAAAGCTTTTTGGCAGGCGGGCAATCGAATATTATGAAGAAGGCTTTTATGACCCTAAGGTGCTGACCTTTGACTCCATGTATCTGCGGGGAAATTTTCAGAGCGAGAAATACTTTGAGGATATTAAAGATGAAGTCAGGGCGCTCTACAGGTTTCCGGTATTGGAGGACATGCATCTTCCTGTGAAGCTTTATAACAGTACAAGGGCCTGTCTGGATGCCATCGAACGCACGGAGGCGGTGGCAATCCATATGTACCGCAGTGATTCCCGGTTGGACGAAGAACTGTATGAAGGAATCTGCACAGAAAAATATTATGAAGGGGCAGTGCGGTTTATGCAGGAAAAATGTCCGGGCGCGGTCTTTTATATATTCAGCAATGAGCCTAAATGGGTGAAGGGCTGGGCAGAGCATTTAATTGAAAGCCAGATGGAAGAGGGCATGAGTGTGGAAGAACTCCGGGAAATGGAAAAGCGCTTTGTCATGGTGGAAGCCAACACAGAATATACCGGGTATCTGGACATGATGCTTATGAGCAGATGCAGGCATAATATTATATCAAACTCAAGCTTTAGCTGGTGGGCAGCATGGATCAATGACAACCCGGACAAGCTGGTGGCGGCCCCGGACCGGTGGGTAAATGATAAGGACAGTGAAGATGTATATACCCAGGGGATGATACTGATAGATGCCAAAGGCAGGGTGAATCACAGGATCAAAGCATAAAATAAAAAGGGAAAGAGTTCCGGTAATGAATATAATCAGAATGACTGGCGGGCTTGGAAACCAGATGTTTCAGTATGCCCTGTACCTAAAGCTCTGCTCTTTGGGCAGAGAAGTAAAATTTGACGATATAACGGAATATGACAGGGCAGATGCAAGACATATCATGCTCTGGGCGTTTGGCATTGATTATCCGAAGGCGGACAGGGACGAGATCAATGAGATCACGGACGGCTTTTTAAAACTTTCCCACCGCGTGAGGCGGAAGCTGTTTGGAAGGAAGTCACTGGAATACCACGAGAGAGACTGTAACTTTGACGGGCAGATACTGGAGAAGGAGCGGGCCTATCTGACCGGCTATTTCCAGAGTGAGAAATATTTTAAGGATATAGAAGATAAGGTGCGCAGCGCCTTTATTTTTTCGGACAGAATCTGGCAGGGAATAAATGGGGAACTGAAAGGAAGAATGGAAGGGTATCTGACACGGATACAGGAAAGCCTTTCCGTGGCCGTACATGTGCGCCGGGGGGATTACGTGACCAGCAGCCAGATTTACGGCGGAATCTGTACAGAAAGCTATTACTGTGCAGCGGTAAAACATATGCTCACATTTTTTCCCGGCGCAGCATTTTATATTTTTACCAATGACCCGGAATGGGCAAGGGAATGGGTTCCACGGTTATGCGGACAGATAAACGGTATCACCGGAGACAGATTTACAGTGGTGGAGGGCACCAGAGAGGATACCGGGTATCTGGATATGTTTCTTATGAGCCGCTGCAGGAACTATATTTTAGCAAATTCCAGTTTTAGCTGGTGGGGGGCGTGGCTGAATCCTTCCCCGGATAAAAAAATAATAGCGCCGTCCAAATGGTTCAACAATCAGGACTGCAGGGATATATACACGGAGGATATGATCAAAATCTCTCCAGAAGGTGGATTGGTCAAAGAATGAAACAAAATAAAAAACTGATTTCTGTGATTGTAACTGCATATAATATTGAGCAATATCTGCCCCGGTGCATGGACAGCCTTCTGGCCCAGACCTATGAGCCTATGGAAATCATACTGGTGGATGACGGGTCTGACGACGGCACGCCGGAGCTTTGTGACAAATATGGGGAAAAAAATGCAAATGTCCGTGTCATACACAAGGAAAACGGCGGCCCTTCCGATGCCAGAAATGCAGGTCTGGATATTGCACAGGGGGACTTTATCGGCTATGTGGACGGGGACGACTGGACAGAGCCGGATATGTATGAAGCCATGCTCACGGCCTGTGAAAAAAACGGGGCACAGATTGCCATATGTTCTTACAGGCAGGTGGGGGAGGGAGCGGAGGAAATCCATCCTACCGGAAATAGATTGACGTTGAGCCGGGAGGAGACACTGGAATATTATATCAGTGGGCATACCCAGTACCATATTTACCATTCTGTCTGGAGTAAACTTTTTGACAGGAATGTAATTGGGGATATCCGTTTCCTGAAAGGGAGAAAGTCCGAGGATATC
This sequence comes from Lachnospiraceae bacterium, assembly GCA_009911035.1. Classification (GTDB taxonomy): domain Bacteria; phylum Bacillota; class Clostridia; order Lachnospirales; family Lachnospiraceae; genus Suilimivivens. Next base: position 17,432 of record QXWO01000026.1, read on the forward strand.
ATGTACACTACCTGGGCTCTTGTGAGGGCGGAAAAGTGTGTTTTCCTGGACACTCCTTATTATAATTATATGGTAGACCGGAACGGCAGTATTATGAACAGCAAAGTCCATGAACGGCGTTTTAGGGATGAGATTCCTTTCTGGAAAGAACAGGCACAGTATTTAAGGGACATGGGAATGCAGCAGCTTGCGGATAAGTCAGAATACCAGTTTTACCGTAAGATGCTGTTTTACTATGTGGATTTCCGGGACAGAGGGATGAAGGATTCCGGGAAAGAACTGATGGGGTTCCTTAAAAAAGAAAAAAGTGAGATCAAAAGAATTTACCAGGGGGAATATGCGGCATTAGGGGATAAGGTCAGAATGAAACTGGCACTGCTGCAGCCGGGGGCTTATTACTGTATCGTAAAAATTTATGATAAATTGATCATACCCCTGCGCAGCCGAAGCAAAGGCTGATACAGGGGCAGCCGCCGCAACATAGCATTCAGACGTAAAGGCAGATATCCTCTTTAGCTGTGGGATAAGTCAGACGCTGAATTGCTGCCGGCAGGAATAAGACTGGACAGTGGGATGGCTAATGTCCCCAGACGATAATACAGTTATTTTCCTTTGTCAGAGGTTCTTCCGCAATGACACGGGAGCCGGGTATTTTTTCCAGAAGTTCTTCAAGACTGTAGCCGTTTAGCTCCTCATAGGAAAGGGTATTCCATGTAATGTATCCGGCCCTGGATCTTAAAATTACCCGGTTTAAGTAAATATCCTGAATGTCACGGACCAATTCCGAAAATGCGTAGTTGCTTATTACAAAATCATAGTCGCCCTCTGCATTGACATGAGTGCCATCTATAAAACGGATCCGGTCAAGGGTGTTTTTGCCGAATTTACCGAGATACCTTCTGGCCAATCCTAAGACCTCCGGAAGGTCAAAGAGGGAATAGCTTTGGATATTGTCCAGATAACTGATCAGCAGCCTGCACTGCCCGGCATAGCCAATGCCGATTTCCGCAACGGATTTAAACCGACGGGCATCGAATAATGTGACAATGTCCTGCAGAACCTTGGCGTAACGCAGAGTGGTGGGAGACATATCCATTTTCCTCCCGTTCAGGTCATAAGAAAACATTACAGGATTTCCATATAAATCGTTTTTGTGGAAATTATCCCAGTCGGAATCCGTAAATTTTAGTTTGCTGTTTTTGTGGATAACAGCTAAATATTCCTGCCCCTGCTTTTCAGAAACGTGCTCTAAGATGTCATTGTAGGCAGCATTTCTTCTGAATTTTTTAAAAAAATATTCGCTTTTGGACGCCATATAACATACCACCGGGTAAGAATTGTCATCCGAGATGCTTGTCTTGCTTCTACGGGACAAGGTTCTTTTGTAAATTTTGAACAAAAGACTGTCCATGTAGTGGGTAAAAAAGTCTTTCAAATTTTTTAAAGTCTGTTTCATCAGAGCTCCTTTCCTGCTTTTAGAGGATATCTTACCATATTTTTTAGTCAATAACAATCAGAGAATGATTTAAGAATTTCATCAAAAAGCTAACTTGGAAATAGGGCAGAATCTGAAGTGGTTCTCAATGGAGTCTGCGGGTTCACTAAGCATGGGATTGTAAAAACAGGTATAAAGTGGCAGTCCAGACTTGCATGACTGTTTTGAAGATGGTACTATAATGATAATTTTATGTAGATGGTGATATTTGCATACGCAAGAATATAATATTACGAAAGAGGAAATGTATATGAAGAAATTTTGGATTGAAACCTGGATAAATAAAGTTGATATAAAAAGTGTGAAAATATGCTTAGCTGTTTTTCTTACAGGCTGCTTTACACATGCATTTGTTCTAACGAACCAACTTCCTAATTATGATTCGCAATGGTTTCTATATAGCCCGCAGGATGTAGTTACCTCTGGCAGATGGTTTTTGAAATATGCAGGAGGCATCAGCTCTTATTTTCATCTTCAATGTTTAAACGGACTACTTGGTATTATCTATATTTCCCTAGCGGCTGTTTTTATAATAAGATGTCTGGATATAAACAGCATGTTTTTAAGTTTTTTGGCAGGTATGGTTTTAGTTGTATACCCTACTGTTACCAAAACTTTTAATTTTATGTATGCTGCGGATGCCTATTTCCTGGCAATGTTGTTGTCTGCGGTTGCAGCATGGATGATAACAAAGCAGAATTGGTTTTTTAGAATTGGGGGGGGGTATTACTTGGAATTTCGGTTGGAATTTATCAGGCATATCTCTCTGTTGCATTAGTAGTGTTGTCGCTGTGGATTATTAAACACACATTAATAAAAAAAGAGACTGTTGGTCAATACATTGCAGGCATGGCTGTAAGTATAGTAATAGCAGCCGGTACATATATAGCTGGATTATGGTACAGACTCAAAGGAGGGGAATTATCATCTTATCAGGGAATATCTAATGCTACACTTTTACATTCTTTTAAATGGTATTTAAATCGGTTTACAGATGCTTTTTTAGATATATGCAAAGTTTTTATTACAGATACTTATGAAAATAGATATGTTTTATTTGCTGTGGGGTTTATCTGGACTTTTACAACAGTCTTTATTATATTGCGTATTGCTCATTTGATAAAAAATGGATATATTATAAGTACGCTGTACGGAAGCCTTGCATTGCTTTTAATACCGGTTTCAGTATATAGCATGAATTTATTAAGCGATGGAGTATTTTATTACTCCCTAATGCTTGAGAGTGTGGCTGTAGTATGGATATTGCCATTGTTGGTTCTGGATGAAAAAGGAGATTTTTCACATAGTGAGAAATGGAAAGAAATTATATGTAATCTGATGGTGCTCTGTTTTATCCTGAATTTGTGGGGATATATGGTGGTTGATAATATTTCGTATTTAGCATCTCACATCTCATATGAGAAGTCATATGCCATATCAGAACGTATTGTTGACAGGGTTGAACAGACAGAGGGCTATAAAGATATGGAGAGTATTTATTTATGTGGAAATATTGATCAGGAGAAGTATGATGATGTAAATTTTAAGAATAAGTCTGTTATTGGAAATAATATTATTCCATATGAGACGAAGACATACACGTTCTTTATCAATATTTATCTTGGGGAAAATTATACTCTGCTAAATGATATGGATAGAAGTGGTATGGATAAAATAGAAGAGATTCAAAGGACTTTGGAGTTTCAAGATATGCCCGTATGGCCGGAGCTAGGCTGTACAAAGTTGATAGATAATGTAATGGTGGTAAAGCTTAGTGAAATAGAGTAGATGGAAGAAGGAACTACATGAAGAGTACAAACCTATTTGGAAAGATCAGCTATATATTTGACAAAAAGCAGAAAAAGCAGTTAGCGGTACTGGGGGTCATGATATTTTTCGGAGGTCTTTTAGAGACGCTGGGCGTAGGCGGTATGCTTCCGGTAGTGACGGCTCTTTTGACACCGGAAGAACTGGTGGGCTATATCAACAGGTATGATTTTTTGCAAAAAATCTGCAATGTTCTTCACATTCAGGATGCAGGACAGATTACCATGGCCTTGCTTATCGGGCTTATGGCGATTTATGTGGTCAAGAATCTGTACATTTTATTTTTGACTTATAAGCAGAATTCCTTTATTACCCGGAACAGAAATAAAATGATCAGCCGCGTTATGGCGGAGTTTCTGAACCGCCCTTATGAAAAATATCTGGGAGCGGATATCCCTACGGTATTCCGTATTACGGACAGTGATATTCCCCAGACATTTTCCCTCATTCTGGCCATGCTCCAGCTTGCAAGCGAAGTGGTGGTGTCCCTTCTTATTTTTGTGGTCCTGCTCTGGCAGAATGTATTTATGACATTATTTATTATTGCAGTATTCGGCCTGCTGACTTTGTTTATTATTAAGGTGTTCAAACCTGTCCTGAACCGGATCGGGGCCAAAAACCAGTCCATCCAGTCCCGGATTGCCAAGTGGAGGATTCAGGCTACCTACGGACTTAAGGATGTGAAAGTTTTAAACAGGGAAGAATTTTTTGTAAGGAATTACTATGAAACCGGCAGGGTGGGGGCAGATGTAGCCAGAAATTATGCGGTGCTGAACAATACACCCAGACTTTTGATTGAAACCGTGTTTATTGTAAGCGTATTGTCCTTTGTGGCTGTTTACATTGGAGGAGGCGGTGAGGCACAGGCCATTACCAAGACCATTGCCACGTTCGGCGTGGCGGCAATAAGAGTACTGCCAAGCGTGAACCGGATTAATACCTATATTACAGAGATTGCCTACAATCAGCCCAGCTTGGATTTTGTATATGAAAATTTGCAGGAAGGGATGAAAACGGACGCTATGCTGGCGGAGAGAAAGGCAAACTCCCAGACAGAGAAGATCAGGCTGGAGGATAAGATCGAGCTGGATCATATCAGCTTTCACTATCCGGATTCCCCCAAAGCGATTTTTAAGGATGCCCATATGACAGTGCCCAGAGGAAAATCGGTGGGGATCATCGGCGCTTCCGGCGCAGGGAAATCTACCATCGTGGACGTGCTTTTAGGACTGCTTCACGCACAGGAAGGAAAAATTACCTGTGACGGTGTGGATATTTTTAAAAATTACGAATCCTGGCTGGCACAGGTGGGATATATCCCCCAGTCCATTTATCTAATAGACGAATCTATCCGGGACAACATTGCTTTCGGCATTGACGCGGATAAGATCGACGATAAGAGGCTGTGGGAGGTGCTGGAAGAGGCCCAGTTAAAGGAATTTATCGAGGAACTTCCGGAAGGGCTTGACACCACCATCGGCGACAGGGGGGTGCGGCTTTCGGGAGGACAGCGGCAGCGTATCGGCATTGCAAGGGCCCTATATAACGATCCGGAGATACTGGTGTTTGACGAGGCCACTTCGGCTCTTGATAATGACACGGAAGCAGCAGTTATGGAAGCAGTGAACAGTTTCCATGGCAAAAAGACCATGATTATCATAGCGCACAGATTAAATACCATTGAAAAGTGTGATATTATATATAAGGTAGAAAACGCAAAATTAGTGGAGACTACTCTGTAAGCCTTCCGAAGCTGCTTTACAGGGCAGAGCGAAATGGCAGCATTAATCGGCAATATATGCCAAATCTGGTATCAGGCCCTCTGACAGAAGTTTCGTGCAGAAGGGATCCGGTGTGGAGGAATGAAATGGTAGGAACAGAATTTATTAACGGACAGGGGCTGGGGAACCAGTTATTCTGCTATGTGACCGCCAGAGCGGTGGCGGAGGAAAACGGATATGAGTTCGGAACTGCCGGGCAGGAGCGTTTTGCCGTCAATATCCACAGCAATCGCGGCATGTATTTTATGGACATGGATTTGGGACATGCTATTTCAGAGGAAGAGAAGAAGAACTTTAAGATTTATCAGGATGCGGAAGTAAGACTTTATATAGGGAATTCCAGACATGATATGGAGCATGGATGTTATATTGCAGGGGCAGATGAAGCCATTCATCATGTGCAGGACAACACATTGATTTATGGAAACATGCAGGACGAGTCTTATTTTATTCAATACCTGGACCGGGTAAAGCAGTGGCTCAAGGTAAAGCCGGAATATGATTCTTACGAGTACAGCCGGGAAAACCTGTGCATTATCAATATGCGGGGAGGGGAGTACACGGGAAGCCCGGAGCTTTTTATCGACAAAAAGTACTGGATGCATGGCATAAAGGAAATGAAGAAAATCCGCCCGGATATGGAGTTTATGATCATTACCGATGATGTGGAGACAGCGGCGAAAGTGCTTCCGGGCATTCCGGCCCATCATTTTGATATAGGAAAGGATTATGTCACCCTAAAAAATGCCCACTATCTGCTCCTTTCCAATTCATCCTTTGCCTGCCTTCCGGCCCATACCAGTGAAACTTTGAAATTTGCCATTGCCCCCAAGTACTGGGCAAGACATAATGTTTCTGACGGTTACTGGGCATCGGAACAGAATATCTATAGCCTGTTCCATTACATGGACCGCAACGGGAAAATGTTCAGCGCCCGGGAATGCCGGGAAGAACTGGCGGCATATAAGAAAAAGTCTGCCAAATATGCAAAAAGAGACAAAAAGCCGGGGAAAGCGGGACTTTTCTTTCAGAATATAAAAAGACGGCTGGTTTACGGCTGGTTTTATCTGAAAAAAATCTGGCGGGCCATACTTAGGAGAATACGGAAGCAGAATGGGGTTATCTATGAGTGAGGAGAAGTGTCAGGGCAGGACAAAGTTAAAGCTGCCCCAGGTGACGCTGGCGGCCATGACCAGCGTAAAAGTATATGAAACCATCAAGGCACTGGAGTACAGTATGCAGGGGATTGAGTTCGGGGAGGTTGTGCTGATCACACACAGAAAACCTTTGGGGCTGCCGGATACTATCACATATAAACATACCTCCAGATTAAACGATATCGATTGTTTTAACTATAAGATAGTGTATGAGCTTGGAAACTATATCAACACAGATTATGTACTGCTGATTCATTACGACGGTTTTGTAGTCCATCCAGAAAAGTGGCAGGATAAATTTTTAGAATATGATTATATTGGTGCGCCCTGGCCGGCGCCTAAGCCGGGGACACAGCACTGCTATCATGACATATATGGGAATTTGTGCAGGGTGGGAAACAGTGTTTCCCTGCGGAGTAAGAAGCTGCTGGAATTTCCCGGGAAGGCAGGGCTTGAATGGGAAAAAGACGAGGACGGATTTTATAATGAAGATGTTTTTCTGTGCTGTATGAATAAGCACAGGATCGAGGAGGCAGGAATGAAGATCGCCCCTGTGGAAGTGGCGAAATATTTCAGCCATGAACATCCGGTGCCGGAAGTCCGTGATGTGGACGCTCCTTTCGTTTTCCATAAATGGTGGGGGAGAAATAAGCAGTATCCCAGATTTGTAAACCCCTGGATGCGCAGATGGCTTAAGCTCAAAGGCATGGTAAGGCCGCTGCTGTTCTGGAGACATTGATTTTGCAGGAGACGGCTTGACAGGAACCGGGTGCTGTATGGTGGTGAAAGCAGAGGGCTCCGGGACCGGACAGAATATAGGAGATAAACAGATGGTATATGATTGCATTCCCTTTTTTAATGAACTGGATATCCTTAAGCTGCGGCTGAATATCTTAAACCCGATTGTGGACAGGTTCATTATAGAGGAAGCTACCGTAACTTTTTCGGGAGAGCCAAAGGAACTGTGTTTTGAAAAAAACAAGGAAATGTTTAAGGAATTCCTTCCCAAAATAGAATACATTGTGGTGGACAATTCCCCTTTAGACGTGACCACCCATGTGAGGGACAACTTCCAGAAAAACGCTCTGGAGAGGGGGCTTAAGGGGGCGTCGGATGAAGATGTGATCATCTTAAGTGATGTGGACGAAATACCCAATCCAAAAGTTTTAAAAAAGATTATTGCAGAGTTTGACCCGGACAGGATTTACCACCTTGCCCAGAGAATGTTTTACTGCTTCATCAATATGGAGGAAGTGTCAGGAAAACTGCTTTCCATTACCGGTGAATTTCCGGGGGTGGAGAGAAAAATGTGGCTGGGTACCAAAATATTCAGCAGAAAGAGCATTCCTTCAAAGGGAATCATTAAACTGCGGGAAGCGCCTACCACGGCTGCCAATGCGGTGCGGGTGGCGGACGGCGGCTGGCACTTTGGGTACATGGGCAGCAGCCGTGAGGAGGATGTGTCCAAAAGAATTGGTACAAAGGTGGTGGCGGCGGCCCATCAGGAGTATAACAATCAGGACATACTGGCGGAAGCCAGGGACAGGCTGATTCTGGGACAGGATATGTTCGGAAGGGATGCAGTTTTCAGGCGGGTGGAAGTGGATGAAAGCTACCCGGAATATCTGCTGGCCCATATAGAGGATTACCGGTATCTGATTATGCCCCCGGTAAGCGGTATCAGACGGTTCTATACGTTGGTTTCCATGAAGGCCAGACGGTTTTGCAGGAAGGCGGCAAGGAAAATCAGACGTATGATAAAAGGTTGAATCATCCGGGCAGGGTAACGCTGTCGGCGGCAGTGGATTTAAAAGTTGAGGCGCAGCATGAATCAGAAGAATAAGATTGTTGAGGTTTACGGACTCTGGTTTGCAGATCTTGTGGCGATTGGCATTTCCTTTGTACTTGCCACCTATATCAGATTTGGGAATTTCAGGGATATGGGAGATAAGGGGATACACTTTCAGGTGTGTCTTGTTTTTCTACTGTTTTGTACTATATATACATTTTTTATTGACTGGAACAGGAACTTTTTAAAAAGAGGTATTGGAAAAGAAGCCGTAGAAATACTGAAATTCAATATCATTATGATGCTGGTGACCCAGAGCATCATGTATTTCTTCAAGTGGGCGGATGTCTTTGCGCGCCTTGTTATGATTTACTTTCCGGTTATCAATGTACTTTTGATGATGCTTTTCCATTTGCTGATCAAGAAGGGGATGAGGATTCACTACCGGTCGGAAATTTCCAGGATCAAGGTGCTGGTCATCACCCAGAAGGCTATGGCTTTCGAAGTACTGGAACAATTGCAAGCCAGCCTGGACATTAACTACCAGATTGTGGGGATTGCCTGCCCGGAAAGTGTGCAGGGAAAAGGCGCCGCGGAGGAGGAAAACGCACTGCAGAAAGGGGAAAGGCTGGATGGAATCCCGGTGATACCCATAGATGATAAGTTTATGGAAGACGTAACGCTGATGGCAGTGGATGAAGTGTTTATTTATGTGCCGGAGCTGCGGCAGAAGCAGATACAGATGATGCTGAACGGGTTCGATGAGATGGGAGTGGACTGCCATTATTGTCTGGAACTGCCCGGCACCCAGCCGGAACGGAGTAAAATAGAAAATTTCGGCGGCTATTCTGTTATCACATATACCAGATTCCAGAGCAGTTACAAAAGGCTCCTTATCAAGCGGGTGATGGATATTGCAGGGGGGATGGCAGGGCTTTTGATCACTTTAGTTTTTACGCCCTTTGTGGCGCTGGCCATTAAGCTGGATTCCAAGGGGCCGGTCCTTTTTTCCCAGATTAGGATAGGGCGAAACGGCCGGCGGTTTAAGATATATAAATTCCGCTCCATGTATACAGATGCGGAGGAGCGGAAGAAGGAGCTGGAAGACCAGAATGAGATACAGGGCTTTATGTTCAAGATGGAGAATGACCCTCGTATCACCAGAGTGGGCAGATTTATACGGAAATCCAGTATTGATGAACTGCCCCAGTTTTACAATGTAGTAAAGGGTGACATGTCTTTAGTGGGTACAAGGCCGCCCACCGCTGATGAGTTTGAGAAATATAACCAGTATTACAGAAGGCGTATCAGCATGACGCCGGGACTTACCGGGCTCTGGCAGGTAAGCGGGCGCAGCGAGGTGGAAAATTTTGACGATGTGGTGAAGTATGACTTGGAGTATATTGACAACTGGTCCCTTACCCTTGATGTGAAGATACTGTTGCGCACCATCTGGGTGGTGATTGCAGGACGGGGGTCAAAATAGTGGAAAATCAGAAAAAACTGAAAGTGCTGATGATCGGGCCGGACAGAAGCGTCCATGGGGGAATCTCCGGCGTGGTAAACAATTATTATGAAGCCGGGCTGGATAGAAAGATTGACCTGTGCTATATCGGAACCATGGTGGAAGGCAGTAAGTTCCGCAAGCTGGGGCAGGCGGCAAAGGCGTTTTGTCTCTTTTGCATAAAGCTTCCATGCTATGATATCGTTCATGTCAATATGGCCTCTGACAGCAGTTATTACAGGAAATCCCTTTTTATAAAAGCGGCAAAGCATGCCGGAAAGAAAATCGTCATCCATCAGCATGGTGGGGATTTTGAAACTTTTTATTACAACGAGCAAAGTGACCGGGGGCGGAAAAAGATAGATAAGGTGCTGTCCATGGGGGATGCATTTCTTGTGCTGGCTCCGGTCTGGAAAGAGTTTTTCGGGGCAATGGTGCCAAAAGACAGAATTACGGTACTGCCCGATTCCATAAAAGTGCCTGAACAGGGACAGAAAGAATACGGTCAGCATAAAATCTTATTTCTGGGGCGGCTGTGCAGGGAAAAAGGCATCGGAGAGTTGTTGGAAATCATGCCGGACTTGAGGGAAAGGTATCCCGAAGCAGAGCTGTATCTGGGAGGAATCTGGGAGGACGCCGGACTGAAAGCGCAGGCGGAAAAGTACCCGGAATTTATTACCTGGCTGGGCTGGATTTCCGGGGAAGAGAAGAAAAAGTATCTGCAGATGTGCGATATTTTCGTACTTCCCTCTTATTTTGAAGGACAGTCGGTATCGATTCTTGAGGCCATGGCATACGCCTGTGCCATTGCGGCCGCAGAGACGGGGGGGATCCCACAGATGATCACGGATGGGGACACCGGACTGCTTGTAGCCACGAAAGACGCGAAGTCCCTGCAGAAAGGGCTGGAAAGCCTGCTGGCGGATGCAGGGCTGTGCAGGCGGCTTGGGGAGCGGGCAAGGAAAAAGGTATCAGAGGAATTTTCCATTGAAAATAACATGGAACAGCTCCTTAAGATTTACAGAAAGGTTTCAGGGCTTTCATGAAGGAATATAAAATCAGCATTATCGTTCCGGTCTATAATACAGAAAAATATTTGAAACGCTGCGTGGATACACTGACGGGGCAAACCTATGACAATCTGGAAATCCTGCTTGTGGATGACGGCTCAAAGGACGGAAGCGGAAAGCTTTGCGATGACCTTGCTCTTAGGGATGAAAGAATCCGGGTGATTCACAAAGAAAATGGCGGCCTGGTTTCCGCCTGGAAAAGAGGGGTGGACGAAAGCACAGGGGAATACATCAGCTTTGTGGACAGCGACGACTGGGTGGACATCCATATGATAGGGGAGATGGCGGCCTGCCTTTCGGGAAATGAAAAGGAAATCATTGCAAGCGATTATGTGATTGAAAAAGAGGACGGAAGTACACAATATGTATGGCAGAAGCTTCCCCCCGGCGAATATGACAGGCAGGCTGTGGAAAGGGAAGTGATTCCCAATCTGCTGGGGCAGGAGCGGCGCTATGTGGCCACGTCCCGCTGTATGAAGCTGATTGCAAGAAAATTGATAGAGGATAATTACAAATACAGTGACCCGGCCATCTGGATGGCAGAAGACAGTACCATTACGATCCCGGCCCTTTTCGACTGCCAGCGGCTGGTGGTGATGGATCATAAAGCTTATTATCATTATCTTTATGTGACAAGCTCCATGATTCACAAATATAATAAGGGTATGTACGAAAATATTAAACTCCTGCGCCGTATGACGGAAAAAATCTTAAGAGATAAGTTTCAGGGAGAAAAACTTTCGGAAATGCAAAAGAAAGCAGACCAGGAGCATATATTCATGATTTTTCTGGCCCTTAAAAATGAAGCCAGAGGAAACCCTGAAGGATATAAGAAAAATATTTTGGATATCTGTAAGGAAAAAGAAGTGCGGGAGTTGTGCCGCAGCACGAAAGTGACGGTTGGGGAAAATGCTAACAGGCTGCTTTATCTGGTACTGCGCCATCCCAATGGGATCACAGTCCGGCTGCTGCGGTTGGCAATGATCATTTATTACCGCGGGCAGTGATCCGGCCGCAACAAGAAGGTGCGCCACGGACAGTGGTCCGGACAAAAGTCTATGCCGGATCTATGTCCGGCTACAGTAAAGCAGAGCAGAAGTGGAAAGGAGAACCGGAATGGGGCATACAGAGGAAGAAAAATCGCTTATCAGTGTGATTGTTCCGGTTTATAATGGGCAGGATTATTTAAGGGCGTGCATTGAGAGTATTGAGAGGCAGACATACAGTAACCTGGAAATTATTATAGTAAATGACGGTTCTTCTGACGGGACGGGAGATTTGTGCAGACGTCTTGGGGAAGAGTATCATAATATTGAGATAATAGAAATGAATGACGAGGGCGTTTCGGCGGCCAGAAATGCCGGACTTGAGAGAATGCACGGAGAGTTCGTAACCTTTGTGGATGCGGATGACAGGATTCTCCCGGATATGATAGAAAAGCTGTACGATTGTATCATAGAAACGGACAGCGAGATTGCCGGATGCGGATTCTTTTCGTGGAAGGAAGAAAATGAATTTGCAGATGCAGAGCAGAGTCAGGCGGGAATGCGGCAGGAAAATCAAGATATGGAATTACCGGCCCGGATTTACACGGTCAGCGAATTTATAGAGGACGGTATTTTAAAGGGAAACAGCCGTTGCTGGAGCAAGCTTTACAGGACTTTGGCGGTGGAGAACACGCGGTTCCGGCCCGGCCTTACCATAGGTGAGGATATGCTGTTTCTGGTGGACATGCTTTCCGGCATAAACCGGATTGGGGAAATTCCGTATAAGGGATACGGCTATTTCCAGAACCCTAAGGGGGCTATGAACCGGGCATTTTTACCTAAGTATATGGATCAGATCACCTGCTGGGAGACTGCCCGGGAAAAGATAGCCGGGATAAACGGGGAAAAGGGCAGGGATCAGGTCACGGCAATCCTGATTATGGCAATCCTGCTTACGGCAGGGAAAATTGCATTGCTTCCTGCAGGAGAGAGAAAGAAACAGGTGGACTTTGTCAGAATATGCCATGAAAAATTAGAGAAAGAACTTTTGGTGCTGGGGGCTTATGAAAGACTTTCGGGGGGATATAAGATGAAAGCAAAAATATTTGCCGCTATGCCATGGGTTTATTTATGGCTTTATCATTTGAAAGCATATAAGAAATAAATGGAATGTAAATTTAAGCAGCGCCGGATATCCAGCCCTGCTTTTAAGGAGGCGCTAAGGAGGTATTTTGGAAAAAAGGTTGATTATGTATATGCATGCAGGCAGCGGCAATCATGGATGTGAAGCCATCGTGAACAGTCTCTGCCGGATGATAAAGGAAAAAGCCGTGCTTGTCAGTTACCGGGGCGGGGAGGACAGCAAATATTCTTTAAAAAATCTGTGCGATATTGTACAAGAACGCAGCTTTGGTGGTAATAAAACGGCACATGTATTATACTACATTTACCGGAAGCTGACAGGTGATGGAGAGAGTTTTATCCGGTACCGTTATCATGAAATTTTTAAAGGAAATCCGGGGCCGCTGGCAGTTTCCATTGGCGGTGACAATTATTGCTATGAAAGTATGCTGAATGATTTAAGGCTTGCCAATTCCGCCTTTTGTAAAAAAGGGGTCAAGACAATTCTGCTGGGCTGCTCCATAGAGCCGGCGCTTATGCAGAAAAAGCAGATTGCAGAGGATTTATCGAAATATCATGCCATTGTGGCAAGGGAAAGCATTACCTATCATGCCCTGAAAGAGGTTTTCGGGGAAGGGGAGGGAAAGCCTGCACTGTACTGTTTTCCGGACCCTGCTTTTACACTTGAAAAGAAGGAACTTCCTCTGCCGCAGGGGTTTGCGCCGGGAAATACAGTGGGGATCAATGTAAGCCCCATGATTCAGGAAAATGAAAAGATTCCCGGCATCACCATGAAAAACTACCGGGAAATGATGCAGTTTATCATAGACCATACAGATATGCAGATTGCCCTGATTCCCCACGTGGTGTGGGAGCAGAATGATGACAGAAAGCCTATCCATGAATTGTATGAAAGCTTTAAGGAAACAGGCAGGGTGGTGGAAATAGAGGATGGAACTTGTGAGGAGTTAAAAGGCTTTATCAGCCGCTGTCGTCTGTTTGCAGGAGCAAGGACCCACGCCACCATAGCGGCATATTCTTCACTTGTGCCTACCCTTGTGGTTGGATATTCTGTGAAAGCACGGGGCATTGCAAGGGATCTGTTCGGGAAAGAGGAACCTTATGTGATCCCTGTCCAGAGCCTTAAAAAAAACGGGGATCTGACAGAGGGCTTCCGGTGGCTCCTTCAACATGAAAGGGAAATCCGGGAACATCTCGAGGCGGTAATGCCCTCTTACAGGGAACAGGCATATTTGACAGGGAGAGAAGTTGACAGGTTATGGGAAGAGTTCAGTCGGCCGCAAAAAATATAGCGTTTGGATATATTGGCAATATTGTGACCCAGTTGCTTGGGTTTATTCTCCGCAGCCTTTTTATTGACTATCTGGGAGATACGCTGACAGGCATCAACGACCTGTACACAGGCATACTATCCGTTTTGTCCATGGCGGAGTTAGGGGTGGGAACTGCCCTGAATTACAGTCTGTACGGGCCGGTGGCGCGCAGGGATCTTGAAAAGATCAAGTCCTATATGTTGCTGTACAAAAGGGCCTACCGGGTGATCGGCCTTGTGATAGGGGCGCTGGGCACGGCCCTGATCCCCTTTCTGTCCTATCTGGTGAACCAGCCCAAGGGGGTCAGCACAAGGGATATGACGCTGTACTATCTGATTTTTCTGTTTAATACAGTGAGTTCTTACTTTGTGGCCTATAAATACAGTCTGGCCAATGCGGAACAGAAGAATTATATCCAGACCAATGTTATCACCATAACCAAGATGATTACGGTTTCATTACAGTTGATCGTTATTGTCACTACCCAGAATTTTTACCTGTACCTTCTTACCGCGGCTTTTGTGGAGCTGGCCCAGAAGGTGTTTGTGAGCCGTTATCTGGACAGGCGTTATCCTTATCTTACGGATAAGAATGTGGAAAAGCTCTCAAAAGAGGAAACCGGGGAAATTGTCAGCAAGACGAAAGCGCTGATGCTCCACAAGGTGGGAGATGTAGCCAGGTTACAGACTGACAACATGATTATATCTGCATTCCTTAATGTCACTCTTGTGGGCTATGTGGGAAATTACAATATTATTCTCACATCCATTGCCAATTTTGTGAATATTATTTTTAATTCGGTGCTTTCCAGCTTCGGCAATCTGATTGCCACGGAATCTAAGGAAAAGCAGTACAGTATTTTTAAGGTATACCGTTTTTTTGCCTGCTGGATTTACGGATTTTCAGCAATAGGATTCTTTTTCCTGCTGACGCCTTTTATTTACCTCTGGAAAGGGCCGGAGCGGGTGCTGGCGGTGAGTGCGGTATCCTGTATTCTTATTGATTATTATTTTAAAGGTGATAGAATTGTCTTATCAAACTTTAAAACAGCGGCCGGGGTATTTGAACAGGACAAGTATCTGGCGTTGATACAGGGGATTGTAAATTTGATCATCTCTATAGGGCTTGTCACAAGGATAGGGCTTGTGGGGATTTACATAGGGACAATCGTTTCAGGACTGATTGCTAATATCACCAAACCTTACATTATCTATAAAGTATGCTTTGATAAAAGCGCCAAATCCTATTTTATGGATTCTGTGAAGTATCTGGCGGCGCTTTTGGGGATTCTGGCTGTACTTGCAGGGATAAAGAGAGTAGTTATGCCGGAAGTGACTGTCTTTTCATTTGCAGTGATGTTTCTGGCAATTTGCGTGGTTTTTAACGGAATTTTTCTGGTTTTATTTAAGGGGACGGAGGAATTCGGATATTTGTGGGGGATTGTGTTGCGGAAGCTTAAGAAAGGATAAGTATGGGATGAATTATGTATCGTGTGGAAAATAAATATGTGTGCCAGAAAACGGATCTGGCATTACTGCAGAGTCGCCTTGAAAGTGTTCTTAAATCGGATGAGAACCAGAAAAGTTACTCGGGGTATACGGTGACAAGTATTTATTTTGATGATTTGTTTGATTCTTATTTAAATGATACAATAGACGGAAATTGTAAGAGGGAAAAGTACAGGATAAGAATTTACAACCATTCATGGGAAGTAATTAAGCTGGAGGTCAAATATAAAAAATATAATTATGTAATGAAAAAAAACCGGCAAATATCCAAGGAACAAATGTGGTCGTTAATGGCGGGGGAAAGTGTCAGACAAAGTAATATGTCGTTGGACGATCCTGTTATTTTATTTAATCTTGCTATAAAAGAAAGAGGACTAAGGCCTAGAGTGATAGTAGAATATGATAGAAAAGCATATGTTTTTGAGTCTGGAAATGTAAGAATTACTTTAGATAGAAATTTGCGTTGTAGCAGGCAGGTAGATAGATTTGGGAGGAAAGAGATAATTTTTGATAATATAAAAGAAGCGAATAATATTTTGGAAGTGAAATATGATGAATTCTTACCGGGATTTATTGCGCAGTTATTAGAAACCAGCCATATGAATCAATCATCTTATTCGAAATACAGACTATGCAGAGAAGCAAGTGAGGGAAAATGGATATGAAAGCAGGGGATATTATTAAAAATAAGGTTTATGAAAGTATGATAGGAGGATGGTCTTTGTCAGAGACCATTTTGATTTTTTTTGCAGCCTGTTTGATAGGGTTATATATATTTGCAGTATATAAATTAGTGAGCAAGGCAGCTTTTTATTCAAGAGATTTGAATATTACCATTGCAGGGCTGGTCATTATTGTAGCAGCTATTATGATTGCAATGCAATCCAGTCTTATTGTATCGCTTGGCATGGTTGGAGCATTGTCAATTGTCAGATTCAGAAATGCAGTAAAAAATCCGGTCGATTTGCTATTTTTATTCTGGGCAGTTAGTGCAGGGATTATATGTGGAGTCGGGCTTTATATATTGGCTGTTATTTTGTGTATAGTTATGACTATAATGCTGACGATTTTGGAGTGGGTTCCAACATCACGGGCTAATGCGTTATTGGTGCTGTGTAGCTGTAAAGAGGATATGAATTGGGATGAAGTTAAGAAGGTAATTGGCAGATATTGCAGATATTGCAAAGAAAAATCCAGAAGTATTCGAAATGGTGAAACAGAAATTATTATTGAAATCAGAACATCTAAAGAAGGGGAGTTATTAAAAGAGATTAAGAATATAAAGGAAATACAAAAAGTGAACTTTTTGGTACATGATGGAGAATACCGCATTTAGCATAATAGGAAAGTGGGGGATTTTCATGAAAAAGAAAGTGCAGTTGATCGTATTACTGACAATAATACAGTTGTTTGTCTGCTTTTTATTGAAAATCGAGGACAAAAATGTACAGATTCAAATAGAAAAGGATGGCGGCCCTTTTATACATATTGTAACTGACTTCAGAGAAGAAAATATATATCCATGGTTCAATGAAATTGATAGTAAATATTATTTTTTTCTACCATCTTTTTGTCAGGGAAAAAGTATATATGCAGGGGATCTTCGCGGGAAAGTAGTTTTGTGGGATGGAAAACAAATAAAAAGAGGAACAAGGATTGATTATCAGGAGAATAATATCTGTAATTTGAAAATTGTTGGCACAGAGAGAAAGGTCTATGATATTGTTATTATGAAATCTGATTATCTGCCGGCAATATTTATACAGACAGACAGCGGTGGCATGGATTATCTGCATCAGAATAAAATGAATGAAGAAAGTGGAAATATTCACATAATAAAGTCAAATGGAAGAATGGAGTATGGTGGCAGACTAAAAATTTCGGGGCGTGGAAATTCATCATGGGAGGAAGAAAAGAAGCCGTACTTGATTAAACTCGGAACAGCAAAGGCATTGCTGGGAATGGACAGCGGAAAACGATGGTGCCTGCTGGCGGGCTGGAATGAAGGGGCTAAGCTAAATACAAAAATTGCGTTTGATATGGCTGAGGAAATAGGGCTGGCTTATAGCCCTCAATGTGTGTGGGCAGATTTATATTTAAATGGAGAATACGCAGGCATTTATTTATTGTCAGAAACTGTTTCTGTAGGCGAAGGACGTGTAGACATTTTTGATTTAGAAAAAGAAAATCAATTAAATTATTCGAATATAGAGGATGTGGCTGTTTTTGAGGAAAACAGGATAAAAGGATATGTGCTGGAAAGTAAAGGAGAGATGGATGGGGGGTATTTACTGGAAAAAGATTGTACTGATTATTGGGAAAAAGAGAAAGCTGGATTTATTACAGAACAAGGCAATTGTTTCTCAATTAAATCGCCTCAGAGCGCATCCAGAGAACAAGTGACATATATTTATGATTATACACAAAGAATTGATGATATGATTTCTTCAGGAAATAAAGAATATAGAAAATATATAGATTTTGATTCGTTTGTTAAAAAGTTCATTGTTGATGAAATAGCATTAAGTCATGATGTAAACATTACCAGTATGTTTTATTATAAAGAGAAGAATGATGATTTATTGTATGCAGGTCCAGTGTGGGATTTTGATGGGGCATTTGGCGAAACGAACAGTGGATGGGCAGAAGGAATATGGGTTGATTATACGTGGTCTTCAACTAAATTTTATAGAGGCGAGGAAATTAACTGGTACTCAGTTTTATATGAAGATGAAGCATTTAAAACATTGCTGGTGGAAACCTATAAAGGATTTCTGCCTTATCTGGAGGAGATATTGGAAGAAAGGATAGACCAGTATGCGGCTTTAATCAGAAAGTCAGTTGAGATGGACAGGGTAAGATGGAAGAATGTTGATATTAGCGGTGATAAGCCCGGACATTATGTGGAATTTGATAATAATGTAAAATATTTAAAATATTATTTGGCAAATCGATTAAATTATTTGAATCAAATATGGAAGATTTCCTATAAGGAGTTTTTAGCCCCTAAAGATAAAACACTGCATAAAATAATGTTTGTAAGGGATGGCGAGATCGTAGAAGAAAGGGCGGTTCAGGATGGATATACCATAGAAGAATTACCATATTTAGACGAAGAAAAATATTGGGGATGGTATTTTTCTTATAGTGACGAAAAGTATAGAAATCAATTGCCAATTTACGAAGATGTTGTATTTTATGCCAGAGAACGTTAGTGAGACAGAAAGGGAAAGGAAGAGTTTATGGTGGGACGAAAGACTGGTTTAGGAATAAAAATAATAGCTATATTAACAGCATCAATTGTGATAGGAATAGTACTGCTGGTGGGAGTATATGCATTGCCTGTAGAAGAAATGAAGAAAAACGCGCAGCGTTCCATAGAGCTTTATGATTATGAGGGGGCTTATCCCCAACTTATGACAGGATACAAGCTCTCTCAATTGGATAATATTACAGATGCTACAATGATACTTAATGCGATATTTCCCGGGACAGGCAGTATTGTAAGAGATGCCATGCAGAATTATCAGATAACATACAGAGGAAAACATCAACACCAGGTAGATACGCTAACAGATTATGCCAATGATTTGCCAGGAGAATTTGATAAGATGGGTTATCCCAGATATTGGCATGGATATCTTGTGATTTTGAAACCATTGTTGTTGTTTTTTGATATCAGTGATATTAGAATGATTAATATGCTTTTACAGATGAGCTTATTTATATATATCATTTGTCTGATGATTCAGAAGCAGCTTAATAGGTTTATTTTGCCATTTGTATTTGCAGTATTTATGATAAATCCACTGGCAACAGCGGTTTCGTTTCAGTTTTCAACTGTATATTATATCATGCTTTTGTCTGTTTTATATATTTTAAAAAAGGATATATTAGAAAAAGAAGAAGAAATCATATTTTTTTTGCTGATTGGGATTGTGACAGCATATCTGGATTTTTTGACATTTCCATTGGTTGCATTATATTTTCCTATGATTTTTATATTTATGAAAGAAGACTCATGGAAAAAAAGTGTAAAACAGTTGTACATATGTAGTTTAATCTGGATATTAGGATATACAGGCATGTGGGCCGGAAAGTGGCTGATTGGCAGCATACTGACAGGTGAGAATATTGTTAAAAACGCTATGTTAAGGAGCGCCTATTACGTGGGGGGGGGGTAAGACAGGAAATTACATACTCCCAGATTATATGGAAAAACATCCGACCATTGATAAAATGGCCGGTTGTGCTGGCTGGTGCAGGTGCTTCAGCTAGATTACTGTTACAACTGGCCAAATGTCGAAGGATAAAAGAACATTTAGGCAGAGAATGGGGAATACCGTTTGGGATAATGGCTTTTGCGCCGGTTGTCTGGTATATAGCTTTGGGATCCCACAGCTACATACATTACTGGTTTACCTATCGGGAATTATGTGTTAGTATATTTGCACTGCTTACCTGTCTGGTCAAAATGCAGGATGGCATATCAGAAAAGGATGCCATAAAACGTACAAAAGCTGAATTTACATATTTGAAAAGAGTATGTAAAAAAGTTACTTGTAAGCAGATGGCCAGGATCGGTAATGTAGCATTTATTATTACAATGCTTCCTGTAGCATATTTATCTTTTGTAAATAGAGCTTCAGGAGATGATTATGGGTATGGTGTAAAAACCAGAGCGGCATGGTGTATCTCCCATTCCTTCATGGAAGTATTGAAAGCCGCCTGTCAGACGGTGGAAGAATACTATTATAGCTGGCAGGGAACATGGTTCAGCGTATTTCTTTTTTCACTGCAGCCGGAAGTATTTAGCGAAAAGGCATATGTGATAACTGCTTTTTTAATGCTGTCTTTTTGGATTGGAAGCACTATTTTACTTTTTAGGCAGTTGCTTTACAAAGAGTTAGGATTAAATAAATGGAGTAGTGTTCTGATTACTACTTTGTTTTTAACAATAAACATACAATTTATCCCGAGTACAAAATCATCAATTTTCTGGTATAATGGAACCATTCATTATATGCTTCCATTTTCCATGTGTCAAATTTTGTTAGTCTGTTTTTTGCATTATAGGAAAGATTACAAATTTACCTATATAGCAGGCATAACAGTAATAATGTTCCTTTTGGGAGGCTCGAATTATCAGACGGCTTTATTTGCATTGATAGCAGCCGCATATACTATAATTGTAAATTATTCCGGGCAAAAAGATAAGCGTATATTTACACTGATTATTCCAATAATGATGGAAGTTTTCGGATTAATTATTAGCATGAAAGCGCCCGGAAACAGGGTAAGGGGTGGAGAACAATTTGGTTTTTCCATGACAAAAGGAATTAAAGCAATAGAAGCTTCTTTTATCGCTGGCATTAAGGATATTGTGGGATATTGCAAGGAAAAACCATTAGTCATTGTTGGTCTGCTTTTGCTGTTCTTAATTATGGCAGGAGCATTTAAAAAAATGGAAGAAGAAAAAAACAGATTTTTTTTATTTGTTCATCCATTGATTTCCATTATAGCATTATTCTGTATTTATTGTGCAATGCAGACGCCTGCGATTTATGCGGATGTAGCTGTTTCCGGAGGGGTTTACAATACAAACTATCAGGTATTTTTGCTGACCTTTAGCGGAATATTACTAATTGCAGCAAAGAAACTGGCGGACAAAAGCAGACTTTCATATCGGGAATTTAATATAAAGCTTTTATTGCCAGGGATATTTTTTTGTTTTATAACATCAGCAGTATGTAGAAGTAATATGAAAGAAAGTACTTTATGGGTATGCCTGACATATATCACAAGTGGTCAGGCATCTGAATACAAAGAACAAATGGAATTACAAACCAGATTATTAATGGATGAAAATGCTCGGGATGTTGTTATTCCATTTGTCAATGATGTGCAGGGACCACTAATGCAGATGCCGGTTACTGATGACCCTGATGCATGGACAAACGTAGTAACAGCGCAGTTTTATGGGAAAAATAGTGTAAAAGCCATGTCAAGATTGAAATGGCAGGAGTTATATGGAAACGAAAAGAATTGAGATACAAAAGATGGGAGGAGAAACGGCATGCTGGAAATGGTAAAGGCTGCGGAGCATGATCTGCTCCATTACCCGAAGCGGAAACCAGGATATGGTTTTAAAAGGATAATAAAAAAAATGACCGGGCGGAAGGTGGAGCCGCCGGATAAAATTAACTGGCCGAATGGCCTTCTGGCCAAAGGTCTTATGGATTATTATATGGAGCACAAAAATTCAGAGGAAGCAAGGGTGATTGTGGACTGCCTTAAACAGTATTATGACCGATGGATAAGGCGCGGCTGTAAAATGTATTACCTTGACGATGCGTTCAGCGGCCTTACGCTCATCGACCTGCACCAGATTACGGGCGAGGAAAAATATAAAAAGGCCGCCGATGCCATGGCTAAATATCTTTTTAACCATGAGACGGACGACAGGGGATCGCTTCCTTACCGTCCAAACCAGAAAAACGGTTACATCTTTGCGGACACAATTGGAATAGTATGCCCTTTTCTGTGTAAATACGGCAGTACATACGGCGATATGAATGCTGTGAATCTGGCAGTAACCCAGATACAGAATTTTATTGAAATGGGGATGGATGCGAAGACAGGGCTTCCTTATCATGGATATCAGGAAGAAAGCGGGGTAAAATATGGTATTATCGGATGGGGGCGGGCGGCAGGCTGGCTGATGATAGGCATGTCGGAAACCCTTGCCTGTCTGGAAAACACCAGGCCAAGCTATGAAGTGATTAAACAGGCATACAGGCGTCTGGTAGATAAGGTGGAGGCTTACCAGCTTCCAAACGGGCTTTATAGCTGGCAGCTTAGCGCGAAGGAAGGCCCGGCGGATACTTCCGCCACGGCAATGATCCTTTATTCTGTTGCAAAGTCCCTGAACACGAAAACACTGATAGGGATTCACAGATCCCGGATGGTGCGGGGGAGAGACGCCCTGCTGGGAATGGTGGAAGAGGGCAGGATTGGGAACTGCCTGGCGGAATGTCAGGGGTTTTCCATGTATCCCCAGATTTATGGAAGCTATCCGTGGTCGCTGGGGCCGGCGTTGTCGTTGTTTGTGGCGGCGGAAGAAATAAATTAAGGGACAGAGACTTTTATGTTATTTAATTCCATTGATTTTTTAATATTTTTTCCTGTTGTTTTGCTGATGTATTTTGTGCTCCCCTGTAGGATGCGTTATATTTGGCTGCTTGCTGCCAGTTACTTTTTCTATATGTGCTGGAATCCATATTATATTGTGTTGATTCTGCTCTCTACAATCATAACTTATATATGCGGGAGGGCTGTAGAAAGTATAAGGGACAGGGCAAGCCTTGAAAGCGGAAGACAGAGGAAATGGATGAAATTGGTCATTGCCGTGGGAATTGCACTGAACATTGTCATGCTGGTTTATTTCAAATATACAAACTTCCTGATACATTCTATTAACCGGGGTTTGGAAGTATTTAGCGTAGGAAAATTAGATGAAGTCAGTATTTTACTTCCAGTGGGAATCTCTTTTTATATTTTTCAGGCGCTGGGATACATGATAGATGTGTACCGGGGGACAATTGAGGCAGAAAGGAATTTCCTGAAATACGCCCTGTTCGTTTCATTCTTTCCACAGTTGGTTGCCGGCCCCATTGAACGGTCGGGGAACCTGCTTAATCAGATTAAAAGTGAAGCATCACATAAGCTGTGGGATTATCAGAGAGTGACTTCCGGTTTTGTCATTATGCTTTGGGGTTATTTCTTAAAGGTAGTCATTGCAGACAGAGCGGCGGTTTTGGTTAATACGGTATTTGATGGATTTGAAGGATATGGAATGGTGGCTCTTGGAACAGGCGCGGCGGCATTTGCCATACAGATTTACTGCGACTTTTCTGGATATTCCATGATTGCCATAGGAGCTGCAAGGGTTCTGGGGTTTCAGCTTATGGAAAATTTTAATACGCCGTATTTTGCGGTTTCTATTGTGGACTTCTGGCGGAGATGGCATATCAGCCTAAGCACATGGTTCCGGGATTATCTTTATATACCGCTGGGGGGCAGCAGGTGCAGCAAACTAAAGAAATACAGAAATATTCTGATTACATTCGGTGTCAGCGGTCTGTGGCACGGGGCCGACTGGACCTATGCTGTATGGGGGCTTCTTCATGGATTTTACCAGATTGCTGAAAAAGAACTTACGCCTCTGGTACAGAAAATCAACGGTAAATGCCATACAAAAACAGATTCTTTCGGGTATAAATTTTTTAAGGGGCTGGTAACTTTTGTACTGATAGATATTGCATGGATTTTTTTCAGGGCGGATTCGCTGGGACAGGCAGTACACTATATAAAGCGCATGGTTACGTACCGCGACTGGTGGTCGTTATTTAACCAGCAAATATACATGCTGGGGCTGGACGTTAAGGAAATGCATATTTTAGGGTTTGGAATTTTTATGCTGGTTCTTGTGGAACTGATAAAGTATAAAAAAGGAGAATTGCTGGATGTAAGTTTACAGAGACAGTGGATTGTTTTCCGGTGGGGCGTTTTGCTGATGCTGATTTTTACATGCGTTGTTTTTGGATACTATGGCCCGGGGTTTGATTCCGCACAGTTTATTTATTTCCAGTTTTAGAGCAGCTTTTAAACACATTTTTAGAAAATGATTGCAGGAGACAGACCGTATAGAGCAATGGATAAAAAAAGTTATTGCAACATAATGAAAATAGTCTTATTTCTGTCGCTGACACTGGGCATGCTGTCCGGCATTCTCAGAATCTTCAATTACAAGGAGACCGGGGGAGGCGGAGGATGGCAGCGCTTTTATCAAATGGATGAGGAATGCGCTGATGTGTTTTTTTTCGGAAGCAGTCATGCCCACTGCACGATTGACCACGGGATTTTGTGGGAAGATTATGGGTTGGCAGGCTATACGCTTTCAGCCGGCTCACAAATGATAGACAGCACTTGCTATTTTATAAAAGAAACATTGCGGACGAAAAAGCCGAAAGTGATTGTGGTGGAAATGCTGGGAATGACAGGCGGTGAGATTGTAAACTCCGACGCGGATATATACAGGAATGTCCTTGGAATGAAATGGTCTGCTAACTATGGAGAGTACATGAAATATCTGTCTGAAAATATGAATATGGGGCGCCAGCAGGAACAGGAGATTTACTTTAAGATACCTGTGGTACATTCCCGGTATGCAGAACTTACCCGGAATGATTTTGAGGACAGTATTCCTTTTATGGTGGGGTACAGAGGAAGCTATGAGAGAGAGTCTTTTGAAAAGCCGGAGATAAATGGTATTAAGGAAACCGCAGATTTGAATCCCCAAAGACTGGAAATGCTCAAGGAAATAATTGATACGGCAAATGCGCATCATGTGCCTGTCGTTCTTTTTGCTTCGCCGTTTGTGTTGTCTGCGGAAAAACAGATGCAGTTTAATGCAGTAGAGGCATTTGCCCGGCAGCAGGGGGTTCCGTTTATTAATTATAATAATTTATATGATGAAATTGCCATTGATTTTGAAACCGATTTCAGGGATATGGAGCATGTAAACAATTATGGTGCGGCTAAAGTTACCAGACATATGGCAGAATATTTGAAAGAAAATTATGAAATAGCAGACAGAAGGGGGAGCAAAGGATATGAATTGTGGGAGGATAACGCTCTATATTTGAGAAATAAAGTGCTTGCACACAAGTTGGAACAGGCGCAGGATATTCATGAATATCTTGAGATTATTTCCGGAATGGAAGACGGACAGACAGTAATTTTGGCCCTTACAGGAAATTACAAGGTTTTGGGTGAGGTATATCTGGACGGACTGGCGAAGCTTGGTATCAATAAGGAAGAGTATGAGGCTGGCGGCGTCTGGATTTTTAAAGACGGAAAAAGAGAACTTTACTTTCCGGGAAGCGGGTATTATTATTGTATGAATACAGACAATGATGAAATCCATGTGGAATCTGTTATACAGGAAGCAGAGGGTGAGTTAAAAGAAAAGGCCCGCATACTGATTGGCGGAAAGGACTATGCCATGGTCGAGAATGGCGTAAATATAGTTGTGTATAATGAAACGGTCAGCCAGTTGATTGATGCAGCGGGAGATAATGTCTATCTGGGACTTGAGATGGAGCATTGTGATAAGGAAGAGGAATAGGATATGATTATTATCCAGGCAGCAGGAGGCTTGGGAAACCAGCTCCAGCAATATGCATTATACAGAAAATTTGTCAGAATGGGAAAGGAAGCCAGACTGGATCTTTCATGGTTTTCCGATGAAAATCAAAAAGAAGTATTGAAAAAAAGAGAGCTGGAACTGGCATATTTTGACAGATTGATTTATGAAACCTGCCATCCGGAGGATAAGATAAGGCTGATTGGATCGAATACCCTTTCCGGAAGACTGCGGCGGAAACTGATGCCCTTTACTGTGCACTGGTTTAAGGAAAGCGGGATGTATCATCCAGAGATTTTTGACTTTGAGGACATGTATATAAGCGGGTATTTTGCCTGCGAAAAATATTACAGCGATATTTTGTATGACTTGAGAGAGAAGATACAATTTCCGGTCAGCAGCAATCCCTTAAACAGAGAGATGGCACAGGCAATGAAGGAGAGAAATTCTGTCAGCGTGCACATTAGGCGGGGAGACTATTTAGACTCTGAAAATGCGGCTATGTTTGGAAACATCTGCACAGACAGGTATTATGAGACAGCAATCAACCTGGTAAGAGAACTTTCACCGGGAGCACATTTTTATTTGTTTTCGGATGATACTGCTTATGTAAGTCAGAAATACCAGGGGCCGGAGTATACGGTGGTAGATATCAATCATGGAAAAGACAGTTTTTATGACATATGGCTGATGAGTCAGTGCAGGCATAACATTTGCGCGAATTCCACGTTCAGCTTCTGGGGGGCAAGGCTGAATGGAAATGAGGACAAAATCATGATTCGCCCCACCATCCATAAAAACAGCCAGATGTTTGTGAAAAAAGAGATGGAAGGACTGTGGCAGGGGTGGAAGTTTATTGATCCCTATGGAAAGCTGGAATAGGACAGATACTATTATGAGAACTGACAAATCATTGAGGGAGAAAACAGCATATTTAATTTTTTATCTGGGCGTGATAATTGAAATTATACTGGTGCTGATAGACAAGAGTGCCTATACGAACCCCATAGAAGGGCAGATTTTCCGTCTCACATTCCTATTATTTTTTGCTAAGGCGTGTCTGACGAAATACTCTTTTAGGGAATATGCAGTTATTGCGTTTTTCCTTACAGTGGGTGCGGTATCTTATTTTGCTACAGGAAGAAATGAGATTGTCAGGGTGGTTATGTTCATAGCTGCGTGTAAAGATATAGATATGGTAAAATGCCTCAAAGTGGTATTTTGGATGACACTTGCAGGGTGTCTTGCCCTTATACTGTTGTCCTTATTTGGGATATTAGGAACCGTTTCACTGACCCAGGACTATGGACGGGGAAGTGTGGAGACGAGATATGTGCTTGGGCTGGGGCATCCTAATGCACTACAGTGTATGGTTTGTGTGTTGACTATGCTGGGGATGTATTTGTATCATGCAAAGTGGAAATGGTATTATTATGCGCTGACACTTATGGTCAATGTGTTTTTTTTCCTGCTGACAGATTCCAAAACAGGTTTTCTGGTTTCGGCAGGTGCAGTTTTTTTGTTTTTTGTGGCATCTAAGGCAAGGAACAAAATACTGACTGGAATTTTTGCAGCGGGAAATGCTGCTGTTTTTGCGGGAAGCATTGTTATTTCCATTATGTCTGCAAAGAATGCAATGTGCCTGTGGGATTACTACTGGTGGGCCAAAACGGATAGAAAAATTGAGTTTTACCTGTTTTTGGACACGATACTGACAGGAAGGCTCCATTCGTTGATTGAAACGGATAATCATGAAGGGATCATGGACACTTGGAGCCTGTTTTCCAGTCCCCAAAATGACTATTATTTTGATATGGGCTGGGTGCGGCTGTTTTACTGGTATGGCATTATCCCGGCAGTGCTGGCAGTTATTGTGCTGACAGTATTTGTGGGATATTTTATAAAAAAGAAGCGGTGGGAAGAGCTGGTTCTTTTTTCCATGACAGCCCTGTATACCATTGTGGAAGCCCATATTATTTCTGTTTATATTGGGAGAAATTATCTGCTGTTTATTGTAGGGATGTACTGGTGGAGACTTACTGCGAAAAGGCGGGTGGAGAATGAGTAAGGAAAAGGACATGGCAATCCGGCTGTCGGAATTATTGTACCTGTTATTCTGGGGAATCATGTTGTTTGCAAAAGGAATTGGGCTGTACGACGGGCAGCTCCTTTATAAGATATTTTTGGTGCTGGCCTTTTTATGCATAGGGGCCAAAATGTGTATTACAGAATATTCTTTCCGGGAGTGGGCAGTGATATTTTTTTTGCTGGCATGGTCTGCGGTGGTCTATCGGGTCAGCGGGGAAAAGGGTGTTTTGATCTGCATGGTGACAGCTGCAGGCATGAAAAATGTTTCTGTAAAAAGATGCTTTCAGACCGGACTTATTGTATGGGCAGCGGCCATGAGCCTGCGGTTCCTGACTTCTCTTATTTTTATTGGGAACGTTGAAACAGCGGTTCAGACAAAAAATATTTTTGGGGCGGTTCTGCGTTATTTTATGGGATACCCCCATCCTAATGTTCTGCATATTTCCTATCTGGTGCTGGCAGCTTTTGTGATTTACTGTGTCAAAGATACTTATTGCTGGAAGCACCTTTTGCTTTTAATGTGGGGAAATATTTTTCTGTTCTTTTATTCATACAGTTTTACGGGCGCACTTATTGTAATGATATATATATGTCTGTCTTATTATGTAAAGAAGAAAAAGATTAGCAAAATAGAATATTTTCTGGTGAAGCTGGTGTTTCCCGGCTGCATTCTGGTTTCTGTCATTATGCCGATGGCATTGCAGGGAAGAATGTTTGAGCTTGCTGACAAGATATTTAACAATAGAATTAATCTGGCCAGACATTTTCTAACTCTTGACAATATGTCCCTACTGGGGAATAACCTTGCGGCAATTACAACAGATGTTATTACAATGGACAATGCATACCTCTTTACGCTTGTAACTTACGGGATACCTGTTTTTCTTCTGATGTGTGTAGGATATATGACAGTAGTGTCAGATTATGTAAAGCAGAATAAAAATATAGAATTGGCAATGATATGCTGCTTTCTTGCGGCAGGATTTACAGAGCCATTTTTATTTAATACTTCTTTTAAAAATCTCACACTTTTGTTTATTGGAGAGCAGCTTTTTGTGGAATTAAACAGACAGAAAACAGGGCAGAAGGAATTTGCTTTTTTAAGGAATTGGGATAAAACGGTCAGGATTTCTATGGAAAAGCTATGGAAAATGTCAGAAAACCTACGCTGTGTGTGGTCTGCACACAGAAAGGCTATTTTGGGGGTGGGAACGGCGGCGGCACTTATTATTAGTATTTGTGCAGGTGTTTTTTATCAGGCAGAGCCGGAAGTTATGGTGCTGCAGAAGGAAAATCTGCTTATCTATGAGCGGGTCAGAAGTGTACTAACTGCGTTTTCCTTAAGTTTTATCTGCTTTAACATGATAGGGCTGGCTGTATGCTATGGGAAAGGAGCCAGGAAATTATGAATATTACACATGTCTGTCTTGTTGGCGGATATACAGAAGGACTTAATTATCAGGAAAATAATATCATTAAATACCAGGCAGCAGACGGCCATAGGGTAAGTCTGATTACCACAGACCATTGTTTTATAGAGGGTGTGTGGGGAGTGTGCCCTACGGAAAAAGACTATATAAATCCTCATGGAGTCCGTATCATCCGCCTGCCTTTTGCCTTTCCGTTCCCTTATAATATAAACCGTCAGATTGGCATTTTTAAGGGATTTAAGGAGATATTGGAAGAACTTAAGCCGGATGTTATCTTTGTGCATAATCTTCAGTTTCAGGATAACCGCAGGGTGGCCTCTTATAAAAAAAGGCATCCTAATGTGACGGTCTATGCGGATAATCACAGCGATTTTTCCAACAGCGCGCGGAACTGGTTTTCGCGTAACACCTTATACCGGCTTTGGTGGAAGCCTTGTGCAAAGTCAGTAGAACCTTATGTGAAAAAGTTCTTTGGAGTTATGCCTGCAAGAGTAGATTTTTTGCAGAATATATACGGAATTGCGGCAGACAAGACAGGGCTGCTTCTTATGGGGGCAGATGATGAAAGTGTAGAACGGGCGGCCCGAAAAGAGATCAGTGCCAGTGTGCGGGAGAAATTCGGCATAAAGCAGGAGGACTTTCTGATTGTTACTGGGGGAAAAATTGACGCATTTAAAACCCAGACATTGCTTTTAATGGAAGCTGTAAAGGAAATTCCACAAGAGAACTTAAAACTGTTGGTATTTGGTTCTATTGAAGAAGAACTGAAAGAAAAACTGCTTGCACTTTGTGATGGAAAAAAAATCCAATATATTGGGTGGGCAAAAGGTGAGCAGTCTTATGAGTACTTTGCTGCAGCCAATCTGATAATTTTTCCAGGGAGACATTCCATTTACTGGGAGCAGGCAGCAGCCCAGGGAATTCCCATGATTTGCAAATACTGGGAGGGAACGACACACGTAGATATCGGTGGTAATGTAGAATTCCTTATGGAGGACTCGGTTAAAGTTATAAAGGAAAAGATAGTGGAGCTTTTAGATGATCCCGAAAAATATGCACAAATGAAGAAAAGTGCGCAGGGCAGTGGGAAAAATGCCTTTTCATATCGGTTAATTGCGAGAAAATCGGTAGGTTTAGAAGAATGATAGCCTTTTTTTATGAATCAGTTCGAAAACTGAAAAAAGAAAACAGATTTTACTGGAAATTACTATATAAAGTTAACAAGGTGCTTGTAAATATGTGTTTTCCCGTGTGCCGGTACTGGAGACGGGGAGATGGTACGGACAGGCAGAGCAGGATCATTGTTTCCCTGACAACCTATCCGGCGAGGATAAACAGCGTATGGATGACTGTCAGTTCCCTGTTGCAGCAGACGATGAAGCCGTATAAGGTAATATTGTGGCTGGCGGAGGAACAGTTTGCAGGCAGGAAAATACCTCAAAATCTTGAAAGACTAAAAAAACGCGGACTGGAAATCCGGTTTTGCTGTGATTTAAAACCTCATAAAAAATATTATGATGTGATGGCAGCGTATCCGGATTATTATATTATTACGGCAGACGATGACATTTTTTATCCTGAAAATCATGTGGAGAGACTGTGGAAAGGATATGAGAAAAATCCTGGAGCTATCGTATGTAACTGGAGCCACCAGATTGCATTTGACGAACAAGGCGGCTTTATGCCCTATGATGACTGGAGTGATGAGGCCAGGGCGGTACCCTCCTACGGGACTCTTGCAGTAGGGTGCAATGGCGTTCTGTATCCGCCGGGAAGCCTTCCGGCGGAAGCATTTTCAAAGCAAAAAATTTTAGAGTGTGCGCTGGGGGCGGACGATTTGTGGTTAAAATGTATGGAAATTCTCAATGAAAAAAAGACGGTAAACTGCAGCGATATGCCTTTGATCTACTTTAACATCCTGTCAACGAAAAAATCCGGGCTGTGGAAGACCAACACAGGGCAAAGAGGAGATAATGACATGATTTGGGGCAGGCTGATGGAAATGTATCCGCAGGTTTTCAGACGGCTGGCAGAGGAGAATGCAGATGATTAGTTTTGTTTATAAAATCCTGTTAAAAATCATGGGTGTGCAATATGGTAAGAGATTCCGTTTGAAAGGTGTGCCGGTCATTTACAATAAAAAGGGTGCGTCTGTCCGTATTGGGGATAACTGCACTATTAAAAGTTCTTTTTTGTCAAATCTGGTAGGGCTGTATGCAAGAACCATTATACTCACCAGAATTCCGGGTGCTTCCATAGAAATTGGGGATAATGTAGGAATTTCCGGCGCCACAATCTATGCCCGCAGTAGGATTTCCATTGGAGATCACACCAATATAGGCGGTAATGTGAAAATACTGGATAATGATTTTCATCCGGTAGAGGCGCAGGCACGTCTTATTGACGACAAGGATAAGATTGGAACTGCGCCTGTAAAGATTGGTAAAAATTGCTTTATAGGATGCAATGTGTTAATATTGAAAGGAAGCGAAATTGGAGATAATTGCGTAGTGGGGGCCGGGGCTGTGGTCAGCGGGAAGTTTGAAGCAGACTGTATGATAGCGGGCAATCCGGCCCGGATAATTAAAAGGATATAGATATATGAAAAAACCCTTTACCACCCGTATACTTGGTGTTAATGTTGCGGTTACCAATATGCAGGAAACAGTTAATTTGATAATAGCCCATATAGAGGAATTGCGGGGGAAATTTATCTGTCTATCCAATGTACACACGACAGTGATAGCGGAAAAAGATGAGGAGTACAGAAAAGTACAAAATGCTGCTTTCCTTGCCCTGCCGGATGGAAGTCCCCTTTCCCTGATCCAGCGTCTGCGGGGATTCAGGGAGGCAGAACAGGTGGCAGGGCCGGATTTGATGCCGGGAATCTTTAGAGCCACAGAAAATACAGATATTACCCATTACTTTTACGGAAGTACACAGCAGACCATTGATGCTCTGGAGAAGAATCTGCGCGTCAGATATCCGGGGCTGAAAATAGCCGGCATGGAAGCACCTCCCTTTCGTCCACTTTCAAAAGAAGAAGACGGCGCGGCAGTCCGGCGGATAAATGAATCCGGTGCGTCTATAGTATGGGTGGGCCTTGGAGCACCGAAGCAGGAAAAGTGGATGTATGGGCACCAAGACAGCATCAATGCCTTGATGCTGGGGGTTGGAGCCGGATTCGATTTTCATGCGGGAACTGTAAAGCGGGCGCCGGGCTGGATGCGCAGGCACTATCTGGAATGGCTTTACCGCCTGATACAGGATCCCCGGAGGCTTTGGAAGCGTTATGTGGGGACAAACGGGAAGTTCCTCCTGCTTTCTGTAAAGGATGCTTTTAAATGGAAAAAATATGTGGATTCAGACAAAAAGAATCTGCTGATTTATGCCCACTACTATTATCCGGATGTGGCCTCGACGGGACAGATTTTAACGGAGCTTGCGGAAGGATTAAACGATACCTTTCATACCACAGTAATCTGTACAGTACCTTCCTATACAGGAAAAATATCCCGGTATTACCGGAAGCATAAATATTATTTTGAAAATATCAACGGCGTCAATGTTCTGCGTATCCGGGTTCCGGAATTCAGAAAGAATTTTACGCCAAGCCGTATCTATAATATTTTAGCTTATTTTGTATCAGCAGTTTTTGCCACTTTCAGAGTGGAGCGCCAGGACTATGTATTTACAATTTCACAGCCTCCAATATTAGGGGGGATGCTTGGCGTCATTGGAAAATGGGTAAAAAAAGCTAAATTAATTTATAATATACAGGATTTTAACCCGGAGCAGGTGCAGGCAGTGGATTTTTCACGGAATAAACTGGTGCTGGGCGCCATGATGTGGCTGGACAAGTATAGCTGCAGACAGGCAAAAAAGGTTATTGTGGTAGGGCGCGATATGATTGGGACATTACAGCAGCGTTTTGATCCCCTTCCGGCTTACGCACATATTAATAACTGGATTAATGAAAAGGAAATTTTTCCCCTTCCCAAAGATGATGAAAAAGTTTTGAAGTTTAAACGTAAGTATCAGTTGGAAAATAAGTTTGTTATTATGTATTCCGGAAATATCGGACTGTATTATGACTTATTGAATATTGTGAAAGTAATTGAAAGGTTCCAGGGTAAGCCGGAGGTGATTTTTGCTTTTATAGGTGAAGGCTCTGTGCTGGATGAGCTGAAAGACTACTGCAAAAAGAAGCAGATATCCAATATAACATTTATTCCTTATCAGGATAAAAGTAAGCTGGTTTACAGTCTGAATGCCGGAGACGTACACTTTGTGGTAAATGCCAAGGGAATCAAAGGGGTATCTGTACCCAGCAAACTATATGGTGTGATGGCGGCAGGAAAGCCGGTCCTAGGAATTCTGGAAGAAGGGGCGGAAGCCCGTCTTATTGTAGAGGAAGCGGGATGCGGAATCAGTGTCGATCCTGGGGATTATAAGGCTATCGGACATTTGATAGAGAGATTTACCGCTATGCAGGGGACTGCGGAACTAGAGGAGATGGGAGCGAAGGGCAGGGACTATCTGATTGATCATCTGACCAAAGATGTATCGATCAAAAAGTACCGGGATGAAATATTGTCCTGTTAGAATATAAGGAGCTTATATGACATTCTTTCTGTTTGCAAAGCAGTTAGTGGATATGTTTTATCAGTATCACACATTAGATTATATGATGGTAATTCTGGTCGTTCTTCTGCTGATTTATCAGGTGGCCCTTGTGCGTCCTGATATCAGGAAGCGGTTTATGCTGACAGATGGGATTGTCATCTTATTAGGACTTTTGCTGACAATCACCTTTTGGCGGTCGGGAAATGGATACCAGATTTATTTTAAGGTACTTTCATCGTTCCTAATATATTTCGTGGGGCGGGTGTATTATGACCGGATCAAGGAATGTTACGGCGTGCTCACCATGGCTGCTTATCTGGTTATATATGCAAACCTGCTGGTACGCATCCGCCGTTTCGGAGCGGCAGTCTTTCAGGTGAGGGATGCAGGCGGGGATTTATATTATTATGACACAGACATGGCTTTTGCCATGATTCTGGCCATGGTGTTTATTACAATGTTTGGAAAAAATACAGTTTTCAAACTCTTTACAGTCTTTGCAGTGTGCCCTTATATGGTATTTTGTTCGGATGCAGGAATACAGATGGTGCTGATGATTGCAGTTTATGCAATTATGGCTATTTATCTGATGGAACTGGTAGTAAACCATAAGAAACTTTCCGGTATTCTTCTGACAGTTATTATTCTTGGATTATTGATGATTGTGGCGGTGATTTATATGCCTGTTCTTGGATTTGAGAATCCGGAACTGATTGTAAATCTTTTTCATGGAAAATTTTTTAATAACAGTAATATGTATACGCGGTATGCAGGCTGGAAAATGATTCTGGATAGTTGCCAGAAAGAAGGGGTGCTGGCGCACCTGTTTGGAACCGGCATGGGCGCTGAAATTGGTATACAGAGTCTGTATATAAAAATATTTTATTCCTTGGGATATATTGGCCTGGCACTGGCGTTTATGCTGATTATCAGTATTATGTATTATGTGATGAAGGTAGATGACAGGAAGACCTTTTATCTTGCAGTGATTTTAGCAGTGCTGCTTTTAGGAAGCGGTGTTACAGTCAACAGTATGGAATCCACCCAGATGAGCTGGTTTCCGCTTTTGTTTTCGGGCATGGTTATATCTTCGGTGCAGGTAGATGAAGAAAAGGCGGAAGGGGAGGGAGCGTATGCTTGCAATTATAACGGGGACGATTAGACCATCCCAGAAGATGAAGCAATTGGTTCTTCGGGATGAAAATGAGAGATTTAAACAGTATGAAGAAGGGCTTCGTTTTCTGCTTGAGAGCAGGGCTTTTTCTAAAGTTATATTTTGCGAAAACAGTGGTTTTGGGGCAGAAAAGCTATCCTGCTTAATAGATATGGTATCCGGAAAGGATATGGAATTGGAATTGCTGTCGTTTCAGGGGGATGTTGAAAAGGCATGTACTCATGGGAAGGGCTACGGAGAGGGAGAAATCATGAAGTATGTTTTTTCCCACAGCAGGCTTATTTTGGGAGAGCCATTTTTCGTCAAGATAACGGGAAGGCTTAAGGTAGATAATATTGGAAAGATGGTAAAACATCTTGACCCGGAAAATACCTATTTTAATATTCCGAACCGGACAAAAAGAGACATTTATGATACCAGAATCTATGGTATGCCCTGCGCCCAGTTTAAAAAGCTGTTTATGGATATATATACGCAGGTAATGGATGAACAGGGAATTTTTCTGGAAAGCGTATATACGCAGGTCATTCGGGATAATAAGATCAATATCACAAATTTCCCGCATTACCCGAGAATCACAGGTATATCCGGGTCAGGGGGGAGTGTATACGGGTACACGGAATGGAAATGTAAAATCAGGGATATTTTCTCAAAAGTGAATGTATACAGGGTAAAATAATGGCGGTACACAAGTATGAATAAGGAGCAGATATGCTTTTTTCTATAATAACAGTATGTTTTAACAGTGAAAAGACAATTGAAAGAACCATAAAAAGTGTACTGGGGCAGAAGTTTAAGGACTTTGAGTACCTTATCATTGATGGGGACTCCAAGGACAGAACCATGGAAATTGTCCGGCAGTATGAGCCATTGTTTGAGGGAAAAATGAAATGGATTTCGGAACAAGACCATGGAATTTATGATGCTATGAATAAAGGGATAGAAATGGCTTCGGGAGAGCTGATTGGGATTGTGAACAGCGATGACTACTATGAGCAGGATGCCCTTGAGCAGATAGCAAAGGCTTATCCGGGAGATGAGTATTGTGTTATTTATGGAATGCTCCGGAAAGTTATAAATGGAAAAGAAGTCATGGTTTACTTGAAAAATCATGACTTCCTGGATGAAGACATGATTGCCCATCCGTCCTGTTTTGTGTCGGCAAAAGTGTATGAGAAATATGGTCGGTATTCATTAAAGTATGCATATTCAGCAGATTATGAATTTATGCTGCGGATAAAGAGACATGCGGAAGTCAAGTTTATTGCGGTTTACCATATCATATCAAACTTTTCTCTTGACGGTGCGTCTGGTTCTGTGAAAGCATATAGAGATACCCTGCGGCTTAAGAATGAATATCATTTAATCGGAAAGAAAGAATACCGGATGAAAATGATCAAGAGCTGGATAGCATTAAAGATAAAGCGTACTTGAAAATTGCTTTCTATGAGATGTATCCTTGGTTTGTGGGAGAGAACAGATGCAGATAACATGGAAAATGACAAAAGAATTTATAAGAAAAGACCTTTACCGGAATCTGGAGTCCTGTTCTAAGAAAGATGTGGTAAAGGCATTCTGTTCCAGAAATTCTACCACAGGGCTGCTGGTTTATTACCGTATCTGCCATTATTTTGCCGGACTGGAAAAAAGGAATGTTGTGCAGTTTCTGCTTCATTCGTTTTGCTATATCCGTTTCATGCACTTGCAGGAGAGATGCGGCATTGAAATGAGCCAGCGCACGGAGATCGGCTATGGACTGCGCCTGCCCCATAAAGGAGGCATTGTTATCCATATAAAAGCAGTGATAGGCAACAACTGTGAAATTATGCAGGGAGTGACAATCGGAAACAATATTATGAAGTCCCGGGATGAAGTGGCGGTGATAGGAGACCAGGTGCTTCTTTGCGCAGGTGCTAAAATCATTGGCAAAGTAACAATTGGAAACACTGTTATTGTGGGAGCCAATGCGGTGGTAACACATGATATAGAAGACCATATGATTGTGGGGGGGATTCCTGCTAAACCAATCGGGAAATGTGATGACAGGTTTGTGATTAACAAAGGGCAGCAGGAATAACCAGATACCCTATAGTTGATAATGTGAGGAGAAAATTGTAATGAAAATTATGCCGAACCGGATGGACCGCGGTTTTTTTAAATATCAGGAGGAATTTGAACAGAAGGCGCTGGAAGTGCTGCGCTCCGGCTGGTATGTGCTGGGTAAGGAGGTCAGCAGTTTTGAGGAAGAGTTTGCTGCTTATACGGGGGGAAACTATTGTGTTGGGCTTGCCAGCGGATTAGACGCATTGTGGATTGCATTCCGTCTTCTTGGCATTGGTAAGGGAGATGAGGTAATTGTTCAGGGAAATACGTATATTGCAAGCGTTATGGGCATTACGATCAATGGAGCAGTGCCTGTTTTTGTGGAGCCTGACCAATATTATGGCATTGATGCAGACCAGATAGAAGCAAAAATAACACAAAAGACGAAAGCCGTGCTGGTGACACATTTATATGGAACTGCATCATCCATGGATAAAATTATAGCTCTTTGCGGTAAGTATGGGCTGAAGCTGGTGGAAGACTGTGCGCAGTCACATGGGGCCTGTTATGACGGGCAGATGACAGGAACTTTTGGGGATGTGGGCTGCTTTTCTTTTTATCCCTCTAAAAATCTGGGGGCTTTTGGGGATGCCGGGGCAGTGATAGTAAAAGAAAAGAAGCTTGCGGAGGAATTCAGGATGTTCCGCAATTATGGAAGCGAAAAGCGGTATTATAATAAGGTGGTAGGGGCAAATTCCCGGCTGGATGAATTGCAGGCGGGGATGCTTCGGGTCAGGCTTAAGCATTTGGACGCACTTACCAAGGAAAAGGCAGAGATTGCAGATAGATATACCAGAGAAATCCACAATCCGATGATTCTGCTGCCCGGGGTGCCTAAGCGGTCAACCTGTGTATGGCACCAGTACGTGATCCGGTGTGAGGAGCGGGAGCGTCTGATTGCATATTTAAATGAAAGGGAAATTGGGACGATTATCCACTACCCTATTCCGCCCCATTTAGCGGAGGCATACCAATATCTGGGGTATGGGGAAGGATTTCTGCCGAAGACAGAGCACTTTGCCCGGACAGTACTTTCTATTCCCATGTACAATGGCATGACGCGGGAAGAACAGGATTATGTGATAGAGGCTTTAAACCAGTTTAAGTAGATTGAGGGATCATACATGAATTTAAGAGAAAAATGTCCGATTATCCATTTTGGTGATTTGGGGGACGAACGGGGGAAACTGGTCGTGATTGAGGGCGGACAGGCTATACCCTTTGAAATCAAGAGAGTGTTTTACATTTATGATTCTGATGCTACGGTGGTCAGGGGACAGCACGCCAACCGCCAGTCAGAATTTGTGCTGATCAATGTAGCAGGCAGCAGTAAGGTGCGGATCTCCGATGGGGAAGAAGAAATTGTGGTGGAATTAAACCGTCCTATGACGGGGGTCTATATTCCAAGGATGATTTGGAAGGACATGTATGACTTTTCAGAGGATTCCATTCTTCTGGTACTTGCCAGTACCCATTATGACGGGGCAGAATATATTCGGAGCTATGAGGAATATCTGAAAGAGGTTAAAGGAAAATGATTACATTCTGTACACTGTTTGACAGTTATTATCTGGATAAAGGACTTGCGCTCTATCATTCTCTGGAGGAATGTGCAAGAGAGTTTAAACTATATATTTTTTGCTTTGACGATAAATCTTTCCAGGTATTAAAGAGTATGGAAATGAAGCATGCAGTGCTTACACACCATTCAGAAATAGAGGATGAGGAACTTTTAAAGCTAAAGCAGGAGCGCTCCAAAGCAGAATACTGTTGGACCTGTACACCAGTGATCATCGAATATGTGCTGAAGCATTATAAGGAACCAGCCTGCACATATATTGATGCAGATTTATTTTTCTTTCAGGATCCTGCGATTTTGTTTGATGAAATAAAAGCTGCGGGGGCAAATATTGTAATCACAGAGCACCGTTTCAAAAATAACTGGAACGGCAGGAGGCTGTGTAAGAGAAGCGGCCGGTACTGCGTGGAATTTAATTATTTTGACCAGTCAGAAAACGCACGGGAGGCTCTTAGCTGGTGGAAAGAAAAATGTCATGAGTGGTGCTATCACTTATATGAGCCGGAACGGATGGGGGATCAGAAATACCTTGAGAAGTTTCCGGTATTATTTAAGGGAGTGCATGAACTTGAACATCTCGGCGGGGGAGTGGCACCGTGGAACTTCGGACAGTACACGCTGGCGGGAGAAGCGAAAGGAAATCCTGTTTTAAGGGAAAAGAAAACAGGAAAAGAGTTTCCCCTAGTATTTTATCATTTTCAGAATATCCGCTATCTGAGCGGGGATATAGTAAATATCAGTTCAGGAAGCCATAGCAGAAAGACCAAAGATGCAGTATACAGGCCGTACCTGACAGTGATTGAGCAGTGCAGAAACAAGCTAAAGGATTATGGCGTCACTTTCAGTGTAAAGAAGATTTACTCCAGCAATAGACTGATTGCTTTTTTACAGGGCAATGTGCTGCGGTTCAAAGTGAAGAGCATGACAGATATTTATCAGTTAAAGCAGTTTAGGAGCCGGGGATAAGCAGGGAGTATGTGTATGATACAGCAACTCAAATTAAAAAAAATTGTTTTTCCTCTGATAGTAATCGTACTGCTGTTAATTATAATAACAGGACTGGGTATAGGGAGCCGGCAGAGGCATAATACTTTTAAGATGCTGATTGTGGGGGATTCTATCGGAGAAGGAGCCGGGGCAAGCGGCCCGTCTCTGAAGTGGTACAAATATTTAGCGCCATATATGAAGGAAGCCTATGGCATAAAACTGGATATTACCAATGTCTCCATGGGAGGAAACAGCAGTTATGCAGGCTATGCAAGGGTGATGGAATTAGATGAAGGGGAGGATTATGACCTTGCGGTGATCTGCTATGGGGAGAATGACCAGATAGAGGACTTTTCGTTTTATTATGAAAGTATTTTAAAAGCAGTACAGGACAAATATCCGGCCTGTAAGCTTATGACAATTTTGGAAAGTTCCCAGAGAGATTATACAGAAAAAATAAAAATAATTGAAACCCTGAGTGCTTATTATGGTGCATATGTGGTGGATACCATTGCAGCTTTTAGGGACAGCGGAAGGACATATGAAGAATTATGTGATGATGGAACCCATCCCAATGATGAAGGGCAGAAGGTATATTATGAAACAGTAAAAGAACAACTGGATATTTTTTTAAAACAAAAAGATGTGTCGGCAGTGCCCGTGCAGAAACCATATGATCTGGAAGTGGTAAACTATACAGACTTTAAATATTATTCCACAGATGATTTTCAGAAAGCGGGGGAATATGCCTGTGAACTGGAAATGAGTATTCCGGCTGGAAGGCTGGGGATTGACTATACAACTGTTAAAGGGGTCAATTTGATCACTGTCTATGCAGATGGACAAAAGATCAGTGAAAAAGAAATTGGATGGGATAATGATCTTTCACTGCGGTTTATTGAGGTGATGTCGGATAAATGTAAAGTGGATTCTAAAATACGGATTGAATTCTCTTCCCCGGAGCAAATGGAAGCGTTTCATGGAATAATTGTAAACAGATACGAGGAATTGGAATGAAAAATGGAAATGAAAAATTAAAATTACCTAATGTGACGCTGGCGGCAATGACCAGTGTCAGCGTATATGAAACTGTAAAAGCCCTTCAATACAGTATGCGGGGAATAGAATTTGGGGAAGTGACACTAATTACCCATAAAAAGCCTTGGTATCTTCCAAAGGAAATTACCTATAGGCATACGGATAAACTGACAAATATTGATGACTTTAATTATAAAATAGCATACGATTTATGTGATTATATCGATACAGAGTATGTACTTCTTGTACATCATGACGGGTTTGTGATCCACCCGGAAAAGTGGAGGCAGGAGTTTCTTGATTATGATTATATCGGCTCTCCGTGGCCGATTCCCTCTGACGGCAAAATGCACTGTTT
Organism: Lachnospiraceae bacterium; assembly: GCA_009911035.1. Classification (GTDB taxonomy): domain Bacteria; phylum Bacillota; class Clostridia; order Lachnospirales; family Lachnospiraceae; genus Suilimivivens. The sequence continues at coordinate 58,595 of QXWO01000026.1, forward strand.
TCATGATGTGTATGGAAACTGGGTGAGGGTGGGAAACAGTGTAGGGATTCGCAGTAAACAGCTATTGGAATTTCCAAGAAAGGCGAACCTTGAGTGGACAAGAGATGAGGAAGGCCTGTATAATGAGGATATTTTTCTGTGCTGCCGCCATAAGCATGATATTGAGGCAGCAGGGATGAAAATAGCGCCTTTGGAAGTAGCGAAATATTTTGGACATGAAATGACCATTCCTGAATTTGAAGATGTGGACGTACCGTTTCTGTTCCATAAATGGTATGGCCGAAACGCGGATTATCCAAGGTTTGTCAACCCGGTGCACATGCCGTGGCTGATGGTAAAGAAGGTTCTGCGCCCCTTTGTCCATAAATACAGGAGGTGGAAACAGGAAAAGAATGGACAGACGGAGGGAAAAAAATGATGCATCACGTTGTCAGAATCAGCGACGGGCTTGGAAACCAAATGTTTCAATATGCCTTTGCCTTTGCACTGGAGAAAAAAACAGGCGTGAAGGTATTGATAGATCCGCTATTCTGGGGAACATCGCTGCGAAGATATCAGTTGGAGGAATTCCATATCACTGGTACAAAGCGTCTGGTAGGCAGATTACAGGATTATATATTGGGATTCGGGCCAAGAAATGGAAGAAGGTTCAAGGACAGGTACAGGCAGTATCTGATTCAGAAGAAGTTTAAACTCTTTCAGGAAAAGCAGATTATGCATTATGATGCAGATGTCTACAAACAGACACAGCCCTGTTTTTATTTTGGATTTTGGCAGGCTCCAAAGTATTTTGAAGAATATTATGAAGAACTGAAAAAAGAATTTACCCGCAAAGAGGCTGTTTCCCGGCAGGCGCAAAAGTACCAGAAACAAATGGAACAGGTAACGAGTGTGGCAATGCATATCCGGCGCACCGATTATGTTCGGCAGGAAGGAAACGCTACAATACCGTTTGACTTTTATGCAGAAGCCCTTCGGGGAATGAAGGAAAAATTGGGGGAATTCCGCTTGTTTATCTTTACAGATGATAAACAGTTTGTAAAGGAATGTTTCAAAATCCGGGAATATGTTCTGGTGGAAGGGCTTTGTGACTTGGATGAATTTGAAATCATGCGGCAGTGCAATCATCATATTGTTGCCAACAGCACTTTTAGCTGGTGGGCGACATATCTGGGGGAAAATAAGGGCGGTATTGTATATGCTCCCTGTACGGGGGTCTGGTCGGAAGAATTTTATCCAAAAGAATGGATTTTGATAAAGACTCAGACGGAAGAAATGGCAGTTAATTGTTAGGAGATGTGAGAATGGGAAGAGTCAGAAGACTTGTGGAACAGGTAAAATATATTTTTGACCGTGGGCAGAAAGTACAGCTTTTGTTATTGATGTTTATTGTTATATTCACTACGTTTGTGGAACTGCTGGGAGTATCGGCCATTATGCCTTTGATGGAAGTGATGATGGATCCCGGATGTGTACAGACGAAGCCGTACCTGAAATATATTTATGATATGTTTGGATTTGACAGTGTGGTAAGCTTTTTTATATTCCTGGCGGTTGCCCTGATTGTTGTGTACTGGGTGAAGAATATACTTACCGCAGTCTCATATAATATGCAATATAAGTTTACTTTCAGCAATCAGAAAAGAATGGCATACAAGATGCTGGAGTGTTACCTGAATCAACCATATTTCTTTCATCTTTCCCATAACAGCGCAGAACTTATCCGGAGCATCAATACCGATATTGTCATGATGTTTCAGGGAGTGCTTTCTATTTTGCAGTTTTTTGCGGAAATTCTTGTCTGCATCGTTCTGGGCGGTTTTTTGCTGATTCAGGATCCGGGGATTACCCTTATATTACTGCTGTTTATGCTTTCTTTTGTTATTTTTTTCGCAAAAAAGTTCAAATCGTACCTTCAGTATATAGGGGAGGAAGACCGTAAATATGCAGCGGGAATTGTAAAATGGCTGCAGCAGTCTTTTGGCGGATTAAAGGAAACAAAGATTATGCACAGAGAAAAATTTTTCCTGGGGAAATTTGAGGAAGATTACAGCCAGTGGGCTGACCTGGAAAAGATTTACAGAAATCTTCAGATGATTCCCAAGCCTATTATGGAAACATTGTGTATTACAGCGATTTTGCTTGCGATTATCCTTAAACTATTAAACGGGGCTGAAATAACGTCATTTGTGACAACACTATCGGCTTTCGCTATTGCGGCTTTCAGACTGCTCCCTTCATTTAATCGTATTACCAACTATGTCAGCGTGATTTTATTCAATTATCCTGCTTTTGAAGCGGTATACTATGATTTGAAGAAAATTGATGAAGTTTCAAAAGCAAGCATCACACCGAATGGGGAAGAGGAAAGTATTCTTTCACTGAATGAATGTATTTCCATCAAAAACATTTCTTACAAGTATCCCACAGGAGAAGGCTTTGTACTTCATAATGTGGATGTTGAAATACCCAAAAATAAATCGGTGGCGCTTATCGGACCTTCAGGCGCCGGCAAGACCACGCTTGCAGACCTGATATTGGGGGCGCTGGAGCCTACAGAAGGCGGTATATATATTGATGGGATTAATGCCTTTGAGCATTTGGATGCCTGGCAGAAAAATGTAGGATATATTCCCCAAAGTATCTATCTGATGGATGATACCATCCGCAATAATATCATTTATGGGGCGGAAACAGATGTTGATGACAAGAGACTGATGAAAGCTGTTGAAGAAGCCCAGCTTAAGGAATTTATTGCGTCTTTGAGTGAAGGGCTGGATACTGAAATTGGAGAGAGGGGAATCCGGCTGTCAGGGGGACAGAGACAGAGAATCGGAATAGCAAGGGCGTTATATTCAAACCCACAGGTGCTTGTACTGGACGAGGCCACATCAGCGCTGGATAATGACACGGAGAAGGCTGTTATGGAGGCCATAGAATCTCTGGCAGGAACAAAGACATTGATTATCATTGCACACAGGCTGAGCACAGTTGAGAACTGTGATATTAAGTATGAAGTGAAAGACGGAAATGCATACCGGGTAAAGTGATTATAGGCAGGCAGGGGAAGAAAGCAATTGTTGGGTGGACAGGTGAATAAAGAAAAATTAAATTGGAATTTCTATGAAAAGAGAAACAAATTCCGGGATTTCTATTTTCATAAGGCTATACGCCGTCATATATTTGAAAAATATTTAAATATAGATCCTTATATCCCTTTTTACGCTAATCGCTGGGTGATGGGAAAACGGAGTACAAACCGATGGATTGCAGATAAAATCAGATCAGGGGAGCCGTTTATGGTGGCAAGGTTTGGAAATACGGAACTGTGCGTTATGACCAGTGTTCTGAAAAGACGTTTGTTTGGAAACACGGCGGAGAATGAGGCCCGGTTTGAAGAGTGGTTTGATAAACTGCATACAGGAGCCGGATTTTTTCCAAAGCAGCCTGCGCTTGCGGAAAAATTTACAGATCTGATGCTGGCAAGCAGCAGACAAATTGATGTGATAGCAATGTTTCACTGCTATTTGGATGATTATGTTATTTCCCGGTATATGCCGGGATGTAAGGTTACGTTTCTGAATCATATTGAACCATGGAGATGCCAGGAACCTTGGACGGGCGCTCTGAAAGGGAAAAAGGTTCTGGTCATCCATCCTTTTGAAGAGTCAATTATTGAACAGTATCAAAAGAGGCAGCAACTGTTCCCGGGTACACAGGTTCTTCCAGAGTTTGAACTTAAAACTATGAAAGCTGTTCAGACAATTGCAGGTGAAAAAGATGAGCGGTTTGAAAGCTGGTTTGAAGCACTGGAATATATGTATAAGGAAGCAGTTAAAATAGAATTTGATGTGGCAATTATAGGCTGCGGCGCCTATGGACTGCCTCTTGCTGCAAAATTGAAAGCGGCAGGAAAACAGGTAATCCATATGGGAGGTGCGACGCAGATTTTGTTTGGGATCAAGGGAAGGCGCTGGGTGGATAACCCAAGGGCCGGAATTTCCTTTAATGATGCATGGACATATCCGAAGGAAAACGAAACACCCAGAAATTGTATGGTGGTGGAAAATCATTGCTACTGGTAGAGCTGCTTTTACAATGCATTTATTTTATGCTGAATATATTTGCTTATAGGTTTTTCGATTAGGTGGTGAAGCAATATGCTGATAATGGCAGTTCCCACTATCAGTATAATGGATATTTGCAGAGGTGATAATGAGCAGGTATCGTTCATAAGCACCATTGCCTCTATAATTACTGCATGTACAAGATATACAGTAAAGGAATATTCATCTAAAAGCCGGATCAATTTGTCTATTGGCTGGCTGGTTATATAAAAATTTCTGCTGACGATAATCAATATCATGAAAATATTACTGTACACGTATTCAGGGGCATAATTAAAAAGAAGCAGTGGAATGTTCATCAGGCATGAAATAGCAATAACAAAATTCTCTTTATGCTCTTTTAAAGCTAAATAAATGCTGATTCCTATAATAAAATAGTATAAGCTCGTAAGAGGAAGAAAATAGTTGCTATTCCAAAAGTAGTTGAGAATAAAACAGCACAATTGTAATATAAGGGCTTTATAACAAGTATTGACATATTTGAAAAGGAGCGGCATGAGCAGATAAAAAAACATGAAATGGCTTATAGTCCATGTTGCGCTTAAGTTTACCCAGAAATTATCGGATGAGGGAATCGCCTGACTGAGCAGTAAAAAGTACCGCAGCCATCCTAAATGGGAGGAATCTGTCGGAACCTCAAATCTGCCGCTCAACAGCAATTCGTATAAAATGATATTATATATTATTACTGTATAGTAAAGCGGTAATATTCTGAAAATCCGTTTGAGATAATATTGCCTACATGAATGGGAGTGGGAAAAAGAGAGATATCCCAGAAAACCGCTTATTATAAAAAACATATAGACGCCATACGCTCCAAAGTCTGTTAAGATTTTTATGCTACCGTTTAAATGTGTAATTTGGCCATAATGTACCAGAACAACGCCGAAGCATGATAGTATTTTAAAAATTTTAAATGAATATATCTGGGTTTGGTTCATAAGAGTATCCTTTACTGTTATACTGGCCTTTTGGTTTTTATATTTTGCAGGCAGATGACATTTTAATGATATTTATTGAAAATTTCTTTGTCAAGATAAATTTTGGCTGGCTGCGGTAAGAAAAGCTTTCCTTATACAGGTAACTTATGTATAATGAATAAATGTATGAAATGAAATAGTGATATAATATGGAATTTTGATTGTTCTAGTTTGTTAAAAGCTTTTCATTAATTGACATAACTGTAAATTATGAAAGGAATCAGCATGTTTAAGCATTTGAAAATATTGTTTAGTATATTTGTCATTGTAGCTGCGGGGATATTTGTAGGAACTACATGGTACAAAAATGGCTTTGGAATAGGAGAGCACAAAAGCCAGGTGGAAGATATTCCTATTCACAATACAATTTATATGCTGGATGAAGGGAATATCATAGAACAACGCTTTGTTAGTGAAGAAAAATTTCTGTGCGGGGTGAATCTTCTTTTAGTTAATGTGTCGGAAGAAAGCCAGGGACAGATAAAAGTGGAACTGCGGGATATGTGGGGGGATGTTATTGCAGAACGGACCAGAGACTTATCTACAATATCATCAGGTGTTTATGAATATGTCCAGTTTAATGAAGTGGTAAATATAGAAGGAAATGAAGATCTGACCCTCTGCATCTATTCGCAGAATGCGGATGTCATTCCGGGCGTTGTCGGGGTAGAAGAAGAGGAAGATACAGTTGAAAATGTTTACTGTTGGTATAATTATGAACTGACAGAAAAAGGGCTAATTGTTGGTTATGTATATGGCAGAGAGGAATATATTGGGTATAAATACCAGACAGGGACAAAACAGGCATCCATAATGGCGACCATATTGGCACTGGTGGTTAGCGGGATACTGATTTATTCCATCAATAAATTGACTCTGATGCAGGCAGCAAGGCCCTTCCGAAATTTACGGAACTGGTATCAGACTGCAATGATATTGATGTTTTTCTTTGCTTTTTTTTCAAGTGCGGTTATAAATAAAACAATTTCCGGCACGAAAATACCAGTCTTTGTCTATTTTTTCCTGGCAGCAGCTCTTATTTTTGCAACAGCCATGGGACTGCTGTTTATCCGCAGACCAAAAGGAAAGTACAGAGCGCCAAGAAATATGAATTTTTCAAAGAGAAAATATATTGACAAGGGAGAAATGGTTGTTGTAATTGCAGCCATTTTGTGCAGACTTCCGATGTTCACTCATATGCAGCGCTGGGATGGTGCAATTTATTATGCGGCAATTATGCGCGCATGCAGTAATTTTGACTTTACTGTGCAGAGTGTGTGGAATGGTTTCAGGCTGGCCGGGCATTATACGCTGGGATATGCATTTTTTATGGCAATCGGTGAGTTTTTGATGCCGGGGCAGGTGACGGGGGTTTTATTTATAACACTGATTATGACAGTGGCAGCGCTTGTATGTATTTATAGATTATTGCGTTATTTCTGGTGCCGTATGCCGGAAATACATGCAGCAGCGGTAACAGTCATAGTTTCGGTTGTTCCCATATTCTGGGGACTGTTTACGAATATTAATATAGACTATTTCCTTTTGATTTTCTTTGTTTATCTGGTATATGCAGAATATAAAGGCTGGAATATTATGCGTTTCTTCTGGCTGATGGCAGTGATGCTGACCAAGGAAACAGGTATGGTAATTATTGCAGGCTACAGCGTCGCCTATGTATTTAAATTGTGGAAGCAGACACAGGGAAGAAGTGTGCGTGATAAGCTTTTTCAGGTACTGCATGATTCATTTGTCAAAAGTATACTGCTGTGTTTTATTATTTTCTGCGTATATGTTGTGAAGCAGGGAAGTCTGTTTGACTGGATGGGATTTAAAAGCAATAATATTTTTGCCCTGCCAGAATCAGTTGTGCAGGCGGCACAGGGTAAAAATGCTTTTTTGTATATGATTCCAAGTATAGGTCATAAAATTGTACAAATATGTACATTTAATTTTACATGGATACCAGTCACAGTTATCATCGTATGTATGTGCCGTCGTTTATTTGTCCGTGGAAATGATAAAAAGATATCAAAATCATTAATCACTACAGTTGGGGCATTAATTGTTTTCTTACTATTTAGTATATTTAGTACCTTTTGGATTCCATCTGTATTGGGACGCTACATTATATTCAGCACTGTTTTATTTTGGATACTGGCATTTATTTTATTATATGAGACATTTCCTTTGTGCTTAGAATCAGGAAAAACGTATTGTGCAGTGGGGGCAATTACATTATTGCTGCTAATACAGAATTTTTATTATATCGATCCGGTTTCAAATCTTTTATTTGACAGCCTGGATTCAGGGAGAGGAAAAATATTATCTGCGGAAGTAAATTATAGCAATTACGGAGATACATTTGTTAACAATTACCGATACCGTTATATAGACCAGATTATTGATAAAATGCTTGCTGATGTGGAATATCATCCGGGAATGCAGATTATTATCCCATATGAAAGGGACTATGTGTATGTGACAGATAATGGATCCTACAGCATAAACTGGAACACAAAAAAAAGAAAAAGGACAATGTTAAGTGCAGGGGAAAATCCATATGTAGCCCCTATGCAGCAGATATTGCTAGAACAAATAATGCAGAACGATGGTGGAGGATTGGCGGAGGAAGCAATCGTATATTTTGTTCCGTATATTGAATTTGACGAAGAAGGATGCATAGAGAAACTGCGCAATTATTATCAGGTTGGCGAGAGACGGGAAATATCAAACTGGGGCGGAAGCATTGTGTATTATGCATTAAAGCGAAAATAGTAATCGACTTATAATTATGTGAGGGAAGAATGAAAGCAGTAATTACCGGCCCAACCGGCATGATAGGCACGGCATTGATAAACAAATGCATACAAGAGCAGATACAGGTTCTGGCGGTCTGCCACAAAGATTCTGCAGGAACATCCCATATCCCCCAAAGCAGGTTTGTAAAGGTGGTGGAAACAGATTTATCTGAAATCAGTCGGTTAAGCCAGCTTATTAATGATAAGTATGACGTGTTTTACCACCTTGCATGGGCCGGAACTACCGGGAAAGCAAGAAATGACATGTATCTTCAAAATGAAAATATCAAATTTACCTTAGATGCCGTGGAACTTGCTTCCAAATTAGGGTGTAAAGTTTTTATAGGTGCAGGTTCCCAGGCAGAATATGGAAGATATGAAGGCAGGCTGACGCCGGATACCCCCGTATTTCCCGAAAACGGTTATGGCATGGCGAAACTCTGTGCCGGGCAGATGAGTAGAATACGGTGCCGGGAGCTGGGAATCAGACATATCTGGGTAAGGATTTTGAGCGTATATGGACCTTATGGGAAAGATGACATGATATCCCAGACTTTACGGAAAATAATGGCAGGAGAGAAAGCAGAGTTTACACTTGGAGAGCAAATATGGGATTACCTATACAGCGGGGATGCTGCAAGGGCGTTGCTGCTTTTGGCAGAGAAGGGAAAGGAAGGAAAAATTTATGTGCTTGGCAGCGGTGAAACCAGAAAGTTAAGAAATTATATTGAGATTATAGGGGAAGAAGCATCCGCATTTACTGGTAAAAAGACAGAACTGGATTTTGGTGCGGTTTCTTATGGAGAAAATCAGGTGATGCATCTAAGCGTAGATATAAAGGAATTGTGTAAAGATACAGGGTTTATACCAGAGGTTTCTTTCAGAGAAGGAATTAGAAAAACCATAAGTAAAATGGCGAATGCTGAAAGATAATTGCACAAGAGAGATGATTAGCAGGGGGAATTTTGTTGATGGAAAACGTTTTCGTACAGGCCGTTGTAACTGTCGCCGGAGGATTTGCACTGGACAGGCTTCTGGCTGTTTATAAAAACCGTATATCAAAGAAAAATAAGAATAATAAAATTTTACGATTAGCAAAATACCAGACTTTATATAGAATTTTCTGCCAGATTCATAGGCGACTGTTTTTTGTCAAATGACTGCGAAGTATATATCGGGGAGGAAGATGCTTCCGGGAAGCTTGTTTCAAGGCAGACGTTTGATGCTACGCTGATACGAGTCTATTATCCAGATTTTACATATAAAAACCCGAATGCTATTTTTTAAAATAATAATAAATATTTGTTAGTGACAGAAAATAGAAATGTGAACATTTTTAATGCTGTGAGCGATGAAATGATGAACAGCTTTCTTGTAAGAGACGGAACAGTTTCAGGAGCGGTCTTTTGGGAAGAAGATAAAAAACTGTTTTGGTAACAACTAAGGATGATGACTGCCATGTCAGCGAATTCGATATGAACCTGTTGATGATAAAGAAGTGTTGTTGCTTGGCTCGGGTGATGTAAATTCAGATTTTTTCTTTGATAATCAGGACAACATATATGTTGTTCATCAGGGAAAAGTAGACAGGATAAATATGCCGGGCGGTCAAAGGAGAACGATTATTGATTTGGATGCAATGGGACGGCGAAAAGAAAAAAGTGGGCTGGAAATAACAGGGTATTTGTGAGAGCATGTATGATTCATGATTCAGGTTATCTGGCGGGAATTGTGTCGGATGAATCCCACAGCAGATGCCGGGTCTACATTTTTAAGTTGGTTGCAGAGGAAATTATAGCGGTTAGTAACCCCGTAGGGGATTTGGGAGAAGGTGGGTATGCCCAGATTATGGAAAGTAAAGACATGCTTTATGCAAGAATTAAAAATGACAAAGGAAACAGTGCCCTTCGGTATCCGTTGCGTTTTGACGAAGAAAGAAAGCTTGTTTTTGCAAGAGAACCGTTGATTTTAAGAATTTTAAATTTATCATTGAATTTAAATGACATAATAGGACAAGTTGGTATATAATACTTAATGATAAATAGCATAAAAGGGAAAAGAGTGAAAGAAAAGTCTTTTACTTCAAAGAGTTTGTGTCTGCGTAGCATCCGCAAACTCGCTATGCGCAGAAATGAGGAAAAATATGGAAGGACAGGTGCAGATAAGGGGGAATCTGCCCAATGAACATACACCATGAAAAAAATAAGTATTTTGGTACCCTGTTATAATGAAGTGGAAAATGTGGAACTTATGTGCCATTCGCTTGTGAATGTAATCAATGAAACACTTTCCAGATATGATTACGAAATCGTATTTATTGACAACTGTTCCACTGACGGCACGAGGGAAGCGCTGGAAAAGCTGTGTGCAGAAAACCATAAGGTTAAGGCGATTTTCAATGTGACAAATTTTGGCCAGTTTAACTCGCCTTTTTATGGTATGTGCCAGACCACAGGAGATTGTACGATTTCAGTCTGTTGTGATTTTCAGGATCCGATAGAGTTAATTCCCCAATTTGTGGAAGAGTGGGAAAAGGGATACAAGATAGTCAGCGGAATTAAGACGTCCAGCAAGGAGAACCGCATCGTTTATTTTTTGAGAAGTGTTTACTATAAAGTGATTAAAAATATGTCATCAGTTAAAATGATTGAGCATTTTACAGGGTTTGGACTGTATGACAGGACTTTCATAGAACTGTTGCGGCAATTGGACGATCCGGTACCCTTTCTGCGTGGAATTGTGGCGGAGTATGGTTTTAAGAGGAAGGATATAGAATATGAGCAGGCAAAGCGGAGAGCGGGAAAGACTCATAACAATTTTTATACGCTATACGATGCAGCCATGCTCAGCATTACTTCTTATACCAAAGTAGGGCTTCGGCTGGCTACTTTTCTGGGGTTTATTGGTTCAGCGGTGAGTCTGGGTATTGCGGTTATTTACCTGATTATGAAACTGGCTAACTGGTATAAATTCCAGGCAGGCTATGCACCTATGATTATCGGTATTTTTGTGATTGGATCTATACAGTTATTTTTTATTGGGCTTTTGGGAGAATATATTTTAAATATTAATACGAGGGTGATACACAGGCCGCTGGTGGTGGAGGAAAAGAGACTGAATTTTGACGAGACGGAAGGAAAGAAACAAGAGAAAAAAGAAAAATCGGAGAAAAAAAATAATTTTAGAGATGTAAATGATAATGAGAGAGGTACAAAGGATGTATAAGCAACCTTTTTTAACCATAGGTATTGCAAACTATAATTATTCTCAGCATCTAATCAAAGCGTTTAAACAAATTAAAGCACAAAAATTTATTGATTATGAATTACTATATTGTGATGATGGCTCAACGGATGAATCACTAAAAATAATTAATACGATTATACATGAAAATCCACAGATGAATATTCGCATATATGCCGGAAAGCATGAGGGGATTCTTGAAAATAGAAATCGTATAATAGATAACGCAAGGGGAAAATACCTATTAATTTGTGATGCCGATGATTATATGGAAAGTGATTGCTTGAAAAAGTTATGCGATTTAGCTGAAAAGGAAGATGCAGATTGTATAATTGGTGGATTTGATGAAGTCGATGAGAAAGGGAGAATACTAAAGCAGCATATACCTAAATTAGATGCAAATAAGTGGTTATATACATGGCATCATGCACAAATATATAAGATGGATTTAGTGAGGGATAATCAGATCCGATTTATAGATTTACCTGATGATGTTTGTTTTTTGCAGCAAATACATTTGCATAGTAAAAAAGTTTTTTTTGTGTCTGAGGTGTTGTATAAATGGATACGTCATAGCGATTCAACGAGCGTAAATATAGAAAAGAATTACGCATGGCATCCCCAAAATATATGGAAGAGTTTGGCGGAATTTATTTCAAGGATACGCGATAATGTCGAAGATGAAGGTGATATTTTATCATTAAATTATTATTTATATAAATGGTATTATTTTAATATCGCAGATGTGCCAGAAAATTATAATGGAACTTTTAAAGAAATGCAATTTTACATGAAAAAATCTTGCCCCAATTACAGGAATTTATCTTTTTTTTGCAAAATATTAAAAGTTAAAGATACGTATTTTGCCAGATGTGCATTAATTTTTTGTTGGATGTTAGAAGGGATGGGGGGACTATTTTTTATTCCGCGATTACGTAGAATGCAGCATAAAATTCGAGGAATATAAGGTAGATATAATTATGAAAACACTTAATGTGATGTATATGTGCGATAATGGTTTTGCTCCTATTGCTGGCATATCGATGACCTCGCTTTTTAAAAATAATTTGGAAAATTCTATAAAAGTATATTTATTGGCAGTAGATATAAATGAGGAGAATTGTAACAAATTTATAAATTTAGCTGAAGATTTTGGGCAGGAAATTGACATAATTGATGCAAAAAAAGAATTAATAGAAATAAAGAAATTAGGTTTGTCTTTATATCGTGGTTCAGCAATGACAAATTTAAGACTTTATTTTGAAAGATTAATTCCGCTTGATATTGAGAGACTTATATATATAGATTGTGACACTATAATATGCCAATCGCTTGAGGAACTGATGAATTATGATATGCAAGAAAAAATGTTGGGAATGGTCTTAGATGCTTATGCAGATTTAATAAATATTTATCGATACAAAAAAAATCCATATTATAATGCGGGAGTGATTCTTATTGATTGTACGAAGTGGCGAAAAGAAAAGTGGGAAGAAAAGATTATTAAGTTTATTAAAGACAAAAAGATAGATTTTATGCATCCAGACCAAGATATTTATAACATCGTATGTAAAGATGAAATTTTTTGCTTGCCTGTTAAATACAATTTTCAACCTGTTCATAAAATTTATTCGGAAAGTATTTATTTTAAATATTTATCTAAAGAAGAATATTATACTGAAGATGAAATAGGAGAAGCAAGAGATTATCCCTGTATTATTCATTTGATTAGGGTGTTAGGTGAAAATCCGTGGCACTGTAGTAGCAAGCATCCATACAAGGAAATTTTTGATAAATATATGTTGGATTCAAATTGGAAGGATATGGAAAAGAAAAAAATAAAATTTAGCGTTATAATAAAAATAGAAAGAGTTTTAAATAAAATTCTGCCTAAAAGTATTTTTTTTCCAGTATCGCTTTTAGGTATAAAAGCAATGATAAAAATGAAATAGGGAATAATTATTTATGCTGGCATAACGTGGAAATAAGCTATTTATTGGAATAAGTGATTGAAGTAAAAAAGGTATATAGTATGCGAGATAAAAAGAACAAAATATTGATAATTTGTCCTTCAATGTGGCCGAAGATGAATTCGTGGGGTGAAACTCAACGAATGTATTATTTAGCAAACTGTTTGGCGCAACATGGATGGGAAGTTTATACAGTTTCACCTAAATTTAAAGAAAAAGAAGAAGAGCCAAAGCGGGAAAAAAAATATACATGTTATTTTTTGGGGGATGGCAGGCGTTTGATGGCCCCAGAAATTAAAAAAAATAATAAATTTTATGAGTTATTTCGTAGAACAATAGCCAAAATATTGACGCCAATTATCAGTTGGGTATATAATGAACCAGACTGTCGTGAAGGAATTTACAAACAGTTATGGATATGGAGATATAAGAAAAAAATTTGTGATTTAATTGATGATATCGGTATAGATACAGTTATAATCAGTATGCCTGCTTTTGTGCTTATAAAGCTTGGGAGAGATATATATAAGAAAAATAGTGGTGTTAGGATTATATATGATTATCGGGATCCATGGCATTTATGGAATCAAAAAAAGAATTTAGCATATTACACAGAAAAAAAGTTTTTTAGGTATGCTGATAAAATAGTAGGATTTTCAGATACATTTTTAAAGGATATGATTCACATAATGGGAGTTTCAGCAAATAAAATGGCTACTGTATATAATGGCTATTCGGAAAGGGACTGGAGGGATACTGAGGGGAAGAAAACATATAGAAAATGGGAGAAGAGAAATAAGTTGTGTTTGGTATTTACTGGTAACATAATCCTTTTAGACAGAAAAGACAACTATAGAAATCCATATAACCTAATTGAAATTGTAAGTAAAATTCCGGAAGTAGAATTATTCTTTATAGGAGTAAAAGAACAACGAGAAAATAGAATAGAAAATAATGTGCATTATATTGGAAATGTATCCCAAGAAGAATCTTTTGAGTATATGAGAATGAGTGACGTTTTGATTAGTATACATGATACACGAGATGCTTCAGGTAAATATATAGTTTCAGGTAAATTTTATGATTATATGAGAAGTGGTAAAATTATATGGCATATTGGTGCAGAACATGATTTAATGACAAAGTTGATTCAAAAATATAAGCTTGGAGTTTGGTGCAGAAATGAAAAGAGTGAATTAGAGAAAACTTTAGAAAAAATATTACAATATTGGAAAAAAGATACCTTAAGACAATTGAGAATTTGTGATATTGAAGAGATAAGTATTTTTTCACGTGAAAATCAGAATAAAAAATATATTGATATTTTGGGTGGAAATTGAACAAAATACACTTATTACGAAAGGAAAAGAAAATGAGAAAAAAAATATGTGTTATTGGATTAGGTTATATTGGTTTACCTACATCAGCTATGTTTGCGCAAAGTGGTTGTGAAGTAATTGGTGTAGATATTTCCGAGAGGGTAGTAAATATGCTTAATCAGGGGCATATTCATATTGAAGAGCCGGGCTTGGAGGAAGTTGTCAAAGCACAAGTACAGAATGGAAATTTTAGGGCATCTCTTGTGCCAGAAAAGGCAGATGCTTTTATCATTGCAGTACCAACACCTAATTTAGATGATGAATTTAGAAGCTGTGATTTAAAATTTGTAGTGCAAGGAGTTGAAAATATTTTACCGTTTGTGGAGAAAGGTAATACGGTAATAGTTGAGTCAACTATTGCACCTAAGTCAATGGATGATATAGTTAAGCCAATTTTTGAAAAAAATGGATACGTAATCGGAAAAGATATTTACTTAGCACATTGCCCGGAAAGAGTATTGCCCGGACAGATACTATATGAGTTACGCCATAATAATCGTATTGTAGGTGGTATTACCCCGGCATGTACGGAACATGCAGCAGAAGTATATGGTGTATTTGTTGAGGGGGAAATTATAAAAACAGAGGCTAAAACAGCAGAATTGTCTAAATGTATGGAGAATACATTTAGAGACGTAAATATTGCATTGGCAAATGAATTGGCTAAAATTTGTTATGCTTTGGATATAAATTGCCTGGATGTAATTCAGATGGCAAATAAACATCCGCGTGTAAATATTCACCAGCCAGGTCCAGGTGTTGGAGGACATTGCCTGGCAATAGATCCTTATTTTATCTGTGCAAAGGCACCAGAAGTTGCACAAATTATTCGTTTATCAAGAGATACAAATAAGAGCATGCCAAAATTTGTTGTAGAAAAAATTAATATGCTGTTGAAAGGAATTGACAATCCCAAAATAGCAGCATTTGGGGTCACTTACAAAGGAAATGTAGATGATGTAAGGGAAAGCCCGTCCTTTGAAATAGTTGAAATGCTAAAAAGCCAAGGGTTTATGGTTCAGGTATATGATCCACACGTACCCAATGATGAGTATGTTGATTTGGATACGGCTGTGCAACATGCAGATATTGTCGTAATTTTGACAGACCATAATGAGTATAAAAATATGGATCATAAACATATTGCATCACTTATGAAAACACCTGTATTATTTGATACCAGAAATATTATTAAACAGCAGGAAGACTCTGGACTAACCATTGTAAATTACGGAAATTTATATCAATTTAAAAAATAAATCCTAAGGAGGCTTTCTTAGAAAGTCTTCTTGGACTACATAGAATATAGCCGTTTTAGCGGTCGCAACGGCTAATGTATAAGCAGAATTTGAGGAAAGTTGGTTTTAATATGAAGAAAATTCGTGTATTAAGCGTTTTTGGTACAAGACCGGAGGCAATAAAAATGTGCCCGCTGGTAAAGGAATTAGAGAAACTTGAGGAAATTGAGAGTATTGTATGTGTTACTGGCCAGCATCGTCAGATGTTGGATCAGGTGTTGGAGATTTTTAGTGTAAAGCCAGATTATGATTTAAATCTCATGAAGGAAAGGCAAACGTTGACGTCAATTACAACATCTGTTTTGGAAAGTTTAGAAAATTTATTGCCGCAAATTAGGCCGGATATTGTTTTGGTTCATGGAGATACAACTACTTCAGCATCTGCCGCTTTAGCTGCTTTTTATCAGCAAATTCCAGTAGGGCATGTAGAAGCTGGTTTAAGGACATACGATAATTATTCACCTTTTCCAGAAGAAATGAATAGAAAGATTATTTCACAAATTGCAGAGTTATATTTTGCACCGACTGAGAATAATAAAGAGAACTTAATAAAAGAAAATATATTTGACAACATATTTGTTACAGGGAATACTGTAATTGATGCATTCCAATATACAGTTAGGGAACAATATCAATTTAAGAATGACATATTGAGAAAGATTGATTTTAGCAGTTCAAAGTTTATATTGATGACGGCTCATAGACGTGAAAATTTAGGTGAGCCATTAGAAAATATATGTAGAGCTGTAAAGCGTTTGGTAGAAGAAAATAGCGATGTACAGCTCGTTTACCCAGTACACTTAAATCCGGCTGTCCGTGATACCGTCTTTTCTATTTTGGGTGATTCTGACAGAATTCA